>NZ_JADYVG010000001.1:0-755202 GCF_020193585.1 Bradyrhizobium sp. IC3195 | reverse complement strand
CAGGTCGACGTAGCTGAACAGCTCGCCCGTTCGATTGTCGCCGCCGCGCACGCCCCATCTCCGAATCTCGTCGGAGCTAATGAATCACGGTCGCCGGTCGGCGGCGAGCACCTTTTTCAACAGCCTGCTAGGCCAGCGCCGCCCGGGACTGGTCGGGGCAGCTGGATTCGAACCAACGACCTGCAGTACCCAAAACTGCCGCGCTACCAGGCTGCGCTATACCCCGAATGTCCGGCGAGCCCCGTCGATACACGCTTCCCGGAGCGCCAGCAAGCTTTCCAAAGCCGCCGGCCTGTGCCGCAATCGCCCCTGCCCGTCCTATTTGCCGCCGAACAGGGGGTGGCCGACGCGATCACCGGGGCGGATGCCGTACTTCTGCGCCGTCCCTGCCACCACCTCCAGCACGGCCCGGGCGGGCCCCCGGGAGGAGATGATCTTCGTCGACAACGGCTCGGTATTCTCCGCAATGCGCAGGATGCGGCCATCGGCGCGGATGAAGATCATGTCGAGCGATACATAAGTGTTCTTCATCCACATCGAGATTTCCTGCTCGGGATTGAAGTCGAACAGCATGCCTTTGCCGTCGGCCAATTCCTTGCGGTACATCAGGCCGGTCTCCTTCTCCTCCGCGGTCGTTGCCATCTCGACCGAGAACACCTGCACGCCGTTCTTGGTGACGATCTCGAGCGGCTGGAAGCTGGCGGCGCCGGCCGGCGCGCCGGCGACGGCCCAGCCGGCGATGACGAGGATGGCGGCAAGCCAGCCCTTCAGAGCGGACCAGGCGGCCTTTCGATCAGAATTCATCGGGGCTCTCGCGGCGTGGGACTTAAGTCAGTCCTTACGCGGCGACCGCCAGAAAAGAAAGAGGCGCGCCGGACTTGCAGCGCGCCTCTGCTCACAATTGCTGGAATTCATAGCCTTAGTGCGACTGCAATCCCGGCGATCCGGTCTCGGGATGGATCTCGGCCGCCATCATGCCCTTGGAGCCGGGCCCGAAGCGGACCAGCACATACTGGCCCGGCCTCAGCTCAGTCATGCCGAAGCGGCGTAGCGTCTCCATGTGCACGAAGATGTCGGGCGTGCCCTCGCCGCAGGTCAGGAAGCCGAATCCGCGCAGCCGGTTGAACCATTTGACCTGGGCCCGTTCCAGCCCGCTGGTTGGGGTGACCGTGACATGGGTGCGCGGCGGCAGCATCTGCGCCGGGTGGATCGCGGTCGACTCGTCCATCGAAACGACGCGGAAGGCCTGGTAGCCCTTGGCGCGCTGGATGCACTCGACGACGATGCGGGCGCCTTCATAAGCCGTCTGGAAGCCATCGCGCCTAAGCACGGTAACGTGCAGGAGCACGTCCGGCCAGCCATTGTCGGGAACGATGAAGCCGTAACCTTTGGAGGCGTCGAACCATTTGATGACGCCGGTGACCTCGACGAGGTTGGCGCTGGCTTCGCCCAATCCGGTGAAGGGATTGAGCGCATTGTCGCGGCCGGCTCCGCCATGCTCGCCCGGCGTCAATCGCCCCTGCGAGGTGCCCTGTCCGGGAACTCCAAGCTTCTTGGACTCAAATCCGTCCGACGACCCCATAACCCCGGACCCCACACTGCCATGCAACCCGCCACATTGGCGGCGCTCGAATCACGCGCCTTAAGAGAATGTTCTCAATTCGACGCGACGCGAATCTTTCGACTCAAAAGATAACACTCCCGGTTGAGACGCATAGACAAAAAAGAGATTCGCCGGAACCTATGAACAGCTTGCACAGCCGCGAATCAAATTGATGCCTCAATTGCCGACAAAGGGCCCGAGAGTCTCGCCGATGTCGTGGTGGATGACGAGGTCGGCGATGTCGTCCTGCTCGGTCGGCTCGCGATTGATGATCACGAGACGTGCACCGGCGCGCTTGGCCATGATTGGAAAGCCGGCCGCCGGCCAGACCACCAGCGAGGAACCGATCGCGATGAAGAGATCGCAGGCCTGCGACAGCGCTGTCGCGCGCTGCATCTCCTCGTCCGGCATCATCTGCCCGAAGGAAATCGTGGCGGTCTTCACCGGCGCGTCGCAGGCGGTGCAGTCGGGCGCGATGCCATCGTCATCGAAACGGCGCTTCACCCAGTCGAGCGGGTAAACCTGCCCACATCCGATGCAGCGCGCATAGGTGGTATTTCCGTGAAGCTCAACCACGTGCTCCGGCGCGAAGCCGGAGGCCTGGTGCAGGTTGTCGATGTTCTGGGTGATGACGGCGGGAACCTTGCCGGCGCGGTAGAGCGATGCCAGCGCCCGATGGCCGCGGCCGGGCTTCGCTGCGGCGAAGACCTCCTCCATCGCAAAGCGGCGGCGCCAGGATTCGTCCCGCGCTGACTGGCTCGCGACGAACTCGTCGAACGGGATCGGACGGTTACGCGTCCAAATTCCGCCCGGCGAGCGGAAGTCGGGAATGCCGCATTCGGTCGAGATGCCGGCACCGGTGAACGGCACGATGATCCTGGCCTCGGCGATCATGTCGCCGAGCCATTCGATACCGCTCCGCAGATCCGATGCGATCAATCGCGCCTCCCGAATAGTTTGGCCTGACAGCAACATGCGCAAGCGACAAGATCGTTGACGCTCTTATCAAGCGCCAATGCAATGCACTCGGCAATTTCTTCCGACCTTCGCATATCACAATCCTGCAATGCCTCCTCCCCATTGACGCCCCATTCGGAAGTGCCAATGGATGTGTTGACGCGACTCAACGTGATTGCGGCGGCAGTGCTTGAGTTTCGGATGTGCACATACTCAGGTGTAGAGGGGATTTGACATGACCGAAGACGAACAACGCAAAGAGCGCGAACGCGAAGAAATCGCCGCCCGTGTCGCCGCCTTCCGTGCCACGCAGGAAAAGTTCAAGCGCGAGCGCGAGGAATATTTCGTGGCGACGCTGGAGAATGCCCGCAAGGTCGAGCGGCCCTCGCTCTGGCCGTAGGCATCATCGCGTCGGCAAGCGCGAAAATGGGCGAGTAAACAAGACCTGCGAATGAAAAAAGCCCGGAGCACCGCTCCGGGCTTTTCGCTATTCGCCGACTACCAATGACGGTAGTGGTGGTGACGGTAGTACGGCCCGCCGTAATAGGCGTACGGACCCGGTCCGTAATAGGCGGGACCGTCGTAGTAGCGGTAGCGGGGACCGTAATAGCCATACGGCTGGGACGCTGCGACCGCGCCCGCGGTGATTGCGCCGGCGGCGAGGCCGAACGCGAGGCCCGGGCCGATGCCGCCGCGGCCACGCGCCTCAGCCGGCGCGGGCGCCGCGACCGCGGTCACACCGACCGCCGCGATGGTGGCCAGAACTGCCAGTGTCTTCTTCATGCTTGTCCTCCTTCGCGTGTCGCCGAGACAACGGCGAGCGCCTGCGATGGTTGCCGCATGGATGGAACCAGCCCGCAGGCGAGAAATGTCGATGAAGCGGGAACGAAACGGCGAGACGGGGGTTAGCCTCTCAAGTGCGGGAGCCTCCGCCATCCGGGTCGAGGCGACAGCACGAAGACCCCGTCAGCATCTCCGCGGTGCTGGCGGGGTTTTCAGTTTCATGGGAGCAGATGGCAGCAGACCATGACGGTTGCCAGCGGGGACGACAATCATGGAGGAGAGTTTGCCCTTATCCGCTTTGCTGGCCCGTATCCGCAAATTGGTTCCAAAATCCGAGGATGAACATTACGACGAGATCGTCCGCAGCTTCGGTGTCGGCACGCTGCGCCCGCCGCCGACGCCGATGAGCGACCGCGAGCTGGCGCAGGCCATCGCCGAGTTCCTCAAGGAGCAGCCGTCGAGCGAATCCGTCGCGACCCTCGGCCGCCGGCTCGACCCGACCACCCGGCTCTGAGTTTCTTCGCAGGAGTATGGAACCAGGAATGCGCGCGGACGTTGAGTCCGTTCCCTGCTGAGCGGAGAGAAAGAGATATGCCCGCCTGGCTCGAAGTCTTGCTCAACCTGTCCGGCTATGCCGGCTTCGTGGCGCTCGCCTCGCGCGGCGCCGGATCCCCGCAGGCGCGGGCCGATGACCGCCGTTGCGGCGACGAGCGTTAATTGGCGCGCGGCGTTAGTTGGCGCGCGCGGCTTGGCCTGCCGTGCGGACCAGCCGGTCGGCCTTGACCGCAACGCGCGTGTCCTCAGCCTGCGGCCGCAGCGAGAAGCTGATCACAACGAAAGCAAGGCAGAACAGCGTGCCGACGACGGCGACGCGCCGGTAGGTGTGCCGGTCGCCTTGGAAAAAGGACGGAGTTGAAAAAGGCATCATGGCAAATTGCTGCTTGGGCAAATCGTTTTTCGGCAAAGGCGTTTCTTGCTTGTCTTTGCCGAACACCTACCCCAAGCCGCAGCAAGCGCAACGCGATTGGGCTTTTAACCTAACCGAATAGGGTTATCGGCATCCGCATAAGCTATCGTTAGCCAGACGCATCCGGCACCATCGCGGCGAGAGCGCGCAAGAACGCCCGGCTTTGTTCCAGCTTCGACTCCGTTTCGTTCGCGAAGAACGAATCGGAGTCGCAAGAATGCGCGGAGAGCAAATCCTAACGATCGATGAAGCGCGCACGCTCACACCGTCGACGCGGCAGGACCCTTCTTCGACAAAACTTCGAGAAGACTCTTCGCCGGCAAGCACTGCGGCGACAGCTCAAGCGCGAACCTTCAGAGCGGATCGCGCTTGCGCGTTGCCGCGTGGCGTCGACAAAGGTCAGGCCGCCCGCTTCGGCTTCTCCTTCGAGAAGCATTCGAGGATCTGGATGCGCAGCTCCTCCGCCGCAGGGCCCTCGACCTTTCTGAGCTCGTTCCAGAGCCTGATCACTTCGCGCTGTTTTTCGACGGTCATGAGCAACCTCCAACGGTCCATCAAGGCGCCTCACTAGAACAAAATGAGAACAAAAAGTCCAGCCCGGACGTAAAATTTTGGTGGGGGCGGCGTTGAACCTTTTCGGCGCGGCAAGCACCTATGGAAGCTGGGGATTTCAGCGCCCAGTTACACGGCAGCGCCGCCTGACGAACATACTCCGTCGTGGCGGCGCTGTTGCTTTTTGCGATTTCAACTTTAGGTTAAAGCCATGGCTGTCGGCCAGGCGCTGAAATCCCAACGCCGTCAGCCAGAAAAGCCTCGCGCGAAAGCGCGGGGCTTTTTCTTGTGAAGCGGATGAGGATGGTGAGGGAACGAAGCTCGTCGTTCAGGACGAAGCGAGTACCGCGTGCTGTTTACCCTGATGGTCGTCTTGGTGTTCGGGCATCGCGATGGCCGAGCACCACCTGGTCCTCGGCCGTTGATTGCTGCGCCGGCGCGTCAATGAGCCCACCGCACCGACATCGCCGGCACGTCAGACGGCGTCCTTGGCCACCTTCAGCGGCGAGGCCTTGACCGATTTGCTGGCGGGCTTCGCCGCAAACTGCATCGGCTCCTTGGTGAAGGGATTGATGCCCATGCGGGCTTCGGTCGCCGGCTTGTTCACGACCGACATCTTCACGAAGCCGGGAATGACGAACTCGCCGGACTCGTTGAGCTCCTTGTAGCCGACCGTCGCCATGTACTCGATCACCGACTTCACGTCGTTCTTCGAAAGCTGCGTGCCCTCGGCAATTGCATCGATCAATTGGGTCTTCGTCATCTTCGCCATGGTCTGAATTCCTTTGAATGGGTGCGCGGAGCAATTCTGCTGCTGGGGACGCGGCCGGACCCGCGAGTGCGCGCTGCTGATTCATGCCAGAAGTCATGAAGCGATCGGGCTTAGACCCTATCGAGGCCGAAAACGCAAGCACGGGCTCACCGAGGTTCCCGACTTCCTGTGCAAGACGTTGCAGGACCTGCAATTTTAGGATCTGCAATTTTCTCGGCACAGCGCCGCGGCTGCTATAAGCCAGGAAAGGTATCTGATGGGGTTCTGATGAAGGTCGCTATCGTCATCGCAGGTTTGATCGTGGTCGCCGTCGCAGCCCTCGTCGCGATCCAGCCTAGCTTCTTGAAGCCCGCGTCCTTCGCCCTCGTGAAAAAGTCCGACATGTTCGGCTTCTCGCCCGGGATGACATTCGACGAGGCCAACAAGCTCATCGCGCGACGCCACTATCTCTGCCGGCCGAGCCGAGGTCCGTACACGCTGGCGTGCGACATCAACGGCGCCAAGGTCGCCGTCGACAGCGACGAGACCGACCCCGCGCATCCGATCTGGCGCGTCAATGCGACGCTGAACAATCCGGGATCGCAGGAAGCTGCCGTCAAATCCATCTCCGACCAGTTCAACGCCTCGGCCATCAAGGACCGGGAAGGCTGGATCTGGATCGTCGGCCGCGGTTTCAAGCTGAGCTATGACGGGGCCAGCTTGACTCTCGTCGACGAGGCCGCCGAGGCCAGGCTGCGCAAGGAGGACGCCAAGCGCTAGATCGCATCGCGCTTCCTCGTTCGTGAAACTTGTGGCCGGCGATCCGTTGTTGACGCTTCAGTAACCTAACGCGACCAAGCTTCTGTCAGGTTGGTTGCGTTGGAGTATCCTCAAAGTGCTGGATTTTAACGAGCTGCGTGAACTCGCGGCAGATGTTCGTGTTTTTGTCGATGTCGCCGAAGACAAGGCCGAGGCGCTCAGGGCGGTGATCGCGGCCTACGATGTGGTGCTGGCGATCTTCCCCGTCGATGACGGCATGGGCCTCCACGTCATCAAGGGCAAGGGGATCCTGGACCAGATCGCGACGTCGCGCACACACGCGATGTACAGCCACACGGCGATCGCGGTTCCGGATCTCGCCCACGCCGAAGCGCTCAAGTTCCTGACGGCGCCGGTCGAACAGCGGATTGCGGCCTGAGCATCGTTCAGCCGCTCCGCTCGCGTAGAGCGGCGCGGCGACATGAGCAGTCTTGTCCGGACGCGCGGGCTCAAGCGGTTCGCCGCTTCCGTCGCAGCCCGATGCGCGTGCCCGGCAGATTGATGCCAAGCTCGATCGCGCGCGACCTGATCGATGCAATGGGGCGCTTGAGCTTCACGATCATCAGCGTGAGGCTCTTGCCGGTTTCACACATGGATCGAAGCAGCCGGTCGTCGTCTTCGGACCAGCGTTCGTGGTTGTAAGTGCGGGCAGCCATCGACGTTTGCCTCTGAGGCCAATGAGGCGGGACCTTAAGCGGGAGAATGTCAAAGGACCCAGCTTCGCCTTTTTCTGAGCGCGGCGGCTGGGTGTCAGTTGAAGGGCGGCTTGTTACGCTGCCGCCTGACGCAGAGATAGTTTTGCGGCGTCGATATTCAACCGACTTACGGATTTGTAATGGCCCGGGGCGAGCGCATCCACGTTGCAGCGACGCGGCGCACTTTCGTTTGAACTTTCTTGCCGCTCGCGCGTCTTACAGTTGAAGCGTCCCTAAGCTTCACCTCGACAGAGAACCCCGCTTCCTCAAGGGCGGGGTTTTCGCTTTTGGCGCTGCATCAGCTCGCCCGGGATTTCAAGCGCTCTTTGCCGTTGACCCGGCGGCCGTCCGGCCGCACTTTTTGCGACGGGCAGGGTTTTGAGGAGCCGTGATGCCGAAAACCCTTGTGGAATTCAGAGCGCAGAACCTTCGTTTGCTCGAGCGGCTTTGTCCCGACGACCCGCGATACATTGCGGCTTGGCTGAAGCAGTTCGACGAGCAGAACGGGATCACACCAAGAGCTGGTCCGAAGTCCGGCAAGAGCCGTGCGGCTGCCTCGCCGCGAAGCAAGACCGCTTCGCCCGGGCGTGCGAGGTCAGCGCCCTCCTCCGTCTCACCCCGCTAGTCCGGGGCGACGACAACGCGCGTGCTTATGGCTTGCATGCGCGCGCGTGTCACGACCGAGCGACTGCACGCGTCAGGCGGCGCGGCGCTTCTTTCGCGCACCTGCCGGCTTCGCCTTCGGCTTTTCGGCGCCGACTTTCGAGACGCGCGCGACTGCGGCAAGCGAGGCGGAAAGAACCTCGCGCTGGGCTTCGAGCCAATGCCTCTCGGCGTGGCCGTCCGCCCCACCGCTCTCCATCCAAATCTGGTATGCGCGCTCGCGGATCGCTTGTTCCAGGTCTGACATCGATGTCCCTCCAATTCGGAGCGGCATCCTGGGCGCGGTCGGTTAACAAGCTCTCAAGCGACCAACGTTCCCCGAGCCGGAACATCGCAACGAGCCTGCGGGCCCTGACGTCTTCGCGAAACGCGGACGTCATCGCACGTCGGCAATGATCGCAGCGACGCGGCGGGAATGATGATCGACGATCACGAGGGACTTCCCCGCGATCAGGTACTGATCTCCCCAGAACCCGTTGAGGATCTGCGTCACCTCCGGCGGCAGGTCCGCCGTCTCGGTCTGCCGCGGGACCGAGGTGCCGATCATCATCTCGAAATTCGGCCGATCCATTGCGGGGCCTTGCGATGTCGAAAGGACTGAGCGCAGCTGCTCGCGTTGTTGCGCGGTGAGGTTTGCCGGCTGGCTACTCTCCTTGATCTGGCGAGCGCGAGCGCCGCTCGAATCCTCATTTGCAGCGGGATCTTGTTTGGCAGCGGTGCTGACTGCGTCGCGTTGTGTTGGAACTCCCGTGCCGACCGTGGTCGCAGGCGCGCTGTTGTCCGCGCCGGTCGAGGGGCGTCCAACGTAGTCGGTCACGCCGAACATTTGGGGAGCCGCAAACCACAGCCCGAAGCCCACAAAGAGGATTGCAGCGGCCGCCGATCCCCACATCATCAGCTTGCGTGTGCCTTCTCGCTCTTCGTCCCGAGGAAGATCCTTGACCATCGTGAGATGCCTCCAGTTGCTTCGGGCCAACCCGGGCCTTGCTCCTCCGTTCCTACAGCTTCAGCGAGGGCTCTGAATGGAGCACGTCCTTGAAATTGGAACGTTGCGTCCGCACCGGCGTAGCGACAGCAACCGCAATTGCGCAACGGCCGGCTGAAGGGCGGTGAGTCAATCGCCCGCCTCGCGCCGCGAACGCTCGCGCTCGAACCAAGTCAGGCAGAAGCAATGCAGAGCAACTCGGAAACCAGGCTGCAGTCGATCCCGGCGGATGCCTCGGCCGAACGCAGGCCACACCCTGCCGGTCCGCACGCCACGCCGGAGCTGACCGACACGGAGAAGACACCCGGTTGCGGCGTTTTGCCTGAACCGGATGATCCGAACATCAGTCCCACGGGCTAATCGGCACGACGCTCTGCGGCCACGTCGATCCGGCGACGGAGTGCGCATGGCTGCAGCCCAACTTGCATCGACGGCTCCGCCCGACGTCAGCAGCAGAGACCGCAGCGCCAGTCACGGAACGTCCGCGGCCTTGCGGTTGTCCCCGATCGAAACCGGCTTGTTCAGGAAATACTCGCGGTTGCCCGTCGCCGCTTCCGCGTATTGGTCGATGGCGACGATGATGGCCTGGACGTGGGCATAGCACCACCCTTCCCGCGTCGCCCGTCGGCGAACGTCCTCGAGCGCGGTCAGGAAGGGCGACAGGTCTCGCTCGTCGTCGAACCACCGCCTGCTCACCATGTCCTCCCACCGAGCACCCTGCCCTTGGTCTTTCGCGGCTCTGCCGCCTTCAGCGCATCGCGTTCCGCGCACAGGCTCTCGACCTTCGCCTCCATCCGCGACAGCAGCGCTTGCGCCGAAGCCGTGCCGATCCCCGCCCGCTGCAGCTGGAGGATCTCCTTCCGCTGCCTGCCCATCTGGATGCGCATCCGTTCGATCTCCCGCCTGAGAAAGTCCAGGTCCGGCATTGTTCCGCCTCGCGAATTCGAGATATGACGCCATGAGAACAAAAACGGAACGAAGAGTCGAGTCCGACGTTCTACGGAAAACCGAATAGGAGATGCGCAATGGCCGACAACACCCAGAAGGACCCGAAAGACTGGGTTTCCGGCGACGATCCGATGACCGGAGCCCAGGAATCCTATCTCAAGACCCTCGCCGAGCAGGCCCACCAGGACCTGCCCGAGGAGGAACTGACCAAGGCCGAAGCCTCGGAGCTGATCGACAAGATGCGGCAAAAGGCCGGTCTGGAGGAATGAGCCCTCCGATTGCGGGAACCCGGCTCCGTGCGTATGCAAACGAAATTGGGAATCGAGAATGCCTTATTTCGTTTGTGCCCGCGACGGAGCGGGCCAGATCATCTTGAAGCGAGACACGAGGGAAGCGGCCGAGAAGAAAGCCGCCGAGCTCCGCGACATGGGCTATTTCGAAGTCGAGATCGTCGCCAAGGGCGACGAGGAGACGGCGTGAGGGATCATGCGTCCCTCAGCACCTTGATGGCGCTGAGAATGACGAAAGCACCGAGACCGTAGGTCAGCGCATTCACGAGCCAGGAAATGGCGATGCCGAGGAAGGCGTTTCCTTCGACCGCTCCCCGGAAAAAATACGCTACGCTGATGCCCGGCCACTCCAGCCAAAGCAACGCGAAGTCGGTCAGCGGCTCCAGAACGAGGAGCACCGTCGAGATCAGCGCCCCCACGGCCAATGCGATGACGAGATATGTCCTCAGCCAGGGCATCAAAGACCCAGCAGGCCGAAGATAACAGGAATGACGAAATAGGCGGCGGCCCCGAGCAGGAGGCCGATGAAAAGGCGTGCCCTGCGGTTGTGAATCTTCGTATCGACCCACGCACCGATGGCGAACGCAGCCTGTCTCAGCCAGCTGCCCACGACGGCTCTGAGGAAATCGAACAGGAGTTCTGCGACGAATGCGGCCATGGCGTTTGGTCGGCGCCACCTCTGGCGGGGTTCAAGTGCTGAGGGGATAGCCATTGAATTGGCAACTGCTCGTAGGATGGGTAGAGCGAAGCGAAACCCATCGATTGGCCTTGTTGCGTGACGAAACATGATGGGTTTCGCTTCGCTCTACCCATCCTACGAGCTGACTAACCAGGTCCCACGCGCAAAACGGTGGCTTGAATGAAAACCGCACTCGTCTTCGGCGCAACCGGCTTCATCGGCTCGCATTTGCTGCGCGACCTCCTGGACAGTCCCGACTATTCGCAGGTTGTGGCGGTGGCGCGCAAGCCGCTGGCGGTGAGCCATTCGAAGCTCACGGTGCTGATCGGCGATCTCGCGTCCCTGCCCGCGCTCAAGCCGCAATTGGTTGCGGACGAGATCTTCATCGCGCTGGGGACGACGCGCAAGCACACGCCTGACGAGGCCGCGTACTACAAGATCGATCATGACTATCCGGTGGTGGCGGCCGAGATCGCCAAGGCGAACGGCGCGCGGTCGGTGTTTCTGGTCACGGCCGTCGGCGCCAATGCCGGGTCCGGCGTGTTCTATCTCAGGACCAAGGGCGAGGTGGAGCGGGACATTCTCGCGCTCGATTTCGAGCACACGCATATTTTCCGCCCGTCGATGATCCTCGGCGCGCGCGACGAGGACCGCCCGCGTGAACGCCTCATCATCGCGATATGGGGCGTGCTCAATCCGCTGCTCGTTGGCCCCGCCGACCGCTATCGCGGCCTCACCGGCAACGACATCGCGCACGCCATCGCCAAAGCCGCGCGGAATCAAACCGAGAAGGTACGAATTTATCATTGGAAAGAGATGACGGCACTACTTCGAACGTGATGCAGTGCGTAGGATGGGTAGAGCGAAGCGAAACCCATCGAGAGCCGTTGCGTGGCGAATGATGGGTTTCGCAAGTGCTCTATCCATCCTACGAGCTGCGCCCGCTGGACTGCCCCTCCCGAATAACACAAGATGGTTGCAGTATCGGTGCACCAGATCGTCCGCGGCCAGGGTGAGCTGCGTGCACCGCAGTAAAATCTAAAAAACGGCAGGGAAGAACGATGCAGGGAAAGAGAAATCTGGCGCTTGATGCTGCCATGGCTTGCCTGGCTCCAGTCGCAGCCATCATGGTCATGGCGATCTCGCCGGCAAGCGCCGACGTTTCAGCCAACATACCACCCGCGCTCAAATGCGCTGACTTGACCGGCTGGAAGATGCCGGGATCGACGGCAACGATCACCAAGGCCGAAATGGTGCCGGAGGCGCCGCCGGGAACCGTGCAGCCGTCACCGCCGGCGCCGGCCACCGTGTCGGTGGCGCTGCCGCCGAACTGCCGCGCGGATGGCGTGATCGATCAGCGCGTGGGGGTCGAGGGCAAGTCCTACGCGATCGGCTTTGCCGTTGCCCTGCCCGATCGCTGGAACGGCCGGTTCTTGTTTCAGGGCGGCGGCGGTTTGAACGGCTCGATCCGGCCGCCGCTGGGTTACCACGCGGCCGGCGAGGTGCCGGCGTTGGCGCGCGGCTTTGCTGTGGTCTCGACCGATAGCGGTCATCAGGGCGCGGTGTTCGATACCTCGTTCCTGAAGGACCAGGAAGCCGCGCTCAACTTCGCCCAAGCATCCGTCGGCAAGGTGACGATCGCCGCCAAGGCGATCGTCGCGCATTACTATGGCCAGCCCGCAAAGCGTTCCTATTTCACGGGGTGCTCGACCGGCGGCCGCGAAGGCATGCTGGCGTCGGCGCGCTATCCCGACCAATTCGATGGCATCGTCGCCGGCGCGCCTGCGCTGCGCACCGGCAATTCCAATATCGGTCTCGCCTGGGCCAACGCTGCCTTCAGCCAGATCGCACCGAAAGATCCGTCCGGCAAGCCGGAGCCCGCCAGGACGTTTTCCGCAGGCGAGCGAAAGCTGATCGCGAACGCGATCCTTGATGCCTGCGACGCCAAGGACGGCGTCAAGGATGGCCTGATCTTCGACGGCAAGGCCTGTCAATTCGATCCCGCGGTGCTCACCTGCAACGGCGACAAGACGAATGACAAGGCGGATTCCTGCATGGCGCCGCCGCAGGTCGAAGCCTTGAAGAAAGCTTTTGCCGGACCGAAGAATTCACGCGGCACGCAAGTCTACCCGCCGTTCCCGTGGGACAGCGGCGTGGCAGCCGAAGGCGTTGCCATTCCCGGCATCCTGACCACGGGCGCGCGCAGTCCGGTCGGACCGCCCGTCTGGGAAAGCATCAACGTCGATCAACTCGAAGACCGGGTCAACGCGAGCGGGATGGATCGCCTCACCAACACCGCCTACTGGACCAACCTTTCGAGCTACTTCGGCCGTGGCGGCAAGCTGCTGTTCTACCACGGTGTGAGCGATCCCTGGTTCTCGGCGAACGACACCGTGAATTACTACGAGCGCATGGCGGCGGATTCCGGCGGCATGGAATTGGTGCGGGAGAAATCGAGCCGGACCTTCCTGGTGCCGGGCATGGGTCACTGCTCGAGCGGCGTAGCGCTCGATCGTTTCGATCTCCTCAGCGCGGTCGTGGACTGGGTGGAAGACGGCAAGGCGCCCGATCTGGTGGTCGCGACGGGACCAGCCTTCCCCGGCCGCAGCCGGCCGCTGTGCGCCTATCCGCAACACGCGCGGTACAAGGGCCAAGGCGATCCGGAGAGCGCGGCGAGCTTTGAGTGCAAGTAGGGAGGATGTGCGCGGTCAAGCTCGTAGGATGGGTAGAGCGGAAGCGAAACCCATCGACGGCCTTCCCGCGTGACGAAACATGATGGGTTTCGCAAGTGCTCTACCCATCCTACGGGCTGCACGGCTGGTGATCGTCCTAAGGAGGAGCATGTGTCTATCGAAACGGTCGTTATCGTACATGGCACGTTTTCAAGCGAAGCTAACTGGTGGAGGCGCGGCAGCGAGTTTTGCCGACGTCTAGATCTTGCTTTGGAGCTGGTCGGCTCTCCCGCGCGATGCTGGGCTCATGTCCCATCTGCATATAAGGAAGAGTTCTATTGGTCTGGACGGAACTCAGAGGTCGACCGGCGGCGGGAGGCGGCGTATCTTCTCGCGTACCTAACGGCTGTTGCAATGAACGATGACATAAGTCGCATTCATGTTGTCGCACACAGCCACGGCGGTAATTTAGTCTACCATGCGCTAAACTCGGAAGGGTTCTTCAGCTTTCTTTCTTATAAGATAGCTTCGGTTACGTTCCTGGGCACGCCCTTTCTCGACTACTCAAGCTTTGCGAAGAAGCTGATACAACCATCTGGAGATCCGAAAAACTGGATCTATTCGGCCTCTATAGGGGAGAGGCACAAGTACACCGGCACGTTCCACGGCCTTAACGCGGCCGATTGCTACTGTCTCTATTTCGAGAACGATGAGGCCTTCCACTTACTTTCGCACGCAAAAGAAATCGAGGTCTCGCCCGAACGGTATGGCTATGCCCCCGTTCTGAAGTTCGTGTCGGTAGCTGAATCATATGCCGCCAACTACTATCGGGTCTTATTCTGCCACGGTCGACGATTGGCAAAATATGTGCCTCCCAAAAGCCGATACACCGTTCCACTCATACTTGGCATGACTGTGCCATGGTCGGGACTTTCATCAATTGGCCGGCACTTCTCGGTCGAGAAAAACGCCATACAAAACTTCCTGAAAGGGAATCCAAACCGAGTCTGGCAAAGCTCAATTGTCGCTCTTCATCTCGTGTTGTGGCCCCTTCAGCTGGCGATAGCCATTTCAATTTGGCTCCTTGATCATATATTCTTTGCGCCAGCGTATTATCTCCTCAATAGGTTCAAGCGAATGATTGAGAGATCCGGCATTCGGATTGCGGCCGGCTCGATCCTTGGAGCGACGTATGTGCTCGATCGGTTGGCCCGTGTCAGTCGAGACCCCCCTTATGTTCATACGGCTCAAAGGGTTCTCCTTGACCAGGCAATCGAAAACAAGGCGGTACAACTGGCTGCCGAATACGTCCACGCTGCCGTGCAAAAGCTTTATGGTCTTCCCATTCCTCCTGCTCAAGATGTGCAAGCCACTCTTGAATACGGGATCTTGGTTGGGCAGGTATTCACCGATCCTGCCTTGCTACATTGTCAATATTACGCGCACCCCGAGGTCGCTGAGCTGATAGCTTCTTTTGTAAAGAAGACCACTCGACGGGAAGAACTCTATGAATATTTTCGGCGGATGGCATCTGAATGAACAGCAGTCTGAACCGCCCCGGGTTTGCCGGAGGCCATTTGGTTTAAGTTATGCCGCCATGTCGGGTTGTTCCAGTTCGTAGGATGGGTAGAGCGAAGCGAAACCCATCGAGGGCCGTGTTGCGCGACCAAACATGATGGGTATCGCAAGTGCTCTACCCATCCTACGAGCTTACAGCAGGTTCTTCCTATTCTCAGGCGGGAAGTCCGTCCACCACACGAACGAGAAGGATCTGGCTTCCATCCATGGGCAGTTCATGACCCCTCTTTAGGGGACCATCATCTGTGCAGGATTCCGAGGATGGTTACTCCGGTCTGGACCAGAAACTTCCAGTTGCGGTTCAGGAAGCGCCGGACATGCGCCTTCCATTTGGCCTTCGGAAACATTAGGCAAGCTCCAGCGTGGCGAGAAGCGACATCTCGCGGGTGATTGACAGGGAGCCTGGGGAGAGCGAAAACCTACGGTGTTCGGTCGGAGACCTTCGGGACTCCTCCAGGAGTCGGGTGGTGTTCTCGACAAACACCATCCGACTCCGAACATGGGGTAAAACGTGACTCCGGCGCAAGAGTCCGCTGCTTTAAGTCCCGACCTGTGAACAGCTTCCACATTTTGAGAAATTCACCTTTTTCGCCATCGACTTGCATGGTGGAAAACTTTTTCTTGGGTGATTCGCTGTGTGTTGATAACTCAAGTTTTTGGTGGATACGTTCGCGCTAACCATCGGCTCGCGCTCACGGATGGCGAATCGTCGAGGTGAACTGAGGCCCGTCCGCCTACGGCGAACCTCCTCACCTGTGGAGGCACCGAAACGGCGGCGAGGATCACGGGCGAGGCGCAACTGGGCGAGGTAGTACCGGGCGAGAGCCTGCACCGCCCGGAATGAACTGCGAACGCATGGCACAGAGTTGGCACGCAACGCCCTGCCGCTTGATGGATTTTGCTGCTATTTATCGCCACTAGCCGCCTTCTGTATCTGAGAAACAAAAGACGTTCTCAAGGAGTCCACTGAAATGCGATACCTCCACACCATGCTGCGCGTGCGCAATCTCGATGTCGCGCTGAAGTTCTATGTTGATGCTTTCGGCTTGAAGGAGGTGCGGCGGATCGAGAACGACAAGGGGCGGTTCACGCTGGTGTTCCTGTGCTCGGCGGACGATCTCGAAGGCTTGAAGAAGCAGCCGCCGACGCGCGGGGCGCCGCTGGTCGAGCTCACCTATAATTGGGACGAGGAGACGTATGGCGAGGACCGCTTCTTCGGCCACCTCGCCTATGAGGTCGACGACATCTACGCCACCTGCGAGAAGCTGATGAAGGCCGGCGTCACCATCAACCGCCCGCCGCGTGACGGCAACATGGCCTTTGTCCGCTCGCCGGACCTGCACTCGATCGAGCTGCTGCAGAAGGGCGATCCGAAGCCGCCGCAGGAGCCATGGGCATCGATGCCGAACACCGGCCATTGGTAAGCCATAGGCAGGAACCAGGCCCCTCGCCGGACGTTCTCCTTTCACGAAACCGATTTGGAGGAGGATGCGATGGCGAGAGGGCTGTTGCTGTGGATGCTTGGCGTGCCGATCCCGGTGATCATTCTGTTGTGGCTGTTCTTCGGCCGCTGAGCGTCAGTTTGAACTTTGCAATGAAGGCTCCGCCGCGTGCGGAGCTTTTTGCATGAGGGGCACGATGCAATCGCGCATCGCTCAGTGCGCCGAATTCCGCTATCACCCGCACAGGGTGGACTTGTAGCCCGCATGGAGCGCAGCGGAATGCGGGGACGCCGGCCCTGGATTGCGCTTCGCTCCATCCAGGCTACGACACGAACAATGCCGCGGGGAGACGCTTCATGCCTGACGCCAAGCTGACGATCTGGGGCCGCGCCAATTCGGTCAACGTGCAGAAGGTGCTGTGGTGCTGCACCGAGCTTGGCCTGGCTTACGAGCGCATCGATGCCGGCATGCAATACGGCAAGACAAGCGAGGCCGAATATCTGGCGATGAATCCCAACGCGCGGATCCCGACGCTGGTCGAGGGTGACTTCGTGTTGTGGGAGTCCAACTCCATCATGCGCTATCTCTGCCTCGCGCATGGCCGCGGCACGCCGATCTACCCCGAGGCGCCGAAGCAGCGCGCCTCGGTCGACCGCTGGCTCGACTGGACGCTGGCGACGGTGCAGCCGGTCGACCGCCCGGTGTTCTGGGGCATCGTGCGCACCGCGCCCGCCGAGCGCGATATGATCCAGGTGCAGCGCGATGCCGATGCTGCCGCCGAGGTCTGGGCCATCGCCGACCGCCTGCTCGCCACGCGCCGCTTCATCGAGGGCGATGCGTTCACGCTCGCCGACATCGCGATCGGATCCTATGCGCGGCGCTGGCTCGGGGTCGAGGGCATCAGCCGGCCGGCCCAGCCGCACCTCACGCGATGGCTCGCCGAGCTCGGCAAGCGGCCGGGATTTGCGCAATTCGTCGCACCGCCGATGTCGTGAGCCGGCCATGCGGCGCAAGCCGCGGCGAAGACGCGCGGAATCGTGGTTCGGGCGCATGCGCCGGCCGGTCACGGCAGACCTTGACGGCTACTGTGCATGGGGTTGTTTTCGCGGTTTTGTTTGAGGTCTTAGCGCCAGCCGCGCTCGACCAGCAGCACGACGATGATCAGCAACAGCGTCACCGCGGCGGTCGCAAGGCGTGCGGTCCAGCTGAGGCCGCGGCCGACCCACCACAGCAGCGCGCAATACATCAGCACGGGGACGATGATGTCGAGCCGCACCAGATCCGCGGGCATAGGCTTCAGCGCCGGATTTTGGTGTCGAGGCTGGTCGAGCCACCGAGCTTGACGCAGGTCCCGGTGCCCTCGGCCATCGCGAAGCCCGGGCCATAGGCGGCGCAGGCGCCTGCCCTCACCTTGCCGGCCGTGCTGCCGTTCAGCGGCAGGGCCTTGCCGGTCTGCGGCGGCTCGGCAGGCGGCAGGCGCAGGCTCTCAGCCGCGGTCGCGGACGTGGCCAGCAAGGAGAGCAGGATGAGGAGCTGCGTGCGCATCGCCGCCTTGTAGCCCGGACCGGACCCGCGCGCCATCGGCGGCCGCGGCTAGAGGAACTTGACGCCGGCCGACTTGCCGCGGCGCCAGACCACCTGGCAGCTCCGCCCGGTGCGCGCATCGCGTGCAAAGGCCATCCGGATCACGCCGGGAAGCTGGCTCGCGTCCTCGTCGAGGGTGATCTTGGCGCCCGAATCCGAGATGTCCTGGACCAGGCAGTGCCGCGCGGCAAAGCCGCCGTCCAGCGTGATCCAGGCGTGCTGCGACAGCAGCTTGCGGGCTGCGCGCTTCTTCGGCGGTGGCATCGGCAAAATCTCCCCGTCCAGCGCTACGCAGGGAACGCTAACAAACCGTTGAAATCGCCTCCGAATGATCCCGCACCCCGGGGCTATCCACCGGGTCCGAAAGACCGTTCCCGAACGGCTTGCCCGGGAGCGCAAAGGCCACTATACGTTCGCCCGCTGCAAGCCGCCGGGCCCTGTTCGGCCGGCCAGCGGCCGTGCCGGGACAATCGGCATTGCCCTGCGTTTGCTCCCTTCGTCTATCGGTTAGGACGCCACCCTTTCACGGTGGAGAGAGCGGTTCGATTCCGCTAGGGAGCGCCAGCAAAATCAATCACTCAAAGATCCACTCTGCCGCCGTGTCCAACGTGTGGCCAATAAACCCGTGCGAACACCCATGGACGTGGGGCTCGATCGCCGCCCCGCTTCGCGAGCGTGAACCGGCGGGCCATCGTGCTTACCGCCTGAGCCCGGGGCGGTGCGTCATCAGCCGCGGCCGGTCGCGCCTCCTGTGCAACCTGCGGTCGCCGCGAGGCAAGCCGCCGGCATCGCTCATTTATTTTTTTTCGAAGCAGCCAGCGGCTACCCTGTTGCCGATTGAGTAGCAATCAGGAGGATTGGGCTTTGTGACCACGTGCTGGGGCGTTTCAACTCGTGGGCTCGACCACCCCCAAAGCACAGCAAGCAGGGCCAGACCCCCGAGTATCGCGAGCGCAACCATTTCAGGCGTGACGAGAGCGGGGCGCCGACAGAGCCCCTGGGGTGCAATCTGCTTCAATGAACACAACTCTGAACTGTAATAATCTAAACTGTAATAAAAATATCATATGTTAATTCCGGTTCCATTGCAAATGGCCGGTTGTTCCACGCGGAAATGCCCGAAACGAACGGCCCGCCAGCGTGAACCGGCGGGCCCTGCTCAATGGCGCTTCATTAGTCGCGCTCCGCCAGGATGCGGTTGATCTCGGCCGTCACGATCAGCTGGTGCTCAGGCGTGAGCTGGGCATACCTCGCCAAAGGGCTCGCTCCAGCCCTCTGGTGCCCTGGGCGTTCGTCGATCATCCTCTTGAGGCCCCTTAGATCGCCGTCGAGTATCCAGTCGACGTTGATCCCGTGCTTCCGGCAGTAGTCGCACAGCTCGGCGCCGACCTTCGGAGCTCGTTCCAATCCCCATTCGATCGCGAGCCACAACAGGCGCCGGTTGTTGTTCTGCGCTGACGACGCGCCGTCGGCGTCGAGCCGCCCCCAACGGTGTCCGGAGGCGTAGCCGCCGACGCTTGGCGGCGTTGCGGCGCCGCGTGATGCCAGCGCGGGTGATGGACTTCTCCTTTGCCACTGCCCGCGGATCTTCCTGAGCTTCGTTTGTGCCTTGTCGATGTCTATTTTTACGGAGGTGGACGGCCATGGACCTATTCTCATCTCTTTCACGGTGGAGAGAGCGGTTCGCTTCCGCTAGGGAGCGCCAGAGGCGCAAAGCCAGCGTGGCAGCATGAACCTCCTCGCCCTCCGTCTCCGACCAATGTCAGGTCGTAACCGGTCGAGGCCCATGCCGCAGCACGAAGCCGACATTGCAGACGCATCGCAGATGCCGGCGCTTCCCACATGGCTGCGCCACCCGCGCCAGCATGCGCCGGACCGGCGCGCCAAGATGCTGGCGCACATGGCCCACCGCCAATCACTGCCGGAGCGCCAGGCGGCGTTGACGCCGCCCTCGCCGGAGCGGTCAGGCCAGGCCGTCGCTGACATTCTCGGCGATGCCTTCGGCTACATCGTGCTGTTCGGTGTCATCGCCCTGCTCTTCCATTCGCGCGTTCCGCTCTACCTCGGTGCCTTTCTCTTCCTGACCGATGGCGAGCGCATCGAAAGGGCTCTGGCAAGCATCGGTATCCGCCTCGAGCCCGAAATGATCGGCCAGGACATCGTCAAGCGCTTTGTATTCTGGTTCGGATGGTTCGCGTTGCTCGGCCCCCTGAAAGCCTCGGTTCCCGCCTGGCTCGCGTCTTGGCTGCCTCCGACCCAGTCATGGTCTTCCCTGGCCGGCATTGCCATTCTGCTCGCCCTCGTCGAAGCATTGACCGGGCTCGCGCTGCGGCGCGCATTGCCGCGCCTGCGATGGGAGATCCGTCCGAACGGACTGATATGGACGATGATCCAGTTCGCCTTTGCCGCATTGGCAATCCTGGTGCTGTTCGGACCTCGCTAGCCGTCGCTTATGCCGCGCTTCCCGCTGCTCTGCCGACCCGCGCCATTTACCGAAAATTCACCCCAGCTATTAGGCAGCAGTATCATTTGCTTAGAATTTGCTCGCTACCGTGGAACTACGGCAATCACCCGAACCCCCGGTCAGCGCTCATGTCCGTCGCAGACTTCCTGAGGCAGCGAGCAGTGGATGTTACGGTCAGCGGCAGCTACTCGCTGCCCCGCTGGTACGATTGCGAGGGCAAGCTCCGCAGCTTCGCCTGCCGCACCAAGCGCGTCTCGCCGTTCCGGATGATCGTGGACGTGCCCGTGGTCGGCAAGGTCGGCGAGCGCTTGACCTCCTACTTCGAGGATTTCGGCGAATTCCAGGGCACCATCAGCGCGACGCTGAAGGCGGGCTTCCTGATGGAGCTCGAGATGACGCGGGCGCGGCGCGCCTGGATGTCGGAAAAGCTGACATGGCTCGAGAAGAAGCAGAAGGATGCCAGCGTTCGGGAGCTGCGGCGTGACGCGCGTTTCGTTCCGCAAGTCTCGCACACCGTGCTGACCCTCGCGGACGGCAGCTGCCATCCGTGCTTCATCATCGACGTCTCGACGGCCGGCGTCGCGGTGTCCTCCGAGTATGATCCGGTGGTCGGAACCCCGCTTGCGGTCGGCGCCTGTGTCGGGCGGGTGATCCGCAAGTTCGAGCACGGCTTTGCGGTCAAATTCGCCGAAAAGCTGGACCGTGACGACCTCGTCCGCCTGATCGTCCGCGCGCCCTTGCTGAAGTCGGCCTGAATTCGCCGCCCTATAGCGGCCCCAATGCCGGATCAGCTTCTGCGGGTCTGTGCCTCGGGCCGGACGTCATTTTGCAGACTTGCGATCGGGGGACCGAATGGCAGTCGACAAGATCACGGTCGATAAGATCAAGGTTGGCAAGATCACCTGGGACAGGGTCGGACGGGTCACCGAGCCCGGACGCTACATGTACACGTTCGGCTGGCTCACCATCACCGCCGGCGATCTCGAAATCTGGAAACGATACCCGCGCGCCGCGTTCACGCTGCTGGCGCAGAGTTCCGGGTCGCCCGAGTCCGCCGGCGAGGAATTCCATCTCGGCGCCTTCGACGTCGCACCCGACGCGCCGCCCGCGATCACGACGCACTGACTAGACTAAGGCCAGCAGCCGGCACGCTGCGCAGATGCGCCAAGAATCGAGGAATCCCGCGCATTTCCTTGAGCTCGCTTGCGAATCTCGATCCGCAGCGCACCGGGCAATCGTTGCGGTGACTGGCGAGCTTCTGCCATCATGCGATTGATTGCGCTCGTATTCTACTCCCCACAATGAGCCCGGATGAACGGCAGCAGTCGCGCGCCTTCAGGGAGCCGACAGCCGGTGCATGACACATGGTCGCATCGGAGAACGTAGATAAGCGGATCAAGGGAACCTATTTTCGGCGCCAATGTACCTGATCGAAGCGCTCCCCACCGTCGTTGGAACTGCCGCTATCGCCCCGGCGCTGCTGTTGCTCTGGCTCGTCATCGCTGCCGAGGAACGCCCGGGGCCGCCGGCCCAGGTCTGGACCGCATTCCTGTTAGGGGCGGCGAGCATTTCGCTCCTGGGCCTCGCCCGCGCCCCCTTCGCCAAGATGATCGCCGCCCCCGACGATCCCTGGGCGGCGCTGGCGATGCATTCGATCTTCGGCGTCGCGCTGCCCGAGGAAGCCGTCAAGGTGCTCGCCATCGTGCTGGTCTCCTCGACCAAGCGACGCACCTTTGCCAATCCGATGGACACCGTGGTCTACGGCGCCGCGGTCGGCCTCGGCTTCGCCGCCTACGAGAATCTCGCCTATCTGGTCCAGCACGCCGACATGTGGCGCTCGCTTGCCGCGCTGCGCAGCGTCCTGACCGTGCCGTTCCACGGCGCGCTCGGCATCATCGCCGGCGCCTACCTGACCATCGCGCGCGCCGGCACGGCGCTTGGCGCAAACCGCCACCATCGCGATTGGGCCCGTCTTTCCAGCCGGCTGTTGATCTTCGGTGGCCCGCTCGCGCTTCATACGGCCTTCGACTTCCCGCTGCTGACGCTCCAGCGCATGCCCGATCTCGATCCGACACTCCGCATGTGGTTGGGCGCTGCAAGCCTGTTGATCGGCTTCGGCTCGATCGCCTTCGCCATCCGCCTGGTCCGGCGCGTCGCGCGCCACCACGCGCCGCGAACCGATGTCGCGCGCGAGCGGCTCAGCCAGCTGCGCCGGATGTGGGCGCTGCTGCTCGCCGGCGGCGGCATCGGGTTCGTCGGGCTCGCCTTCGTCCTGACCTCGATCCATCACTGGCTGATCAACCCCGAGCGCAACCTGACGCTGGCGCTGATTCCGATCGGTTTCGTCTCGATCCTGCTCGGCCTTGCGCTTCTGATTGTCACATCGGCGATCTACATTCTCGGCCGCAACCGCATTCGCACCAACGCGGAAGGCTTTTCGTCGGCGCCCGGCGGCACTTGATCCAACGCATGGCGAACGCGCGACAGGCCCACTAGATTGGGACGCAATCCTCTCGTTCCGGAGCCAGACGATGACATCGCCCGAGGAATTTGCCCGCCTCCAATCCGAGATGAACCAGGCGGTCAAGGCGCACTGGAAGGCTTTTCTGTTCGAAGGGATCCTGCTCGCCGTCCTCGGCATTGCCGCGCTCGTCCTGCCGCCGCTCGCCAGTCTTGCGACCGCGATCTTCCTCGGCTGGATGTTCCTGATCGGCGGCATCGGCGGACTGATCGCGACCTATTGGGCGCGCAGCACGCCAGGCTTCTGGTGGTCGCTGATCTCGGCTGCGCTCGCCGTGCTCACCGGCCTGCTGCTGTTGGCCCGGCCGATGCAGGCCGTGCTGACGCTGACCATCGTGCTCGGCGCCTATTTCCTCGCCGAGGGCGTCGCCACCATCATGTACGCGCTGGAGCACCGCCGTGAGCTCAGCGGCCGCTGGTCGTGGCTGCTGATCTCGGGCCTCGTCGACATCGCGATCTCGTTCATGGTGATCACGGGACTGCCGAGCTCGGCGGAGTGGGCCATTGGCGTCCTCGTCGGCATCAACCTGCTGTTCGGCGGCGCCACCCTGATCGGCATGGCGCTGGCGGCACGCAATGGCAACACCTGAGGCGCCTCGTCGCTCCACATTCTGATTGGGGGGTGACAAGGCGCCAGCGGCACGCTATATGGCCTTTCCATGATCACCGTCGCCACCAGCTATTTTTGGTATTTTAGCTACGACAGCTCGCTGGCGGCGGGAGGATCGCGCTCAATCTGAAACATTGCAGCAAACGTCCGAACAGCCGCCCGACCTGGCGGCTTTTTTATTGCCGGCAGGTTCTAGAACAGACAGGAGCCCGCCGTGCTGAGCACGACCGACGATCTTCGTATCCGCGAACTGAAAGAGCTGAGCACGCCGGAAGAGGTGATGCGGGAAGTCCCGCGCACGCTCACCGCGACGCGTGTGGTGATGGCCGCGCGCAACGCCATTCATGCCATCCTGAGCAATCAGGACGACCGCCTTCTGGTCGTCGTCGGCCCCTGCTCGGTGCATGATCCCAAGGCGGCGCTCGACTATGCCGAGCGGCTAGCAAAGCTTCGCGAGGATCTCGCCGATCAGCTCGAGATCGTGATGCGGGTCTATTTCGAGAAGCCCCGCACCACGGTCGGGTGGAAGGGCCTCATCAACGATCCCGACCTCGACGGCAGCTTCGACATCAACAAGGGGCTGCGGCTCGCGCGCAACGTGCTCGCGGCGGTGAACAATCTCGGCCTGCCCGCCGGCACCGAGTTCCTCGACATGACCACGCCGCAATACATCGCCGACCTCGTCTCCTGGGCCGCGATCGGCGCGCGCACGACCGAGAGCCAGATCCATCGCGAGCTGGCTTCGGGCCTGTCCTGCCCGGTCGGCTTCAAGAACGGCACCGACGGCAATGTGCGGATCGCGGCCGATGCGGTGAAATCAGCCTCGCATCCCCATCATTTCATGGCCGTCACAAAGCTCGGCCGCTCGGCGATCGCCTCGACCGCCGGTAACGAGGACTGCCACATCATCCTGCGCGGCGGAGCTGAACCGAACTACGACGCGGCAAGCGTTGCGTCGGCCTGCAACGAATTGACCAAATCCGGCGTTGCCCCGCTGGTGATGGTCGATGCCAGCCATGCCAATTCGAGCAAGAAGCCGGAGAACCAGCCGCTGGTGATGGCCGATATCGCCCGCCAGATCTCGGGCGGCGAGAGCCGCATCATGGGCGTGATGATCGAGAGCAACCTCGTCGCCGGCCGGCAGGATGTCGTACCGGGCAAGCCGCTCACTTATGGGCAGAGCATCACGGACGGTTGCATTGACTGGGCAACGACGTCGAAGACGCTCGAGCAGCTCGCCGACGCGGTCGAAATCCGCCGCAACATCCGGCGCGCCGGACTGCACGAGCGATCAGCCTGACGGATGGCGAGCTTGGGATGGCTCATTCCTCACCTCTCCCGACGGGGAGAGGTGAAAGCCTCAGCAGCCGCGGCAGATGCTCTTGATCTTCTTGTCGAGCGCCTGGTTTTCCTTGCTGAGCGGATCGTTGGGATCGCTCAGATTCTTCTCGCTAGGCACATCGCTGGCACGCGGCTGGCGATGACCGACCGGCGCCGGCAACACCGACCCGGACGATGCGCCGCTTGAGGTCGATCCCTTGGAGCTGCCGGTCTGCGCAACAGCCGCGCCGCCAAGCAAGACCACGAGCGATACTGCCAGCATGATCTTCGTCATGTCCATTTCTCCATTCTCGAATCAGCGTCCAAGCCCAGCACTCAAGTCAGCGTCGATGCCATCGCCACTCATGCCTCGGGCGGATAAAGATGAACGTCGCCGCAATAGTCGACGATACGATAGCGCGTTTCTGATTCCGCTTCACTTGTCTCGTTTGCGGTATTTGGCACCGCCAACACGTAATTGGGACCCACCGGCGACTTGCCGGCACCGCCGGGAATGTCGATGACATAGTCCGGCTGACACAGGCCGGACACCCGCCCGCGCAACTGCCGCATCAAGGCCTGCCCCTCTGCCAACGTCGTGCGCAGATGCGCCGTTCCCGGGGCGAGATCGCCGTGGTGCAGATAATAGGGCTTGATCCGGCATTCGACGAAAGCTCGCATTAAATCCGAGAGAGCGGCGATGTCGTCATTGACGCCGCGCAAAAGCACGGACTGGCTCACCAGGGGAATTCCAGCATCGACGAGCCGCGCGCAGGCATCGCGCGCGGCCCCCGTCAGTTCGCGCGCGTGATTGGCGTGTACCGCGACCCAGGTGGCCGCGCCCGCAACCTTCAGGGCTGCAACCATC
This sequence comes from Bradyrhizobium sp. IC3195, assembly GCF_020193585.1. Lineage (NCBI taxonomy): Bacteria > Pseudomonadati > Pseudomonadota > Alphaproteobacteria > Hyphomicrobiales > Nitrobacteraceae > Bradyrhizobium > Bradyrhizobium sp. IC3195. The sequence goes on along the minus strand of NZ_JADYVG010000001.1, from coordinate 729,452 downwards.
TCGGCGCTGACGCGCGCTGGTTCGGCCACCGGGACACGGGTGTGGAGACGGATGATCTTGACGTGATCGATGGCCGCAAGGTCAGCCATGATCTCGCTCATCCGCCGGGGCGACAGCATCAGGGGATCGCCGCCGGTCAGGATCACTTCCCAGATCTCGTCATGCGACCGGATGTAGTCGATCGCGGTGCGATAGGCGCTCTCCGACAGCGCATTCTCCTTGCCGGGCCCGACCATCTCGCGGCGGAAGCAGAAGCGGCAATAGACCGCGCAGACGTGCACAAGCTTGAACAACACCCGGTCGGGATAGCGGTGCACGATTCCCGCCACCGGCGAATGCGGGTGATCGCCGATCGGATCGGCATTCTCGCCCGGCTGCGCCTCGAGCTCGGCCGAAACAGGAACGAACTGCCGCGCGATGGGATCGTCGGGATCCGCCGCGTCGATCAGCCCGACCAGATCCGGCGTGATCGCCACGGCATAGCGCGCGGCGACGCGTTCGAGCGCCGGCAGCGCCGATGCGGGGACCAGGCCCTCGGCTACCAGCTCGGCAGGTTCGCGCAGAGTGCGTGCAAGTTTCGTCTTTGTCATCTCTCATCCGCAGGCGGTGTCCACACCACCTGATCAATTCGTGTGGCGCCGCTCGCCAGCATCACCAGCCGGTCGAAGCCGAGCGCGACACCGCTCGCCTCCGGCATTGCGGCGACCGCCGCCAGAAAATCCTCGTCGAGCGGATAGGCTTCGCCGTAGCGGCGCTGCTTCTCCGTCATGGATTCCGTGAAGCGTTTGCGCTGCTCCCCGGCATCGGTCAGCTCTCCAAAGCCGTTGGCGAGCTCGACGCCGCAGGCATAGACCTCGAAACGTTCGGCGACCCTCGGATCGTCCGTCTTCACCCGCGCCAGCGCCGCCTCTGGAGATGGGTATTCGAACAGGATGGTCAAACGCCCCTGCCCCAGATGTGGCTCGACGTGTTCGACCAGCACCTTGCTGAAGATGTCGGACCAGGTGTCATCCTCGGCGACACGAACCTTCCCGGCTGCCGCAGCGGCAAGCGCCGCACGGTTACCCTCGCCGCCCGAGATTGTCGACAGCAGGTCGATGCCGGCGAACTGCGCGAAGGCGCCCGCGACCGTCAGGAGCTCCGGCTCGGCGAAGGGATCGGCGGTTCGGCCGCGGAAGGAGAAGGTCCCGATCCCGGTCGCCTGCGCCGCCCGGGCGATCACGACGACGCAATCGGCCATGATGGCATCATAGGGCGCTCCCGCCCGGTACCATTCCAGCATGGTGAACTCGGGCAGATGCAGGTCGCCGCGCTCGCGGTCCCGGAACACCCGTGCGAACTCGAAAATCCGCGTCTCGCCCGCCGCCAGCAGTTTCTTGCAGGCGAACTCGGGCGAGGTGCGCAGGTATCGGCTGGCCCGGCTGCCGTCGGGCCGCATGATCTCGGTCCTGGGGGCGTGCAGATGGGTCTCGTTGCCCGGAGAGACCTGGAGAACGGAGGTTTCGACCTCCACAAACCCCTGTTCGGCGAAAAAACCCCGCAAAGCTCCGGTCACGGCGGCCCTAGCCTGGAGGAACGGCCGTCGGTCGAGGTGGCGCGCGGGCGACCAAAACGGCGACATCGGCTTGTCCCCAGCCATCAACCGACCGCCCCGGCCGGCAGCAAAATGCTGGCATCCAACGGCAAAATCAGTATGTTGCGGCCCGAAACGGGTGCCGAGGTCCGGTTTGAGGCCCCAAGTCCCCCAGCAATTCGACCACGTCCTGGCTGGTGCCGGGCCAAGCAAGCAGGAAATACAGCTTTGAGAGTCATCGCCAGTTCTATTCGCAAGGGCAACGTGATCGAGCAAGACGGCAAGCTCTATGTCGTCGTGAGCGCCGAGAACATCCATCCCGGCAAGGGAACCCCGGTCAGCCAGATCGAAATGCGCCGAATCTCGGACGGGGTAAAGATCTCGGAACGCTACAAGACCACCGACCAGGTCGAAAAGGCCACCATCGAAGAGCGCAACTACACCTTCCTTTACGAAGATGGCGATGGCTACCACTTCATGAACCCGGAGACCTACGACCAGGTTCAGGTTTCCAAGGACGTCGTCGGCGACGCGGCCGCGTATCTCCAGCCGGACATGACCGTCAAACTGTCGATGCATGACACCAATCCGGTGTCGATCGCACTGCCGCAGCGCGTGACGCTGGAAGTGGTGGAGACCGAGCCGGTGACCAAGGGCCAGACCGCCTCCTCCTCCTACAAGCCGGCGGTGCTGTCCAACGGCGTGCGCACCACCGTGCCGCCGCACATCTCGGTCGGCACGCGCATTGTGGTGATGACCGAAGACGGCTCCTACTCCGAGCGTGCTAAGGACTAAACGAGCCATCGAGGATCGGAACAGGTACCGCCGGGGGGCGAAGCAGTGGGCAGGAACAGTCTCCGCTTCGTCTCGCTTCTCCTGGCGTTGCCGTCGCTCCTCGTTGCTGCACCGATCGCTGCGGACGAGTTCCGCAGTCCCTCGCTGACGGCCCTGCGCATCGAGTGGCGCGCGGCGCTCGATCAGCTTCGCAGCGAGATCAACAGCCGTCCGCAAATTGCGGGCGACTTCATCTTCGCACCGCGCCGTTCGGTGCCGCGCTACGATCCGCGCGCGATGCCGGCACTGGTGCAGCTCAACGCGGTCTCCTCGCGCTTCTTCACCGGCATTACCCGAAGTCCCGTCCCCGTGCTGCTGCCGTTCGACGCCGCCGCGTATCTCGATGCGCAGCGCAGCGGCGCGCCGGCGACGCTCGCGCTGTCGCGCTACCAGGCCGACTTCAATCCCGTCGACATGTTCGATGCCGGTCCTGCCGGCTACAGCGCGACCTTCTCGCTCGAGCCCGGCGCCGGTGACGGCATGCCGAGCCGGGTGTACGCAAAGCCCGTCGAGGTGCAGATCACGGGCTCGGCGCTGATCTACGACATCGCCGATCCGGCCGGGGGCAAGGGCGAGCCAGTCAAGCCGCTCGCCGCAACCTACCCGGATCTGCGTAGGTTCATCCGGGAAGGCTATGTGCGCTACGCCTTCACCCGCTTCGGCGCCACCTATGTGGTCTCGATCCAGTGCCTCGACAGTGTCGCGAGGCCACGGCGGCTCGCCTGCAAGGAGGCCTATCCAGTCGCCGAGCGCTTCCTCAAGGCACTGCGCGTCGCAGGGGGCCAGCGCATGCGGCCCCTGGCGGACGTTGCCTCCAACATTATCGACCGGCCCGCGGTGCGTTCACCGGATTTCAGCTACCGGCCGAGCGGCGACATCATTCCGAACACCGGCTACCGCAAGCAGGGCGGTCATCCCGACGCCATGGCCTATGCCCAGATCCGCTTTCCCTTGGAGAAGGCGCCCGCCTTCGTGCGCTCCCAATCCTTCGGCAAGCGCGACAAGAGCGAAGGCCCGACCGCTTATCCCTGGCGCGACAATTTCTGCGAGTCGCGTAGTTTCGAGGTGTGGCAATGCGGCGGAGGTTACGGCCACCAGGGCGAGGACATCCGCGCCGCCGACTGCCCGCCGCCCGGCGAAGGCCGCGAGCCCTGCGATTCCAAGCGGCGCGGCGTCGTCGCCGTGCGTGACGCGATCGTTATCCGTGGCGCCAAGGACCAGGCCGCAACGCTTCAGGTCAATAGCCGCACCGAGCACATCCGTTTCCGCTACATGCACATGAATCCGCATGCGATGAACGCCGATGGCGTCATCAACGGCCGCATCGTCACCGAAGGCGAGAAGATCGGCGTGATCTCGAACTACCTCGACCGTCCCGCCGGCACCTCGATGCACCTGCATTTCGACGTCCAGGTGTTCACCCGCGATGGCTGGATCTGGGTCAGCCCCTACGCGACGCTGGTCTCGGCCTATGAACGGCTGATCCGCGCGCGCGGCCGCGAGATCGGCCCGGAGATCGCGGTCACGGCGCAGCCGGTGGCCCATGCGCTGCCGGAAGACGTGCTCAAGCCTGACTTGCGCGAGGGAGCGGGCGGCGAGGAGAACTGACAGCGTACTGGTTCGTTGCTGGAGCGGGCAGGACGCATCTGGTCGCGCACCCCCCCGCTCGAACGAAGAAGGATGGGTTGATGAGTGTCGGACTGATCGGTCTTCTCGACGATATCGCGGGGATCGCAAAGGTGGCTGCAGCCTCGCTCGACGATGTCGCTAGCCAGGCAGCCAAGGCAGGCACAAAGGCGGCTGGCGTGGTCATCGACGATGCGGCGGTCACGCCGAACTACGTCATCGGTTTCGCTTCGAAACGCGAGCTGCCGATCGTCGGCAAGATCGCGGTCGGATCGCTACGCAACAAACTGCTGATCTTGCTGCCGATTGCCCTGCTGCTCGGCTATTTCCTTCCCGCTGCGGTCACGCCGCTGCTGATGCTGGGCGGCGCCTTTCTCTGCTATGAAGGCGCCGAAAAGGTGCTCGAAGCCGTGATGCCGCATCATGCGCACCAGCACGAAGCTCAGCTCGAGCCGATTGCGTTGAATGCCCAGTCGGTCGAGGACGAGAAGGTCGCTGGCGCCATCAAGACGGATTTCATCCTGTCGGCGGAGATCATGGCGATCACGCTGGCGGCCCTCCCGGCGGGCAGCATCTGGACGCAGGCGCTGGTGCTGGCGCTGGTCGGCCTCTTCATCACCGTTGGTGTCTATGGCGTGGTGGCCCTGATCGTGAAAGCGGACGATGCCGGCATCGCCCTCGCGCGGTTCGACGGCGCCTCGCTCGCCGGCGGCGCGATCCGATTGCTTGGGCGCGCGCTCGTCCGCGGCATGCCCGTTTTCCTGGCGGTGCTGAGCACGATCGGCACCGCCGCCATGATCTGGGTCGGCGGTGGCATCATCCTGCACGGCATCGAGAAGTACGGCCCACCCGCGATCGGCCACACGGTCCATGCCATAACCGAGGCTGCCGCACATCTCCTTCCATCCGTTGCCGGCATCGTCGAATGGTCGGTCGAGGCAGCCATCTCGGGTGCGCTTGGACTGCTCGTCGGCGCAGTCGCCATTCCGGTCGTCCAATACGGACTCGCGCCGGCCTGGAAGCGGTTGAGGCGATCGCGATCGGCCTGAGCACGGCCATTGCGGATGACGCGCGCAGCCTATTCCAGGAACGTCGTCAGCTGCGCGCCCTCATCCGCCACGAACACCGCGATCAGTTCCGCCGGCTCGGTCATGCTGGCATTGGCCGAGACCAGATGCGTCGAGCCCGGCGGTTCGAAGAAGGACTGGCCGACGCCGAACGTCTCGACCGGGCCGCCGCCGAGCTGCGAGCGGATCTCGCCCTTGGTGATGTAGGCGGTGACGGAGCCGGAGTGACGATGCGGCCGCGAAAACCCGCCCGGACCGTAGGACACGCGCACGATGGTAACGCGTTTGCCGGGCACGTTCGGAAGCGCGTAGGAGCCGATCGGCTCAACCTTGTCGAGCGGAGAGCCTTCCGCCGCCGTCGCGCAGAGCGGCGCGAGGGCGCTGGACACGCTGTCGATCGTCACTGGCAGAGCTTTGCCGATTGCCAGCGCGCAGACTAATCCTGCGATGACGGCGAACGCCGTCGAACGTGACGGCAACGGGTACTGCACGGCCGAAAGGCTCATGGCTGTCATCGTGATCTTCTCCGTCAGGACGAAGCTGCAGCGGCGGCCGCTGCGACCGGCCGCTTTGCAGGCGTCCAGCGAAACGCCGCACCAAAACGGTTCCAGACGTTGATCGAGGCGACTGCTGAGGTCAGATACGTCAGTTCAGTCTCGGAGAATTCGCGGGACGCCTCGGCGTAAACCTCCTCGCTGACCCTGTCAGGCAGACAGGTCAGCGCCTCGGCCCAGGCGAGCGCAGCCCGCTCGCGCGGCGAAAAGATCGGCGCCTCGCGCCAGACCGCGAGCAGATGAAGCTTGTCGAGGGGAACGCCGATCCGTTCCGACAGCAGGACGTGATGCTGCACGCAGAACGCGCAGCCGTTGATCTGCGAGGCGCGCAGCTTGACCAGCTCGAGCAGCTGCTTGTCGAGGCCGGCCTTGGCCGCAAGCTGGCCCAGCGCCAGCACCAGATCAAACGCATCGGGCGCGATCCGCTTGAAATCTTCGTATTCGCTGCGGGCGTGTGCCATTGCCATTCACCTCGGCTTGTTATAAGAGCTCGAATTCATTATAAGAGCTCTTATATGTCGCGCAAGACGAATGTCATGACATTGCAATCGGGCCGCAAGGCCGTTGCAGCCGGCGCGGTGCATGTCCCGGCACCGGGCGAAGGCAAGCGCGGCGAGCAAGGCTATCTCGGCTACTTGCTGCGCCAGGCCCACGCCGCGGTTCGCCTGACGATGGAGCGCACGCTCGCCGATCTCGGCGTGACCTCGCCGCAATTTGCGGTGCTGACGATGCTGAACGCCTATCCGGGCTTGTCGGGGGCCGATGTCGCCCGTCTCACCTTCCTGACGCCCCAGACCGTCGGCGTCATCATCCGCAATCTCGAGCGCGACGGCGCGATTGCGATGACGCCTCATCCCGTTCACGGCCGCATCCAGCAATGGACGCTGACGCCGCGAGGCGCGAGTCTTTTGAAGGCGTGCCGGCAGCGTGTGCTCGAATTGGAGAAGCGCCTCGCTCGCAATTTGGATTCAAAGGCGGAAACCACGATCCGGCGTTGGCTTTCCGGAATCGCGGCTGACCTTAAGGAGGACTAGGCGGCCGGCATTCGCGGCTATCGTGGCCCTTGGTGCTACCCGCCTTTCAAGGCGTTCTTGACTGCGCCGTCCGGCCAGCTCTCGTCGGCCGCGATCACCCGCACGCGGGTCTGGTCGGCGGGATTGACCAGCACGTGCGAATTCACCCGCTCACCGCTCGGCTCCAGACGCAGATCGGTTTCGGGCTTCCAGCTCAGCGTCGTCGCGAGGTCGCCGGGAAAGATCTTCCATTGCGATCCGTCGTCGAGTTCGACGATATGGCTTTCGGCATGTGTGCGTATCTTCATTCCACCCCAATGCTTCGATGAACAGGAAGGACGGCCGTACCAGGACCGACTCTTCTCCTCCTGGCGTGGGAGGAATGCGGGAGTGCGGCACTTGTTCCGGTGGGAACGACCGACGGGGTCGGGCCGAGTTGACGCACGCGGCCATTTCGGAACCGACTCACACGTGCCATGTTTCCGGCTAGAATGTGCCCATGAAGCACACTGATTCCACGCCCCGTCACACACGCCGCGCGCTGCTCCAATCGACGCTCGGTGCAGCCGCTTTGCTCGCGCTTCCCACCCGCGCTCTCGCCGCGCCTCCCGGCTTCGACGAATGGCGCGAGAGCTTCCGTGCGCGCGCGATGGCAAAAGGCATTTCCGCCGCGACATGGCAGCGCGCGATGGGACGGGTCGAACCGGACATGAGCGTGTTCGCGCAGATGCGCAACCAGCCCGAATTCCGCGAGCAGGTTTGGCAGTACATCAACCGCCGCGTTTCGGACTGGCGCATCATCAACGGCAAGATCGCGCTGAAGAACAATGAGGCGCTGTTCGCCCGCATCGAGCGCGATTTCGGGGTCGAGCGCGGCACGCTGCTGGCGCTATGGGGCGTCGAGTCCGCCTATGGCGATCCGTTGGTGCAGCAGAACCACATGAGGCCGGTGTTTCCCTCGCTCGCCGCGCTCGCCTGGAACGAGCCGCGCCGCAAGGCCTATTGGGAGACCGAGCTGATCAATGCACTGCGCATCGTCGACAAGGGCTGGTCCACGCCTGAGGACATGCGGGGATCATGGGCCGGCGCGATGGGCCATTCGCAATGGATGCCGGAGGTCTGGCTCAATGTCGGCATCGACTATGACGGCAACGGCAAGGTCTCGCCATTCGGCAAGCCCGACGACGCGCTGGGCTCGACGGCAAAGTATCTCGTCAATCGTGGCAAGTGGCATCGCGGCGAGCACTGGGGCTACGAGGTGCGCGCGCCCGCCAACATGAGCGGCAGCCGGACCTATGCGGCCTGGCAGGCGGCCGGCGTGACGCGTGCCGACGGCCAACCGTTTCCGCAGCCCAACGCATCCGCGCAGATGTGGACGCCGGTTGCGGGCGGGCCGACCTTCCTGCTCGGGCCGAATTTCTACTCGGTGAAGAGCTACAACCCTTCCATGAACTACGCGCTGGCGATCTGCCATCTCGGGGATCGCTGCCTGGGAGCTCCGCCCTTCATCCAGCCCTTCCCGGGCTCCGAGCGTGCGTTGACGCTCGCCGAAGTGCAGGAGATGCAGACGCGCCTGACCAAGGCCGGCTTCGACACCGGCGGCACCGACGGCCGGGTCGGCAACGACACCATGAAGGCAGTCAAGGAGTTTCAGCAGAAGGTCGGGATCGCGCCCGCCGACGGCTACGGCGGGCTCAAAGTGCTGGCCAAGCTGCGGCAAACCAACTAGCACGGCTGGGAGCGTCGGTGCTGGCGCCTCCGCCGCCGCTGCAGCCGACCCTTAAGCCGCGTTTCGCTGTTCTGTCAGCTTCAGCATCTCGTCGACGAGGTCATCCACGGCACGCTCGGCCGCGGCAATCGACGCCTGCAACCGATCGTCGGCGAATTCGTCGTACTCGACTGCGATGCTGTGGAAGGCCGTGATCCCGATGAAAGCAAACACGTCCCGGACGGCTCCTTCGACATGATTGACGGCGGCCATACGCCCGCCCGGATCGTACCCGTAGTCTCCGCGCGAACCGAGCAGGACAAGACGCTTGTCCATGCCCTCAAGCAGCGCCGAATATGGATTGTCCGGGCGTGATCGGTCGAAGCCAAACGTGCGTCCGACCCGAACGATGTTGTCTATGTATGCCTTGAACTGCGCTGGCACACCGAAGTTGTACATTGGCACGCCCGCGACGATCAGATCAGCTGAGATCAACTCGTCGACCAGCGCATCGCTTTCCGCCAAAGCCTCTCTCATCCATGGCTCGCGCCGATCGGGCTTCGCGAAGGCCGCCTTGACCCAGTCGTCCGTCACCGGACTCGGTGCGAAGCGACCGAGGTCGCGGCTGACGACGCGATCCCCCGGCCGCGACTGTAGCCATCGTTGGACGAAACGCTGAGTCAGACGCCTGGTGTGCGAACCGCGCGGATTTGCATCTGAAGGCTCGAACCGCGCGCTTGAATCGATTTGTAGCAGTTGCATTGCAGCACTCCTCTCATCTATTTGCCCAATAGATCGGTTCAGGTCCCGTCGTTGACAAACGAAAGTTGCTCAGCCTATGGATGAACTGCATTCATCCTTGAGTTCGCGATGAGAAGGCTTCCTCCGCTGGCGGGATTGCGTGCATTTGAAGCGGCGGCACGTCACCTCAGCTTCAAGCGCGCCGCCGATGAACTTCACGTCACGCCGACCGCGATCAGCCATCAGGTGCGACAGCTGGAGCAGACGGTCGGAGTCAGGCTGTTCGAGCGCCGGACGCGGCAGGTTCTGCTCACCGCGGAAGGTCAGGTCCTGCTTCCGGTCCTGCGCGACGGCTTTGATGCGTTTGCGCGTGTTCTGGAGGGATTGAGCCGCAAGCGACGCCGGGCGGTGGTCACACTTTCGGCGACGCCGGCTTTCACAGCCAAATGGCTGGTGCCGCGTCTTGCTGGGCTCCGAAAGAAGAGAGCCGACATTGATCTCACATTGCTTGCGAGCTTGGAGGTGGCCGATCTCAATTCGACCGCGGACCTCGCACTTCGCTACGGTTCCGGTCCTTATCCCGATCTGATTGCCGAGCCGCTCACGGTCGATCGTTTCGCACCGGTGGTCAGTCCGCGCTTGGGCATCCGAAGACCGAGCGACCTGCGCTCAGCAACGCTGCTACATTTCGACTGGCACCGTCGTGATGCCCGAAATCCGACCTGGCGGCGCTGGTTCAAGACGGCCGGCATTGACGACGTTGATGCGCGCGCCGGCGTGCGTTTCAGCGATGAAACCCATGCCATCCAGGCAACCGTCGCCGGCGCTGGTGTCGCTTTGCACAGTCTTGTGCTCGTCGCCGACGAACTTTCGCAGGGAACGCTGGTCGCACCATTCGGGCCGGAGCTGGAAGGCTCTTCGCTGCACTTGGTCCGCAGCCGCGACCGGCCGCTCACCGAGCCGGTCGAGGCTGTACGACACTGGCTGAAGTCAGAGTTCGACGCGGCCCGCTGATGCGCGCAGCTCTAGCGCGCCCGGAATGACATCGTGGTCAGTGCCGATATTGCGGCTCTTCCGCATCGAGCTGCCGCCGGATCGCGGCGAGATGCAGCCGGGCGGATTCGGTATCGCCCTCGCGCATCTGCCTGTAGGTCTCCGCCGCAACCGCGGGATCGACCGGCAGCACCTTCCGCCCCGTCGACATCGCCAGCACCTGCACCTCGGCGGCGCGCTCGAGATAATAGAGATCGTCCCAGGCTTCCGCGATGGTCGGCGCCAGCACCATCACGCCGTGATGCTGCATGAAGACGATGTCGGCATCGCCGACGGCGGACGCGATGCGGGCACCTTCGCGGCTGTCGAGCGCGAGGCCGTTGTAGTCGCGGTCGACCGCGGTGCGGCCGTAGAATTTCAGCGCGGTCTGGCCGGCCCAGATCAGGGGCTCGCCCTCGATCATCGACAGCGCTGTCGCGTAGGGCATGTGGGTGTGAAAGGCGACCTTGGCGCGCGGCAGCAGCCTGTGCATCTCGGCATGGATGTAGAAGGCGGTCGCCTCGGGCACACCCTCGCCGTCGAGCACGTTGCCGTGGAAGTCGCAGATCAACAGCTTCGACGCGGTCAGCTCGCGGAAAGCGTAGCCGTAGGGATTGACGAGGAACAGGTCGTCATGGCCCGGCACGACCGCCGAGAAGTGGTTGCAGATGCCCTCCTCAAAGCCGTTGCGCGCGGCCATGCGGAAGCAGGCGGCGAGATCCTCGCGCGCGGTGCGGATCGCGTCGGTGGCGAGATCCGGCCGGTTGGAACGGAATGGCGCGGGCGCGGGTGAAGAAGCGTGAAGGCTGTGCGCCATGGCGAAGGACACCTCTTTCGGTCGGGAGCTGCCCAGTGTTGTACAGGGACTGCGCCTGCGCGTCAGCCCCTGCGGCCGCCACCCTGCCCTGCGCAGCTCAAGCGCGCCGCGGCACGCCGCCGGCATTCATGCCGCCGTCGATGACGAGCTCGCTGCCGGTGACGTAGCGCGAGGCATCGGAAGCCAAGTATAGCACGCCCGAGGCGATCTCCGCCGCCTGGCCCGCACGACCAAGCGGCGTCACCACCTTGGCGCGCTCCTCCGGATCGATCGGGGCGTTCTGGCCGGCGCCGGCCGCCCCCGTCGGGATCTTGCCCCAGATCGGGGTGTCGATGATGCCGGGGTGAACCGAGTTGACCCGGATGCCGTCGCCCGCCGCCGCGCACTCCATCGCAATGGATTTGGCGAACAGCCGCACGCCACCCTTGGTCGCCGAATAGGCCGACAATCCGGGCGAGCCGCGCAGGCCGGCGAGCGAGGACATCATGACGATCGAGCCGCCGCCGGTTTTGCGCATCAGGGGCAGGCAATGCTTCACCGAAAGAAACACGCCATCGAGATTGATCGCATTCTGCTTGCGCCAGTCCGCGAGCGTCATGTCGACGATCGACGGCACCGAAATGCCGATACCCGCATTGGAGACGAGCACGTCGAGCCGGCCGAAGCGCTTTGCGATCTCGGCGACGATCTCGATCCAGCGCTCTTCGCTGGTGACATCCTGCTCCAGAAAGATCGCCTTGCCGCCCTCCCTGGTGATGCGCCTGACCAGCTCGGGGCCCCTCAGCTCATCGATGTCGGTCGCGATGACCGTAGCGCCTTCGCGTGCGAACAGCTCGACGGTAGCCTCGCCAATGCCGGAGGCGCCGCCCGTCACCAATGCGACCTTGCCCTCAACCTGCCCTGCCATCCCTCACTCCCTTTTTTGTTGTTTGGAACCGTTGTCTTTGATCGTTGTCGGAAAACCGCTTCGCACTTTTCCGGATCATGCATCATCTAATCACGGATGGCCCCTGATCCGGTAGCGCGACGTCGACGACACGGAATTGCACGCGCTCGGCGCCCTGGTAGCGATCGACCGACAACGAGCCCGCGACATGCATCTGCTGGCCGCGATTGGCGAGCAGCGCATTGCCGAGCTTTTGGCCGACTGAACGGAACGCGATGCCGTTGACGATGGCGCCGTCGCCCGCCTTGAAGCGCAGGCGCAGATGCGACTGGCCGACCTCGTCGGCAAACACGAGCTGGTGCGCCGGCAGCGCCAGCACCGGCTCCGGATTGCCGCTGCCGAAGGGACCGGCGCGATTGAGCGTCGCCGCAAGCTCCGGCGTCACCGCACGGGCGGTGACTGCGCCGTCGATATAGAGCTCGTTGACGTGGCGCGCCTCGGCGACGTCGCGCGCCAGCGCGGTCTCGAGATAGGCGCGGAATTCGGCGAGCTTCTCCTTGCGCAGCGTCACGCCCGCGGCCATCGCGTGGCCGCCGCCCTTGAGCAGGATGCCGTCGGCGACCGCCTGCCGCACCGCCTTGCCGAGATCGACGCCGGCGATCGAGCGACCGGAGCCGGTGCCGATGCCGCCCGGCTCCAGCGCAATGGTAAAGGCCGGCCGCGAGAACTTCTCCTTCAGGCGGGAGGCAACGAGGCCGACCACGCCGGGATGCCACCCTTCCGAGGCCGTGACGATCACGGCGAGCTTGTCCTCCAACCCGATCGAGGCCAGCGCCTCGGCTTCGGCCTGGGCTTCCGCCGCCTGCTCGATGACGCGACGTTCGCTGTTGAGACGGTCGAGCTCGGCCGCGATCCGCGCTGCCTCGACGCTGTCGCCTTCGAGCAGCAGCCGCACGCCGAGATCGGCGCGGCCGATACGGCCACCGGCATTGACACGCGGGCCCAGCATGAAGCCGAGATGCCAGGCCTCCGGCGGGCCATTGAGCCGCGCCACGTCCATCAGCGCGGTGTGGCCGACATGGTCGCGCCGCCGCATCGCGATCAGCCCCTTGGCGACGAAGGCGCGGTTGAGACCGATCAGCGGCGCGACGTCGGCGACGGTGCCGAGCGCGACGTGATGCAGCATGCCCAGGAGATCGGGCTCGGGCATCTCGCTGGTCCAGAAGCCGCGCTGGCGCAGCTCGCGATTGACCGCCACCAGCGTCACCAGCACGAGGCCGACGGCGGCGAGATGACCGAGGCCGGAGAGATCGTCGAGCCGGTTCGGATTGACCAGCGCATCCACCACCGGCAGCTCCGTGCCAGCCTGGTGATGGTCGATCACGACCACGGACATGCCGAGGCGCTTGGCCTCGGCGAGCGGCTCTATGCTGGTGGTGCCGCAATCGACTGTGATCAGCAGCGTGGCGCCCTTGGCCGCGAGCGCGCGCACCGCTTCCGTGTTGGGGCCATAGCCCTCGAAAATCCGGTCGGGAATATGGATCAGCGGATCGAGCCCGCAATGGCGCAGATGCCAGGCCAGCAGCGCCGCCGAGGTCGCGCCGTCGACGTCGTAGTCGCCGAAGATCGCAACCTTCTCGCCCTTGGTCGCGGCATCCGCAATGCGTTTGGCAGCGGCCTCCATCTCCGTCACCGTGAACGGGTCCGGCAGCAGCTTTCGGATGGTCGGATCGAGAAAGTCGGACACCGCGTCGATGTCGACACCGCGGCCCGCCAGTACCCGCGCCAGCAGTTCCGGCAATTGGTGCCGCTGCACGATGGCGAGCGCCTGGGCTGCCCCGCGGGCATCAAGCCGGTCGCGCCACAGCTTGTCGGTGAGCGAGCGCGCCACGCCCAGGAAGGCCTGGGGCGCTTCGATAGGCAAGGCGGTGGCTGGCGGCGTCATGACAGAGGCAGATGTTGGGGAACTCGAAGGGCCAGGCGGTCACGCGAACGCAGAGTCACTGGCTTCAGGGGATTGGTCGGCATCCGGGACGGATTTGCAACGGTCCGGCCGCACAAAGCGGTGGATGGCCGCCCCGACGGGCGCACTGACTATCATTTAGGCATCCCGTCAAACAGCAAATTAAGCAGGCGTTAGGCGGAATCCTCGAAAAAGAATCGTATTCGATCTGTAAGTCGTTGTTCCGGGTTCATTGCAGATCAGACCTCATTGCCAAGGGAAGTCCCCGATGTCTGCTGCGCTGGGTCTGAAAGCCAAGCCGATCGCCACCGAGCCCGCGGACGATGATTCCGACATCTCCGCGCTGATCAACCGTCTCACCGCCGAGGTCAACCAGATCGCGGTCGACAAGACCAAGTCGATCCAGCAGATCACCAACCAGATGAAGATGCTGGCGCTCAACGCGCTGATCGAGAGCTCGCGCGCCGGCGCGCAAGGCGCGGGCTTTGCGGTGGTGGCGCAGGAGGTGCGCGGCGTCGGCCAGCAGGTCGAGACCATCGCCCGCGAGCTCGAGACCCAATTGACCAAACGCACCGGCGATCTCGTCGCCTCGATCGACCGCATGAGCCAGCGCTCCCGCGGCGAGCGCATGGTCGACCTGTCGCTCAACGCGATCGAGCTGATCGACCGCAATCTCTACGAACGCACCTGCGATGTGCGCTGGTGGGCGACCGATTCCGCCGTGGTCGATTGCGCGGCCTCGCCCAGTGCTGCGGCCGTCTCCCATGCCTCGCAGCGCCTCGGCGTGATCCTCGGGGCCTACACCGTCTATCTCGATCTCTGGCTCTGCGACCTCGACGGCAACGTCATCGCCAACGGCCGCGCCGACCGCTTCCGCGTCGTCGGCCAGAACGTCGCCCACACCAGATGGTTTCGCGATGCGAAAGGCCTTCGCTCCGGCGACGATTATGTCGCCGGCGACGTCGAGAACCAGCCGCTGCTCGGCAATGCGCAGGTCGCGACCTATTGCGCCAGCGTCCGCGCCGGCGGCCAGGCTCATGGCGCACCGATCGGGGTGCTCGCCATCCATTTCGACTGGGAGCCGCAGGCCCGCGCCATCGTGCAGGGCGTGCGCGTCGGCGACAGCGACAAGGCGCGCGTGCTGCTGGTCGATTCCAATTTTCGCGTGATCGCGGCCTCCGACGGCCAGGGCATCCTCAGCGAACGCATCTCGCTGTCGCTGAACGGCCAGCGCTCCGGCTTCTATCAGGAACGCACGGGCACACTGGTCGCGTTCCATGCCACCCCAGGCTACGAGACCTATCGCGGGCTCGGCTGGTACGGCGTGATCGTCTGCGGCGCGTGAGGCGAGCGGGCCCGCCTCGATCAAAACTCGCGAAAACAACCCCATGCACAGTAGCCAAGGGGTTGTCTTACCTCGCTGTTTTTGCACGCGCGAAGATTCTTTGACACGTCGGGCAAAACAGAAGGAATCCGGCTCGGCGACACCTCATTGGGCGCGGCGATCTAGCACAGCGACATCGCCGCCTCCCTTCACCTTTCCGACATTTGCGTGTTGACCTTCCGAGCTGCCGCGGCAGCCAGCTTGCGGTACTGATCTTCGTACTGGCGCGCCATTCGGTATGCGGTGAAGCGTTCCTCGAAGCGGGCGCGCACTCTCCTTCGATCCAGCTTGCCCAATTCGCCGACCGCCTTGACCGCCTGCTCCTCGTTCTCGACGATGAAACCGGTTAGGCCGTGCTCGATGACCTCAGGGACAGAGCCGGAGCGATAGGCGATCACGGGCGTTCCGCACGCCATCGCCTCGATCATGACCAGCCCGAAAGGCTCCGGCCAAGCGATCGGAAATAGCAGAGCGGCTGCTCCGCCAAGGAATGATTGCTTCTTCACGTCGTCGACTTCGCCGATAAGCTGGATCATCTCGCCGTCGATCCGGGGCGCAAGGTGTTTCCTGAAGTAGGCAGTCTCGGCGCGTGGAATCTTCGCGGCGATGCGAAGAGGCATCCGGGCTGCGTGCGCGATGCGGATGGCGTCCTCCGGACCCTTATCCTCCGTGAGACGGCCAAGAAACGCCAGATAGGATCCCTCCTCATAGGATGGGTCCAACAGCTCCGACGGCAGCCCGTGCTGGATCGTCCCAATCCATTTCGCATCCGGAAGCGGCAGGCGCTGGTGATCCGAGATCGACACGAAGCATGCTTCTGGGAACTGCCGAACCACGTCAGGCAAGCCAGGCAAGTCAAGGCGGCCGTGCATGGTCGTCAGGAACGGTACGCCAACGCGACTGAGCAACGGCAGCGGAAGCCAGTCGAGATGGGCGTGGATCACGTCGAAGTCGTTGGCTCGTCTCGCGATCGCTTCCAGCAGCATCGCGCAGGCTGCGTTCGGATCGGCGCCCTTCCGGCCGAGACGCAGCGCGCGTGGCCATACCGGGTGGAGTTTGCCTCTCGTTCGGGAGTCACCGCTGGCAAACAGCGTGACGTCGTGACCGAGCTCGACAAGCTCATCCACAAGCCAGGCTACCACCCGCTCGGTGCCGCCGTAGAGCTTCGGAGGGACGCTTTCGGCAAGCGGAGCCAGCTGGGCGATACGCATTGGAGCTCGCTATATCGCTGAACGCACGATCAGCACGATGGCCGCAGACAGAAGGTTCGAAATCGCGAGCAAGGTCCAATCCGGCCTTGCGCTCGCGCTAGCCAGCCGACAGATACCGCCCTCGATGAGCCTCAACATTCGTCATCGGAAAGCCGCTCGAGATAGGCAAGCCCGAATGCTGCGAGTTCCTGGGCATCACCGTTACTCTCGCGCGCTTCCCGCCTCCCTTGCAGATGACGCTCGAGCAGGCAACGACGGCCATCCGCTGCATCGACGCTGCGATGCCGGGCAAGGTACACGCACCAAGCGGTGTCCACCGCTGTTCGTAGCGGGCTGTCGTCGACCATGTTCCAGCTCCGACGTGGAAGATGTTCATGGGGCGCCAACTCCTCGCGACGGCGGAAGTTTCCAGTTTTTCCCTAAAGTCTAAGTCTGCGCGCAAGGCGAGCGCAATCAGCGGTCGCTCCCTTCGCGCGTGCAAGTTCAGCCGAGACGACGCGCCGCCATCTCCGCGGCGAGCAGCAACGCCGCGCGGCTGGCGCCAATCGATGCGATACCTTGACCCGCGATGTCGTAGGCGGTGCCGTGCGCGGGCGTGCAGATCGGGAACGGGAAGCCGCCGAGCAAGGTCACGCCGCGAGCGAAACCCATCAGCTTCATCGCGATCTGGCCCTGGTCGTGATACATCGTCAGCACGGCATCGAAGGCGCCGGCCTTGGCGCGCAGGAACACGGTGTCGGCCGGAAACGGTCCCTCCGCGGCAATGCCCTCGCTCTGGCTTGCTGCGACCACCGGCGCAATCACGTCGATCTCCTCGCGGCCGAAATTGCCGCCGTCGCCGGCATGGGGGTTGAGGCCTGCGACCGCGATGCGTGGCCGCGCAAAGCCGGCGTTGCGCATGCAGGAATCGGTTAGTCTGAGCGCGCGATGGATGCGTTCGCCGGATAGCTTCGCAGCGACGTCCCTGAGCGGGATGTGCGAGGTGACCCGTGCGTTCCAGAGCCGGTCCAGCACGTTGAATTCGCTTGCCGGCGTCTTGAGACCGACGACCTCGGCGGAGAACGCGATCTCGTCGTCGTACTCGGCACGGGCAAGGCGCATCGCCTGCTTGTTAAAGGGGGTGAAGCAGACCGCGTCGACATGGCCGTCGCGGCCGCGCTCGAGCGCATGCCTGTAATTGGCCAGCGCAAATTTTCCGCCGGCAAGGGTCGCTTTCTTCGGCTCGACCTCTCTGGGGTCGAGGTGGCGGAGATCGACGAACAGCGCATCTTCCTGCGCTGCGCGAAGATCGGCGCCCTGCTCTAGCATCTTCAGCTCCGGCTTGACGCCGGCAATGCGCGCGCCCTCGTCGAAAATGCGGCGGTCGCCGATGACGACGAGCCGGCAGCGCGCGCGGATGTCGTCCTGCGCCACGAGCTTGGCCGTCAGCTCCGGGCTGATGCCGGCTGGATCTCCCATGGCCAGCGCAATCAGCGGCTTTGCGGTCATATGATCGCCCTTTCCTGGACTGGCGCATCGGTCGCGGGCGACGCAGGTTTGCGCCAGAGCCGCGGCAGCTGCAACAGAAGCGGAAGCAGCAGCAGCGCGATGCCGCCCACGATCAAGCACGTCACCAGCTTGTTCGCAAAGAAAATGCCGAGAGATCCCTTGGAGATCAGCATCGACTGCCGGAAGGCGTCCTCGGCCTTGTCGCCGATGACGATCGCGAGCACGAGCGGCGCCAGCGGATAGAACAGCTTCTTGAAGAGATAGCCGACGACCCCGAAGCCGAGCATCATGACGACGTCGAGATAGGAGTTCGACACCGAATAGGCGCCGACGACGCAGATGATCACGATCAGCGGCGCGATCACCACGAAGGGAATCCGCATCAGGGCGGCGAACACCGGGACCGTCAGCAGCACCAGGGCGACGGCGACGATGTTGCCGACATACATCGAGGCGATCAGGCCCCAGACAAAATCCTTTTGGTCCACGAACAGCATGGGCCCGGGATTGAGGCCCCAGATCATCAACCCGCCCATCATCACGGCCGCGGTTGCCGAGCCCGGAATGCCGAGCGAGAGCATCGGCAGCAGCGCGCTGGTGCCGGCGGCATGATCGGCCGTCTCCGGCGAGACGATGCCTTCGACCTCGCCCGTGCCGAAATGTCGGCCGCGCCGTGAAAAGCGGCGCGCGATGCCGTAGCTCATGAAGGAGGCCGCGGTCGGGCCGCCCGGCGTGATGCCCATCCAGCAGCCGATCGCGGCGCTGCGCAGCAGGGCGACGCCGTGCCGCGGCAGGCGGCCGACGGCGCGAAACACCTCGCGCCAATCGATCTTGGACGAGACGGCGCGCGCGTGAAATTCCTCCTCGACGGCGACAAGCAGTTCGCCAATGCCGAACAGGCCCATCACCGCCACGACGAAGCTGACGCCCTTGACGAGTTCGTCCACGCCCATGGTGAGGCGCACGCTGCCGGAGACTGTGTCGATGCCGATGGCGGCGATGGCAAAGCCGAGCGCCAGCGCCACGACGGTCTTGATCGGCGCCGCACCGCCCATGCCGACGAAGCTGGCAAAGGCGAGAAAATAGACGGCAAAATACTCGGCCGGCCCGAACGCGAGCGCAGCCTGCGCCACCCAGGAGGCGAGGAAGGTGATCAGGATGACGCCGACCAGCGCGCCGAACGCCGCCGAACCGAAGGCGGTCGCGAGCGCGGTGGTCGGCCTGCCGTCGCGCGCCATCGGATAGCCGTCGAAGGTGGTCGCCACCGACGACGGCTCCCCCGGGATATTGAACAGGATGGAGGTCACCGATCCCCCGAATAGCGCGCCCCAATACATGCTGGAGAGCAGGATGATGGCCGAGACCGGCTGCATGCCGAAGGTGAGCGGCAGGAGCAGCGACACGCCGTTCGGCGCGCCCAGCCCCGGCAGCACGCCGACGAGAATGCCGAGCAGCACGCCGACCACCATCAGGACCAGATGCGGCACCGTGACCGCGATGGTGAAGCCGTGCAGGAGCTCCTGGAGATTGTCCATCCCGCTGCTCCCTCAGAACCCGAGCGCGGAAGCCAGTGCGCCGCGCGGCAGACTGACCTGGAACATGCGCTCGAACACGAGGTAGAGCGCGAGCGCCGTAGCTCCTGCCATAGCCAGGGCGCGCGGCACGGATTGGTGTCGGGGAATCGCCAGCACCGCGAAGACATAGAGAGCGGAGGCGACATACATCCCGGCGAGCGGGATCGCAGCGACGAAGATGGCAGCCGGCACGAACAGGCCGACGAGCCGGCGCAGCTCGATCGACGTGATCGCGATGGGAACGTTTGCGAGCGTCGCGGCCGGCACCACGCCTCGCACCAGATTGTAGAGGCTGCCGAGCACGACGATGATCCCGGTCAGGAACGGGAATGTGCCGGCGTCCACGCCTGCGCTCGACCAGCCGATGCCGTTGTCGAGGCTGGAGACGACGACGGCTACGCCGAAGCTGCCGGTGAGCACGGCGGTCGCAAGTTCAAGCGCGCGACGGGAGATCATGGGCAGCTCCGGCGAAACAGTCCTCGTCCTGAGGAGCGCGCTTTTTCGCGCGTGTCGAAGGACGGCTCCAGGCGACATCGCATCCGCGGCCATCCTTCGAGACGCCCGCCTCCGGCGGGCCCTCAGGATGAGGACCAGGGCTACAGTTGGCGGCGCGATCGAAGCCCATCCTCGGCCTCACTTGACCAGCCAGCCCTGCTCGCCCGCGACCTGCTTGATGCGCTCGAGGTCCTCCTTGATGAATTTTTCGAGCTCGGCACCGGTGAGGAACGTGTCGACCTGGGAGGTCTTCTCGATGTAGTCCTTCCACTCCGGCGTCGCCTGCACCTTCTTCATGAGGTCGACATAGAACGCGGCCTGCTCCGGCGCGACCTTGCCGGGCAGCCACACCGTGCGCGGCTGCTCATATTGGTTGATGTCGAGACCCTGCTCGACGCAGGTTGGAACGTCGCCCCAGCCTTCCGTCGCGGTGACCTTCGGCCCCTGCGGCAGCCGCTTCGGGCTGAACACGCAGAGCGGGCGCTGCGTGCTGCCGCGCCATTGCCCGAGGCTTTCGCTGGGGTTGTTGACGTGGGAATCGAGGTGTCCGCCGGCGAGCTGCACGGCGGTCTCGGCGCCGCTCTTGAACGGGATATAGGTCAGCTTGACCTTGCCGGCCTTCTCGATCATGCGCGTCAGCACCTCGTCGGTGTCCTTGGACTGCGCGCCGCCCATCTTGAATTCGCCCGATGCGGCCGCCTTCAGATAATCGCTCGCAGTCTTGTACGGCGCGTCCTGCTTGACCCAGAGCAGGAACTCGTCCTGCGCCATCGCCGCGATCGGCGTGAGATCGGTGTAGTTGAAGGCGACCTTGGAGACGAGCGGCTGCTGCCAGGCATTCGAGGTGCCGAAGATCACCTTGTAGGGATCACCGGCGGAGGCCTTGCCGTAGACATAGCCTTCAGCGCCACTGCCGCCCCCCTTGTTGACGACGACGATCGGCTGCTCGATCAGCTTGTGCTTGGTGATGATGTTCTGCACCGCGCGCGCGAGATTGTCGGTGCCGCCGCCGGGGCCGGCGGTGGCCACGAACTCGATCGGCTTTTGCGGTTGCCAGGCGCTGAGCGCCGGCATGGTGCCGGCGAGCACGGCTGCGGCTGCGGAGAGCAGAAATGTTGGCGTCCGACCCATGATTTCCTCCAGCTGATCTTTATCTTTTGTTGTTGTCGTATCGACGTCCGGTCAGGCGACGTGTTCCTCGCGTCGTTCCCGGGCCGAGACGATTGCGCCTTCTTTTTCGAGCGCTTCGATTCGTGACTGGTCGAACCCATGCTCGGCCAGAACCTCTTTCGTGTGCTCTCCATAGACCGGTGCGCCTGATCGCACTTTGCCCGGGGTCTCCGAAAACTTGATGGGAAGCCCGATCGTCTTGACGGACCCGAGCGTGGAGTGCTCGACCTCGACGACCATCTCGCGCGCCAGCGTCTGCGGATCGCTCAGCGCCTCCAGCATGTCGTGCACGGGGCCGCACGGCACGCCCTTCTCGTCCAGCGCCGCGAGCCAATGCGCCCGCGATTGCTTGCGGAAGCGTTCGCTGAGGACGGCTTCGAGCTCCTTCAGGTTGGCCATGCGATCGGCACCGGTGACGAAGCGCGGATCGTCGGCGAGCTCGCTCGCGCCGAGCGCTTCCAGCATCAACAGCCAATGCTTCTTGTTGGCGCCGCCGACCACGAGCCAGCCGTCCGAGGCTTCAAACGCCTGGTACGGCGCGTTGAGCGGATGCGCCGAGCCCATCGCGCGCGGCGCGGTGCCCGCGGCGAGCGCGATGGTCGACTGCCAATAGGTCTGCACCAAGGCGGCTTCATAAAGCGAGGTCTCGACCCATTGGCCTTCACCGGTCTTGAGGCGATGGGTGTAGGCGGCCAGGATGCCCATGCTCGCGAGCAGGCCGGCGGTGATGTCCGACAGCGGCGGGCCGCACTTGACGGGCGGACCGTCGGGCCGCTCGCCGGTAAAACTCATGATGCCGCTCATGGCTTGCGCGACGAGATCGAACCCCCTGCGATGCTTGTAGGGGCCGGTGCGGCCGAAGCCCGACAGCGAGCAATAGATCAGCGCCGGGAATTCCGCGTGCAGCGCCTCATAGCCGAAGCCGAGGCGCTCCATCGCGCCCGGCGCAAAGTTCTCGACCAGCACGTCGGCATCGGCGATCAGCCGGCGCAGCACCTCTTTGCCGCCGTCGGTCTTCAGGTCCAGCACGATGCCGCGCTTGTTGCGGTTCATCATCAGGAAGGAGGCCGCCTCGTCCCCGATCTTCGGCGGCACCGAATGACGGGTGTCGTCGCCGTTCGGCCATTTCTCGATCTTGATCACGTCGGCGCCCATGTCGGCGAGCATCAAGGTGCAGGTCGGTCCCGCCATGACGTGAGTGAGATCAATGACCTTGAGGCCGGCCAGCGGTCCCGAACGGCGGGAGGTGGATTGCGATGGATCGCTTTGCATCGGCTCGTCCTATTGGCCGCGCCATTGCGGCGCGCGCTTGTTGAGGAAAGCATCGAGCCCTTCGCGAAAATCCTGGCTCGTGTAGCACATCAGGATGAGGTCTTCGCCCTCGTCCTGCGTCAGCCGGCGCTGCAGACGGCTGACAGCCTGCTTGGTCGCGTTCAGCGTCAGCGGCGCATGGCTCGCGACGAGCCGGGCCACCTCGTCGGCGCGTCGTTCAAGGGCGGCAAGATCGTCGACGACCTCACCGAGCAGCCCGACACTTGCGGCTTCCGCGGCGTCGACGAGGCGCGCAGTGAAGATGAGATCCTTGACGCGCGCAGCGCCGATCAGCGCGGTGAGACGGCTGACATTGGACATCGACAGGCAATTGCCGAGCGTCCTGGCGATGGGGAATCCGATCTTCGCAGCTTTTGTGCCGATGCGGAGGTCGCAGGCCGCGGCAATGCCCGCCCCGCCGCCGGTACAGAACCCGTTGATCGCCGCGATCGTGGGGACCCGGCATTGCTCGAGTGTGGTCAGAACGCGGTCGATACGGTTCTCGTAGTCGATGGCGTCCTGCGGCGTCCTGAATTCGCGAAACTGATTGATGTCGGTGCCCGAGGCGAAGGCCTTGTCGCCGGCCCCGCGCAGCACCAGCACCTTGATGTCATGGTCGCGGTTGGCCTCCTCGCAGATCGCGGCGAGCCGCTCGTACATGGCGAAGGTGAAGGCGTTGCGGGCCTGCGGGCGGTTGAAGGTGATCCGCCCGATGCCGCCGTCGCGCTCGAACACGAGGTCTTCTGCCTCCACTTGCAGATCCATTTCCTCATACCTTTCTGTTTTTTACATTTTTGAATGCAAAACTTTGGATTTTCAAGCTGGAACTTGGCCATATGGGCGTATAAGTTCATTTTTGCATTCAAAACTGAGCTCAGAGCCATGCTTCACGACGAGGTCGTCAACCGCATCCGCGCCATCCTCCTCGACGGCGAAATCCCGCCGGGCGCGCGGATTCCCGAGCGCGAGCTGTGCGAGCGGCTCGAGATCTCGCGGACGCCGCTGCGCGAGGCGCTCAAGGTGCTGGCGGCGGAAGGGCTCGTGCAGCTGCTGCCGCATCGCGGCTCGCGGGCAGCAAAGCTGACCGACAAGGACATGCGCGACCTGTTCGAGGTCTGCCAAGGCTTGGAGGCTCTCGCGGGCGAACTCGCCTGCGAGCGCATCAGCGACGCCGAGATCGATGCGATCGCCGCCGCGCACGCGGACATGGTGCAGCACTATCGCGAGCGCGACCTGATCCAGTACTACCGCGGCAACCGTGCGATTCACGAAGCCATCGTGACCGCAGCGGGAAATCCTGTGCTCGCCGGGCTTTACGCCTCGGTGACCGCGCGCATCCGGCGCGCGCGCTATGTCACGCCGATGACGGCGCAGCGCTGGGCGCTCGCCGTGAAGGAGCACGAGGCAATCCTGAACGCGCTTCAGCGCCGCGACGGTGTCGGGCTCGCCCACATCCTGCGTGCGCATCTGCGTCACAAGCGCGAAGAGGTGCTGCAGGCGGGCTTTGCCGAGACGGAAGGCAATGACGTCACGTTGAGAATTGCGTAACGCGCAATTCCGCGCCTTGGCGCAGCCTGCCTTTGGACGTCGCTTTCGCGCTCCGGCTATCGTTCTCGTTCAGCGTGCCGTACCGGGTAATTCCACTTGCTAGCTTGTCGCAACCGGCGCAGCATGCTTTCCGCCGCCCTCCGGCCACGTGGCCGATCGGGCGGCCGCTTACCGCGCCAACGATTGCGCAAAACAGAAGACGAAAGCGGAGGAAAAGAATGACACTCGATGTCTCGCGTCGGTCCCTACTCGCACTTGGGGCCGGTCTCGGCGCCAGCGCCATGCTCGGCAGCAGCGCGATGGCGCGGGCGCCCAAGCTCGGCACTCAGACGCCCTACTGGCACCGCTTCATTCTCGGCGATGCCGAGGTGACCGTCGTATCCGACGGACCGCTTCCGCTCGGCGATCCCTCCGGGACCTTCACCGGCGTTCCCAAGGAAGAGGTCAAGAAGATGCTGGCCGACAATTTCCTGTCGCCGGACAATGTCGTGCTCGAACAGAACTCTCCGATCGTGAACACCGGTGACAAGCTCATCCTGTTCGACACGGGCATGGGCTCATCGAAGATGTTCGGCGCCAGCACCGGACGGCAGCAGAAGAGCATGACGGAGGCCGGCATCAAGCCGGGCGACATCGATGCCGTCGTATGCTCGCATGCCCATATCGATCATATCGGCGGCATCGTCGACGAGGGCGGCAAGCCGCTGTTCCCCAACGCGCAAGTCTACATTGCCCAGAGCGATTTCGACTTCTGGACCGACGAAGGCAAGCTCGGCAGCGCGGCCAAGGATTTCGTCATCCACGCCCGCAAGAACCTGCTGCCGGTCCGGGATCGGATCAAATTCTTCAAGGATGGCGAGGAATTCCTGCCCGGCGTGCAGGCGATCGCGGCCCCCGGCCACACCGTCGGCCACACCATCTTCATGGTGACGTCGGCCGGCAAGTCGTTCGCCTTCCTCGGCGATCTCTCGCACCATTCGGTGCTGCTGCTGGAGAAGCCACGGATGGAGTTCTCCTACGATTCCGACCCGAAGCAGGCGGCGGAGTCGCGCGTCAAGCTGCTGACGATGCTGGCGGCGAACAAGATCCCGGTGATGTCCTATCACTTCGCCTGGCCAGGCTATGGCCATGTCGCCAAAGCCGGAGATGGTTTCCGCTACTATCCGGAGCCGATGAAGATGACGTTGTAGCCGTCAGTTCAGATCCGGGCGGCGCGAGCCGCCCGGATCTGTGCGGTCCCACGCGGCGAACCTTACAGGCACTCCAGGCGGGCCCGCAGCTGGGCGTCGCTCTCACGGCCCAATGCAAGCAATGCGGAATACGGGTCCCCGGCAATGCCGAGCGCGGCGGCAAACGCGGGCTCGGTCTTCATCCCGCGCGCCCTATGGTCGGCCACGGCTTTGCGCAGACGCCCGTCGTCGAGCGCGAGCAATCTCCGCTCGATTTCGAAGTGCAGCCAGCCTTCCTGCTGATCGACCGGCCTGGGATCGCCGAACAGCTCGAACGGCCAGCCGTCCCACTCGAAGCGGGCGACCACCGGCCGCCGGCTGGAGCACCATTGGTAGAGCGCAAACCCGCCACAGGCGCGGTACCGGCGCCAGATCACTTCGGCGAAAGCCACCGCGTCCAGAACATGGCAGACGACATCGATGTCGCTCAATGGCGTCGCAAGCCCCAAAGGCAGCGTCCCGACCACGCGTGGATCGAACTCCCGCAGCTCGTCGAGCAATCCCGAACTGCCGATCGCACTTTCGTAGTCCATTGATCGCCGCTGCGCCGCGAATGTCAGCAGCCGAGCTGATCGGCGATGCCGCCAAAATCCTTCGCGACGATGTCCCACTTGCCGGTTGCTTCGAAATCGACCTTCTGAAGCGGGCCGTATTCGGTCGGTCGCGCCACGAAGGCGGTCTTCAATCCGTTCTTCTGGGCGGCAGCGAGATCGCCATTGTGGGCCGCGACCATCATCACCTCTTCCGGCTTGAGGCAGAGCAGCTTTGCTGCGCCGAGATAGGTTTCCGGATCGGGCTTGTAGTGCTCGAACAGCTCGGCCGACATGATGAGGTCCCACGGCAGGCCGGCGAACTTCGCCATGTTGGTGAGCAGCGCGACGTTGCCGTTCGAGAGCGGCGAGATCACGAACTTTGATTTCAGCCGCATCAAGCCGGCGACGCTGTCGGGCCAGGGATGCAGGCGGTGCCAGCCTTTGGTGAGGTAGTCGAGATCGGCCTCGGTGAGGCCCCTGATCGCGAATTGATCGACCAGCTGCTCCAGCGAGCGGCGATGCAGATCGTCGAGCATGACGTAGCCGCGCTCGGGATGTTGGCGCACGTCGTCCATCGAGGCCATGTACATGCCGCGCCAGCCGTCGACCAGCGCGGTCCAATCGGCGGTGATGCCGCGCTGCTTGCTCCACCACATGAAGTCGGTAATCAGGCTGGTGCGCCAGTCCACGACTGTGCCGAACACGTCGAAGACGAGGGCTTTGACGGCGGAGAGATTGGATGGTGTGG
The DNA here is from genome assembly GCF_020193585.1 of Bradyrhizobium sp. IC3195. Classification (NCBI taxonomy): domain Bacteria; kingdom Pseudomonadati; phylum Pseudomonadota; class Alphaproteobacteria; order Hyphomicrobiales; family Nitrobacteraceae; genus Bradyrhizobium; species Bradyrhizobium sp. IC3195. Next base: position 702,947 of record NZ_JADYVG010000001.1, on the reverse strand, counting down.
TCATGCTTCGCTCCGCTGATTTTGTTTTGGCCCGGCTAGCCGGCCGAGATCGAGGGCTTTAAAGCATGATCCGTTCCATGCAACAATAGCGCTAGTTCGGCGCATCAAGCACGTGAGGGACGAGTTTGGTCGCCTACCTCAACTCGTCGGGGTGAAGCGCACCGGCCATGACAACCGTCTCTGTCGCATACATATTGCTCGAGGATGCCCGCCTCCCGGACGAGGAGGCTTTGATCCAGTTCTTACGCGTTCGTCATGCCGACATACGCTGGAACCGTAGCACCTTCGCACCGAGCGACGGTGCTGACGGTCCCCTGTTCATCCGCGCAGGAGATCATCTCATGACGATCCTCCTGATGCCTGCGCCGATACCTTTCGATCAGCAATTGTGGGAGCGGGCTTCCTGGCTGTGGCCGGAAGCTTTCCACGCCGCTCGACGCCATCGTGCGCACCTCGTGGTCGCGCCGATGGGCTCTGCCGAAGGCAATACGGAAACGAAAGCGCTGGATTTTGCCGAGAATACGTACCTCACGACCGCCTTTGTGGGTGCCGTGGTTGCGGCACTGCCTAATGTTGTCGCCGTCATCTGGGACGGAAAAATCGGCCGTTCCCCCGAGATGTGGCTGGAGCAGTCAAGCCGCGCGTTCGAGGCGTATCCAGATCAGCCGTTCGGATTGTGGATGGACATCGTCCCCTTCCGTTCCGGCAAGACCCTGGGAGCTTATACGCTCGGATTGTCCGCGTTCGCTGGACGAGAGATCGAGTTTGAGGTGGACGGGCTTGACGAACGCACCGTCACCGGCCGGGTTGCCCAGCTCTCGGCATTTCTCATCGCTGCCGACCCCGACGCGAGCTTCAAGAACGGTGAGGTGTTCAAACCGGACTCCGAGATCGACCATCGCGTTGCTGTGCTCCATCGCAAGTCGCGCTTCAACCTTGGGCCGGTCATCTCCTTCTCATCTCTTGATGATCGATCGGGGAGAATCAGGACCTATCCGATCATTCCTCCTTCCATCGCCGGAAATCATCCTCTGCTGATCATGCTGGCAAAGGTTGGGCATTTCGATCCGGCGCATCCAAGAAACAAAATCGGTCTCAAGCCTGATCACTACGTCTCCGAAGTACGCCTGGAGAGCTTCGATGAAGGCCTCGCGCAGGCGCTGTCCCGTATGATTGCAACTGACACCTATGCCGAGGCCGACATAAACGCGCGCAGCGCGCTCGCGCGCGGAGACATGGCGACCGCGAAGTCCATTCTTCAGCCCTGGGCCGATGAGGTTGGGCAGCTCCAGGGGGCCGTCATGCTGGCTCTGATGTTGCGCGACCTGCACATGTTCGCCCCGGCACCGCATCGCAGCCCATAGCAGACAGACGACGGATCCGTCTGCGACCAAAGCGCCGAGCAATCGCGCGCGGATGACCGCGGCCTCAATCCAGATGGAACTTTGCCAGCTCGCGATGCTCGGCCTTGATGTAGCGCACGGTGCCGGTGACGGAGCGCATCACCACCGTCTCGGTCTCGATCACACCATCCTTGCGGAACTTGACGCCTGAGAGCAGCGAGCCCGTGGTGACGCCGGTGGCGGCGAACAGGCAGTCGCCGCGTGCCATGTCCTCGATGCCGTAGATCATCTTGGGATCGTTGACGCCCATCTTGGCGGCGCGCTCGCGCTTCTCCTCGGAATCGAGGATGAGGCGGCACTGCATCTGGCCGCCGATGCAGCGCAGCGCCACGGCGGCGAGCACGCCTTCCGGTGCACCGCCGGTGCCGAGATACATGTCGACGCCGGTGTTGTCGGGGTCGGCGCAATGGATGACGCCGGCAACGTCGCCGTCGGTGATCAGGCGTACGGCCGCACCGGTCGAGCGCACGCTCGAAATGATGTCGGCATGGCGCGGACGGTCGAGCACGAGAACGGTGATGCCCTCGGGCTTCACGCCCTTGGCCTTGGCGAGGCGGCGGACATTGTCGGCCGGCGAGGCATCGAGATCGACGACGCCCTTGTCGTAGCCGGGGCCGATCGCGAGCTTCTGCATGTAGACGTCGGGGGCGTGCAGCAGCGTGCCGCCGTCAGCCATCGCCATGGTGGCGATCGAGCCCGGCATGTTCTTGGCGCACAGCGTGGTGCCTTCGAGCGGGTCGACCGCGATATCGACCTCGGGACCTGCCTTGAGGCCGACCTGCTCGCCGATATAGAGCATCGGCGCCTCGTCGCGTTCGCCCTCGCCGATCACGATGGTGCCCTGGATCGGCAGCTTGTTGAGCTCGCGCCTCATGGCGTCGACGGCGGCCTGGTCGGCCGCCTTCTCGTTGCCGTGGCCGCGCAACCGCGCCGACGACACCGCCGCCCGCTCCGTCACCCGCACGATCTCCAGCGTGAGAATGCGCTCGAGCAAGGCGTGCGGGGGGACTTCAATATGGGTCGACATCGGCTTACTCCTTCGAAACGTTTGGGACGGAAATCTCCGCCCGCATCAACTCACAACGCCCGGTGTTCGTTCGAACGAACGACCGCCTTATGGCTTGAGCATGACCTTACCGGAAAACCGCTCACACTTTTCCGAGGTCATGCTCTAGTTCTTCTCGATCCGGATCACCTGCGGCCGTCCGCTGATCACCTTGTCCTTCTGCACGGCGGCGAGCGCACGGCGCACGGCATCCTCGTGAGTGGCATAGGTGATCAGGATGACGGGCACCGGGACAGCCTTGCCGTCAGTGGGCGCAGCGCCGCCATTGGGATGACGCTGCACGATCGACTCGATCGAAATCTTCTGCTCGGCAAGCCGCGTCGCGATCGCGGCCGCAGTGCCGGGGAAATCGCGGGCGAGCAGGCGAATGTAATAGCCGCCCTCGTGGCGCTCCATCGGCGCCTTCTTGGTGTCGCGCAGCTGCCCGATCGGCCGGCCGAACGGATTGGCGCGGATGCCGCGCGCGACGTCGGCGATGTCGGCGACGACGGCGGATGCGGTCGCGGCACCGCCCGCGCCGGGGCCGACCAGCGTGATCGGCGGAATGCCTTCGCCATCGATCGTGACCGCATTGGTGACACCCATCACCTGCGCGATCGAGGAGGATTTCGGCACCATGGTCGGATGCACGCGCTGCTCGATGCCCTTGGCGGTGCGAACGGCGACACCGAGCAGTTTGAGCCGATAACCGAGATCGTCGGCGGCGCGAAGATCTTCCGGCGCGATGGAGGAGATGCCTTCGACATACACCGCACTTTGAGCAACTTTCGTGCCGAAAGCGAGGCTGGCGAGAATGGCGAGCTTCTGCGCGGTGTCGTGGCCGTCGACGTCGAAGGACGGATTGGCCTCGGCATAGCCGAGCCGCTGGGCATCCTTGAGGCATTCGGCGAAGGACAGGCCCTCCTGCTCCATCCGGGTCAGGATGTAATTGCAGGTGCCGTTGAGGATGCCGTAGACGCGGTTGACGCCGGTTCCGGCAAGCCCTTCGCGCAACGTCTTGATGACGGGGATCGCGGCGCCGACCGCTGCCTCGAAATTCAGCGCACCGCCGTGCTTTTCAGCCGCCTTGGCCAGCTTGAGGCCGTGCTTGGCGAGCAGCGCTTTGTTGGCTGTGACGACCGACTTGCCGGCACCGAGCGCAGCGTCCACCGCCGACAGCGCGGGATCGCCGGCGCCGCCCATCAGCTCGACGAAGCAATCGACCTCCGGATGCGTGGCGAGCGCGATCGGGTCCTTCGCCCAATCGAAGCCGCGCAGGTCGATGCCGCGTTTCTTCGCCTTCGAACGCGCTGTGACCGCAACCACGCGGATGCCCCGGCCGCTGCGCCCTGCGAGCACGCGCGCCTGTGTTTCGATCAAGCGGATAACCTCGGCACCCACGGTGCCGAGCCCCGCTATGCCCACTTTCAGCGGTGCGACCATGATACTTCAGAAAACCTGCAGAAGAGAATTACCGCCGATTGGCGAGAGGAACCACGTTGTGCAACGTTTCGATGCCGCTTTCAAGGAAGCGGCGGACGCCGCGCGCGGCCTGCCTGATCCGTTGCTCGTTTTCCACCATGGCGATGCGGACATATCCTTCACCATGCTCGCCGAAGCCGACGCCGGGCGAGACCGCGACGCCGGATTTCTCCACCAACAGGGTCGCGAACTGCATGCTGCCGACGCTGCGGAAGGCTTCCGGCAGCGGCACCCAGGCGAACATCGAGGCCTCCGGCGCCGGGATTTCCCACCCCGCCCGGCCGAACGATTCCACCAGCGCGTCGCGGCGCTTGCGGTAGGTGTCGCGCATCTCCTTGATGCAATCGTCCGGACCGTTCAGCGCCGCGGTCGCCGCGACCTGCACCGGCGTGAAGGCGCCGTAATCGAGATAGGATTTGACGCGGGCGAGCGCGGCGATCACGCGCTCATTGCCGACTGCAAAGCCCATGCGCCAGCCGGCCATCGAATAGGTCTTCGACATCGATGTGAACTCGACGGTGCAGTCCATCGCGCCCGGCACCTCCAGCACCGAGGGCGGCGGGTTGCTCTCGTCGAAATAGACCTCGGCATAAGCGAGATCGGACAGGATCAGGATCTCGTGCTTCTTCGCGAAGGCGACGAGGTCCTTGTAGAAGTCGAGGCTCGCGACATAGGCGGTCGGGTTCGAGGGATAGCAGACGACGAGCGCGAGCGGCTTGGGGATCGAATGCACGATCGCCCGCTCCGCCGCCTCGAAGAACTGCGGCGTCGGCTCCGACGGCACCGAGCGGATGACGCCGCCCGCCATCAAGAAACCGAAGGCGTGAATCGGGTAGCTCGGGTTCGGACAGAGGATGACGTCGCCCGGCGCGGTGATCGCCTGCGCCACGTTGGCGAAACCTTCCTTCGAGCCCAGCGTCGCCACGACCTGGGTGTCGGGGTTCAGCTTCACGCCGAAGCGGCGGGCGTAATAGGCGGCCTGGGCCCGGCGCAGCCCGGGGATGCCGCGCGAGGCCGAGTAGCGGTCGGTGCGCGGCTTGCCGAGCGTCTCCTTCAGCTTGTCCAGCACATGCGCCGGCGCCGGCAGGTCCGGATTGCCCATGCCGAGGTCAATGATGTCGGCGCCGGCATTGCGCGCAGCCGCCTTGGCCCGGTTGACCTGCTCGAACACGTAAGGCGGAAGGCGGCGAATGCGGTAAAATTCTTCCATGGCTCTCTAGGCTCCGGGCAACCGGTCAGGACAGAATCGACGGGCCGCGAGGGCCGGCACGAAAGCACTCAGGCTCCATCGCGAAAATTACTCAGAATCAAATACTTAGAGCAATCGTCGGCAACGAAGATTGAAGTCGTTCGCCCTGACTCCAGGCTGAACCGAGGTCTTTTAGCACGGCAAAGCGGAGGCGCCAGCGATTACGTTGGCAGTCTCGCGGCCACGGGCCTATTTGGCGTCCTTGGCGGCAGCGGCCTGGCGATCGCGCGCGGCGGCGAGCTCGGCCTCGATCTTGGCGCGCTGCTCCAGCGGGATGATCGCCTGATCGCGATCCGGGGGCAGATCGTGCACGGGCAGATAGCTGCCGGGCTCCCTGGTACGCGGCGGCGCATCCGCGGGCGCCAGATCCGCGAGTTGGCTCGAACACCCGCCCAGGGCGAGCGCCGCGATCAGCACCGCGCCGCAGATCGGCAGCGTCTTTTGCAGGTCCCACAACGCCAACACTTGGGAAATCCCCTACTCGTCCCAATGCACGGCCCCGGGGCAAGCTTACCCAAGACCGTGCCCAAGCTCAAACCATTGCTGCCCAAATGGTGCGAGCGAGAAAACAACCGATGCCCAACAAGCCGAGCCGTGCGGCTCCATTGTGACGGAACCAAGAAGATTTGTCGCAGTGCAACACATCTTCGAGAGTGTTTAACGTCAAACATGCGAGCTTCGCGGTGACGAATACGGAATGAATCGTTACTGTTCTGCTCATGAGTATGGCCACGACCGATACGCCGAAACCCGAGACGAAGTTCGACGCCGAAGCCTTTGCGATGAACGTCGCGCGGGCGATGGAGAGCGGCGGCAAGGCGCTCGCCGCCTATCTCAAGCCGCGCGAGAGCGGCGAGGTGCAGGACCGCCCGCCGGCCGAGCTTGCCGAGGTCGTCAAGACGTTCACGTCGGTCGCCGAATATTGGCTGTCGGACACGTCCCGCTCGTCCGATCTCCAGACCAAGCTTGCCAAGGATTATCTCGACCTGTGGGGCTCGGCGGTGCGTCGCATGGCCGGTCAGGACGCCGAGCCCGCGATCGCGCCCTCGCCGCGCGACAAGCGCTTTGCCGATCCGGAATGGAAGTCGAACCAGTTCTTCGACTTCGTCATGCAGCTCTATCTGCTCACGACCAAATGGGCGCAGGAGCTGGTGCGCGACGCCGAAGGGCTCGATCCGCACACGCGCCGCAAGGCCGAGTTCTACGTCCAGCAGGTCACCAACGCGCTCTCGCCGTCGAACTTCGTGCTGACCAACCCCGAAGTGCTGCGCGAGACGGTGGCGTCCAGCGGCGAGAACCTCGCGCGCGGCCTGAAGATGCTGGCCGAGGACATCGCCGCCGGCAAGGGCATGCTGAAGATCCGCCAGTCCAACCCGGACAATCTCGTCGTCGGCGTCAACATGGCGACGACGCCGGGCAAGGTGATCTACCAGAACGAGATGATGCAGCTGATCCAGTATTCGCCGACGACGGAGAAGGTGCTGCGCACCCCGCTCCTGATCGTGCCGCCCTGGATCAACAAGTTCTACATCCTCGATCTCAAGCCGGAGAAATCCTACATCAAGTGGTGCGTCGATCAGGGCATCACCGTCTTCGTGATCTCATGGGTCAATCCCGACAAGCGGCTCGGCAACAAGGGCTGGGAAGACTACATGAAGGAAGGCCCGCTCACGGCGATGGACGTGATCGAGAAGATCACCGGCGAGATGAAGGTGCACACCGCCGGCTATTGCGTCGGCGGCACGATGCTCGCGACCACGCTGGCCTGGCTCGCCGAGAAGCGCCGCCAGCGCGTGTCGTCCGCGACGTTCTTCGCGGCCCAGGTCGACTTCACTCATGCGGGCGATCTGCTCGTGTTCGTCGACGAGGAGCAGATCGCCGCGATCGAGCAGGACATGAAGACGGCCGGTGTGCTCGAAGGCTCGAAGATGGCCATGGCCTTCAACATGCTGCGGTCCAACGACCTGATCTGGTCCTACGTGGTCAGCAATTATCTGAAGGGCCAGCAGCCGAGCGCATTCGACCTGTTGCATTGGAACTCCGATGCGACACGGATGACCCAGGCCAACCATTCCTATTACCTGCGCAATTGCTATCTGGAGAACCGGCTCTCCACCGGTACGATGGCGCTCGACAACACCCTGCTCGATCTCTCCAAGGTGAAGGTGCCGGTCTACAATCTCGCCACCCGCGAGGATCACATCGCGCCCGCGGAATCGGTGCTCTACGGCTCGCAATTCTTCGGCGGCCCGGTGAAATACGTGCTGTCCGGCTCGGGCCACATCGCGGGCGTGGTCAATCCGCCTGCCGCGAACAAGTACCAGTATTGGACCAACGACAACATCAAGAACGTCAGCGTCGCGCAGTGGATGAAGGGCGCCACCGAGCACAAGGGCTCGTGGTGGCCGGACTGGCGGGAGTGGCTGGGCGAGCTCGACCCCGAGGAAGTCCCGGCGCGCGTGGTCGGCAGCGACGCATTTCCGCCGATCGAGGACGCGCCCGGCAGCTATGTCAGAGTTCGCGCGTAGCGGAATCCGGCGCGCTTTCGTATAGACTAATTGTTTGAGCATGATCTTTTCGGAAAACCGCTACTCACTTTTCCGGATCATGCTCTAGCCTCAATCCAGCGACGACACAGGGGACCGGCACTATGACACGCGAATTGTTCTGGCTGACACTGACGGTGATCCTGACGGGCGTTCTGTGGGTTCCCTACATCATCAACCGCTGCCAGGTTCGCGGTTTGAGCGGTGCCATGGCCAACCCCTCGCGCGGCGACAAGCCGCAGGCGGAGTGGGCCAACCGGCTGATGTTCGCCCATGACAACGCGGTCGAGAACCTCGTCATCTTCGCCCCGCTGGTGCTGATCCTGAACGCGATCGACTATTCCACGAAATGGACGGTGCTCGCCTGCGCCGTCTATTTCTGGTCGCGCATCGCGCACATCATCGTCTATGCGCTCGGAATTCCGGTGTTCCGCACCCTCGCCTTCACCGTCGGCTTCTTCGCCCAGGCCGTGCTGGTGCTGGCGATCTTCAGGGTGGTTTGAAGCACTTTCCACGTCATTGCGAGGAGCCCTTGCGACGAAGCAATCCAGACTATTTCCGCGGTGGAAGCTCTGGATTGCTTCGCTTCGCTCGCAATGACGGAGGATAGAGGCCTGCCTCACTCCTCCGGCAGGCCGAGCATCAGCCGCATGTTCTGCACGGCTGCGCCGGATGCCCCCTTGCCGAGATTGTCGAGCCGGGCGACCAATAGCGCCTGGTGATATTTGTCGCTGGCGAAGACGTAGAGCTCGAGCATGTTGGTCTCGTTGAGCGCCTCCGGCTCGAGCCGGCCGCCCTTGCTCGCCTCGTTCTGCAGCGGCATCACCTTGACGTATTTCGAGCCGGCGTAACGCTTTGCCATCGCGGTTTGCAGGTCGGCGCCGCCAGGCTTGCCCGGCAGCGTGTCGAGCTGGAGCGGCACCGAGACCAGCATGCCCTGCCGGTAGTTGCCGACCGAGGGAATAAAGATCGGCCGCCGCGTCAGGTTCGAATAGAGCTGCATCTCCGGCAGATGCTTGTGCTCGAAGCCGAGGCCGTAGAGCTCGAAGGACGGGGCGCTGCCATCCTCGAAGCTTGCGATCATCGACTTGCCACCGCCGGAATAGCCGCTCACCGCGTTGACGGTGACGGGATAATCAGGCGGCAGCAGGCCAGCATCGACGATCGGCCGCAGCAGCGCGATCGCGCCGGTCGGATAGCAGCCGGGATTGGAGACCTTCTTCGCCGCCTTGATCTTGCCGGCCTGGTCAGGCGTGAGCTCCGCAAAGCCGTAAGCCCAGTCCGGCGCGACCCGGTAGGCGGTCGAGGCATCCAGCACCTTGGGCGCGTGAGCCCCCATGCCGTCGACCAGGGCAACGGTTTCCTTGGCGGCATCGTCGGGAAGGCAGAGTATGACGAGATCCACCTCCTCCATCAGCGCCTTCTTGGCCGCGGGATCCTTGCGCTTGTCGTCGGCAATGGTCTTCACCGCGACGTCGCTTTGGAGCTTCAGCCGCTCATTGATGCCGAGGCCGGTGGTGCCGGAGCCGCCATCGACGAAGACGGTGGCCGGCTTCTTGGCCGCGCTGGTGGCCGGAGCTTTGGTGGTGTCAGCGAGGCTCATGATGCGCTCCCTTCGAGCATGTTCGTGTCGTCTGCGAAAATCTGCGGCCTTGCCTGCCGCATCAATTGTGAGATCCGCTTGGCATCGGCATCGCCGCCGTCAAGCGCATTCGCGATCGCTGCATAATCGGCATCCGACTTGTGCTGGTTCAGCTTGAAGCTGCCTTCGACCTCCTCAACGGTCATGACCAGCCCAACGATCCCTTTCTTCATCGTCTCCAGCCGACCCGCCGTCATCTTGGCCGACGTCCACGGCTTTTTCGGCAGCAGCCAGCTCTCGAACTTGGCGCTGAGCACCTCGAGCTGCACCGCCAGCTCGTCATCCGACAACAGCCGAACCGGCCCGCTCAGATGCACCGACTGGTAGAGCCAGGTCGGAACCTGATCCGGCGAGACGTACCAGTCCGGCGATACATAGGCATCCGGGCCGTTGACCGCGAGCAGCCACGACGCCTCGCCGCCCGCCAGCTTTAGCAGCGGATTGTGACGGGCGAGATGAAAGGCAGCCTGCGGCGTGCCATCTGCGGCATAGGTCAAATAGAACGGCAACGGCGAGGCGATCGGCCGCTTGCCATCGAACGCGCACATCGTGCCGAAGCCGCGCTCCTCGGCGAATTTCAGGCTCGCGGCGCGGTCCTGCTTGAAAAAGGGTGGCGTGTACATCGTGGTCTCCTGCTGGGCCTCCTAAGGGGCCGCCGGATCAGATCGCGCTGACAGGAGAGAGGATGCCGCGGATCTGGTCCAGCGGCAAAGACGATGATCTCAAACGCGATCGACCGCCCAAACCGCTAAGCTGCGGCGGCGGCGACGGGCGAACAGAATGGTCGCGGCGTTGATCATGGCGCGCGGCTATAATGCCACCAGGTTCCATGGTCAAGAGCAAATCGGTTCAGTGGGACGGCAGGATGCACACAGATGTCATCGGACCGCCGTGGAATTTCTACTAGAAGTAGGGGTTTTCGAGAACGACCGGCGGGACACAACCTCTTCGCCGGCCCCGAGCCGTTCGCACCCAGCCTCAGGACATCACCATGACCGAGATTACTCGTCGCGCAACGCTAGCCGGCGCCGCCGCATCGGCGCTCCTGCCTTTCGTGAAGATTTCGCCCGCGGGCGCCGCCGCGCCGCTGGCCGAGAAGCAGAATGCGAGCTTCTATCGCTACAATGTCGGCACCCACCAGGTCACGGTGGTCTGCGACGGCGTTGCGACCGTCAATCTGACCGACAATTACGCCGCCGGCGCCAGCAAGGATGACATCAACAAAGTGTTCGCCGAGCACCACCTGCCGGCCGACAAGGTCACCCACACCTTCAACCCGGTCGTGGTCAACACCGGACCGAAGCTCGTCGTCATCGATACCGGGCTCGGTCCCGACCAGTTCACGCACTCGAAGGGCAAGGTCGGCCAATTCCAGAACAATCTCGCCGCCGCCGGTATCGACCGCACGGCGGTCGATACCGTCATCATCTCCCACTTCCATGGCGACCACATCAACGGCCTGCTGGCGGCCGAGAACAAGCCCGCCTTCCCCAATGCCGAGATCATGGTGCCGGCGGTGGAATGGAAGTTCTGGATGGATGACGGCGAGATGAGCAAGGGGATGGGCAATCCGATCCTCGAGAACAATTTCAAGAACATCCGCCGCGTGTTCGATGCCCTGGGCCGCAAGGTCACGCAATATGAGGCCGGCAAGGAAGTCGCGCCCGGGATCACCTCGGTGGCGAGCCCCGGCCACACGCCAGGCCACAATTCCTTCATCGTCGCCTCCGGCGCCGAGAAGGTGCTGGTGCAGGTGGATATCACCGCGGGCGCAGCGTTCCTGTTCGTGAAGCATCCCGAATGGAACATCGCATCCGACGTCGACAAACCGCTGGCCCAGCAGACGCGCCGCAAGCTCTACGACATGGCGATTGCCGAGAAGATGCCGATCCAGGCCTTCCACGCCGCCTTCCCCGGTCTCGTCCGGGTCGAGAAGGACGGCTCCGGATATCGCTGGATCCCCGCGATCTGGAACGCATCGCTGTAGGCTTGCTTAGAAGGCTTGGCCTGACGCCCTGACCGGGCGGCCCCGTTGCCCGGTCAGATCACCCGCCAGATCCATTCCATGATCTTGGCGAGCACGTCGCCGAACAGCAGGAGCACGGCCGACCAGATCAGGGCCGAGACGAAATTGGCCGCCTGGAAGGTCCAATAGGGCATCTCGAAGATGCCGGCCGCGAGCGGCACCGAGGCGCGCAGGGGTCCGAAGAAGCGCCCGATGAATATGCTGGGGACGCCCCAGCTGCGCACGAAAGCCTCGCCTCTGGGGAGCAGTCCCGGATAGCGCGAGAGCGGCCACATCTCGGCGACCTTCTCCTTGTAGCGGTAGCCGAACCAGTAGGAGACCCAGTCACCCAGCGCCGCGCCGAGGGCGCCGGCAATCCAGACCGGAAAAAAGTTGATGCCGCTGACCCCGATCAGCGCACCGATTGCCACCAGCGCGCCCCAGGCCGGGACCAGCAGCGAGATGAAGGCGAGCGACTCTCCGAAGGCCAGCACGAACACGATTGGCGCTGCCCAAGCCTGGTGAACGCGCACGAAGTCAGTGAGGGCGTGCGCAAACTGCTCCATCCAAAATAGCCTTCCCGCCCCGTCTCAAGGTGCTGCTCGATGAAAAGGACTGGTAAGCCAAGGACTTGTGTGACATCAAGTCACAAAACCCCGACATCACCAAGCCGGCACGTCAAATTGCCGGGAAATGGCGAGGCTGCGGCGTAAAATCGCCCGGATTCGCTCCCAACCCACAGCGCCCAGTCCGCCCTACGGTAACCTTTCCAAGTCAGAAGTGGCATAGTCGGCTTAACCGATTCGCCGCTTCTGCGGCCCTCAAAACGTATCAAGATATATGTCCAAGCAGTTGAAGCCAAAAGCAAAAGACGATTTCTTCGGCGGTGACGAGCCGAAGCCCCGCACAGCCGTCAAGGCGGCGCCGCGCAGTGGCGGGGAAGCCGATTACACGGCAGCCGACATCGAGGTGCTCGAGGGGCTGGAACCGGTGCGGCGTCGGCCTGGCATGTATATCGGCGGCACCGACGAGAAGGCGCTGCATCATCTGTTCGCCGAAGTCATCGACAACTCGATGGACGAGGCGTTGGCCGGGCATGCGACCTTCATCGGAGTCGAGCTGAGTGCGGACGGTTTCCTGACCGTCACCGACAACGGCCGCGGCATCCCGATCGATCCGCATCCGAAATTCCCGAAGAAGTCGGCGCTCGAAGTCATCATGTGCACGCTGCATTCGGGCGGCAAGTTCGACAGCAAGGTCTACGAGACCTCGGGCGGTCTGCACGGCGTCGGCATCTCCGTGGTGAACGCCCTCTCCTCGCGTCTCGAGGTCGAGGTCGCGCGCAGCCAGAAGCTCTACCGCATGACCTTCGAGCGCGGCCATCCCAAGGGCAAGCTCGAGGACCTCGGCAAGGTCAACAACCGCCGCGGCACGCGCGTGCGCTTCAAGCCCGACACCGACATCTTCGGGCAGAAGGCCGCGTTCAAGCCGCAGCGCCTGTTCAAGATGACGCGCTCGAAGGCCTACCTGTTCGGCGGCGTCGAGATCCGCTGGAACTGCGCGCCCGAGCTGCTCAAAGGCGTAGAGGACGTGCCGGCGGAAGCGACGTTCCACTTCCCGGGCGGCCTCAAGGACTATCTCGCTGCTGCGATCCACGCCGACACGCTGGTGCATCCGGACATCTTCTCCGGCAAGTCGGGACGCAACGGCGCGCACGGCGCCTGCGAATGGGCGGTGGCCTGGACCGCGGATGCCGACGGCTTCCTTTCCTCCTATACCAACACCGTGCCGACGCCCGACGGCGGCACCCACGAATCCGGCCTGCGCAGCGCGCTGCTGCGCGGCTTGAAGGATCACGCCGAGCGCGTCGGCCAGGGCAAGCGCGCCGCCTCCGTCACCTCGGAAGACGTGATGGTGGGCGCCGCCGTGATGCTTTCGGTGTTCGTGCGCGAGCCCGAATTCCAGGGCCAGACCAAGGATCGCCTCGCCACCGCCGAAGCGCAGCGCATCGTCGAGCAGGCGATGAAGGACCCGTTCGACCATTGGCTGTCGGGCAATCCGAACATGGCCAACCGGCTGCTCGACTTCGTCATCGACCGCGCCGAGGAGCGGCTGCGGCGGCGGCAGGAGAAGGAGACCGCACGCAAGACGGCCGGCAAGAAGCTGCGCCTGCCCGGCAAGCTCGCCGACTGCACCGATGCCGGCACCGAGGGCTCGGAGCTGTTCATCGTCGAGGGTGACTCGGCCGGCGGCAGCGCCAAGCAGGCGCGCGACCGCAAGACCCAGGCCGTGCTGCCGCTGCGCGGCAAGATCCTCAACGTCGCCTCCGCCGGCAAGGACAAGCTGACGGCGAATGCGCAGCTCTCCGACCTCGTGCAGGCGATCGGCTGCGGCACGCTCGCGCAATATCGCGAGGAGGATCTGCGCTATCAGCGCATCATCATCATGACCGACGCCGACGTCGACGGCGCCCACATCGCCTCGCTCCTGATCACCTTCTTCTATCGCCAGATGCCGCGGCTGATCGACGAAGGCCATCTCTTCCTCGCGGTGCCGCCGCTCTACAAGCTGACCCACGGCTCCAAGTCGGTCTACGCCCGCGACGACGCGCACAAGGAGGCGCTGCTCAAGAGCGCGTTCAACGCCAACGCCAAGGTCGAGGTGAACCGCTTCAAAGGGCTCGGCGAGATGATGCCGGCGCAGCTCAAGGAGACCACCATGGACCCGGCCAGGCGGACGTTGCTCAAGGTGGTGCTGCTGGCCGACGACCGCGACACCACGGCGGATTCGGTCGAGCGGCTGATGGGCACCAAGGCCGAGGCGCGCTTTGCCTTCATCTCGGACAAGGCCGAGTTTGCCAGCGACGAGCTGCTGGACGTTTGAGGCGGCAACCAAACCGGCTGCACGCCAACACAGCCCCGGCCCAAAGCCGGGGCTGTGTCTTTGGGGCAGCGGCCGCCGTTTCGGACCAGTTTGCCTTGTGTGCTGCCGGGATCTTCGTTGCTTTCCGGATTCGTCTCGCGGCGACTCGGCCAGCGACTCAGCGGATGCTGCGGCCGGGAGCAGGATTGCCTCCGTCTCGGACAAAACCGAATTTACTAACGAAACCTTACTCAAAATCGAGTCGCCAGAATTCGGTCAAGGCCTTGAAACATAACAATTTTCTAGATCTGGGCGAGGCCGCCGCAAAATACCCCCACACCGGCGTTTTCCGGCGACTGTGCCTGTCCGGCAACAGCATTTCGGCAAGAACCGTCTATAGTCCGGTCATCAGATGACACGGACTTCAGTGCGCTCGCGCCGACAAGGTTTGGGGATTTAAAATGAAGAAGACATTGCTCGCTCTGACCGCGGTTGCGGCGATGACCGGCTCGGCCTCGGCTGCCGACTTGGGCGCCCGTCCCTACGCGAAGGCCCCGATGCCGGCGCCCGTCGCCAACTGGACCGGCTTCTACGTCTTCGGCGGCGGCGGCGGCGGCCTCTCCAATGCTGACCAGCAGATTGTCGACACCGCCACGGGTACCCCGCTGACCATCACCCAGCGTCAGGGCGGTTCCGGTTGGTTTGGTACGGTCGGCGCTGGTTACGACTGGCAGTTCAGCGGCACCTGGGTCGCCGGTGTGTTTGGCGACGCTCAGTTCGGCAGCATCCGCTCCACCATCCAGGATCCGACCTTCGACATCACTGGTAACCAGAAGCTGGAGACCTCTTGGGCGGCGGGCGTGCGCCTCGGCTGGCTGGTCGCTCCGAACGTTCTCTCCTACGTCAACGGCGGTTACTCCGGCGCTCACTTCGGCCGCACCAACTTCACGACGCTCGGCGGTACCCCGGCCGGTGTTCACCTCAATGGCTACGATCGTCACGGCTGGTTCATCGGCGGCGGCGTCGAGAACAGCCTGAACATCTTCGGCATCACCTCGCCCGGCTGGTTCATGAAGACCGAGTACCGTTCGGCCTTCTACAATGCCAAGACTGAGGCTATCCGCACCGATATCGGCGACCTCCCGACCATCAACAGCGTGCGCGCCAACAGCTGGAACCAGACGATCTCGACCTCGCTGGTCTACCGCTTCAACTGGACCGGTCCGGTCGTCGCGAAGTACTGATCTGATCGCACGATCAAGCGTCAAAGCCCCGGCATCGCCGGGGCTTTTTCGTTTGGGCCTAGCGTCCTTGCGGCCACGGCCCATTGTGTCCGTACCAGAGCTACGGCTAGTCTGTCGGCAAGTTTTCGTGGCTGCGGCAGTCGTTGATGCCGTGGAGCGCGACAGAAGCGGACCGATGGGAGGAAGGCATGCGCAGATTTCTGCTGGTGGCAGGCCTGTTTGCAACCGCTCTCGGGCTGCTCTGGATCGGACAGGGCACGGGCACGGTTCCGTGGCCGCGATCGAGCTTCATGGTCAACCAGCTGCACTGGGCCGGCTATGGCGCAGCCATGGCCGGGTTCGGGCTGGTGCTGATCTGGCAGAGCAACCAATAGAAGAAACCAGGGAATCCAAGCATGACATCCAGCCGGTTCGATCTCCGCGGCAAGGTCGCGATCGTCACGGGAGGCAATGGCGGCATCGGGCTCGGCATGGCGCGCGGCCTCGCCGATGCCGGCGCCGACATCGCCGTGGTCGGACGCAACGAGAGCAAGTCCGCCGCCGCCGTGGCCGATCTCAGGCAGCGCGGCGTGAAGGCGATCGCCGTCGCCACCGACGTGACCGACAAGGCGGCGGTCGCAGCCATGATCGACCGTGTCGTCAAGGAGCTCGGCCGCATCGACATCCTCGTCAACAATGCCGGCATGAGCATCCGCAAGCCGCCGCACGAGCTCGAGCTCGACGAGTGGAACAAGGTGATCGACACCAACCTCACCAGCGCCTTCGTGTGCTCGAAGCTGGCCTATCCGGCGCTGAAGGCGTCCGGCAACGGCAAGGTGATCAACATCGGCTCGATGATGTCGATCTTCGGCGCGAGCTTCGCGACCGCCTATGCGGCCAGCAAGGGCGGCATCGTGCAGTATACGCGCGCCTGCGCCAATGCCTGGGCGCCGGACAACATCCAGGTCAACGCCATCCTGCCGGGCTGGATCGACACCGATCTCACCCGCGGCGCGCGACAGCAGGTCTCGGGGCTGCACGAGCGCGTGCTGGCGCGCACGCCTGCGGGGCGCTGGGGCGACATCGACGACTTCGCCGGCATCGCCGTGTTCCTGGCATCGCCCGCGTCGAATTTCGTCACGGGTACGGCGATCCCGGTCGACGGCGGATTCTCGGTGATGGCCTGAAGCCGGCCTGCCCGCCATCCAACAACGCAAAAAAGAAGCCCCGGACGACGCCGGGGCTTTTGAATTGAGACAGTGCTTTTCTTGATCGTTGGTCGCGTTGCGTCGACGTGCTCAGTAGCGGGCGATGGTGGGTGCGTCGAACTTGTAGCTCGCGCGCACCACGGCCCATTGGATGTCGCGCGGCTTGGCATCGAAGGTGTAGTTTCCGGAGGTGCCGCCGAGCTGATAGGTCTGGCTGGTGAAGGCCGCGTAATTGTATTCGAGGCCGACGATCCAGTTGCGGGTGACGCCGTATTCCCAGCCGGCGCCGACGGTCCAGCCGTTGGCCCAATGGGTTTGTCCGCCCGAGCCCGTCGCCACACCGACGGTGTCGGTGACCGAGAGGCGGTTGTTCGCGCCGGCATAGCCGCCCTTGATGTAGAAGAGGTTGTTCTGCACGGCGAAGCCGGCGCGCCCGACCACGGTCGCGAGCACGTTGGTACGCCAGGAGAACACGTCATCCGCGGCGCCAAACACGGTGTTCGTGAACGAGCCCTTGTTGTCGAGACCCGAAATCGTGCCTTCCACGCCGAACACGTAATTGTTGGCCTGCCAATTGTAGCCGATCTGCGCGCCGCCCATGACGCCCGCGTTGCGCTGGCGATAGCCCTCTCCCGGCAGCAGATCGCCGAACGCCGCGCCGGTGCCGTTGTTGATGAACTGCTGGTTGGTCCATGCGCCACCGATGTGGCCGCCGACATAGAAGCCGGTCCAGTTGAAAAGCGGCTCGACATAGGCGGGCGCCTTCGTGTAACGCGCACCGAGATCGGCGGCGGAGGCCGCACCGGTCGAAACCAGAGCCGTCGTGCAGGCAAAGGCGGCAATCAACTTATTACGCATGGTACACCCCGTGTCCTTGATGGACGCACGGTCACAGACGGCTCTTACTAAAATTGAAATCAACACGGTTAACGTGGCGGTTGGGCCCGCATCGCGCCGTGAATCCGATGGCGATGTTGCAAGCGTGCAACGCATCGCGCGCGAATTCACGCCGCGTTATCCCTACCGAAGTCCTCCGCTAGGATTGCGGCGCGGCGCGCAAATGCACGTGCTCGGGCCGCACGCCGAGCGCAAGCAGGCGCGCTGGAATGCCCTGGAGCCATGGCAGCGCGGTGATGAGGCGCACGACCAGCGGCACCTTCAGCGGCCGGTCGCCGCCCTGCAAGGCGCCACTGATGATGTTGTTCTGCACGACCACCTGCATAGCTTGCGTCATCTTCACCGGGAACGCGCGACGGCGCCTGATGGCATCGAGCTCGTGCTCGGACGGGCAGCCATGCTGCAGCTTGTGCGCCAGGAGGTTTGCGGTCGCAACCGCATCCTGCACGGCGAGATTGACGCCCACGCCGCCGATTGGCGACATCGCATGCGCGGCGTCGCCGATGCACAATAGGCCCGGCTGCGTCCAGCGCGCTAGGCGGTTGATCGCGACGGTGAGCAGCTTGACGTCGTCGAAGCTCTTCACCTCGGCGATGCCGGAGCGGAGGATCGGCGCCATGCGCACGACGTCGTCGAGCAGCGCCGAAAGTCCCCTCGCCTTCACCGCATCGTACTGTCCCTTGGCGATGACATAGGCGCACTGCCAATATTCGCCGCGGTCGAAGGTGATCATCATCTTGCCGGGCTCGACCCGAGCGAACACGTTCTCGGTTTCGTCGGGTTTGCGGCCGGCGCGAAACCACAGCACGTCCATCGGCGCGCCGATCTCCTCGACGCTAAGGCCGGCGCGCTCACGCACCGTCGAATGCCGGCCGTCGCAGGCGATGGTGAGATCGGCTTCGATGTCGATGATGCCCTCAGGCGTCTTCGCCCGCACGCCGGCAATCGTCTCGCCGCGGCGGATCAGATCGATCGCCTCCGTGCTCATCATCACCTCGAGCGAGGCAAAGCGCCTGCCCGCCTCGCGCAGAAAATTCAAGAAGTCCCATTGCGGCATGAAGGCGATGAAGGGGTATTTGGTATGGAGCCGGCTGAGATCGGCAATGCGCACAGGCGTGCCGCCGAACAGGCCGTCCATCTTTTGCAGGCGCTGGTGCGGCAGCTTCAGGAAGCCGTCGATCAGGCCGAGCTCATCCATCACTTCAAGCGTCGACGGATGCACGGTATCGCCGCGGAAGTCGCGGAAGAAATCC
Organism: Bradyrhizobium sp. IC3195; assembly: GCF_020193585.1. Taxonomy (NCBI): domain Bacteria; kingdom Pseudomonadati; phylum Pseudomonadota; class Alphaproteobacteria; order Hyphomicrobiales; family Nitrobacteraceae; genus Bradyrhizobium; species Bradyrhizobium sp. IC3195. Next base: position 684,132 of record NZ_JADYVG010000001.1, on the reverse strand, counting down.
GCATGCTTCTCCAGCACCACGACGTCGATGCCGGCGCGTCCCAGGAGGTAGCCGAGCATCATGCCGGCAGGTCCCCCGCCGACGACGCAGCAGCGGACTTTCATGGTCCTGTCAGATTGTGGGTTGGGTGTCACTGCAGACGCGAACCGCGAGGTGAGTATCGATGAAGAGATGTCCGCCGATACTAGCGCGATTCAGGTCAAAGAGAGTCCTAATTATGCAGGGCGCAGTTGGATCAATGCCGGTTGGGAGCAGCAGACCGGCGCCAAATGAAAGGCCCGCTTCGTGCGGGCCTTCCGTGACAATCGCGTTCGACTATTTCTGATCCTCGTTGCTGGTCCCGGACCCCGGACTGCCGATCGGCACCCCATTCGGAGCGCGCCCGGCACCCATGTTTCGCTCGGCCTGAGCTGCCGTGGGCGACTTGCCGGCGGCAGTCGGCGCCTGAACGTTGGGATTGGTCGGGCTGTTATTGGTGTTGATGTTGGCGCCTGTGGTGGTGCCCTGCGTTCCCATGCCGGAGGGAGCCGACGGCCCGGAATTGGCACTGCTGGGTGACGTTCCAATTCCCGCGCCCGATGAGGCCGCAGATCCGCCGCTGGTTCCGCCGGTCCCCGTGCCTGCCGCGGCACCCGCACCTGCGCCACCGCCGCCTGCGCCACCCCCACCGCCTCCGCCACCACCGCCTCCTTGAGCAAGGGCGGCCGTCGAAAGCGCAGCACAAGCGATCGTGACGAGGATGGATTTACGGATCATGGATCGTCTCCCTGGTTTGGCAGACAATCCAGCCCGGCAGGAGTTGTTCCTTCCGCGGGGGAAGCGAGCTTCGCGTCTCAGGACTTTGGCGACTTGCGGTCCCACGGCCGTTTGCCATCGGCGTCGCGATCCCATGGTCGCGTGGCCGGAGCCCCCTTCTCATCCTCGGCAGCCTTCGCGCGGTCCGCCTGGACGCGTTCGCGATCGGTGAGAGGTGGGGCTGTGGGAACTGGATTCGTTTGAGCCAGAACCGGAAGCGTCGTAAGGAGCGCGACAATAATGAATTTTGTCATTCCCGGCTCTAGCACTTTCACCTTGGCTTGTCCGATTTAAGTTCGGCCGCTGCGCAAGATCATCCCGTCACAATCGAACAGGACGTCAATTATTACTCCGGTTCGCGCTCCTGAAGCTCTTGATCTCCGACACGCTGCCGTCGCGATAGGTCAGCTCCACCGAGACGGATTTCGTGCTTGGCGCGAGCTTCATGTAGAGCGGCATGCCGGCGCTGACCGCGCTGGGGTCGCGCATGTCGCAGGGCGGCATCTTCAGCACCTGGTTGGGCACGGCGCTGTCGACGCCGATGCGCACCTCGCGGATGGCGCAGCGGTAGGAGACGAGATGGGTGTAGTAGACGAGCAGCCCGTTGAACTCGCGGAACGACAGCCAGCTCGTCGAGGTCATGTCGAGGATCTTGCGCTGGTCGCGGATCAGCGCGGCCTCGGGATCGAACCTGATCGGGAACGGGCCCTGCATGTCGCCGGACTGATCGACATAACGGACCTCGATGGTGCCAGCCTGCGCATCCGGCGGCAGCTCGATCGACGGGTTCGGCATCCGCTTGCGGGTGCGCGGATCGAGCGTGTCGATGAACCCGGTCTCGCGGAAATCGCCCGTGCCGGCAATGCGCCAGGAAATGCCGAGCGTCGGATCGGCGAAAGAGAAGGTCACGCTCCAGCCGCCATTGTGACGCGAGAAGCTCGCGATCGGCGCGTTGAGGGTCTCCTCCTTGGGCATCTGCGGCACCGACACCGGCGGCAGCGCCGCAAGCTTCGTGGGCGGCGGATCGTCCGAACGCGCGGCGGTGTCCTTGGCGAGGCCGCTGAGGAAGACATCGTCGACCATCTGGTCGAAATAGACCGGCACCTGCCTGTGCTTCACGGTGTCGGCGAGCTCGCTGACGGCACGGCGGGTACGCTGCGCCACCTGCACCAGATTCTCGCCGGGCTTGAGCAGCTCCTTGGCGAAGGTGCGCGTAAACACTGAGTTTGGATTGGCGTCGTCATTGGAGAGCCGATCGAGCGCGGTCTGGCGGGGACCCGCGGAGAACACCGAGAACACGCCCTCCGGCAACTGGGTCATCGGCGCGAGCCCGCCGGCGCCGGCAACCGCGCGGGTGCCCTTGCGCTCGAACGGATTGTTGCGGCAGGCGTCGAACACCAGGATCGAGGTCCGCGCCTTCTTGTTCTGCAGCCGCTCGACGATGCGGTCGGCCAGGATCGAGGCGTCGCGCACCAGCTCCTCCTGCCCTTCCGTCGCAGCCGGCACGTCGGTCGGCAGCAGATAGTTCTGGCCCGCGATCTCGAAGCCGTGGCCGGCATAGAAGAAGAAGGCGGTGTCGCCGGGCTCGATGGCCTTGTCGAAGGCGAGCAGCGTCTCGGAGAATTGCTGCCGGCTCTGGTTTTCGGCGACCATCACCGAGAAGCCGAGCTGCTTCAGCGTGTCGCCCATGGTGCGAGCGTCGTTGACCGCCTTGAGCAGCTTCGGCACGTTCTTGTAGTCGTTGTTGCCGACGACGAGCGCGACACGCTTAGCGGCCCAGGCGGGCCCCGCGAAACCGCTCAGGCCCACCGCGAGGCCAAGGGCCGCCAGAATTCTGAAAAGCCGACGCGTCATCGCAAAATTTCCCGTTGCAGAACCGGCCCTGCCACCGATCTTCGAACGGCAGTTCATGGGACCCCCTGCCGCTGTGTGATAGTCGGCCCAGACCTGACGACGGTTCAAGGACCCCGGGGGCTCCGATTGTACGATCCGACTATGGCCGATTCCGCTGGAATCTGTTTCCTTTTGGACAATTTCGCCGGAAGCGAGGGGCTGCCGTGTTGCACTGGTGTACGGACGAGGTCGACCCGAAGGATCGCTTCGACTATTGGCGCGAGGTGCGCGCCAAGGGGTTGTTCGGTGTCACCGCCGAGCTCGCGCGCGAGCGGCGCGCGGACTTCTTCGGCGAATTCTCGCTGCGTAAGCTGGGCGGCGCCGGCCTCGTCGAGCTGAAGGCCTCGCCCTACGCGGTCGAGCGCAGCGCGTCGGACATCGCCTATGCCCCGGGTGAGGCGATCTGCGTCTACCAACAGCTTGGCAGCGGCGGCTGGTTCGGCGGCATGCGCGCAAGCGACTTTGCCATTGCCAATGGCAGCTTCGCCACCAGCCATACCGACCTGCCGTACCGCACCGCCCCGCTGGGCACCGGGGGCTTCCACCTGCGGATCCTCAAGATCCCCGTGAGCCACATCCCGGTGCAGGACAAGCGCATGCGCGATCTAGCGCCCCGGACCTTCAACGATCCGGCCCTGGTGCCCCTGCTCGCGGCCTGCTTTGCCGATCTCAACGAAATCGCCACGGACGATACGGCCTCTGCCGTCCAGGCGTCCTTGGTCCAGGCTTTGGCCCATCTGGCGCTGATCGAGCGCGGCGTCGTGCGGCCCGGCAGCCGGCGGGGACAGCAGGCACTGCGGACCGCCCGCCTCTCGCAAGCCCGGCGGCTGATCGCGCGCCACCTTCAGGACCCCAATCTTGCGCCGGCCATGGTGGCCGACCTGCTCGGCGTCTCCGTTCGTCACCTGCACATGCTGTTCGAGATGGCAGAGAAGAGCTTTTCCCAGACGGTGACCGACGAGCGCCTGAAACAGAGCCGCCGCCTGCTGCGCGAGGCGCCGGAACGGCTGATCGCCGACATCGCGTCGTCGTGCGGCTTCGAGAGCCTGGCGACCTATTACCGGGTGTTCAACGCCGCCTATGGCATGGCCCCAGGTGATTTCCGGGCCAAAGGCACGGACGGCCGTTAGCTGCTGTCTTGGCGGTTGCGGCCAAGCGGAGGGGGCTCGGGGGAAAACCCCAGCCGCGCCCGTGATTTGGGCAAAAACCTCAGGCTTTTTAGGCTCTTCCCGCGCCCGCTCCATTGACTTTGGCCAATTCCCGCCTATGTTCCGGGTCGACGCGGCTCAGATCGAAGAGCGATTCCTGAGCCTTGCGCTTTGTCCGCGTGAGTCAGCACCCCCAGCTTCTTCGAGAGCGCGCCGTTTCGGGGTGGAACGCGACAGCCTTATTACCCTCGATTCCGAACGGCGGTTTCGACCAGAGGCTCAATGTCCTTTTCAGATCTCGGACTGTCCGAAAAAGTCCTCGCCGCAGTGGCGGCCACCGGTTACACCACCCCCACCCCCATTCAGGAACAGGCGATCCCCCACGTCCTCGCACGCAAGGACGTGCTCGGCATCGCCCAGACCGGCACCGGCAAGACCGCGGCCTTCGTGCTGCCGATGCTCACCATCCTCGAAAAGGGCCGCGCCCGGGCGCGCATGCCGCGCACGCTGATCCTCGAGCCAACCCGCGAGCTCGCGGCCCAGGTGAAGGAAAACTTCGATCGCTACGGCGCCGGCCAGAAGCTCAACGTCGCCCTCCTGATCGGCGGCGTCTCCTTCGGCGACCAGGATGCCAAGCTGATGCGCGGCGTCGACGTGCTGATCGCCACCCCCGGCCGGCTGCTCGACCATACCGAGCGCGGCGGCCTGTTGCTCACCGGCGTCGAACTGCTCGTCATCGACGAAGCCGACCGCATGCTGGACATGGGCTTCATCCCCGACATCGAGCGCATCTGCAAGCTCGTTCCCTTCACGCGGCAGACCCTGTTCTTCACCGCGACCATGCCGCCGGAAATCCGGCGCATCACCGAAGCCTTCCTGCACAATCCGCAGAAGGTCGAGGTCTCCAAGCCCGCCACGACCGCCGTCACCGTTACGCAAGCCCAGGTGCCCGCCGGCCGCGAGGCGCACGAGAAGCGCGAATTGCTCCGCCGTTTGCTACGCGAGGCCAAGGACCTCAAGAACGCGATCATCTTCTGCAATCGCAAGCGCGAGGTCGCGATCGTTCACAAATCGCTGCAGAAGCACGGCTTCAGCGTCGGTGCCCTGCACGGCGACATGGACCAGCCGGCCCGCATGGCCGCGCTCGACCAGTTCCGCAAGGGTGAGCTGCCCCTCCTCGTCGCCTCCGACGTCGCCGCCCGCGGCCTCGACATTCCCGAGGTCAGCCACGTCTTCAATTTCGACGTTCCCCACCACGCCGACGATTACGTCCACCGCATCGGCCGCACCGGCCGCGCCGGCCGAACCGGCACCGCGATCTCGATCGTGACACCGCTCGACCAGAAGTCGATGGCGGCGATCGAGAAGCTGATCGGCCAGAGCATTCCGCGCGCCGAAGGCGACTATGACGTCCACGCCGAAGCGGGCGAACAAGGCGAGCGTCCGCGCGAGCAGCGCGGCCGCGAGCGTTCACGCGGCGGACGCGGCAAGCCGCAGCGCGGCGAGCGGCGCGGTCATGACCGCGAGCGCAGCCACGAGCCGCGCGAGGCGCGTGGCGAGGCACGGGCGGCTCCCGAGGCGAGGCCGGCACGCGAGGCACGGCCTCCGCGCGAAGCCAGGCAATCATCCGAGCCGCGCAATGGTGTGCGCCCGCAAGCGAATTCGTCGCATGTGCCCTCGATCGGCCGTCCCGAGCCGCGCCGCCAGCGCGAGATCGACAGCGAGCCGGGCGATCACTCGCATCTGCCGGCGTTTCTTCTGCGGCCGGTGCGCTCCCCCGCCGGCGCCTGAAGCGCGCTGGCGCGCCAGATTTCGGTTGAAGATCCTCGATCTACAATTTTTTGGATGCCCCGTGAACGTATATTTACGGGGCGTTCACGATCGTCCGTTAGCCTACGAACATAATTTAAGGATTGCTGCGGTCGATGGCGCGTCGGCCGCTGTGGGGATGTTCAGTGATCAAGGTACTCGACGAACACGAACGCACCCTGGCGTTCGCCGAGGTGGCGCTCGGTCAGATCCGATCGCTTCGACAGACGGCCATTCCCCGCAATTACGAGATCTGGTACGTCTACGCCACCGGCTACAACGCACCGCTCAACAAGATCATCAATGAGACGCTGGCGCGCAGCGGCAAGCTGACCGAGGCCGATCTCGAGCAGATCTACGAGACCTATCTCTCCCACATCAAGACCACCGACCGCATCGACAAGGTCGGCGCGCGCGTCGTCGGCGAGATCGACGACGTCGTGAAGGTGTTGGGCGAGGCGCTCGGCATGACCGGGGCCTACGATACCAGTCTGTCGGATGCGACCGAGAAACTGTCGTCGGTCGAGAACCGCGACCAGGTCAAGGCGATCGTCGAGGCGCTGCTGCGCTCCACCAGCGAGATGCGCGAGACCAACAAGGCGCTCGAAGAGAGGCTGACGCTGTCGAAGAACGAGATCAGCAATCTCCAGCAGAGCCTGGAGGCGATCCGCGCCGAAAGCCTGACCGATCCGCTCACGGGCCTGGGAAATCGCAAATATTTCGACCGCATGATCGGCATCGCAGTGCAGAGCGCGCTCGTCTCGGGCGAGCCGCTGTCGCTGCTGCTGTTCGACATCGATCACTTCAAGTCGTTCAACGATTCCTACGGCCATCTCACCGGCGACCAGGTGCTGCGGCTCGTCGGCCTTTCGCTGAAGCAGACCATCAAGGGCCAGGACATCACGGCGCGCTACGGCGGCGAGGAATTCGCGGTCGTTCTCCCCAACACCGCGATGCGCCAGGCACTGACGGTGGCCGACCACATTCGCCGCGCCGTGATGGCGAAGGAATTGAAGAAGAAATCGACCGGCGAGATCCTCGGCCGCGTCACCATCTCCGTCGGCGTCTCCACGCTCAGGGAGGGCGACGACACCGACGCGCTGATCGAGCGTGCCGACGCCTGCCTCTACGCCGCCAAGCGCAACGGCCGCAACCGCGTGATCTGCGAAGCCGATCCGGAATTCGCGATCGAGAGCCACAGCCGGGTGGCGTAGGCTAAATCAATTCCCCGCCGTCATTCCGGGGCGCGCCTCTTGGCGCGAGCCCGGAATCCATACTCCCGATGGTGGTTATGGATTCCGGGCTCGCGGCGATACCCGCGCCCCGGAATGACCGCGACCTGAGAGCGAGACCTCCGCCTCGGTAATGCGCGCGATTCAGCCGTCGCTTTATGAGCTACGGCGACCCGCCTTACGCGCCGTTTTCTTGGCCGGTCGCTTCTTTGCAAGGGGCTTCTTCGCCGCCGCCTTCTTCGCCTTCGGTCGCTTCTTCACCTTGGCGCGCTGGGCGGCAGTGAGCGCCGCCCTCGCCCATTGCGCAAGCTCCTGGGAATCGTCGAACAGGCGCGCCGGCAGCTCCCAGTAGGAATTCACAACCACGGTCTTGGCGCGGGTCGAATACTGGAACGGCTTCGAGCCTTCGGCCTCGAAGTCGGGAATGGTCGTCTCGTCGGCGCGAAAGAACAGGCCGGCGCGCAGCGACAGCGCGAAATTGACGCCGTCGGCGGAGATGCCGTAGCCGGAGAACATTTTCCGGATGGTGACCGGGCCGAAATCGGCGAACAGGTCGATCAGGAATTCGCGGTCCATCGGAGGCTTCCCTGCGCAAGCAAGTGAGCCTTCATAGCATTTCCGTCATTGCGAGCGAAGCGAAGCAATCCAGACTTCCGCCGCGGAGGCAGGTTGGATTGTTTTGTCGCCAGCGCAAAATTGCTCGCAATTTTGTCGCGGGCTCCTCGCAGTGACGCTGGAAAGTCTACCCGTCGATCTTTGCCGGCCGCAACTCGACCGATTCGCCGCAACCGCAGGCGGAGACCTGGTTGGGATTGTTGAAGACGAACTGGGCCTGCATCTTGTCGGCCTTGTAGTCCATCTCGGTGCCGAGCAGGAACAGCACGGCCTTGGGATCGACCAGGATCTTGACGCCCTTATCCTCGACGACCTCGTCGGTCGGGCGGATGTCGTGGGCGTATTCGACCGTGTAGGACTGGCCGGCGCAGCCGCCGTTCTTCACGCCGACGCGCAAGCCCACGATCTCCGAGTCCGCGCGTTGGGTCAGCTCGGTGATGCGCTGGGCAGCGGCATCCGTCAGCCGCATCACCTGCGGGCGCGGGCGCCGCGGCTTCGGAGTGGATGCTGGTGTCGAGCCTGACGAAATCTGGGTCATGTTGTCTATGTGGTCCGTTGCGGAGCGAATTCAATGCGGCCCGAGGGCGTCACCACATGTTCAGCACGAGGCGGGCCTCGTCGCTCATGCGTTCCGGCGACCACGGCGGCTCCCAGACGACCTTGACGTCGACCACGCCGACGCCGGGCACGCTCGCGACCGCGTTCTCGACCATGGTCGGCAGCTCGCCGGCAGCCGGACAGTTCGGCGTCGTCAGCGTCATCTGCACGTCCACGGAACGGTCGTCCTTGATCTCGACCTTGTAGATCAGGCCGAGCTCGTAGATGTCGGCGGGGATTTCCGGGTCGAACACGGTCTTGAGCCCGGCGATGATCTCGCGGGTCAGCCGCTCGGTCTCCTCCGGCGGCAATGCCGAATGGGTCTCCATCGGATTGGCTTTGATTTCGGCCGTGTCACTCATGCAAACAAATCCCGCGCCTTCAGCAGCGCCTGTGCCAGATGATCGACTTCTTCCCGCGTATTATACATGCCGAACGAGGCCCGGCATGTCGCCGTCACGTTGAACCGCTCTAAAAGCGGCATGACGCAATGGGTGCCGGCGCGCACCGCGATGCCCTGGCGGTCGATCACGGTGGCGACGTCGTGGGCGTGCGCGCCCTTGAGCTCGAAGGAGATCACGGGGCCCTTGCCCCGCGCCGTGCCGATCAGCCGCAGCGAGTTGATCTCGCGCAGGCGCTCCTGGGCGTACGCGGTGAGGTCCGCCTCGTAGGCGGCGATGCGTTCCTTGCCGATCGAGTTGACGTAATCGATGGCGGCACCAAGGCCGACGGCCTCGACGATCGCCGGCGTGCCCGCCTCGAACTTGTGCGGGGGATCGCCATAGGTGACGACATCGCGCGAGACTTCGCGGATCATCTCGCCGCCGCCGTTGAAGGGGCGCATCGCGACGAGGTGGTCGTACTTGGCCCAGAGCACGCCGATGCCGGTCGGGCCATAGACCTTGTGGCCGGTGAAGACGTAGAAGTCGCAGCCGATGTCCTGGACGTCGACCGGCAGATGCACGGCGCCCTGGCTGCCGTCGACCAGCACCGGAATGCCGCGGGCGCGGGCAATCTTCACGACGTCCTTGACCGGGACGATGGTGCCGAGCGCGTTCGACATCTGCGTGATCGCGACCAGCTTGGTCTTCGAGGTCAGCAGCTTCTCGAACTCGTCGATGAGGAAATTGCCCTCATCGTCGACCGGTGCCCACTTGATCACCGCGCCCTGGCGTTCTCTCAGGAAGTGCCAGGGTACGATATTCGAGTGGTGCTCCATGATGGAGATGACGATCTCGTCGCCTTCCCCGATATTGGGGGCGCCCCACGAAGACGCGACCAAGTTGATCGCCTCGGTCGCGTTGCGGGTGAAAATGACTTCCTCGGTGCGCGCCGCGTTGATGAACTGCGCCACCTTGGTGCGGCCGCCCTCATAGGCTTCGGTCGCGGCATTGGCGAGGTAGTGCAGGCCGCGATGCACATTGGCGTATTCGGACCTATAGGCCTGCGTCATGCGGTCGAGCACAGCGCTCGGCTTCTGTGCCGAGGCGGCGTTGTCGAGATAGACCAGCGGCTTGCCGTAGACCTGCATGGCGAGCGCCGGGAAATCCTGGCGCACGCGCGCAACGTCATAGGCGCCGTTCTTGACCGCCGGATGCGTGCTCATGACCGCCGCTCCAGCCAGCGCTCGGCGATGCCGATCACGTGCTCGCGCAAAGTATCATCGGCGATCTGCTCGATCGCCTCGCCGACAAAGGCCTGGATCAGCAGCGCCTGGGCCTGCTTCTCCGGCAGGCCACGGGCCTTCAGGTAGAACAGCAGACTGTCGTCGAGCGCGCCGGCGGTGGCGCCGTGGCCGCAGGAGACGTCGTCGGCAAAAATCTCGAGCTCGGGCTTGTTGTCGGCCTCGGCCTCGTCCGAGAGCAGCAGCGCGCGCGTCATCATCTTGCCGTCGGTCTTCTGCGCGTCGGGACGGACGATGATGCGGCCCTGGAACACCGAATGGGCGCGGTCGTCGATCACCGCACGGAAGATCTCGCGGCTGACGCAGTTCGGCACGGCATGGTCGACCACCAGCGTGGTGTCGCCGTGCTCGGTCTTCTTCAGGAGGTTGACGCCGTTGACCGAGAGCTCGCTGCCCTCGCCCGCCAGCGTAATGAAGCCCTGCAAGCGGCTGACCGCAGCGCCGCTGGTCATGTTGAAGACGTTCAGCTTGGTGTTGGCGCCGACGGTAACGAACTGCGAGGTGATGTTCACCGCATCGGCGGCATCGTCCATCAGGCGGATATGCGCGACGTCGGCGTCGTCGCCGACCGAGATGATAACGGCGTCGTTGACCTGGTAGGCCGCAGCGCCGGCGGCGACGAAGCTCTCGATGATGGTGGCGCGGGCGCCCTTCCCGATCGCCACCTGCGAGCGGGTGAAAGCCGAGGCCGATGCGGCGGTCGCAACATGGATGATCTGGACCGGCGCAGAGAGCTGCGTTCCATCCGCGATCGACAGCACCGCGCCGTCGGTCGCCAGCGCCGCGTTGACCGCGATCACGGCATCGGTGGACGCGGTCTTGAGGAGACCGGCATCCTTATCCAGCGTCTCGCGCAGAGTCTTGAAGCCGACCTCGGACGCAAGCGCCTTCACGTCTGAAAGCTCAGCCGCGAACACGCCGTCGACCAGGACCAGCTTGCGGGCGCCCGCGATGGCATGCGCCTTGACCGCGTCCGCGGCGCGCTTCAGCGCGGTCGCATCGGGCACGGCCGCCAGCGGCAGCACCTCGCCGACCAGCGCGCGCAGATCGGTGTATTTCCATTCCTCGATCCGGCGGTGCGGCAGACCGAGACGCTCATAGGTCTCGAACGCCTCGCGGCGCGCCGCCATCACGTCAGGCGAACCCGGCAGGCGGCCTTCGGCGCTGGCGAAGAGATCGCTCACCGCGCGGCCGCTCCCGGTCTTTGCCACAGCAACGTTCATCTTAAAATTCCTTACGCGGCATCCTCGAACTGGGCGTAGCCGGAGGCTTCCAGCTCCAGCGCCAATTCCTTGCCGCCGCTCTTCACGACGCGGCCCCTGGACATCACGTGCACGACGTCGGGCACGATGTAGTTCAGCAGCCGCTGATAATGGGTGATGACGACCATCGCGCGCCCCGGCGAGCGCAGTGCGTTGACGCCGTCGGCCGCGATGCGCAGCGCGTCGATGTCGAGGCCCGAATCCATCTCGTCGAGGATGCACAGGCTCGGCTCGAACAGCGCCATCTGCAGCACCTCGTTGCGCTTCTTCTCGCCGCCGGAGAAGCCGACATTGACGCCGCGCTTGAGCATGTCCTGCGGGATGTTCAGCGACTTCGAGACTTCGCGGACCTTCTTCAGGAAGTCCGGCACCATCAGCTCGCTCTCGCCGCGCGCCTTGCGCTGCGCGTTCAGCGCCGTGCGCAGGAAATTCATGGTGGTGACGCCGGGGATCTCGACCGGATATTGGAACGCCAGGAACACGCCCTTGGCGGCGCGCTCGTCGGGATCCATCTCCAGCAGGTCCTCGCCCCTGAACAGGATCTGGCCGTCGGTGACCTCGTAGCCGGGCTTGCCGGCGATGACGTGCGAGAGCGTCGACTTGCCGGAGCCGTTCGGCCCCATGATCGCGTGCACCTCGCCCTCGTTCACGGTCAGCGTCAGCCCGTGGAGGATCTCACGCTCCTCGACACGAACCTTGAGGTCTTTCACTTCAAGCAAAGCCATAATGTTTTTCCATCTATCCCCTCATCCCAGGGAGCGCCGCAGGCGCGTCTCGAAGGATTGAGGCCACCAATCTTTCCGGTATCCATCCTTCGAGGCGGCCGCTTGCGCGGCCTCTTCAGGACGAGGTCCGAGCTAGCCGACCGACCCTTCGAGCGAGATCGAGATCAGCTTCTGCGCTTCCACCGCGAACTCCATCGGCAGCTGCTGCAGCACGTCCTTGACGAAGCCGTTGACGACGAGGCCGACCGCTTCTTCCTGGCTGAGCCCGCGCTGGATGCAGTAGAACAGCACGTCCTCGGAGATCTTCGAGGTCGTCGCCTCGTGCTCGAACGTCGCCGACGAGTTCTTGGCTTCGATGTACGGCACGGTGTGCGCGCCGCATTTGTCGCCGATCAGGAGCGAGTCGCAGGCGGTGAAGTTGCGCGCGCCGGTCGCTTTCCGGTGCGCGGTGACGAGGCCGCGATAGGTGTTCTGCGACTTGCCGGCGGCGATGCCCTTGGAGATGATCCGGCTCGACGTGTTCTTGCCGAGATGGATCATCTTGGTGCCGCTATCGACCTGCTGGAAGCCGTTCGAGATCGCGATCGAGTAGAACTCGCCGCGGGAATTGTCACCGCGCAGGATGCAGCTCGGGTATTTCCAGGTGATGGCGGAGCCGGTCTCGACCTGGGTCCAGGAGATCTTCGAGTTGGCGCCACGGCAGTCGCCACGCTTGGTGACGAAATTGTAGATGCCGCCCTTGCCTTCCGAATTGCCGGGATACCAGTTCTGCACCGTCGAATATTTGATCTCGGCGTCGTCGAGGGCGACGAGCTCGACCACGGCGGCATGCAGCTGGTTCTCGTCGCGCTGCGGCGCGGTGCAGCCTTCGAGATAGGAAACGTAGGAGCCCTTGTCGGCGATGATCAGCGTGCGCTCGAACTGGCCGGTGTTGCGCTCGTTGATGCGGAAATAGGTCGACAGCTCCATCGGGCAGCGCACGCCCGGCGGCACATAGACGAACGAGCCGTCGGAGAACACCGCCGAGTTCAGCGTCGCGTAGAAATTGTCCGAGGTCGGAACCACCGATCCCAGATATTTCTGCACCAATTCAGGGTGCTCGCGGATGGCTTCCGAGATCGGCATGAAGATCACGCCGGCCTTCTTCAGCTCAGCCTTGAACGTGGTCGCAACCGAGACCGAATCGAAGACAGCATCGACCGCGATCTTGCGGCGGGCCGGATCTTCCTCGCCGGGCTTGGGCTCGACGCCTTCGAGCATGGCGACTTCCCGCAAGGGGATGCCGAGCTTCTCGTAGGTCTTCAGGATCTCCGGATCGATCTCATCCAGCGAGGAGACCGTCTTCTTCGGCTTCGGCGCCGCGTAGTAATAGAGGTCCTGGAAGTCGATCTTGGGATAGTCGACGCGGGCCCAGGTCGGCTCCTGCATGGTCAGCCAGCGCCGATAGGCCTCCAGCCGCCACTGCAGCATCCAGGCGGGCTCGTTCTTCTTCTGTGAGATGAACTTTACGATCTCCTCCGACAGCCCCTTGGGGGCCTTCTCGGAGTCGATCAGGGTTTCAAACCCATAACGATACTGGTCGACGTCGATGCGCTTCACGCGCTCGACCGTCTCTTGTACGGCTGGCATTCCATCCTCCGCTCGCGGTTTCAAGGACCGCGGTGGATCAAACTCGGACGAGTATTACGATATTTCTCTGCGGAAAGCACGGGCTTAGAACCGTTCAAGCCGTGTTTCATCGCTCAACCCTTAAGTAGGGTATTACCAAGCTTTCGCCAAGCCTCTAACGCCCTATTGATGTCCGCCGGTTCCGTGGACCAGCCCAGACTGAGACGCACCGCTCCCTGGGCCACTACGGGATCATAGCCCATCGCCGACAGGACGTGAGACGGCTGGACCTTACCGGAGGAACAGGCGGAGCCGGAAGACACCGCGACGCCCTCCAGATCGAAGCCGATCACGGCGGTTTCGGCCTTGAGGCCTGGTGCGGTGAAAAGGACGGTATTCGGCAACCGTGCCACGTCTTTCGCAAAGACTGTCGTGCCGGGAACGTCGCGGACGCCATTTTCCAAGCGATCTCTGAGACTTGCCATACGCTTCACATCTTCCGGCAGAGCCTGAAGCGCAGCCTTCACCGCCGCGCCAAAGGCGGCGATCCCGGCAGTGTTCTCGGTTCCGGCCCGGCGGCTGAACTCCTGTCCGCCGCCCCGCAGCACCGGCTCAAGGCCGCTTATCCCATTCGCCATCGCCAGGGCGCCGACCCCCTTGGGGCCGCCGATCTTGTGCGCAGAAAAGGTCGCAAGGTCGGCGCCGACTGAATTGATATCGAACGGTATTTTGCCCATCGCCTGGATCGCGTCGACATGCAGCAGGCCGACGGCCTCGTGGACGATCCTTGCAGCCTCCGTGACGGGCTGAAGGGCGCCGGTCTCGTTGTTGGCGGCCATGATCGAGACCAGGGCTGGCGGGCCGCCCTTCAGCAGCGCCTTCAAATGATCGAGGTCGACCACGCCGGAGCGCGTGACCTGGATCAGCCCGATCTTGTCCGCCGGGAACCGGCCGCCTGTTAGCACCGAGGCGTGCTCAACCGCCGAGACCAGCAGCCGCTCGACGGGTGCGCCGGAGGGGCCCCGCAAACCCGGCGAGAGCGCCAGCGCATTGGCCTCGGTTCCAGCGGAGGTGAAGACGACGTTGCGCGGCTGCGCCCCCACCGCGGCGGCGAGTGTCGCGCGGGCTTCTTCGACCAGCCGCCGCGACTCCCGCCCCTCGGCATGGACCGAGGATGGATTGCCGACCAGGTCGAAGGCTGCGACCATCGCCGCTCGCGCCTCGGGGCGCAGCGGCGTGGTCGCATTCCAGTCGAGATAGACACGGTTCGGCATCTGGCCCTCTTAGCACCTTTTGTCGTTCGGCCAATCGGAGGGCGTGCGCTCGTCAGGCCAGCTGTTGCTCCGTCCTCGCAACACTTCGGGGCACCGCCCGCAACCCGAACAGCGGCCGAAGCCAGGCAACGCGCCGGACGATCTCATAGCTCGCCACACATGTGAGCGCGGTCCCGGCGATGACAATGGACGCTTCGATCCCAGCCGACAGACCGCTGCCATGCAATTGATGCGCGATCACGATGATCGCGGTCTGATGCACTATGTAGTACGGGAAGATCGCGTCGGTCAGATAGCGCCGCGCCGGGCTGTCGGCTGTAAGATAGCGCCGGGCAAAGCCCAGCACGACGGCGATCGCGAGCCATTGATAACAGCCATAGGCCGAGGCGGCGAACCACTTCAGCATGGGCGACGGCGCAAACAGGCCGGCGCGTACCAGGATGAAGCCAGCGAAGCACGCGGCGGCGGCCAGCAGGGCCGCCCAGCGCAGGCGTTCGAGTTCGCGCCAGATCCCCTCCTGCTTGGCCAGCAGGAAACCGATCAGGAAGGCCGTGGCGTGGTCCGCGTGGTTGTACCAGTCGCCAAACAGCGCGTGTGTCGACGGGAAAGCCGGGAACAGCACCAGGCGCCAGGCCGCATACAGCAGGCAGGGCGCGATCAGGAGCCATGGGCCGGTAAGCGCACGAGCCAGCTTTCGGCCAAGCCAGTCAGCGCCGGCCGGCCATAACGCGAGCACGCCGATCAACGCCATGGTGTAGACCCACAGATAGACCACGAACCAGAGGTGGTTCCAGGTCGGCAACACGATGCACGGCTTCGGACAGAATTGCGCGCCGAAGGCGAAGTAGTGCCTGGCGTAGAAATCGAAGAAGCCGGCGGGATAGCCGAGGCTTTCGACGATCTGGAGATAGGCCTGCGGCGGCACGATCACGAGCATGCCGAAGATCAGCGGGATCAGGAGCCGCGCCGATCGCGCACCGGCAAGCGAGGCGAGGCTGGACTTGCCGAGCATGAAGCGGGTGGCAACCCCAGACACCAGGAACAGAAGCGACAGCCGCCATGGGTTGAGGAAGAGCATCACCGGTTCCAGCCACGTCAGCCGGTGCGTGCTCTTGATGTGAAATCCCCAGGACACGTAGAGCATGCCGACGTGGTAGAAGATGAGCAGCGCGAAGGCTAAAATCCGCACCCAGTCCAGGTCGATACGCCTTTCAGAGCTTTGGGATTGCTGTGGTGTTGTCATGGTTTTCTGCTCCTTGACGGGACGACAAACGCGGTTTTGGGGCCAGGACTGACGAAAATGGCTGACACCGAAAATGCTCCGCCTGCGGCGCGCGTCGAGCCGGTTTGGGATCAGAATCGGACACGAGGGGATGAGCTGCCGGCGGCTGGGACGAGTCGCGGGACTTTCGGGATCAGCGGCGGCGACCGGATGATGTTCGCAGCGATCGCGGCCGTCGCGCTCGTGATCGGAATCGTCAATGCGTTTTCGTTCGCTCAGGACGCGGCCTGGCGCGGCGACAGCTACGACATCGGCCGGCGGTTGTTCTGGGAGATGTCGAGCATCGCCGTCATCCTGCTGTTGCTGCCGATCCTGGTTTTGGCGGTCCGCCGCATGCGCCGGACAGCCGGCCTCGCCGCCCAGGCGGCCATCGGGGCGATCGCCCTGCTCGGCTTCTCCACCCTCCACATCACCGGCATGGTCTGGGTGCGGAAGCTCGCGCTCTGGCTCGCCGGCGGCGCCTACGATTTCCGTTTCTCGCTCGCGACGGTCCTGTATGAATTCCGCAAAGACGCCGTGGCCTTTGTTCTGATCGCCGCCACGATCTGGCTGCTCGAAAGCCGGCGTGAGCTGAAGAGCGCGGCAGTCGCATCGTCGGCGCCGCCCACCCCGAAGCAGCCATCGTCCGCCGATCTGATCTGGCTGCGCGACGGCACCAGCCGCATTCGCGTGGTGCCGCGCGATATCCTCTGGGTCGCGTCAGCCGGCAATTACATCGAATATAGCCTCGCCGACGGCACCCAGCACCTCATACGGGGCACGCTGGCAGCGGCGGAAAGCGAGCTGGCGCGCTTTTCCATCGTTCGCGTCCACCGGACCAAGCTCGCCAATCTCGACCGGGTGCGCGGCGTGGACCTCAAGCCATCAGGGGATTTCGAGCTCGCCTTCGACAACGGCCAGACGCTCGGCGGCAGCCGGCGCTACCGGCCGGCGGTCGCATCGCTGGGAAGCCGAACCGCGCCAGCGGGAATCGCCCCAGGCGCCCCCTAAACAATCGTGATTTCAATAAGTTGGATAGCACCCTTCGGCAGGACGGCCGGCTCTTGCCGTGCTTCGGTTGATTCAGGCAGGTCCAGGTCGCGGCAGGCAAGCCAGAGATGACAATGCAATGACTGGCTAAGCTCTTGAGCTGATTGAGAGATGTCGAAGAAGCTTGCTTTTTGACCCTGGCCTTGTGTTAGAAGCGCGCGTCAGTTCACCTGCGCGCCACTCGCGCATCATCCGAGGGCGCGCCTCTCCACCCTTCATCCGTGCTCTCGTCGGCGGCAACGCTGCGAGAGCCACAATCGGACGATTGCGCAGGGATCACCTCCAAGGGACTTAGATCAGAGATCATCGATGCCTGAAGTCATTTTCACCGGCCCCGCCGGCCGCCTCGAGGGCCGCTATCACCCGGCCAAGCAGAAGAA
Source organism: Bradyrhizobium sp. IC3195 (assembly GCF_020193585.1). Taxonomy (NCBI): domain Bacteria; kingdom Pseudomonadati; phylum Pseudomonadota; class Alphaproteobacteria; order Hyphomicrobiales; family Nitrobacteraceae; genus Bradyrhizobium; species Bradyrhizobium sp. IC3195. The sequence continues at coordinate 666,799 of NZ_JADYVG010000001.1, read as the reverse complement.
TGCGCCGATCGCGATGATCCTGCATCCGCATCCGCAGTTCCACGGCACGATGAACCATCAGATCGTGTACCAGTGCTACTACGCCTTCGCCCATCGCGGCTTCTCGGTGCTGCGCTTCAATTTCCGCGGCGTCGGCCGCAGCCAAGGCGCGTTCGACCACGGCACCGGCGAATTGTCCGACGCGGCCGCCGCGCTCGATTGGGCGCAGACCATCAATCCCGAGGCGCGCGCCTGCTGGGTTGCCGGCTTCTCCTTCGGCGCCTGGATCGGCATGCAGCTCTTGATGCGCCGCCCCGAGGTCGAGGGCTTCATCTCGATCGCGCCACCGGCCAACCTCTACGACTTCTCGTTCCTCGCGCCCTGCCCGTCCTCAGGTCTGATCGTGCATGGCGAGAAGGATGCGGTGGTGCCGCCCAAGGACGTCAACACGCTGGTCGAGAAGCTGAAGACCCAGAAAGGCATCGTAATCGATCAGCAGATCATCCCCGGCGCCAACCACTTCTTCGACTCCAAGCTCGAGCCGCTGATGGAAACCATCACGGCCTATCTCGACATGCGCCTCGCCAACGTGCGGTAATATCTTCCGACGTGGATGGGTTCGCGGCATGGCTGCGAACCCATCACCCTGGAGATTGCGAGCGATGAAGGCGTATCTGGTTCTTGATCTCTCGGTGAACGACTACGCCGGATTCAAGACTTACATCGCTGAAGTTCCGGCGTTCATCGCCAAGCACGCAGGGCGATACATCGTCCGCGGCGTCGAGCCGACAACGATTGAGGGCGACTGGGCGCCCGAGCGTCTCGTCATCATCGAATTTGCGGACCGCGAGAAGGCTCAGGCCTTCTTGGATGATCCTGAGATTCAACCCCTGTTCAAACTGCGTCAGGCGACGACGACCAGCAGGCTGCTGCTCGCGGATGGGTGCATCTGATCGCAGCAACTGACTACGCCAGCTTGAGCGCGACGATCCCCATCAAGACGAGCGCGATGCCGGCAAGCTTCATCGCGCTCAAGGTCTCGCCGAACAGCACCACGCCCATCAGGAACGTGCCGGCCGCGCCAATGCCGGTCCACACCGAATAGGCGACGCCGACCTCGAGCACCTTCAAGGCGCGCCCGAGCAGGAATACGAAGGCGGCGAGCAGCACGAGCGAGGCGATGCTCCAGCCGGCGCGCGTGTAGCCTTCGGCATATTTCATGGTGATCGCCCAGCCGACGTCGAGCAGGCCCGCGATCACCAGCATGAGCCAAGCAAGGGATTGTGACATCGGACGGGGCTCACGCCGCGAGCTTGAGCAGATGCGCGTCGTGGCGAATGAGGAAGGCGCGCAACAATTGCGGATAATCCGCCCCGACCGCGCTGCGCACGCTCGGGCGCTTTGCGAGCTCGGCGCGCCAGGCGCGCACCTTCGGCACGTCGTTGAAAATGCCGTGCTCGGTCAGTTCGTCGAACAGATCGAAGTAACGGAAGACAGGTGCGAACACCGCATCGACCAGACTGAACGCCTCGCCGGCGAAGTACGGGCCCGCGCCGAGCGCGGCCTCGACCCGCGCGAATTTTGCCGCGAGTGCCTGGCGCTTGCTCTCGAAGATCGCCGGATCGGTCGTGGTTTCCAAGCCCCAGAGGTCGCCGAGGATCGCCGAGCCGAACTCCATCCAGGCGCGGTGCTCGGCGCGCTTCAGCGCGTCGACCGGATGCAGCTTCGCGCCGCCTTGGGTTTCCTCGATGTATTCGCAAATCACGTTGCTCTCGAACAGCGCGACCTCGCCCTGCTCCGTCGTCACCACCAGCACCGGCACCTTGCCGAGCGGCGAGAGCTTCAAGAACCAGTCCGGCTTGTTGGCGAGATCGATGTCGATCCGCTCGAACGGCACGCCCTTCTCCTTCAGCGCGATCACCGCGCGCTGAACATAGGGACAAAGCTTGTGGCTGATCAGCTTCAGTGAAGCGGGCGTATTAAGCGAAGATGTCATGGCAACGATCCCGGCGGTTAGATGCAATTGCATTCAATATAGATGCATCTGCATTCACTCGTCAAGATCAATGCATTCGCATCAACCGAGCGTGATCCTCAGGCAGTCATCTTCAGGGCCTGGCGATCACCCCGCCGGTCATCGGCATCGGCACGCCCGTGGTCGCGGGATAGGACAGCGGCAGGCCCTTCATGCCGCGGACCGCGAGAAAGCCGAAGGCCTGGGCCTCGATGGCGTCCGAGGCCCAGCCGAGCGTTTCGGCCGCCTCGACCGTGGCCGAGCCCACCCGCTCCCGCAGCATCCGCAGCATGGTGAGGTTGCGGGCACCGCCGCCGCAGACGATCCAGCTGCGCGGCCGCCGCGGCAACAGCGGAATGATGCGGGCGATCGCGGCCGCGGTGAAGGCAGTCAGCGTCGCCGCGCCGTCGGCAGGCAGCACGTCGCCGAGCCGCAGGGCCGCAAAATCGTTGCGGTCGAGCGATTTCGGCGGCGGACTTGCGAAGAACGGCAGCTCCAGCGCCCGCGCGATCCAGGCCTCGTCCACCTTCCCGAGCGCGGCGAACTTGCCTTCGGCATCGAACGCCTGGTTCATGGTGCGGTACATGAAATCATCCAGCAACGCGTTGCCGGGGCCGGTGTCGCAGGCGATCAACGCATCGTTGCCGTCGATATAGGTGATGTTGGAGACGCCGCCGATATTGACCACGACGATTGGGCCTTCGCGCTCCAGCGAATGGGCGAGCGCGCGGTGGTAAACCGGCACGAGCGGGGCGCCCTGCCCGCCAGCCTCGACGTCGGCGGCGCGGAAGTCGTGCATCACGGGAATATGGATGGCCCTTGCGAGCGCCGGCGCGTCGCCGATCTGCACCGTTAGCCGCCTCTCGGGCCGGTGCAGCACGGTCTGGCCGTGGAAGCCGACAATGTCGACGTCCTCCGCCCTCATCCGATTCTGGGCGAGGAAGGCCGCGACCGCTTCGGCATGGGCCTGCGTCACCGCACGCTCGGCATCGCCCAGACTGCCCGGGCGGGCGTCGCGTTGCTGCAGATGCACGGCCTCGCTCAGCGCCTGGCGCAGCAGGTTGCGCTCGGCCGGGCCGTAGGGCCGGTAACCGGACGGTCCGAACGCCTTCACCTGTTTTCCGTCGGTCTCGATCAGCGCGACATCCACCCCGTCCAGCGAGGTGCCGCTCATCAAACCGAGTGCCGTCAACATCATGGACCAGCATCCTCAAGAGACCCGCGCTGGCATGCCGATCTTGTGCCAGAGGGGCACATCTTATAATGCCAACGCGCCAAGTGGCGGGCGGCCAACCGGGTTCCCGCGGAAGACCCTTAAATTGCCCCCAAAACGGTAAACCAAGAATTGTCAGGCACGCCGACAGATGACTGCATTTAAATCGGATTTCCTCAACACCCTGCAGGAACGTGGATTCATCCACCAATGCTCCGATTTCGAGGGGCTGGACGCGCTCGCCGCCAAGGGCGAGGCCACCACCTATGTCGGCTACGATTGCACCGCCCGCTCGCTGCACATCGGCAATTACCTGACCATGATGATGCTGCACTGGCTGCAGCAGTCCGGCAACAAGCCGATTACGCTGATGGGCGGCGGCACCACCATGGTGGGCGATCCCTCCGGCAAAGACGAGACGCGCGCGATGCGCACCATCGCCGAGATCGAGGCCAACAAGGAATCGATCCGCGGCGTGTTCGCCAAGGTGCTGCGCTACGGCGAGGGCAAGAGCGACGCGGTCATGCTCGACAATGCGGAATGGCTGACCAAGCTGAACTGGATCGAGATGCTGCGCGACGTCGGCCGGCACTTCTCGGTCAACCGCATGCTGACCATGGATTCCGTGCGGCTGCGCCTCGAGCGCGAGCAGGAGATGAGCTTCATCGAGTTCAACTACATGGTTTGCCAGGCCTACGACTTCGTCGAGCTGGCCAAGCGCACCGGCTGCCGCCTCCAGATGGGCGGCTCGGACCAGTGGGGCAACATCATCATGGGCGTCGATCTCGGCCGCCGCATGGGCACCCACCAGCTGTTCGCGCTGACGACGCCGCTGCTGACGACCGCCTCGGGCGCCAAGATGGGCAAGACCGCGCAAGGCGCGGTGTGGCTCAACGCCGACCAGTTCAGCCCTTACGACTTCTGGCAATACTGGCGCAACACCGAGGACGCCGACGTCGGCAAGTTCCTGAAACTGTTCACGACACTGCCGATGGCCGAGATCAGAAGGCTCGAGGCGCTCGGCGGCTCGGAGATCAACGAGGCCAAGAAGGTGCTCGCAACCGAAGCGACCGCGCTGCTGCACGGCCGCGACGCCGCGAACGAAGCCGCCGAGACCGCGCGCCGCACCTTCGAGGAAGGCGCGCTTGCCGAGAGCCTGCCGACCGTGGAAATTCCGCGCGGCGAACTCGACGCCGGCCTCGGCGTGCTCAACGCCTTCGTCAAGGCGGGCCTCGTCGGCTCCAACGGCGAAGCGAGGCGCCAGATCAAAGGAGGCGGCCTGCGCGTCAACGACGCGCCCGTCACCGACGAGAAGATGGCGCTGTCGGCAGGCCACCTGACGCCGGAAGGCGTGATCAAGCTGTCCTTTGGCAAGAAGAAGCACGTGCTCATCAGGCCTGCATAGGCGTATGAGCTTTTCACTGCTTGTCAGGGCGCACGGATGCGCGCTCCCTGACGGCAATGAAACAGGACAGGCCCAAGGAAACGAAAGCGGAAACGACAGCGGAAACGGGCAAGGAAAGGGTCGGAGGCGCCCGGCGGGACGCGGTGCGCACCGCACTCGTCGTGCTCGGCCTCTGCTTCACGCTGGCTGTTCTTGGCCGGGGCTTGAGCGAGAGCTTCACGGTCTTCCTCAAGCCGATCTCCGAAAGCCTCGGCTGGGATCGCGCCCAGGCCGTCTCGATCTACTCCCTCACCTGGCTCGTCAGCGGGCTGACCGCACCCTTGGTCGGGCGCCTGTTCGATCATTCCGGGCCACGGCTCGTCTATGCGCTCGGCTTGCTCCTGCTCGGTTCGGCCTTTCTGATCGCGAGCCATGCGCACGCGCTCTGGCAATTCCAGCTCTCGATCGGCATCTGCGTCGGCATCGGCGTTGGCTTCATCGGCAATGTGCCGAACTCGATCCTGCTCGGCCGCTGGTTCGGACCAAAGCTGCCGACCGCCATGGCGGTGGTCTATTCGGCGATGGGCGGCGGCGTGCTGGCCTTGCTGCCGGCATCGCAGCTTCTGATCGATCATCTCGGCTGGCGCGAGACCTATCAGCTGTTCGGCTTTGCAGCGCTCGGGCTGCTGGCGCCGCTGTTGCTGCTGCCCTGGCGCATGTTCGCGGCCGGCTCGCCGCACGTCGCCAAGAAGAGCGATCCTGACTTCGTCGACAGCGGCTGGACGCTTGCGAGCGCGATGCGCCACCACGCATTCTGGGCGCTGTTCTCGACCTTCTTCTTCACCGCGGTCGGCATGTATGCGATCGCGGCGCAGATCGTGGCCTATCTGATCGACGCCGGCTTTCCGCCGCTCCAGGCCGCGACCGCCTGGGGCTTCTCCGGAATCGTGCTGGTGTTCGGCATGCTCGGCGTCTCCGCGCTCGACGGCCTGATCGGACGGCGGCCGTCGGTGCTGCTCAGCTACGCGATCTCGATTCTCGGCATCGTTCTGCTCTGGCTGCTGCAGTACTATCCGAACGTCATTCTGCTCACCGGTTTCGTCGTCTGCTTCGGCAGCATGATGGGCTCCCGCGGGCCGCTGATCAGCGCCACCGCCATGAAGATCTTTCGCGGCAAACGCGTCGGCACCATCTTCGGCACGATCTCGATCGGCAGCGGCCTCGGCTCGGCCTTCGGTTCATGGAGCGGCGGCCTGATCCACGATGCCACGCACGGCTACGATCTCCTGCTCGTCTTCGCACTTGCGAGCGTGATCCTCGGAATGATTCCGTTCCTGGTCGTCCCTGCTTTGCGGGAGTAGGTCTCCCCGACGTAACCTGCACACCCTGGTTTCACCGGAATCCTACGGACGAGCGCGAGGCGAACGTGCAAAAAAGAGGGTCGCGTGCAGCTGGTGGCGGCGCCTTGCGGTGTTTTGTCCGACATGACGAAAATGTCAGCGCTGAATTGATGCTGGTGGCTTGCGAGGCGGAAGCGAATGCGGTCCAAGTCGCAGCATTGGGTCCAGCATTGGATGGAGGGCAAACCAATGGACTTTCCTTATCTCACTCGCTTTCAACCGGTTCTCCTGAGCCTGTTTCGCTTCATCACCGGCCTGCTGCTGTTCCAGTACGGCGTCGCCAAGCTGTTCAAGTTTCCGGCTGTCCCAATGTTCGCCAAGGTCGAGCTGATGTCGCTTTACGGCGCCGCCGGTGCGCTCGAACTGGTGCTTGGCGGGCTGCTCATGATCGGCCTGTTCTCGCGCCTCGCAGCCTTCATCTTGTCCGGTGAAATGGCTTTCGCCTACTTCATGGGCCACATGTTCAGGGGCGAGACGCCGATCTTCCTGCCGCTGCTGAACAACGGCACCCTGGCGATCCTGTTCTGCTTCGCCTGCCTGTATCTCTCGGCGGCGGGCGGAGGCCCGGTCAGCGTCGACGCAGCGATGGGCAAGAAATAGCCGCCGGACCGGCGGGCGCATCCGCGCCCCGCTGAAGCACATCTCATCCGCTAAGCACGAGGATGGCGCCGGCAGATCTCCGGTGCCGTCTCAGCGCGTCCCCAGCACATTCCAGATCAGAACGAGGGCCGCGACGAGCAGCAGAGACATGATGATGCGATGAACGAATCGATTCATTGCAGGTCCGTCCAGACGGTCTAGCTGCCAAAACCCAAGATCGATTCCCTTCCCCAGACGGGCTGGAGTCCGTCTGCACGGCGATTTGCCTGCACCATTGCGCCCGCGCCTGCGCACGTTGTCCGCGCGGCAGGCCGCCGCATGCCTCCATTCATGATTGGTAAGAACTTCATGCTACCGGTGCGAGCAATAACAACCATTCCGTAGGGGCTGTGATGAAACTGCTGAGTCATTTGAAGATCCGCACCAAGCTTGCCAGCATGGTCTGCCTCGCGGCTCTCACGATCACAGCCATCATCGGCGTATCGGCCGTGCTCAGCAAGAGCCGGATGATGGAGGACCGCGTCGAGCAGATGCGGACCGCCGTCGAACTCCTCTACAACTATGCCCAAGCGCTCCAGGACGAAGTGACGGCCGGCAAGCTGACGCCGGCCGAGGCCAAGAGCCTGTTCCACCAGCGCGGCCGCCGCATGAACTTCAACGGCAACCAGGGCTATCCGGTGGTTTACAATCCGGACGGCTCCCTGGTCGTGAACGGCGCCAACCAGCAGCTCGAAGGCAAGATCACCGGCGCCAAGGATTCAAACGGCGTGCTGATTGCCGACGCCATCATCAAGGCCGGCAGCGAGACTGCGCAGGGCGGCGTCACCTCCTATCTCTACCCCCGTCCCGGCCAGACCGAGCCGGTCCGCAAGACCGTGTTCGCGCGCAAATTCGCGCCCTGGAACGTCATCATCAGCTACGGCCTCTATGTCGACGACATCGACGCCGATGTGCGCGCCTTGACGATGGAGCTTGGCGCCATCGGCATCGGCCTGATGCTGCTGATGGCGGCGCTGTCCTGGCTGATCGCCCGCGACGTGCTCGGCGCGCTCGACCGTCAGAAGAACCGCATGCAGGCGATTTCCGAAGGCGCCATCGACAAGCCGGTCGAGGAGACCGACCGCGGCGACGAGATCGGCCGCATGGCCGAGACGCTCGAAATCCTCAGGCAGACCGCGCTCACGGCCCGCACGCTGGAGGCCGAGCAGGTCGCGGCCAAGGCCCGCAGCGAGCAGGAGAAGCGCGAGGCCCTGATCGCCCTTGCCGACCGCTTCGATGCCTCCGTCGGCCAGCTCGTCGGCCTGATGGCCTCCGGCTCCGGTGAATTGGAGACCACGGCCAAGTCGATGTCGTCGACCGCCGAAGGCACCAATCGCCGCGCCGCCGTGGTCGGCTCGGCCGCCAATGAGGCCAGCCAGCGCGTCCAGACCGTCGCCTCCGCCGCCGAGGAGCTCTCCTCCTCCATCACCGAGATCAGCCGCCAGGTCGCGCAATCGGCCGAGGTCACCGGACGTGCGGTGGACAGCGCCCGCCGCACCGACACCATCGTGCGCGCACTCTCGGACGGCGCCCAGCAGATCGAGCATGTCGCCGAGCTGATCTCCAACATCGCGGCGCAGACCAACCTGCTCGCGCTCAACGCCACCATCGAGGCCGCCCGCGCCGGCGAAGCCGGCCGCGGCTTTGCCGTGGTCGCTTCCGAGGTGAAGTCGCTGGCGAGCCAGACCGCGGAAGCCACCCGCGAGATCGGCGACAAGATCGCTCAGATCCAGGGCGCCACCAAGGAAGCTGTCGATGCGATCGGCGGCATCACCGCCACCATCGAGGAGGTCAGCCGCATCGCCACCTCGATCGGCGCGGCCATCGAGGAGCAAGGCGCCGCCACCGCCGAGATCGCCCGCAGCGTCTCGCAGACCGCGGAGGCGACCAAGGAGGTCACCACCAATATCGGCGGCGTCTCCACCGCAGCCAACGAGACCGGCAACGCTGCCGGCATGGTGCTCGCAGCAGCCAGCAACCTCTCCAAGCAGGCCGAGCAGCTCTCCGGCGAAGTCGGAACATTCCTGAAGGGCGTGCGCGCGGCCTGACGCCCCGCTCCAGCCTCAAAACGTTTGGCGCGAAAGCATCGCCACATTCGTCATGGCCGGGCTTGTCCCGGCCATCCACGTTTTTGGCCGCGCCGCACGAAGAACGTGGATGCCCGGGACAAGCCCGGGCATGACGTGCACCTGGAAATGTGCGTGGCTACCGCCGCGCGAGGGTGCAACCGCTCGACAGCTGGCGCGTCGATCCGGTCGAGCCATCGTTCGAATGCGATGGGAATTCCTCGAATGGCGAGTTCTGCTTGCCGGTGTTGAACTCGAAGATCTTGCGGAACAGGCCCGGCGCCATCGCCGAGATCGGATTGACGCGCATCACGGGCGCGGCTGGCGTGCCGACGACCTCGTAGGTCACGCCGATCAGCCCCTCATTGTTGCCGCCACCGAGGAAGATGCCGAACAGCGGGATCTGGCCGAAGATGTTGTTGACGCCGTACATCGGCACGAAGGTGCCGCTCATGCAGACCTGGTTGCCGGGATAGTCGATCGAGCCCTCGATGGTGGCACCGATCATCGGCCCCTTGACCACGCCGTCACGGACCGTGAGCGCACCGTTCTGCCGCGTGAACTCGGCGCGAAGTGCGCTGAAGGAGACGCCATTCCCGGTCCCGTTCGGCGCGCCGGCGGCAACGCGTTCGAGCTGCGCCTCGCCCTTCACGGTGAAGTCGCGGACATTGATCAGGCCCTCGCGCGCGGCGTTCGGCTCGGAAGACGGCGGCTCCATCGCCACCACCATCTGGCCGCCGACCGCCTTGGTGTAGGTGTCGGTGAAGCGCAGCAGCGCGCCGGCGTCGTTGGTCTGCAGGTAGATCACCTCGCGGTTGCCCTGGGCACGGCCGCCGCGCAGGTCGGCAGCGACAGGCGTGTCACGGCCGATCTTGCCGCTCAGCGTGAACGCCTTGATAGCCCCATTGCGCTTCGACATCTTGGCATCGAGGCTGCGCATGGCCTCGCCGTTGAAGCCGGCGACGGCACCGAGCTTCACGTCGATGTCGAAATCGACGTTCTTCAGCTTGTTCTTGTCGTCCTTGGAATTGCCTGAGATCGCCGACTTCAGGAAGCCGCGGCCGTCGAACACGTCGCCACGCATGGTGCCGCGCAGCACCCCGTCCTGGCTGCGCTCCACCCTGAGCGAGGCCTTGTCGCCGTCGGACGGCGCGTAGGTCGGGAAGTTCGCGTTCACGAGATCGCTGTTCGCGTCGAGCTCGAGCGAGCCCTTGATCGAGGCGCCGCCGCCTTCGATGACGATGTCCTCGAAACGCGTCGATTGCGCCGTCGGCACGACCTTGAAGCTGGCCTTGCCGGACTTGCCCGGCAGCTTGACCCAGCCAGGCAGGATGTTGTCGAGCCTGACCGCGGTCAGGTCGGCCTCGACGCCGAGCTTCGTCGTCTGATCCGCGCCGCTCGCGATCTTGCCCGACAGCTTGATCGGCAACGATCCGATGACGGCGGGGCTGAGATCGAAGCCGAGCCGCGCGCGGCTGGCATCGTCCAGCGTCGCCTGCAGCCTGACATCCGCGTCGCCCTCAGCCGGCTTGCGATAATCGAGCGAGGCCGCCTGGCCGTTGATCTTGACGTCGCCCTTGACCTGATAGCCCTGGTTGTTGGCTGATATCTTGAGGTTGTTGGCTTCCAGCTTCTGGTTCATCACCAGCTTGTCGGCGGCAAAACCGTTGAGATCGGCGGTGACGGCGTAGGTGGTGTCGGCCTTGGTCAGCTCGCCCTTGACCGGCATGCCGAGCTGGATGTTCGCCGAGAACGTTCCCTTGCTGGTGTTGGGATCGACGACGGTCGCCGACAGGTCGCTCAGCCGATCATTGGCGAGCATTTCAGCGGCCGCGGGCACCGGCCCTTCCACACGGAACCTGCTCCGCGACGGCGACGGCTTGGGCGCCATGTCGGGCACCTCGAACACGAAATCGGAGATCGTGACCTTGCGGCCCGCGGGGGTATCGGCAATGCCCTGCCCGATGTTGACGGTCGCGGTGCGACCGGTCACGCGCGCCTTCAGATCGGCATCGCGCACCACCGGCATGCCGTCCACGGGCCGGACCGCAACGCCGCTCGCCACGATGTTGACCGACAGGCCGTCGTCCGGAATGGGCGGACCCTTGCGCGGCAGGTTCCTGGTCGGCGAGTTGACGCCGATCTCGATGCGCTGGAGCGTGCCGCGCTCGATCCGTTCTATCACCCATTCACGCAATTCGGGGACGATCAGCGTCGGCCACATCCGCTTCAAGGCGGAGGCCGACATCGGCGTGCCCGCAAAACCGAGGGTGAGCCGCGGCTCGCCCGAATAGTCGAGGGCGCCGGTGCCGGCGACGCCGATCTCGCCGTTGGAGACGTCGGCCTGTGTCAGCAGGATGCGCTTGTGGTCGGCGTCGAAGCGGAAGCCGATCGCGATGCGGTTGAAGACGAGCGGCGGCTCGTTGTCGATGCCGCCGAGCAGGATCGAACCGCCGCTGAAGCCGAGCTGCCAGTCGTTGATGTTGCCGTTGGGTGGCTCGAGATGGGCCAGCAGCGTCAGGCGGTTCGCGCCGGAGAGAACCTTGAACGGCGCGACCAGCACCCGCCGGTTCGCATCCCACTCGACGTTGATCTCGGCTGAGTCGATTGCCATCGGGTAGTCGGGCGTGTCGGTATCGATGATGTTGCCGGCGCCGGCCGCGATCTTGCCGCGGAAGAAGGTCGGCACGCCGTCGCGGCCGAGCTCGCCCTTGAGCTCGCCCGTCAGCGGCAGGTCGGCGGTGTAGGTGAGGTCCTTCACCCGCAGCGCCAGCAGGATGTTGGAGGTCGAGACCTTGTCGGCCTTGATGTCGACCGAGCGCACGCCGTTCTCGGCCGGTCCGATCGTGGCGCGCAGCAGCCACGGACGCGCGCCCTGCTCGCCGAGGCTGAGCGCGACGCCGCCGCGGCTCGGCCGCCTCAGGCTGAGCGTGATGTTCTCGAACGACCATTTGCTGCCGCGCTGCTGATCGTCGACGATCAGGACGCCGTTTTTCAGACCGATCTCGTTGAGGTTCTGACCGTCGAGGCCCGTCATGCTCAGGCTGTCGAGCCAGTCGAGGCCCTGAAGGATGCCGCTCTGCGCGGTCGCCTGCGGTGCGGCCTGCGATGCGTCCGGGCTCGCAGGCGCGGTCGCGAATGGCGGCGGGGGAACACCGCTGCGCGGGAATGTCGGCGGCAGGCCCGCGTCCTTCTTGGACGCGACACCGGTCGCCAGCGGCTTTGCGGTGTCGCCGGCGGACACGGTGACGGTGCCGTCGGGCGCAATGCGGATGGCGAGCTCGGCATCGACCAGGTTGAGACTCTCGGCTCGCAGGTGCCCCATCAGGAGGGCCGCACCCGACAGCCTCACCTCGGCCTTCGGCGCGCTGGCGACGACGGCGTGATCGCGGTCGCGAACGATGATGTCTCGGATGCGGACGGCGACGCGGACCCGGCCGGCCCGCTCGATCTGAGTGCCGCCGACCTCAACGGTGTTGCCGTGGCCGATATTGTCCTCGATCGCGGCTGCGAGCCACGGCGTTGCGATGTCCAGACTGATGGGACCGGCACCGAGCCGCCACCACAGCGCACCGAAACAGCCGATGAAAATGACGATGACGGTGGCGACGGCCACCGCCAGGCGCTTCAGCCAGCGTCCCCCACCCGTCCAGCGGCGCAGCGCGCCAAATCCACCACCGAAGCGAAGAAAGCCCGAACCGGAACGCGCCAGCAACCGGCGTGCGCGATTGCGCGCAGCCGCTTCCTGATCCGGATCCCAGTCGGCGTCGTCCCATTCCTGCGGCTCGAGTTGGCCGCCGCGCCGATCAAAATCCCGGTTGTAGTCCTGGGGCGACGTATTCCTTGCCATTGCCTCTCGATACAGGCGCCCGTCATAGGACTGAGCGCCGCCGGGACCGCAGCCGTTCGCGGGAAGTGATGCTCCCTGCGCCGGCACTGCCGCCATACCTCGAATATTCCTGCTGTTCGTCATTTCGCCCCGGGAGCGCGTTCAACGAGCAGTGGGGTGGTGCGTGGAATTCCTTGTAACCATACTCCGGCGTCGCCAGACTTGCCCAGCCGAGGGCACGATTCCGGCTCGCCGGACAAGAGCTGCAATACCGCTTCGGTTGACCTGCCGAAAGCGTCGAAAGGAAGGCGTATGTCCAAGAAATCCCGAAAGAAATCGTCCAAAACGCCCTCCGGCAGTCCGACCGCTGAAAAGAAGTCCGCAAAAACGCGGGCATCGACTCAAACAAGATCCGCGAAAACGCAGCGCACACCGGCACGCAAATCAGCTGCGACCGTAGCAAAAGCAGGATCACATAAGGCCGCATCGAAACAGTTAAAATCCTCCAAATCCGCCTCCTCTCCGGCTGCCGCCAAGTCGGACTTGAAGTCCGGCTTGGCCGAGGGCCAAAAGGCCCCGGCCTTCCGCCTGCCGCGCGATGGCGGCGACGTGGTCACGCTCGCCGACTACGCCGGCCGAAAGCTCGTCCTGTTCTTCTACCCCCGCGCCGACACCCCCGGCTGCACGCGGGAGGCGATCGACTTCACGCGCCTGGCGGGCGCCTTCGCGGCCGCCGGCACCGCCGTGCTCGGCATCTCCGCCGATCCGTTAAGGGCCCAGGAGAAGTTTCGCGACAAGCACAAGCTCGGCGTCCCCCTCATCTCGGACGAGACGCATGAGATGCTGGAGGCTTATGGGGCCTGGGGCGAAAAGTCCATGTATGGCAAGAGCTTCCTTGGGATCCTTCGCACCACGGTGCTGGTCGGGACTGACGGTAAAGTCGCGCGGATCTGGCGCAATGTCCGGGTCGATGGCCATGCCGACGAAGTGCTGGAGGCGGCAAGGAGCCTTTAACCAATCCTTTAAATTCGCGCGTTCCCATTTGCGGAAAATTAACCATGAGCGGCCCAGATTGCGGCGGCAATTGAGCCGCAAGGAACCCATCCGACCGGCGCGGGAGTGCCGATGTCGAAAAGTTCTGCCCAATACTCGCAGTACCCCCAACATCATCCTCACGATCACGGACGGGCCTTCCGGCGCCCTCTGGGTGCCCCGGCGGCGGTAACCGCGATTCCCCTGCCCGCCACCGACGATGCCTACACCATCGTGCATGCCGGCAAGCAGGTCCGCTTCGGACCCGTGGTGTTCTGGATCGTGGTCGGCACCGTGGTGCTGCTCGGGCTGTGGTCGGCCGCCACCGCCACCTATTTCGCGTTCCGTGACGACGTCCTGACCCGGCTGATCGCCCGCCAGGCCGAGATGCAATACGCCTATGAGGACCGCATCGCCGAGCTGCGCGCCAAGATCGATCGCACCACCAGCCGTCAATTGCTCGACCAGGAGCAGTTCGACCAAAAGCTCGACCAGATCATGAAGCGCCAGACGGCGCTCGAGTCCCGGGCCACGGCGCTCGGCGCCATGCCCGACGTGACCGGCTCGATTCCCCGCGCCGCTCCGCAGCGCAGCGATGCAAGCCCGACCACGCCAAAACCGTCGCCCATCAGCGACACCGTGATCTTCGTGGCGCCACCGGATCGCGAAGCGCGCCTCGAATCGCGCGCGCCGAGCGTTGCGGCAACGCCGACCAGCCAGTTCGCCAAGAACCGCGGTTTCGACAACGTGCTGGTCCGGCTCACGACCTCGCTTGATCAGGTCGAGCGGCGCCAGATGGCGACGCTCAACGCGGTCGAGGAAAGCATGGATTCGCGCATGCGCCGGATGCGCAGCGTGGTCAGCGACCTCGGCCTGAACCTTGCCCATCTCGAAGCCGCCGTGCCGCGCAGTGCGATGGGCGGACCGTTCGTCCCGGTCAAGCTGACGGCGAATGCCGGACCGTTCGAGAAGCAGCTCCACCGCATCCACACCACGCGCGCCGAGATGGACCGTCTCAACCGCACGCTGGCGTTGGTGCCGTATCGCAAGCCCGTCATTGGCGAGGTCGAGTTCACCTCGGGCTTTGGCGTGCGCAGCGATCCTTTCCTGGGTCGGCCCGCGATGCACACCGGCCTTGATTTCCGCGCCGCCAGCGGTGATCCCGTCCGCGTCACCGCCTACGGCAAGGTGGTTTCCGCCGGATGGTCCGGCGGCTACGGCCGCATGGTCGAGGTCGACCACGGCAACGGGCTTTCGACCCGCTACGGCCATCTCTCCGAGATCAACGTCAGGGTCGGCGAAGTCGTGAAGATCGGCCAGGTCATCGGCCTCGTCGGCTCGACCGGCCGCTCCACCGGTCCGCACCTGCATTATGAGACCCGCATCGAAGGTGAAGCGGTCGATCCACAGAAATTCCTGCGCGCCGGCGTGCGGCTCAGCGCGGGTTAGGCCCGCGCTTTTCAGTTTCGCAGCGCAGAGCTTCCCGAGAGCCAGAGATGGCGGCCGAGAGCTTGCGCAGTAAGCTGAATGCACGCCCATCAATCACCAGCAGCGCGCTGGCGATGACGATCGAGCCGGCGATCTCGCGGCCGGAGATCGGCTCATCCAGCACCAGCCAGCCCAGCAGGATGGCGGTGACGGGAATGAGCAGCGTCACCAGCATCACGTTGCTCGCACCCGAGCGCCGCACGATCTGGAAGAAGACGATGTAGGCGAGCGCCGTCGACAGCGCGGCGAGGCCGAGCACGGCGAGCCAGGTCGTGAGGCTCGGCATCGGTAACTGCCAAGGCTGCTCCACGACGCCGGCGACGACCGCTATCATCACCGTTGATGACATCAATTGAAACGTCGCCGTCCCCAGCGGCGCTGCGTCCTTCAGCAAGCGCCGCGCAGCCAGCGCCGCAAAGCCGTAGCTCAGTGCCCCGCCGAGGCAGAGCAGAATGCCGAGCCCCTGTCCCGGCCTGGTCTCGAAGCCCCATCCGCGCAGCAGGATCACGCCGACAAAGCCCAACGCCACCCCGGCCAGGCGGCGCATCTGCAAGGCCTCCTGGCCCGCTGCAATCATCACGGCCACCGTGAACATCGGCGTGGTCGCGTTCAGGATCGAGGCCAGCCCACTCGGAATGAAAGTTTGGCCGATCGCGATCAGCGAAAACGGGACGACGTTGTTGAGCAGCCCGATCGCAATGAACGGCGCCCAGCCCGTCCAGCTCCTGGGAAAGCCGATGCCATGTGCGCGCAGCAGCGGCAGCAGCATTGCAGCGCCGAGCGCGACGCGCAAAAACACCAGTGTGAGCGGCGGCAATTCCCGCAAGGCTGCGCCGTTGAAGAAGAACGAGCCGCCCCAGAGGATCGAGAGCAGAGCGAGCAACGACCAGTCGCGTGCATCGATCCGGTGGTCATTGTCGGGCATGGGGTCTTACCTCAGCCCCATGGCCTAGAACGGTGCGATCAATGTCGCCACCCGATTTCTGACGAGGTCCCGGTTTACAAACCGATGCTCGGCGCGAATGGAGTGACTGAGGGGCACCGGTTAGCGCGGTTTGACTAGGATGGCTTCTTCGGCCGCGACACCAGCTCGATCATCCTGCCTTCATCATCGTCCGGCATCACCGCTTTCGCCTGCGCGTACGCCTCGACCGCGGCGCGCGCGACCAGCGGCTTGCCCGCGAGCAGGCTCTCGGCGAGCTTCACGGCGTAGGCGGCATCCTTGTGCCGCAGCGCTGCGGTGAAGGTCGCGCCGCTGAAATCGCGGGCGACCATGCGCTTGGAGTGACGCGCTACCTGCGGGCTTGCCGCGACGCCTGCCTGGATCGATTCCAGCACCAGGTTCATGTCGAGCCCGGCCTGCTCGGCAATCGCAAGGCCCTCGGCGAGGCCGGCGATCTGGATCGCGCCCATGAGATTGTTGATCAGCTTGTAGACCGTGCCGGAGCCGACCGCGCCGAAATGGCGGATGGTCGAGCCGATCGGCGTCAGATAGGGCCGCGCGCGCTCGAGATCGGCCGCGTCGGCGCCAACCAAGAGCGTCAACTTCCCGGCCGCCGCCGCGTCCGGCAATCCCGTCACCGGGCAGTCGATATAGATCAGCCCGCGCGCGTTGAGCTCGCGGCCCATCTCACGGGAATGGTCATAGGAGACGGTGGAGCATTCGATCGCAATGGTGCCGGCCTTCGCCGTCTTGGCGGCGCCGTCAGGCCCGAGCCAGACCGCGCGCGAGGCCTCGTCGTCGGCGACCATGGTCACGACCGCGTCGGCATCGATCGCGGCATCCTCCGGCGAGGTCGCCCAAATCGCGCCGCGCGCGATCAGGTCCTCGGCCTTTGCCTTGCTGCGATTCCAGATCGTTACCGTGAAGCCGGCATCGAGATAGCGGCCGGCCATGCCATGGCCCATCCGCCCAAGCCCGATGAAGGCGATTCGGGACATGGCTAGTCCACGTCCTCGACGTCGCCGGCGGTGGTGCCGAAGGCGCGCTGCGCCAGCGTCGCCGCCATGAACTCGTCGAGCTCGCCATTGAGCACGCCCGATGTGTCGGAAGTCTGCACGCCTGTGCGCAAATCCTTCACCATCTGATAGGGCTGCAGCACGTAGGAGCGGATCTGGTGGCCCCAGCCGATGTCGGTCTTGGCAGCCTGGTCGGCAGCGGCCTTCTCCTCGCGCTTCTTCAGTTCGATCTCGTAGAGACGCGCGCGCAGCATGTCCCAGGCCTGCGCCCGGTTCTTGTGCTGGGAGCGGCCGGCCTGGCAGACCACGGCGACGCCGGTCGGGATATGCGTCAGGCGCACCGCGGACTCGGTCTTGTTGACGTGCTGGCCGCCGGCACCGCCCGATCGCATCGTGTCGACGCGGACGTCGGATTCCTTGATGTCGATCTTGATGCTGTCGTCGATGACGGGGAACACCTGCACGCTCGAGAACGAGGTGTGCCGCCGCGCGTTGGAATCGAATGGCGAGATGCGCACCAGCCGATGCACGCCGGCTTCAGTCTTCAGCCAGCCGTAGGCGTTGTGACCGGAGACCTGGATGGTCGCCGACTTGATGCCGGCCTCTTCGCCCTCGGACTCTTCGAGATACTCGACCTTGAAGCCGTGGGTTTCGGCCCAGCGCGTGTACATGCGCAGGAGCATCTGCGCCCAGTCCTGGCTCTCGGTGCCGCCGGCGCCGGCATGGACTTCGAGATAGGAATCGAAGCGGTCGGCTTCGCCCGAGAGCAGTGCCTCGAGCTCGCGCCGCGCCACTTCCTTCTTGAGGTTCTTCAGCGCAGCTTCGGCTTCGGCGACGACGCCGTCATCGCCCTCGGCCTCGCCGAGCTCGATCATGCCGATGTCGTCTTCGAGCTCCTGCTCGACCTTGCCGATGCCTGAGAGCGCATCCTCAAGCGAGGTGCGCTCCTGCATCAGCTTCTGGGCTTTCTGAGGGTCGTTCCAGAGATTGGGATCTTCTGCGAGCTTGTTCAGCTCAGCGAGGCGCGCCGTCGATTTCTCGACGTCAAAGATGCCTCCTCAGCAGCCCGACTGACTGCTTGATCTCTTCTAACAACCGTTCGATTTCGGCGCGCATGTTGTTCTCTGTCTTGCGGAATCCCGCGTGCAGTTCGAGAGGGGATGTAGCGGCGGCGGCCGCAAAGCGCAACCGCCCAAACCGTGATCGCCGGCCTTATCCGCGGCCTACCACAACCCGCCAGTGCCCGGCCGGAAGAGGAAGCCGGAATCCGGCTGCTGCTGCTGCACCGGCATGCCGCGCCCCTCGGCGTCGGCAACGCCGATGACCGAATAATTGTCCGGCGGCGCCGTGCCGGGCTTGAAGGCTTCGAGGATGGTTCCGCCGGTCTCGCCGGGGCCGGCGCGCATGCCGGTCTTGGCGACGACGCGAACGAGCTTGATGCCGGCGGGCACCTTGAACGGGACCGCGGGCTTGTCGGCGAGCGCGAGCTTGAGGAAGTCACGCACGATCGGAGCGGCGAGATGACCGCCGGTCGCGGCATTGCCCTTACCGAGCGGACGAGGCTTGTCGTAGCCCATGTAAACTGCGACTGCGATGTCCGGCGAGAAGCCGACGAACCAGGCGTCCTTGGCCTCGTTGGTGGTGCCGGTCTTGCCGGCGACGGGCTTGCCGACCTCCTTGATCACCGTGGCCGTACCGGACTGCACCACACCCTCCATCAGCTCGGTGATCTGATAGGCGGTCATGGAATCCAGCACCTGCTCGCGGCGGTCGATCAGCTGCGGCTCGGGCTGGTTCTTCCAGCCGCCCGGCGCGTCGCAGCCGCGGCATTCGCGCTGGTCGTGCTTGAAGATGGTGCGGCCGTAACGGTCCTGGATGCGGTCGATCAGCGTCGGCTTCACGCGGCGGCCGCCATTGGCGAGCATCGAGTACGCCGTGACCATGCGCATCGCCGTGGTCTCGCCGGCGCCGAGCGCGTAGGAGAGATAGTTCGGCAGTTCGTCATAGACGCCGAAGCGGCGGGAATATTCGCCGATCAGGGGCATGCCGATGTCCTGCGCGAGGCGCACCGTCACGGTGTTGAGCGATTGCCGCAGCGCATTGCGCAGCGTCACCGGTCCCTGGAACTTGCCCGAGGAGAAGTTTTCAGGCCGCCACACGCCGGCGCCCTGCCCCTGGTCGATCTCGATGGGCGCGTCGAGCACGACGGTCGAGGGCGTGTAGCCGTTGTCGAGCGCGGCCGAATAGACGATCGGCTTGAACGACGAACCGGGCTGCCGGTAGGCCTGCGTGGCGCGATTGAACTGGCTCTGGTCGAACGAGAAACCGCCGACCATCGCGAGCACGCGGCCGGTCCAGGGATCCATCGCCACCATCGCGCCGGACACTTCCGGAATCTGGCGAAGCCGGTACTGGCCCTCGACGGGGTGGCCGTCCTTATAGAGGGGATCGGCATAGATGACGTCGCCGGGCTGGAGCACCTGCGACACCGCTGTCGGCGTCTTGCCTCTCGTGCCGCCCTGCAGCGCCCGCGCCCAGCGCACGCCGTCGACCGTGACGATGCCGGTCTCGCGCTGCTTGCTCACCGCGCCGCCGAGCTCGCGGCCAGGCTGAAAGCCGATCCGTGCCGACTGATCGCTGGTCTCCAACACCACCGCCATGCGCCAAGGCGAGATGTCGGACAGCGACTTGATCTCGGCGAGCTTCACGCCCCAGTCGCCCGAAATGTCGAGCTTGCTGATGGCGCCGCGATAGCCCTGCTGCTCGTCATAGTTCACGAGGCCGGCGACCATGGCCTTGCGCGCCATGACCTGAATCTTCGGATCGAGCGTGGTGCGAACCGACAGGCCACCCTCGTAGAGCTTCTTCTCGCCGTAGCGCTCGAAAATGTCGCGGCGGACTTCCTCGGCGAAATATTCGCCGGCAAAGGTGTGGGCGCCGTTGGAACGGCTGGTGACGGCGAGCGGCTCCTTGCGCGACTTGTCGGCGTCGGCCTGCTTGATCCAGCCGTTTTCCACGAGACGGTCGATCACGTAATTGCGGCGCTCGATGGCGCGGTCGCGGTTGCGGACCGGATGCAGCGTCGCCGGCATCTTCGGCAGCGCCGCCAGATAGGACGCTTCCGCCACTGTCAGCTCGTTCACCGACTTGTCGAAATAGACCAGCGAGGCCGCAGCGATGCCGTAGGCGCCGAGGCCGAGATAGATCTCGTTGAGATACAGTTCGAGGATTTTGTCCTTCGAATAGGTCTTCTCGATGCGCATCGCCAGCAAGGCTTCCTTGATCTTGCGTGAGAAGGAGACCTCGTTGGTGAGCAGGAAGTTCTTGGCGACCTGCTGCGTGATCGTGGACGCACCCTGCGGACGGCGGTTGGAGCCGTAGTTCTGCAGATAGAGCAGGCCTGCGCGAGCCATGCCGGTGTAGTCGATGCCGCCATGCTCGTAGAAATTCTTGTCCTCGGCCGCGAGGAAGGCGTTGATCACGAGCTTCGGCACCGCCTGGATCGGCAGATACAGCCGCCGCTCCTTGGCGTATTCGCCGACCAGCGAACCGTCGACCGCGTGCACACGCGTCATCACCGGCGGCTCGTAATCCTGAAGCTGAGAGTAGTCCGGCAAGTCCTTGGAGAAATGCCAGATCAGGCCTGCCACGGCCCCGACGCCAACAAGGAACACCACTGTTCCCGCGGCGAACAGGAAGCCCATGAACCGCACCAGCAAGCGCATTATCTGTTTATCCGTTCAAACTCTGGATCAGCCCAGTATCAGCCCTTTGGCACACAAAACGGTACCAACCTCACGCCGCGAATTCACCGGCTTACGCAATCACATCGAGGCCGGACTTAAGACGCTTGCCGAACAGGTTCTCGCCGATTCCGGAACCCTCTACCGGTTTCTATAAAGCGTCCGCTGTGGCCAAACTAGGGCCTTCGGGCCGGGAGGAACAAACCGGCTCAGTTCGACGTCCCCGCCGTGGCCATCCGCTTGGTCAAAAATCCGTCGATCGCCTGGGCCATCGAGCCCACGGCGCGGGAGCGCCAGCCCTCGGAGACCAGCTGCTCGAGATCGCCCTTGTTGGAGACGTAGCCGATCTCGACCAGCACCGATGGCACGTCGGGCGCCTTCAGAACCCGGAAGCCGGCGGATTTCAGGGGATGCTTGTGCATCCGCACCGTCTGCTTCATTTCGCTCATCAAATGGCGGGCGAAACGGTTTGAAAAGGTGCGGGTTTCCCGCTGTGTGAGGTCGATCAGGATGTCGGCGACGTCGGTCGGCTCCTCCGCGAGGTTGAAGCCGGCGATCGCATCGGCGCGGTTCTCCGCATCCGCCAGCCGCTGGGCCTCGGCGTCGGACGCCTTGTCGGAGAGCGTATAGATGGTCGCGCCCTGCGCATCCCCTTCCGCCCGCGGCAGCGCATCGGCGTGGATCGAGACGAACAAGGCCGCCTTGAGATTGCGGGCGATCTTGGTGCGGTCATTGAGCGGAACGAAGGTGTCGTCGTCCCGCGTCATGACCACGCGGTACTTGCCGGCTTTTTCCAGCTTGTCGCGGAGCGCCAGGCCAAAGGCCAGCACCAGGTTTTTCTCGCTCTCGCCGCTCGACTGCGTCCCGTTGTCGATGCCGCCGTGGCCGGGATCGATCACCACCACCGGTCGAGTATCGGCCTTCTGCTGCGCGCCATCCGGGGCCGCGGCACTGGGAACCGTGGCGGGCGGCGCTTCAGCGATCGCGGGCCGCAGCTCGGGACGGTTTTCGGGGGCACGTGACGACACGAAGGCGGTGCGGTCGACCTCCTCCAGCTCGAGCACCAGCCGGGCCGGTTGGCCGTTGGCCGCCTCCAGCACGTATGATTTGGCGATCTTCGCCGGTCCGGTCAGGTCGAACACGATTCGAGAGCCGCCGGGCATGACGAGCCCGTAGCGGAAGGCCTTGACCAGCCCCCGCCCCCCACTTCCGGTCCCGGCGGGCAGCTGAAAATTGACCTGCGGCACGTCCACCACCACGCGGTAAGGGTCGGCCAGCGTGACGGCGCGGAAGGTGACGGTCTGGTCGAGGTCGAGGATGAAGCGGGTCTGCTTGCCGTCGCCGGCCAGGCGGGCGGCCGAGGCGACCGGAAAATTCGCCGCAACGGCAGCAGGTTGCAGCCGGCTCTCGGCGGCGATCAGGCGCGCGGAATCGGCACAGGGCAATGCCGCAGTGCACAGCAACACGCCCCCCAGCAAAATCCGTCGATTTGTGCGGCTCGCCACCGATTCCGTGCCTCCGAGCAGCTCTCTTAACGCAATAGAACCACAGGGTTAATCGATCCTTAATGACGGAAACGCGAAACTCGCCGACTGTGACCGCCGTGCGACGCTCCCTTGCACGGATGGCTCATTCCTCGTATGTACGGAATGCTGACGGCCGATATTTCCGGTTGTGTCGCATTCAGCCTCCCGGTGCAGCGCCGGAACTCTCAAGGTTTGAGAATTCCAGCGTTTTCCACTTCCCTCTATGACCAGCGCGGTGCGCGGCAGCGAGGTGGAGCGGGTCAAGCCCCGGCGGCGGACGGTCTCGGGCTACCACTCATGTTGCCGGGACGGTTCTGACAGCGGCGTAACCCATTACCCGGTCCCTTGACCCCAAGGGGGCGGTTCGTGATCCCCAAGGCGAGCGCGCTCGCGCCGTGCCTGGCCAGCAGCAACTGATTGAAGGGCGGCCTCGCCGCCCAGTGTTTCATACGGGCCGACGCTTGATGCGCCAGACTGTGCCGACGAAATCTGAAGGAGCATTCGCGACGCTGCGGAGTGACAATCCCGTGCGTCGCAATGGTCCTGAAGCTTCCGGTTCGGCAAGGCGCGAGAGACGGCGTTTCGGCCTTCCCCTCACCCCCGAATCAGGTGGACCGTCGCGTCACCCGCCGGCGCGATACGCGCCCACGGCTTATCGCGTCCGCCGCCGCCAAGAGTTAAGACATGCCCAACAAGATGTTGATCGATGCCACCCACCCGGAGGAGACCCGGGTCGTCGTGGTCCGCGGCAATCGCGTCGAAGAGTTTGATTTCGAGACCGCGCAACGCAAGCAACTGCGCGGGAATATCTACCTCGCCAAGGTCACAAGGGTCGAACCCTCGCTCCAGGCTGCTTTCGTCGAATATGGCGGCAATCGCCACGGCTTTCTCGCCTTCAGCGAAATCCATCCCGACTATTACCAGATCCCGGTCGCCGACCGGCAGGCGCTGATCGAGGCCGAGGAACAGGCCCATCGCGAGGCCGAGGAAGAAAGCGAGAACCGCTCGCACGGCCGTCGCCGCTCGCGGCACCGCAACGCCCGCCGCCGCGGTCATGGCGAGCGCGTGCGCAGCGACATCGTCGAAGGTCTCGAAGCCGGCGCCGATCCCGCCGCCCAGCCGGTCGAAGGCGCCGCGCTGCCCGAGCATGCCGAGGGCGAGCATCTGCACGCCGATACGGAGCATCATGGCGAGCACGAAGGCCACGATCCCGATCATGGTGACCATGATCATGACGAACATCGTCATGCCCGCGATGACGAGCACGATCACGCTCACGATGATGCCCACGGCCGCGAGGACGAGCGCGATCATCACGATCATGATCACGCCGACGAGACGCCCGCGCCTGTCGCGGCGGTCGGCGCCGAGCCCGCGGTCGAGACCGCTGCCGAGCCGCAGCCGGCGTCAACCTTCGACGTTCCCGCTCCAGAAGCTCATGCCGCGGAAGCGCAGGCGGAGCCTCTGGCCGAAGCCGTGACATCGGCCGCCGAGCCGGCCGAGGCCATCTACACCGCCGGCGAAAGCACGGAAGCCCCGCATGCGGACGCCGGGGAAGCAGCCGAGGAGGACGACGAGGACGAGGACGGCGAGGATGCCGAAGAGGAAGTCGTCGAATCCGTCGGCGGCGACGACGTGCTCGAGGAAGTGCCGGAGCGCACCTTCCGCCCGCGCCGCCAGTACAAGATCCAGGAAGTCATCAAGCGCCGCCAGGTGATGCTGGTTCAGGTCGTCAAGGAAGAGCGCGGCAACAAGGGCGCGGCGCTGACGACCTACCTCTCGCTCGCCGGCCGCTACGCCGTCCTGATGCCGAACACCGCACGCGGCGGCGGCATCAGCCGCAAGATCACCAGCGCGCAGGACCGCTCGCGCCTGAAGGAAGTGGTGCAGGACCTCGACGTGCCCGAGGGCATGGGCATCATCCTGCGCACCGCGGGCGCCGCCCGGACCAAGCCCGAGATCAAGCGCGACTTCGAATATCTGATCCGGATGTGGGAGACGGTGCGCGACCTCACGCTGAAATCGCAGGCCCCGACCCTCGTCTACGAGGAAGGCTCGCTGATCAAGCGCTCGCTGCGCGACCTCTACAACAAGGAGATCGACGAGATCCTGGTCGCCGGCGAAGCCGGCCACCGCGAGGCCCGCGACTTCATGAAGATGCTGATGCCCGCCAATGTCGGCGCGGTGAAGCAATATCGCGACGGCCAGCCGCTGTTCTCGCGCATGGGCGTCGAGAGCCAGCTCGATGCGATGTTCTCGCCGACCGTGCAGCTGCGCTCCGGCGGCTACATCGTCATCAACCAGACCGAGGCGCTGGTCTCGATCGACGTCAACTCCGGACGATCGACGCGCGAGCACCATATCGAGGACACCGCGCTCAAGACCAACATGGAAGCGGCTGAAGAGGTCGCCCGCCAGCTGCGCCTACGCGACCTCGCCGGCCTGATCGTCATCGATTTCATCGACATGGACGAGAAGCGCAACAACCGCGCGGTCGAGCGCAAGCTGTCCGATTGCCTCAGGCAGGATCGCGCGCGCATCCAGGTCGGCCGCATCTCGCATTTCGGCCTGCTCGAGATGTCGCGCCAGCGCATCCGCGCCAGCGTGCTGGAATCCTCGACCGATCCGTGCCCGCATTGCGGCGGCACCGGCCACGTCCGCTCGGTGTCCTCGGTGGCGCTGCAGCTCCTGCGCGGCCTCGAAGAGATCCTGATGAAGGGCGCCACCCACAATCTCGTGGTCCGCACCCGCACCGACGTCGCGCTCTATGTGCTGAACCACAAGCGCGGCCATCTGCGCGATCTCGAGAACGGCTTCAAGGTCACGCTGTCGGTGATCGCCGATCCCGGCGTCAGCGGTCCGCAGGCCTATGTGATCGACCGCGGCGAGCAGGTGCATACGCTCGAAGCCGCCAAGGCGCTGCTCGTTGCGCAAGCCGCTGCGAGCCCGCCGCCACCGGCCGAAGAGGCCTATGACGACGAGGACGTCTTCGACCTGGAGACGGAATCCGAGGTCGAAACCGACGAGACCGAAGGCCTTGCCGACGAGCAGGCTGGCGGCGAGGCAGCCTCGGAGCAGGACGGCCAGCGCCGCAAGCGCCGGCGCCGCCGGCGCGGCCGCGGCGGCCAGCGCGAAGGAGAGTTGCGCGAGGATACGGCGCCGACCGTGCCTGAGCCCGCGATGATCGCCGGCGAAAGCGAGGAGGAGACCGAGTCCGAGCAGGACGGTGAGGAAGGCGAGGAACAGGCCGCCCGTGGCGAACAGCAGGGCGCCGGTGATCGCCGGCGTCGGCGTGGCCGCCGCGGCGGTCGCCGCCGTCGCGGTGGCGGCGAGGAAGGTCTTGCCGGCTCCATCAGCGACGAGCTCGGCACCAACCCGCCGCCGGAAGCTGCCGATGCAGTGGCCGATTTCGACGGCCTCGGCAGCCAGGCTTCGCCTTCGATCGCGCAGGCCGAGCCGACCGGCGAGCCGCAAGTTGCGGAGCCTGAGCCGCACGCCGAGATCCGAACCGAGGCGCCGGCCCAGCCGGAGCCCGCTCCCGCCGCGACGACCGCAACGCCGGACGAAGAGTTAGCCGGCGACAGGGCCGCGCGGCGCCGCTCCACCGTGCGCGAAAAGGTGAGCTTCCTGGCGAACAGCCAGGCGGAGCCCGCAACGCCGGCGGCGGAGGCGACCGAGCCGGTTGCTGCACCCGCGCCGGCACCTGAGCCCGCGCCGGAGGCGGCAAGCGAAACCCCGGCCGCCCCACGTCGTGCCGGCTGGTGGTCGCGCCGTTTCGGCGGCGGCGAGTAAAGGGACAAATGGAATTGAAGCCGCCCGGCCCAACCGGGCGGTTTTGATTTGATGAGGTCAGTTGCGATGCAAAGCGCGATCATTCTCGGCGGCGGCATGGTGGGCGTCGGCGCCGCGCTGCATCTGCAGCGGCGCGGCTGGTGGGTGACGCTGATCGATCGCAGGGAGCCGGGCCGCGAGACCAGCTACGGCAACGCGGGGATGATCCAGGCCGAAGCGGTACGCCCCTATCCGATGCCGCGCGACCTCGCTTCGCTTTTGAAGATCGCGACCGGCCGCACCAACGACGTGCGCTACAGCCTCTCCTCGCTGCATCTCCACATCGAGCCCCTGCTCCGCTATTGGTGGCATTCGGCGCCGAAGCGACATCGCGAGGCGATCGAGGCGTGGGCACAGCTGATCGCCTACGCAACGGCCGAGCACGACATCCTGATCCGCGAGGCGCATGCCGACAATCTCATCCGCCGCGCCGGCTACCGAGCGCTGTTTCGCGATGCCGTTTCGTTGGATCTCTCGGTCAAGGCTGCCGAGGAAGATCAGCGCGAATTTGGCGTGAACTACCGCGTGCTGTCGGGCAGCGAGCTTGCCAGGGCCGAGCCGATCCTGCGCGACGATCTCCCGGGAGCGATCCACTGGCTCGACACCTGGACCGTGTCCGACCCCGGCGCGCTGGTCACGGCCTATGCCGAGCTGTTCGTACGGCTCGGCGGCAGGATCGTGCTCGGTGATGCGCAGTCGCTGCGACAGACCGCGACCGGCTGGTCGGTGGACACCGACCAGGGCCGCATCGACGCTGCCCACGCCGTCGTGACGCTCGGGCCGTGGTCGCCTGATTTATTGTACAAATTCGGCTATCGCATCCCGCTGGTGCGCAAGCGCGGCTACCACATGCATTACAGCGGCGGCGCTTCGCTCGACCTGCCGCTGGTCGACAAGGCCCGTGGCTACGCCATGGGGCCGATGGCCAAGGGCATCCGCATCACCACCGGCGCGGAATTGACGGGCGCGGACGCGCTCGCAACCCCGGTGCAGCTCGCCAGCGCCGAAGCCTCGGCGCGCGAGCTGATCGACCTCGGCAAACGGGTCGAGCCGGATCCGTGGTTCGGCACGCGGCCCTGCACGCCCGACATGCTGCCGGTGCTCGGCCCCGCCCCGCGCCACCCCGGCCTCTGGATGAATTTCGGCCATGGCCACCAGGGCTTCACGCTGGGCCCTGCGACCGGACGCCTGCTCGCGGAGATGATGAGCGGCGAAACGCCCGCGGTCGATCCCACGCCGTACCGGCCCGAGCGATTTTAGCGAGCGCGTCCTATCCGCGATGCTCGACAATCCGGCGCGCCGCCGGCAACAGGGTCGCGCCGAGCGCATTCTTCACCAGCGAGGCCGCAATGAACGGCATGATGCCGACCTGCCAGGCCTTGGCGGCGCCGAGACCAAGGCCGAATGCCAGCCAGCCGAATCCGGCCGCGAGAATGACGATGTGGCCAACAGCCATCGCCGCAAACAGCAGCATGACGCTGCGATCCCAGCCGCGCTCGGCGAGCCAACCGGTCGCGAACGCGGCCACAACGAAACCGAACAGATAGCCCGCGGTCGGGCCGACCAGCGGCGCGATCCCACCCACGGGGCCGGCGAACACCGGAAGGCCGATCGCGCCCTCGGCGAGGTAAGCGATCATGGTCGCGCTGCCGAGGCGCCAGCCATAGGCGGCGCCGATCATCAGCACCACCAACGTCTGCAACGTCATGGGCACGTAAGGCAGCGGCAGATTCACCTTGGCCGACAGCGCCATCAACGCCGTGCCGAGCGCGACCAGCACGACGGCACGCAGCGCGCCGACGGATTCGCCCGGTCGGGTCGGCCACATCAAAGCGGCGAGAGAGGAATGTGGCGCAGCGGCGGACGGGACGGAACGGTCTGACAAGCTGAACTCCGGAAGACTGAAGAAAACTGGCGCAGTTATTTAAGCCACTCAGCAATCCGGTCAACTGCCTCACGCATCTCCCCTGGCGAGCGCGCATAGGAGAAACGAATGAACGAGCGGCCATGGATGGGATCGAAATCAAGGCCGGGCGTTGCCGCCACGCGCGCCTGCTCCAGCATCTGCTTTGCGAATTCGAAACTGTCGGCGGTGAAGTCCGAGACGTCTGCATAGAGATAGAAGGCGCCGTCGGCCGGCAGGAATTTCGTCAGTCCCGCCTTGGGCAAACCATCGATCAGGACGCGCCGGTTTTCCTGGTAGCCGTGCTTGATCTCCTCCATCTCGGCCGCGCCGTCGAAGGCGGCCTCCGCCGCGATCTGCGACAGCGCCGGCACCGAGATCGAGAGGTTCTGCTGCAGCCGCTCGATCGGCCGCACAAGGATCTCGGGCACCACCATCCAGCCGACGCGCCAACCGGTCATACAAAAATACTTCGAGAACGAATTGATCACGAACGCGTGCTCGGACAGCGCGGCCGCAGTCACGGCCGGAAACGCGTAATCGAGCCCGTGATAGATCTCATCGGAGATGAAGCGGATGCCGGCATCTTCCGCGGCCGCGATCAGGCCGGCGAGCGCTTCACGGGACATCATCGTGCCCGTCGGATTGGCGGGGCTGCCGACCAGAACACCCTTCAGCGGCGCCTTGCGATGCGCTGCGAGCAGGGCCTCGCCGGTCAGCGCGTGACGCGTTTCGTTCGTGGTCTCGATCAGCACCGGCTCGCAGCCGAGCGCGGTCAGGATGTGTCGATACGGCGGATAGCCCGGCACCGTCACGGCGACACGATCGCCAGGTTCGAACATCGACAGGAAGGCCAAGATGAAGCCGCCGGACGAGCCCGTCGTCACCACGATCCGCTCGGGGCTGACATCGCAGCCATAGGTGTCGCGATAATGGCGCGCGATGCGCGCGCGCAAGGAAGGGATGCCGAGCGCGGACGTATAGTCGATTCGTCCAGCCTCGAGCGCCGCATGGGCGGCCGCGATCGCGGTCCTGGGCGCGCCGGCCGCGGGCTGGCCGACCTCCATGTGGATCACATGACCGCCGGCGGCCTCGATTCGAGCCGCCGCGGCCATGACGTCCATCACCATGAACGGGGGAACATCGCTGCGGCGGGAGGGCTCGAGCCACTGCCCCAACCGGTTCCTCAATGTCGCGTCGTGCATCGATTTCTGCTATTGGCTGGCGAACCGGTCCGTCCGGTCCGTAAACGGGGCGCTTGTGCCCCAGACTGGCCGCATTGTACGGCTCATAAGGGCACCGCTCACAAGGGCATATCGCGTATCCGGTCCGCCGCCAATCGCCAAAACCAATCACTGAACTGCTTGACCAAGACCACTTGACCGAGCCCCTTTTGACCAAGACCGCTTGATGTCGCTCCAGATCGCATTGCGCAAGAAGGCCTCCGCCCTCACCGCCCTCGTCACGGCCACGGCGATCGCGCTGACGCCGTTCACGGCCGCGCGCGCGCAGGCCAAGGGGCCGCCGGTCCTGCGCGACACCGAGACCGAGCAGCTGCTGCGCGAATACACGCGTCCGATCCTGCGCGTTGCGGGTCTGGAGAAGCACAACATCCAGATGGTGATCATCAACGACAGCTCGTTCAACGCCTTCGTCGCGGATGGCCGCCGCATCTTCGTCAATTGGGGCGCGATCCTGCAATCGGAGACGCCGAACCAGATCATCGGCGTGCTCGCGCACGAGACCGGACACCTGGCGGGCGGCCATCTGTCCAAGCTGCGCGAGCAGCTCGCCGCCGCCCAGACCCAGATGATCATCGCGATGCTGCTCGGCGCCGGCGCGATTGCGGCCGGCAGCACGCAGCGCAGCAGCGTAGGCAACAACGGGCTCGCCAATGCTGGCGCGGCCGCCATCGCCGCTCCGCAGGAGGTGATCCGCCGCACGCTGCTGTCCTACCAGCGCCAGCAGGAGGAGAATGCCGACCGCGCCGGCGTGAAATTCCTGGCTGCGACCCAGCAATCGCCCAAGGGCATGTACGAGACGTTCAAGCGCTTCACCAGCGAGAGCCTGTTCGCCGCGCGCGGCGCCGATCCCTATCTGCAGTCGCATCCGATGCCGGCCGAGCGCGTCGCCGCACTACAGGAGTTCGCAAGCTCCAGCCCCTACTGGAACAAGAAGGACGATCCGGCGCTCCAGCTTCGGCATGACATGGTCCGCGCCAAAATCTCCGCCTTCATGGAGCGGCCGGAGACGGTGTACCGCCGCTATCCCCAGACCAACGACAGCCTGCCGGCGCGCTATGCCCGCGCCATCAGCACCTATCTGCACGGTGATCTGCGCAGCGCGCTCGCCCAGATCGACGCGCTGATCCAGGTGCAGCCGAACAACCCGTATTTCTACGAGGTGCGCGGCCAGGCGCTCCTGGAAAGCGGCAAGGCGGCCGAAGCGATCGCTCCCTTGCGTAAGGCCGTCGCCCTCTCGAACAACGCCCCCCTCATCGAGATGTTACTTGGGCAGGCTCTGGTCGGAACCGATAATAAGGCCTACACCGACGATGCCGTTCGGATTCTCCGCGCCGCGGTGGCCCGGGAGCCCGAGGCGGCGCTCGGTTATACCCAGCTCGCGATGGCCTATGGCCGGAAGGGAGATTATGCGGAGGCAGATCTCGCCTCGGCCCAGGCCGCATATTTGCGCGGCGACAACAAAACCGCCCGCGAGCTTGCCACGCGCGCGAAAACACGTTTCGCCGTCGGCACCCCCGGATGGGTCAAGGCCGACGACATCGTGGCGGCGAAGCCGCCGCGCAACTGACGCAAACTCGAACGACGCCCGACCACGACGTCACGACACCGGGCTTGAATCCGCCGGGACGTTTCTCGAAACCTGCTTTGGATAAGAGGATTTGACTATGCCTTCGCTGCGCCTGTTCGCTCCTGCCTTGTTCGCGCTCGCCATGTTCGGCGCAGCCGTGCCCGCCTCGGCCGACAGTTTCTCCGACAGCCAGCGCACCGAGATCGAGAAGATCATCAAGAACTATCTCGTCAGCCATCCCGAGGTGCTCGAGGAGGCCATGGCCGAGCTCAGCAAGCGCCAGGCCGCGGCCGAAACGCAGAAGCACCAAGCCAGCATCGCGCAGAACGCCGAGGCGATCTTCAACTCGCCACGCCAGGTCGTGCTCGGCAACAGGGACGGCGACGTCACCTTCGTCGAGTTCTTCGACTACAATTGCGGCTATTGCAAGCGCGCGATGGACGACATGCTGACCATCATGAAGGGCGATCCGAAGCTGAAGGTGGTGCTGAAGGAATTTCCGGTGCTGAGCCAGGGCTCGGTGGAAGCGGCGCAGGTCGGGGTCGCCGTGCGCATGCAGGATCCCTCCGGCAAGAAATATCTCGACTTCCATCAGAAGCTGCTCAGCGGCCGCGGCGCCGCCGACAAGGCCCGCGCGATGCAAGCCGCCAAGGAAGCCGGTCTCGACACGGCTCGCATCGAGAAGGACATCGCCAGCCCCGAGGTGCGCGCCACCCTCGAGGAGAATTTCAAGCTTGCCGAAGCGATGGGCATGAACGGTACGCCGAGCTACGTGATCGGCAAGCAGATCGTGATCGGTGCCGTCGGTGTTGAAAGCCTGAAGGAGAAGATCGGCATTGCCCGTTGCGGCAAGGCGACTTGCTGATCACAGTTTTACGATAGCGAGAACACAAAAAGGCCGGCAGACATGCCGGCCTTTTTTCTTGCGCTGAACGTTGGCGCCTTCGTGCAAAGTCATTCATCTGGCGTTCAACAAACAAAAGCCGCGGAACAGTCGAAGTTCCGGAACAACTCAAATCCCCTTTCGTTGTCGGCGCGGGCAATGACGCGAATGAACACGTGAGGAGAATTTCGATGTTGAACCGCTTTATGATTTCGGTTGCCGCAGTCGCGCTCGTCGCGGGCACTGGCCTCGCGAACGCGCAGGGCAATATGGGCCGCGACAGCGGCGGCGGCGCCGGTGGCGCGCAGATGCAGCATTCGCAGCCTTCCGGCGGCGCTGCTGAGCGCGGTGGCTCGATGAGCCAGGACAAGGGGACCGTTGGCCAGGCCGGCGGCTCCGGGACGATGAAGTCCGAAGACAAGTCCGGCGCGATGAAGGACGAGCGCTCCTCGGGCGGCGCGATGAACAAGAACGCGGCCGAGGACAAGTCTGGTACCACCAAGGGCCAGCGCACCGATGATCGCGCGCAGGGCCAGATGGACAAGTCCCAGCAGGACAAGTCCAAGAGCATGAGCCAGGACACCAGCAAGTCCGGTGCTAAGGACCAGAAGGACATGAAGGCTGAGGGCAGCAAGAGCGGCACCTCGACCACCGAGACCCGACAGGGCACCGGCACGAGCACCAACCAGAATGCTCAGGGCCAGACTGGCACCAGCACCAACCAGAACGTGCAGGGTCAGACTGGCACCAGCTCGACCCAGAACGCGCAGGGCCAGAGCTCGACCACGGTCGGCCAGGCCGGCGCCGCTGCCAAGCTTTCGACTGAGCAGCGCACGCAGATCACGTCCGTGATCCGCGAGCAGCGCGTCGCCCCGGTGACCAACGTGAACTTCTCGATCTCGGTCGGCACCCGCATTCCGCGGGAGGGCATCACCCTTCACGCCCTGCCGTCTCGGGTCGTGTCGATCTATCCGGAATGGCGGAGCTACAAGTATGTCCTGGTCCGGGAAGAGATCGTCATCATCGATCCGGACACCTACGAGATCGTGGCTGTGCTGAACGTCTAAGGCGGACACGGGCAATCTCAGGGGCGGGCAGCGATGCCCGCCCCTTTGCATGCGCCCGGCAGCCATGCTTCGGACTGGTTAACAAGCAATTTCCGTGGTTTCCGCACAGGTTTTTGCGCACTGGATGAGGT
Organism: Bradyrhizobium sp. IC3195; assembly: GCF_020193585.1. Lineage (NCBI taxonomy): Bacteria > Pseudomonadati > Pseudomonadota > Alphaproteobacteria > Hyphomicrobiales > Nitrobacteraceae > Bradyrhizobium > Bradyrhizobium sp. IC3195. The sequence continues at coordinate 633,901 of NZ_JADYVG010000001.1, read as the reverse complement.
GCTTGAACCCAACCTCAAGGCCCTTCAAGGCTTCCCCTCACGCGCTTTGTTACCTATAACCCCCGCCACGCCGAAGCACCTCTTCCGGGATTGGAATGGCCGAACCTGCAACCGACACGATCCTCGTCCTGAACGGGCCGAACCTCAACATGCTGGGGACCCGCGAGCCCGACAAGTATGGCCATGCGACGCTGGCCGACGTCGAGGCGCTGTGCCGGGACACGGCCGCGACGTTCGGCCTGAAGGCGGACTGCCGGCAATCCAACCGCGAAGGCGAGTTGATCGATTTCATCCACGAGGCGCATGCGCGCAAGATGAAGGGCATCATCATCAATGCCGGCGGCTATTCCCACACCTCGATCGCACTGCACGATGCGCTGCTCGCGGTGCAGATTCCGACGGTCGAGGTGCACGTGACCAACATCCACGCCCGTGAGAGTTTTCGTCACCATTCCTACACCGCGCGCGCGGCTTTCGCCTCGCTCTGCGGTTTCGGCATCGAGGGCTACCGCCTCGCCATCCAGGGCCTTGCCGCCAAGCTCGGCATCAAGCCCAACGCCTGACGCTCCCTTCCAACAGAACATTCGGATCAAACAACATGGCGCGCCAGCCAGACGACAAAGCAGCCGCAAAGTTTTCCAGCGAGGATTCCGCGCTCGTCCGCGAGCTGGCACTTCTGCTCGATGAGACCAGCCTCACCGAGATCGAGATCGAGCGGGCGGGTCTGCGCCTGCGCGTCGCCCGCAACATCAGCGTTGCCGCGACCATGCCGATGCAGGTGACGGCTCCTCCGGCCGCCCTGCCGCTGGCAGCAAGCCCCGCAGCCCCTGCCGCGGCCGATCTGTCGAAGCATCCCGGCGCCGTGACCTCGCCGATGGTCGGCACGGCCTATTGGGCGCCGGAGCCGGGCGCAAAGCCGTTCATCGACGTCGGCACCAAGGTCTCGGTCGGCCAGACCCTGCTGATCATCGAAGCCATGAAGACGATGAACCAGATCCCCTCGCCGCGCGCGGGCACGGTGACGCAGATCCTGGTCGAGGATGGCCAGCCGGTCGAGTACGGCGAGCCGCTGGTGATCATTGAGTGACGCGAATGGGGAATAGCGAATAGCGAATGGCGTCAGCCTTCCCTACTCGCCATTCGCCACTCGCCATTCGCTGCAGGACAACATGTTCGACAAGATCCTCATAGCCAACCGCGGCGAGATCGCCCTTCGCATCCTCAGGGCCTGCAAGGAGCTCGGGATCGCCACCGTCGCCGTGCACTCCACCGCCGACGCCGATGCCATGCATGTGCGGCTGTCGGACGAGAGCGTCTGCATCGGGCCGCCGGCGTCCAAGGACAGCTATCTCAACGTGCCCGCCCTGCTCGCGGCCTGCGAGATCACGGGCGCCGACGCGGTGCATCCCGGTTACGGCTTCCTCTCCGAGAACGCGCGCTTTGCGGAAATCCTCGCCGAGCACAATCTGCACTTCATCGGTCCGAAGGCCGAGCACATCCGCCTGATGGGCGACAAGATCGAGGCCAAGAAGACCGCCAAGCGCCTCGGCATCCCCGTGGTGCCCGGCTCGGACGGCGCCGTTGGTCCCGACGACGATGCGATGGCGATCGCCAGGAAGATCGGCTTCCCCGTGCTGGTGAAGGCGGCGGCGGGCGGCGGCGGCCGCGGCATGAAGGTCGCGCATAGCGAGGCCGACCTGCAGGTGGCGCTGTCGACAGCGGCCAACGAGGCCAAATCGGCCTTTGGCGATGCTTCCGTCTATCTGGAAAAATACCTGCAGAAGCCGCGCCACATCGAGATCCAGATCCTCGGCGACGGCCGCGGCGGCGCGATCCATCTCGGCGAGCGCGACTGCTCGCTGCAGCGGCGCCACCAGAAGGTTTGGGAGGAAGGCCCCTCGCCCGTGCTCGCCGCCGCCGCGCGCGCCAAGATCGGCGAGACCTGCGCGAAAGCGATGCGCGAGATGAAATATCTCGGCGTCGGCACCATCGAATTCCTGTTTGAGGACGGCGAGTTCTACTTCATCGAGATGAACACCCGCATCCAGGTGGAGCATCCCGTCACCGAGAGCATCACCGACATCGACCTCGTGCTGGAGCAGATCCGCATCGCCGCCGGCGGCGACCTGCCGGCCAGGCAGGATGAGGTCCAGGTCATCGGCCATGCGATCGAGTGCCGCATCAACGCCGAGAATCCGCAGACCTTCCGCCCCTCGCCCGGCCGGATCCTGCAATATCATCCGCCCGGCGGCCTCGGGGTGCGGATCGATTCTGCCGTCTACCAGGGCTACACGATCCCGCCCTACTACGACTCCCTCGTTGGCAAGCTGATCGTGCACGGCAAGACCCGCGCCGAATGCCTGATGCGGCTGCGCCGCGCCTTGGACGAGATGGTGGTCGAGGGCATCGAGACCACGCTGCCGCTGTTCCGCGCGCTGGTGCGCGAAGCCGACATCATCAACGGCGACTACCACATCCACTGGCTGGAGCAGTACCTGGCCGGCAAGGTGGAACCAGCGCCACGATAATCACGCCCTCTCATGGAACCCCTTGCCTCCAATCGCGTTCTGGAGGGTTGGGGCCAGTTCTAAGGGGGCGTTTTGAACTCCATTGCCTGCAGACAGGTGAACCGTCGTGACGGCTGAAGGCCAGCGACGGCGCGCATTCTGGCAGATCCTGCTGTTCGCGGCGGGCCTTTTGGTGCTGACCGTGATCAGCGCCGGTTCCGTCTATCTCGTCAACAAGGCGCGGGAGGACAGCAAATGGGTGGTTCACACCATCGAGGTGGAGAACCAGATCAATGCCCTGCTGCTGGAGATCCGACGTGCAGAGAGCGGCGCTCGTGGCTACCTGTTGACCGGGGAAGACAACTTCAGGACTGACCATGAAAAGGCCGTGGCCGCCATCATCCCGGCCCTCGACAAGCTCACCCGCCAGAGCGTCGACAATCCGGGGCAACGCGAGAATGTCGAGAAGCTGAGCGCGGCGATCGAAACCCGGCTCAGCCAGTTCGCGCAGGAAATGGCCTTCATTCGGCAAGGCCAGCCGGACAAGGCCACGGCACTGGTGCGTGAGCTGGCAGCCCAGGACGCCACGGCGAGGATCGCCAGCGTTGCCAACACGATGATGCGGGAAGAGGAACGCCTATTCCGCCTCCGCACGGCCAACTCCGACCGCAGCCAGACCCTGGCCGCCTCGATGACCGGTATCGGATCCGGCCTGGTTGTGGTGCTGGCGCTGATCTCGATCTGGCTGGTGCGGCGTTCGACACGCGAACGCGATGCGGCCGAAGCGCGCCTGCGCGAGGCCTACGCCAACCTCGAGACCGTCGTCGACGAGCGCACGGCGGATCTGCGCGAAGCCAACGACGAGATCCAGCGCTTTGCCTATATCGTCAGCCACGATCTGCGCTCGCCGCTCGTTAACATCATGGGCTTCACGAGCGAGCTCGATGAGCTCGGCGGCGACATCTTCCGCCGCATCGGCAGCCTCTCGCACGCCCCCGCGGAAGGAGCGCCGCTCGCGCCCGCCGCGCCGGGCGAGATCGCGCTCGAGGGCGGCGACAAGCAGCTCCAGGAGGATTTCTCCGAAGCGCTCGGCTTCATCAAATCGTCGATCGCCAAGATGGACCGGCTGATCTCGGCCATCCTCAACCTCACCCGCGAGGGCCGGCGCGAATTCCAGCCGGTGAAGGTCGACACGCGCGAGCTGATCGAGGCCATCGTGACGACGCTGGCGCACCAGGCCGCCGAGGCGCAGGCCGAGATTCACGTCGAGCCCCTGCCGGACCTCGTGAGCGACCGTCTCGCCCTCGAGCAGATCTTCTCCAACCTGATCGACAATGCCATCAAATATCTCAAGCCCGGCGCGCCCGGCGAGATCAGAATCCGCGGGCGGACCAAGCTCGGCTACGCTATCTTCGAGGTCAGCGACAACGGCCGCGGAATCGATCCCAAGGACCACCAGCGGATATTCGACCTGTTCCGCCGCGCGGGAACCCAGGACAAGCCCGGCCAGGGCATTGGTCTTGCCCATGTGCGTGCACTTGTGCGTCGCCTCGGCGGCACCATGTCGGTATCATCGGAACTCAACACGGGCAGCACCTTCACGATCACGCTGCCGATCGCCTGGAACGTGAGCAACCGGAACAGAGATCGATGACCCAGCCTGTCACCATCATCATGGTCGAGGACGACGAGGGCCATGCCCGTCTGATCGAGCGCAATATCCGCCGCTCGGGCGTCAACAACGAGATCGTCTCCTTCACCACCGGGACCGACGCCATGCGGCACCTGTTCGGCGCCGACGGCTCCGGGCTGGTGCAGAAGGGCAACGTGCTCCTGATCCTGCTCGACCTCAACCTCCCCGACATGACCGGGATCGACATCCTGAAGCAGATCAAGGAGAACAAGTACCTGAAGGCCTCGCCCGTGGTGGTGCTGACCACCACCGACGATTCCCAGGAGATCAAGCGCTGCTACGAGCTCGGCTGCAACGTCTACATCACCAAGCCCGTCAACTACGAGAATTTCGCCAACGCCATCCGGCAGCTCGGTCTGTTCTTCTCGGTCATCCAGGTCCCGCCCGCCGCCACATGAACCAGCGCACGCCGACACTGCTCTACATCGACGACGACGGGGCGCTGGCGCGCCTGGTCGATCGCGGCCTGACGCGGCGCGGCTTCCGGGTCGTCCATGCCGCGAGCGGCGAGGAAGGGCTCGCGCACATCCGCCGCGCCGCCGCCCAGAACAGCACCGTAGGCGGCATCGACGTCGTCGCGCTCGACCAGTACATGCCAGGCCTCGACGGGCTCGAGACGCTCGAGCAGATCATGGCGATCCCGGACGCGCCGCCCGTCGTGTTCGTGACCGCCTCGCAGGATTCCAGCATCGCGGTGACGGCGCTCAAGGCGGGAGCGGCCGACTATCTGGTCAAGGACGTCCAGGGCGACTTCATCCCGCTCCTCCACGTCGCCGCCGAAGGCGCGCTACGCCAGGCCGAGCTGCAACGGGCTCGCGAGGAAGCCGAGGCCGAGATCCACGCCTCGCGCGACCGCTACGCGGCGCTCGCCGCCGAACGCGAGCTCCTGCTGCGCGAGGTCAATCACCGCGTCGGCAACTCGCTCCAGATCATCGCCTCGCTGCTGCATCTGCAGGCAAGCTCCGCCGCGCAGGACGAGGTCAAGGCGGCGCTGACCAACGCGATGGGCCGCGTCGCCGCGGTGGCGCAGGTGCACCGCCGCCTCTACACCTCGCAGGACCTCAAGAGCGTGGTCCTCAATCAGTATCTGGACTCGCTGCTCGAGGATCTCCGCCGCTCGGCCGAAGGCAACCGCATGTCGCGCCTGACGCTGAAGGCTGAGCCGATCGAGATCGATCCGGACCGTGCGGTCGCCGTCGGCATCATCGTCAACGAGCTGGTGATGAACGCGGTGAAATACGCCTATCCCGACGGCGCCGGCCCGATCCATGTCGAGCTGATCTCGCAAGGCGACGACCTCCTGCTCTCGATCACCGACGACGGCGTCGGCGACAACGCCAAGGCCGATCCGCGCTCCACTGGCATGGGCCAGCGCATCGTCGCGGCCATGGCCACCAAGCTCGACGCCACGGTCGAGCGCGATCCCGCGCATTCCGGAACCCGGGTCGTGCTGAAGTTCGGCCGCATGCCCGCAAGCGTCGGCAAGACCAGCACCGCTGCCGCGAGCTGAGCGGTCCGGCCGCACCCATCGCAACTGCATTGCGATCCTGCTATGATGGCAAGCCATGACTTCGCGCGACTCCGCCCCGTCTGAAATCACGCCGGCCGTGCTGCTGCGCGCTTATGCCTGCGGCATCTTTCCGATGGCCGAAAGCGCCGACGATCCGACCCTGTTCTGGGTCGAGCCGGAGCTGCGCGGCGTCATCCCGCTCGACGGCTTCCGCGTCGCCTCGCGCCTCGCGCGCACGGTGCGCTCGGATCAGTTTCGCGTCACCGTCAACACCGCATTCAAGGCGACCATCGCCGGCTGCGCGGCGCCGCAAGTGGGCCGCGAGGACACCTGGATCAACAAGCGTATCCGCGACCTCTATGGCGGGCTGTTCGAGCTCGGCCATTGCCACAGCGTCGAAGCCTGGCAGGGCGACGAGCTCGTCGGCGGTCTCTACGGCGTCAGCCTGGGGCGGGCCTTCTTCGGCGAGAGCATGTTCCACAATGTGCGCGATGCCTCGAAGGTCGCGCTGGTGCATCTGGTCGCGCGGCTCATTCACGGCGGCTTCGAGCTGCTCGACACCCAATATGTCACCGAGCACCTGAAGAGCTTCGGCGCCGTCGAGATCTCGCGGCGACGCTATACCGCGCTGCTCGACAAGGCGCTGGCGGGCGAGCCCGGCGATTTCCTGAAGCTCTCCGCCGGCGAACCGATCCCGGGCGCAAGCGCCCTCGAGATCATCGCTTCGCGGCAATAACGAACAGCTCGGTTAGCGGCCAAACCCGGGAATGCCGAACAGGCCTGGGCGCTGCTCCGGTGGTGGCGGCGGTGGCGGCGCCGGTTGCTGCTGCTGGATCGGCGGCAGCGGCTGCGGCGGGCGCTGCTGCACCTGCTTGGGCGCGGCCTTCTTCTGCGCGGGCGGCGGTGGCGGCGGCTTGGCCGCGGCCGGATCCGGTGCCGCCGTCGCCACGGTCTGCTGCGGCTCTTTGCAGTCGGTCAGCCAGATGTCGTAGATCGGATGCTCGACGCCGTGCAGGCCGGGGCTCGCCGCGTACATCCAGCCCGAGAAGATCCGCTTCACCTCGCCCTGCAAGGTGATCTCGTCGACCTCGACGAAGGCGTCGGTGTTGGCCGCTTCAGTCGCCGGACGCGTGTAGCAGGCGTTGGTCTTGACGCGGAGCGCACCGAACTGGACGGTCTCGCCGATCTCCTCGTCGAAATTGATGATGCGCCCGGTGATCTTGTCGAGGCCGGAGAACGTCGCCTTCTTGTTCACGATCTTCTGGGCCGGCGGCTCCGTCACGACCTCGTCGCCCGGCTGGAGGCTGGCCGGCGTCTGCGGCACGCCGCCCTTCTGCTGGGGCTGGCGCTGACCGGGCGCTCCGGGAGCGCCTTGCGGACCCGGCGGAGTGATCGCGGCCGAGGGCGGCTGGTTCGGCGGCGCGAGGGTCGAGCCCGGCGGCGGTGCTAGGGGCTGGGTCTCGACCGGCCCGGGCATCACGTTGCCCTGCCGGCCCGGAGGCGGCGGCATCGGGCGCGACGGCAGCACTCGGCCCTGCGGCGGCAGCTCCGGCACCTCTTCGTCGTCCTCGGGCATCTGCTGCGGCTGGGGCTGGCCGCGCGGAATGCTGCCGGGCGGCCGCAGCGGCGGCGGATCGGAGAAGATCGTGCCGATCTGCGCACTTGCCGGCGTCGCAGCCGTCAGTGCGGTGGCGGCCAAAAGCGCCGCAAGACCGGTCAGGGAAAAGGTTTTGAACATTTCGCGCGGCTTCAACAGCGAATCGGGCTCGTTGGACATTCTACAGGGGATACCGCCGCTCGCAGGCCTTCCGGTTAACACGCCGAATACGGCGGGGGAAGGGCGGCATCCCTGCCCTTCCCGGCCCGGTCTGGCCAGGCCGGCTCCCGGATGGGATAGTCCTGAGCCCCTCGCCGGGGCACCCCCATGGCCGAAGGCGAGCATGCCCTCCAAAGCGCTACACAGCCGATAATACCGACAGAAATGCCCTCCCTCCTCCGAGCCGTCCTCGCCCTTCCCCTGCGTGCCCTCGGCTGGCTTGGTGGCCAGGGCACGCGCGCGGTGGCGGCGATTGCCTTCATCGCGGTCGCGGTGCCGCCGCTCGGCGCGCTGCTGCGCCCCTACGTCACCGAGGCGATCTTCCTTCTGCTCTGCATCTCCTTCATGCGCGTCGATCTCGGCGCGCTGTACGGACATCTGCGCCGGCCGGCGCTGGTCGCGGCCGCCACCGCCTGGACCACGATCGGTGTGCCGCTAATCTTCGCCCTCGCTGCCCACGCGACGGGGCTCTCCACGAGCTCTCCAGGCCTTGCTCTCGCGCTGATGCTCCAGGGCATGGCCTCGCCGATGATGGCGGCGCCAGCGCTTGCCGCGCTGATGGGCCTCGATGCCGCGCTGGTGCTGGTCACGCTGGTGACCTCGACCGCGCTCGTGCCATTCACCGCCTCGCTGTACGCGAGCCTGTTTCTCGGCGGCATGCTCAGCATCTCTCCGATGACGCTCGGCTTGAAGCTGCTCGGCATCCTCGCCGCATCACTGGTGACCGCCACGATCATCCGCCGTCTGGTGGGCAGTGATGCAATCCAGCGCCACAAGCGGCCGATCGACGGCCTCAACATCATCATACTCTTGGTGTTCGCCTCCGCAGTGATGGGCGACGTCGCAACCGAGTTTCTCGCCGATCCGCTGTTCACGATCGCCGTCGCGCTGCTCGCTTTTGCGGTCTACTTCACCCTCCTCGCCGCAACCACGCTGATCTTCCGACGTGCCGGCACCGAGCGCGCGTTCGCGCTCGGCCTGATGGTGTCACAGCGCAATCTGGGCCTGATGCTGGCGGCCGCCGCCGGCGCGCTGCCGGCGACGACCTGGCTCTATTTCGCGCTGACGCAGTTTCCGATTCACTTTGCGCCGTACATGCTGATGCCGATCGCAAGGCGCCTGACGGCACGCACGAATGGGTCCAGCGAGGCAAAAAAGGCCGAAGTTCACTCGTTTGTGTCACAGGAGCGCCGTGAAGGAACAACAATCTAAGGTGGCCGTTCAAGGTCTGTTACCCAAAGGAGGTCGCGATGAGGTTTGCCGTGATTTTGGTTCTCGGCTCGCTCGCGCTGGGCTCGGCCGCGAGAGCCGATCGACCCGGCCCCGACTGGATGCCGATGCAACAAGTGATAGCCAAGATCCTGGAGGCGGGCTATTCCGAGGTCACCAAGCTTGAAGCCGACGATGGCCGGTGGGAGGGCGAAGGCATCAAGAACGGCCAGAAGATGGAATTCCGTGCCGATCCCAAAACCGGCGCCATCGTGAGCGAGAAGCCGGACAAGTGAGCATCGCCGAAGTCCGCTTCTGAGCAACGCCCGACTTCGCCGTTCCGCAGGGCTCGCCAAGGTCAAGAGAAACGTCCTACCCCGCCCGCGCCGCGCGCCGCAGCGCCTGCGGCGGCTGGCCATAGGCGCGGATGAAGGCACGCCGCATGCGCTCGGGGTCGCGGAAGCCGGTCACCTCCGCCACGCGCTCGATCGCCTCGCGCGAGGACTGCACGCGCTCGCGCGCGACTTCGAGCCTGAGCCGCTCGATCGCCTTGGACGGTGTCGTGCCGGTCTCGGCGGCAAAGGCACGGGCAAAATGCCGCGCGCTCATGCCGGCGCGATCGGCGAGATCCTCCACCGTCAGCGGCGCGTCGAGATTTTCGCGTGCCCAGGATAGCAGTGCGCCGAAACGACCATTCGGCGCCTTCAGCTCCAACAGCGACGAGAATTGCGACTGCCCGCCGCTGCGGCGGTGATAGAGCACGAGCTGCCGCGCGGTCGCCTGCGCGATCTCCTCACCGTGGTCCTCGGTGACCATCGCGAGCGCGAGGTCGATCCCTGCGGTGATACCTGCGGAGGTCCACACATTGCCGTCGCGGGTGAAAATCTGGTCCGGCTCGAACTTCACCTTGGGAAACCGCGCGATGAAATCGCGCGTCCGTCCCCAATGCGTGGTGGCGCGGCGGCCGTCGAGAAGCCCCGCCTCGGCGAGCACGAAGGCGCCCGAGCAGACGCTCGCGACCCGCACGCCGCGCCTTGCAAGCCGCTGCACGAAGGCCCGCGTGATCTGACAGCGCCCAGCTTCCGCGACGCCCATGCCGCCGGCGACGACGAGCGTCGTGATCGCGTTCGCGGTCTTGAAGTCGCGCGCCATCATCTCGACGCCGGACGAGCTGCGCACCAGCCCCGGCTTGGCGGCCAGCACGCGGATGGCTGGCGCCTTGCCGAGGCAGCGCGCTGCGATCTCGAACGCCGAGATCGGACCTGCCGCATCGAGCAGCTGGAAGTCCGGGAAGATCAGGATGCCGATCATGGGCCAAGCCGTAACGTATGTCCGAAAGCGAGGGAATTATGCCATTTCGGACAGAAGGGCACCATGCCATTCTGCCGGCGTCAAGCGCATTATCGGAGGCTCCCATGTCGTCACCGCTCCAGATCGGAATCCTGGTATTTCCGCGCGTCACCCAGCTCGATTTCACCGGCCCCTTGCAGGTGTTCGCCATGGTCCCGGACGCAAAGCTGCACCTGATCTGGAAGCGGATCGAGCCGGTGCCGAGCGATTCCGTGCTGACGCTGACGCCGACTACGACCTTTGCGGATTGCCCCCAGCTCGATGTCATCTGCGTGCCGGGCGGCCAGGGCACCAACGACCTTCTCAACGACGAGGACGTACTGGAATTCCTGCGCAAGCAGGCGGCAGGCGCCAAGTACGTCACCTCGGTCTGCACGGGATCGCTGGCCCTCGGCGCCGCCGGCCTTCTGAAGGGCTACCGCGCCGCCACCCATTGGAGCGCAATGGAGATGCTCGCACAGTTCGGCGCGACGCCGACCAAGACACGCGTCTGCGTCGATCGCAACCGCATCACCGGCGGCGGCGTCACCGCCGGGATCGATTTCGCGCTGACGCTGGTCTCGATCATGGTCAATCGCACCACCGCCGAAGCGATCCAGCTGCAGATGGAATACAATCCAGCCCCGCCGTTCAATGCCGGATCGCCCGACACCGCACCAGCCGAAGTGCTGGCGCTGCTGAGGGAGCGCGGCGCGCAGAACCATGCACGGCGGCTCGAGGCGGTGCAGCGCGCGGCCGAGCGGGTGGCGTAAAGGATCGGGCTTGCTCTTGTACCCCGGACGCAGCGCAGCGCTGCACGCTCCAGCGCGTCCGGGACACGCGAGGCGAACAACGACAGAAAAAGGCCGCTCGGTTTCCCGAGCGGCCTTTCCTGTCTCACGGTGGCTGCACATTCACATCGGGCGATGTCGGAGCTTCCAGACCGGGGGCCTATCTCCCGATCGAGTCCTTCCTCGGCGGCCGCTGCATCTCGGGACAGTCGCGAACTGTTGCCCGAACCGAACGCGATGGTCTCCCATCTCCGTAAGATGGGATCATTGAGCCGCATCGCCCGCCTCGCGGCAACACCTGCGCAGGCGGCATCCCCGCTGTTCCCGTTGTCCACAGCGGCGCGGCGCGGATGCATGTGCATCCGCTTTGGACGATGGTGATTCGTGGGTCGGCCGAAAGGGGCTTAGCCGGGCGTCCAGGGCTGATAGTCGCCGGTCGCCTTGGGACGCCTGCCGCTGGCGAGCGTCGAGCCGGAGGGACGATAGGCCTTGGCCGTGCCGGTGAGATTCGGCTGGTGCGGCTTCTCCCACTCGCGCGGCTGATAATCGATCTCGGTCGGCGGCTTGTCGACGACGTGGTGGATCCAGCCATGCCAGGACGGCGGAATCCGGCTCGCTTCCGCGTAGCCGTTATAGATCACCCAGCGCCGCTCGAAGCCGAGCGCCGGATCGATCGCCCCGCCCCGCGTGCGGTAGTAACGGTTGCCCTGCTCGTCCTCCCCGACCAGCTCGCCATACCGCTTGGTCCAGAGCTGGGTGCCAAAGGTCTGGCCATTCCACCAGGTGAAGAACTTGAGGAAGAATTGTTTCATGCGGCAAGGGCCCTGCTTCGTGGGGTCCTGATGCCATCCGGGGGCCGAAATGTCCAGTTCGGCAGGCGCGTCGGCGCCCCCGCAAATCCGCCTGCCGCGCACGCCCCTGCCGCAAAGCCGACGCGATTCATTCATGCCCGGTACAGCGGCGGGACCTGAGCCTCCATGCGCGCGCAAACCGGCGTGATCCCAGGAACCCCCGCGCTTTCTCAGGGTTGCTTTCCGGGAAAGGAGTTTACCATGAACAGTCTGAAATTGTTGAGTGCCGCTGCGACGGTGGCGTTGGTTCTTCCCTTGGCGAGCCCGAGCTTTGCGCAGCAGAGTCGTGCCGCCGCGGTCGGAGCGGGCGGTGGTGCGGCGATCGGTGGCGGAGGTGCCGCGGTCGGTGGCGGAGGCGGCGGCTTCGGTGGCGGCGCCCGCATGGGCGGCGGCGGCGCCGCGTTCCAGGGCGGTGGCGGCGGTTTCGGGGGCGGAGCCGCGATGCGCCCGAGCGGTGGCAATTTCGCAGGCGGTGGCGCGGTCCGTCCGGGCGGTGGCAGTTTCGTCGGGGGCGCGGCAGACCGTGCCGCTATCTCGCCGAGCTTCAGTGGGACCCGTAGCGCTGCAGTTGCGGGCAACTGGCAGGGCGGCAGCGGCAATTGGCAGGGCGGCAGCGGCAACTGGAGCGGTCGTCACTGGCACGGTCGCCACCACCATCATCATCGCCACGGCGGCTTCTGGCCGGGCTTTGCGGCTGGCGCCGCGATCGGCGGCCTCGGCTCCTACGCCTATTACGGCAGCGGCTACGGCTATTACGATGATCCCTACTACTACGGCTACTATGACGAGCCGTCGGTTGCCGTAGTGCAGGATGGCGGCGGCGACGCCGCTTATTGCGCGCGGCGCTTCAAATCTTACGACCCGGCCTCGGGCACCTATCTCGGCTACGACGGCCGGCGGCATCCTTGCCCGTAAGCAGATCGCGAAGACTAGAGGCGAAAGGCGTCGCAGCAATGCGGCGCCTTTTTTGCAATCGGCGCCTTCCTCGCTCCTTTCGGCTCCATCACCCTCGCAGATAAATACAAATCGATGCAAATGGACCTTTATGCACCAAACCGTGCATATCCTGCGCGATCCAATCGCAAATTGACCGGACCCACGATTCGCGGATATCACAAACCACAGTGGGGACTTCGATCTTCTGGGAAGTGTCATGCCGCGTATTCTCGTGGTTGATGACGATCCGATGGTCGGCGCGACCATCGAGGTCCTCCTCCAACGTCAGGGCTTCGACGTCACGCTGACCGACGGCGGCGAAACAGGACTGGCTGCGCTGGAATCGCAAGCCTTCGACGTCATGCTGGTCGACATCTTCATGCCGCATATGCGCGGCTTCGAATCCATCCGCATCTTTCACGAGCGCGCCCCTGCCACGCCGCTGATCGCGATGTCAGGCTATGCCTTCGCCTCGTCCGCCTCGCCCTCTCCCGATTTTCTCCGCATGGCGCTTGAGCTGGGCGCAACGCGCTGCCTGCGCAAGCCGTTCACGCCGGAAGCGCTGCTGACCACGATCCGGGAATGCCTTGCCGGCGCGGGCGAGAGCGCGCCGCCGAAGGACCAGAAAGAAGCCCCTTGATTCCAACGCAGCGCGTCATTCTCGGTGTTGGACTTGCCATCCTCCTGATCATCACCGCGGCCTCGATCGCCCTCGACGTCAAGTCGCGGTCCGACGCGGCGTCGGTGAACCACACCGTCCAGGTGCAAAAGAAGATCTCCGATCTGCGCGTGCTGCTGCGCCGGGCCGAGAGCGCCGCGCGCGGCTACGAGCTCTATCGCAGCCAGGGCTTCAGCGACGAGTTCCAGGCGGTGCACGCCAAGCTCGCGCCGGCCCTCGCCGAGCTCAAGCGCGACGTGCGCGACACCCCCGATCAGGTCGCCCTGCTTGAGGGCACCGAGCCGCTGGCGCTGCGCAGGATCGAGATCGCCGCCACCGCGATGCGCCTGCGGGCCGCCAACGACCAGGCCGGCATTGCCGCGCTCAACAGCAAGGCCGAGGGCCGCGGCCTCATGGACACGGTGATGCGCAATCTCGACCGCCTGAGCGCGGAGGAAGAACGCCTGCTCGCCGCCCGCTCCCAGGATTCGCGCCGCACCGGCATCGTGCTGCTCGGCATCGACGTCGCCGGCGCCGTGCTGATCCTGCTCCTGGTCGCGTTGGTGATGCGCGAAAGCCGCCGCACGACCGGTGAGCTCCAGAGCTCGCTCGAGCAGACCCAAGCCGCCAAGGCGGCGCTCGAGGCGGCGGTGGCCGAACGCACCGAGCACCTCGTCGCCGCGCATGACGAATTGCGCCTGTCGGTCAACGTGCTCCAGAGCACGTTTCGCAGCATGGCGGAGGCGGTGCTGGTCATCGACGCCGAGGGCACCGTGCTGCTGTCCAATCCGGCCGCCGAGCGCATGCTGCTGCATCGCACCGGCATGAACGTCGGCAATCTGCGCGCGCTGTCCGACGTGTTTCACGGCGACGGCGTCACGCCGCTTCCGGCCGACGAGCTGCCATCGACGCGCGTGCTGCGCGGCGAGCAGTTCGAAGAGCTGGAGATGATCGTCCGCCCGCACAGCGGCAACCCGCCGCGCCATCTCATGGTCAGCGGCCGGCCGATGCGGGACGGGCAAGGCAACATCTCCGGCGCGGTGCTGGTCTATCACGATGCGACGACCTCGCGCGAGACCGAGCGGCAGTTGCACCAGTCGCAGAAGCTGGATGCGATCGGCAAGCTGACCGGCGGCGTCGCGCACGACTTCAACAACATGCTCACGGTCATCTCCGGCAACACCGAGACGCTGGTGGAGCGCCTGAAGGACCAGCCCGAGCTGCAGCGCACGGCCCGGCTTATCGACGATGCCGCCGAACGCTGCGCCGAGCTGATCCAGCACCTCTTGGCATTCGCGCGCCGGCAGCCGCTCGAGCCGCGCAACGTCGACATCAACGCCGCGATCTCGGACATCGCAAAGCTTCTGCGCCCCACCCTCGGCGAGCAGATCCAGATCGAGACCGTCCTGGAACAGGGGCCGATGACGACGCATATCGATCCGTCCAGGCTCACCAACGCCGTGCTCAACATGGCGATCAACGCCCGCGACGCCATGCCGGGCGGCGGCAAGCTGCTGCTGGAGACCCACCGCGTCGTGCTCGACGAAGCCTATGCGCAGGCCAATGCCGACGTGGCAGCGGGCCCCTACATCATGCTCGCGGTCAGCGATACCGGCACCGGCATGCCCCCTGACGTGCAGCAGAAGGCGTTCGAGCCCTTCTTCACCACCAAGGAGGTCGGCAAGGGATCCGGCCTCGGCCTCTCCATGGTCTACGGCTTCGTCAAGCAATCCGGCGGCCACATCAAGATCTACAGCGAGGAAGGCCACGGCACCACGATCAAGCTCTACCTGCCGCCGGGCGAAGGCGCAGCGGACATCGCAACCGGCGTCACGCCGACGGCCGAAGGCGGCGCCGAGACCATTTTCGTGGTCGAGGACGATCCGCTGGTCCGCAACTTCGTCACCGCGCAGCTCCAGAGCCTTGGCTACAAGACGATCGCCGCGTCCGACGGCAAGGCGGCGCTGGACCTGATCGAGGCCGGGCAGAGCTTCGACCTGCTGTTCACCGACGTCGTCATCCCCGGCGGCATGAGCGGCCGCGAGCTCGCCGACGAGGTGGCGAGGCGCCGGCCGGGCGTGAAGGTGCTCTACACCTCCGGCTACACCGACAACGCCATCGTCCATCACGGCAAGCTCGACGACGGCGTGCTGCTGCTGACCAAGCCCTATCGGCGCAACCAGCTCGCCGAGATGATCCGCAAGGCGCTGAACGGCGGCGGGATGGCGCCGAGCTAGCGCAACGAACTTGATCGCGGCTCAGTCGGTGATGTGCAGTAGAGCATCGACATCAGGCGAACGGACGATAGTGCCGTCGCGTACAAATGCTTCGTGATTGGTCTCAATGGTGTTGTGGTCATAAAGATAGTTGACCATGATCCCGAAGGATTCTTGAATCGCACGCAGAGCGGTATTGCCGAGCCAATTGATGCGCTCGAGCCGTGCGCCGTTGCCGAGGTGAAAACGCGCCACGGGGTCGATGCGTATCGAGGGCTTCCGTGTCAGATAGCTAGCGCAGAGCCGCAGCAAGGGCACGCGCAGCTTCTCGCTCTGCGCCGGGTCATTCCACCAGCTATCGCTCTCCAGTTGCGATAACAGCGCCGCATCGGGATCACTTGCATTTGCAAGCCGATTAGCGAGCCATTGCCGAAATCCCGGTACCGGAGATAGGGTGGAAAAACGCTTCAGCTGCGGAAACTCCGACTGCAGCTCTTCAACGACCTGCTTGATCAGGAAATTGCCGAACGCCACGCCGCGCAGGCCGTCCTGACAATTGGAGATCGAGTAGAAGATCGCGGTGTCGGCGCGCGCGGCGCGTTGCTGCGCGATGGCTTCACCGTCGTCCTGCGACAACAACGGCTGCACGGCCGTGGCCAGTCCTTCCACCAAAGCAACCTCGACGAAAATCAGTGGCTCGCCTGGAAGTGCGGGATGAAAGAAGCCAAAGCAGCGCCGATCGGGTGCAAGGCGCCGGCGCAGGTCGTCCCAGCCCTTGATTTCGTGCACGGCTTCGTAGGCGATCAGCTTTTCCAGCACCGCGGCCGGTGTCTGCCAGTCGATGCGCCGCAACTCGATGAAGCCGCGGTTGAACCATGAGGCGAACAAATGCTTGAGATCCGCGTCGAGCAACTTCAGTTCGGGGTCAGTGCGCATGTATGAAGTAATTTCGCTGCGAATCGCGATCAGCGCGCTGATCCCGCCGGGTGCCATGTTGATTCGCCGCAGCAGTTCCTGGCGCGGCGGCTCGGCAGCACGCGCGAGTGCGGCCGCGGCTTCTGCGGTGCCTTCGGCGAGGTAGCGCTGCGCCGCCGCGCGCAAAGCCGGACCGTGAGGATGGAATTCCGTGGCGAGATAGCGCTGAAAGCAGCGGCGATCGTTGTCGTCGAGTGCACCAAGCATCTCGCGCAATTGCCGCGCGACCAGCGCTCCTGAGGCCTGGCTGCGCTCGGAGAGCAGCGATGCTGCGAGCTGCTTCGCGCGATCGAGGAGCGGCATTGTCGTGCTGGATGGATCGTTGAAAGTTTGGCGGATTGCGGACATGACTATTCCTCCTCAAGCTTGGGCGGTGACGGCGCGGCGGAACTTGGCCGGTGGCGCGTAGAGTCCGCTCGAGGCGGCCACGAGGTCATCGATCGTCTTGGCGGCGAGCAGATCGCGCGTCGCCGTGCCGACGTCGATGCCAAGGTCTGCCGGAAACATCACGATGCCGCGACGGCGGAGGCTCTCGGTTGTGTCAGGCGATTGGCGCTTGCCAAATTCGGTGTCGCCGGCGATCGCGCGCAATGCCGCCTCGCGATCTTGCGGTGATCGGCAGCGCAACAGGTTCGCCACGGCCTTCTCGGTGATGACATGGCTCACGTCGTCGCCATAGATCATCACCGGCGGCAATGCGAAGCCGGCGGAGGCGGCCAGATCGAACGCGTCCAGACGCTCGACAAAACTGGGCGTGCCGTTTGGCTGATGGGTCTGCACCATCTGCACCACAAGCTTGCGCCCGCGTAAGGGATCGCCTGCTTCCTGACCGGCGCGAAGCCAGGTGGGGCTGTCGTGGCGACGACCGCGTGCATCCGCGCCCATGTTCGGCGCACCGCCGAAGCCTGCGATCCGGTCTTTTGTGGCCGTCGAACTGTTGCCTCGCGCGTCGATTTGCAGCGTGGCGCCAACAAACATGTCGCAGGCATATTGTCCGGCGACCTGCGCCAGTGCCCGGTTCGACCGCAGGCTGCCGTCGGCGCCGATCGGGAATATATCGGCGTGCTTTGCGACGTAGCGCTCCATACCGAGCTCGGAGCCGAAGCAATAGACGCCGTCGACGAAGCCGGCTTCGATCGCCGGGATCAGGGTCGGGTGCGGATTGAGCACGAATTGGCTCGCGATCTTGCCCTTCAGGCCCCGCCGGGCGGCAAATGTCGGGAGGATCAGCTCGATCGCCGCGGTGGCGTAACCGATGCCGTGGTTGAGCCGCCGGACCTCAAATGGCTCATAGACCGCAGCAATCGCCATCATCGCCATCAGCACGTTCTCGTCCCTTACTTTGGCGGGGTCGCGCGTGAACAGAGGCTCGATCGCGTAAGGCTTTGGGCTTGGTATGACGAAATCGACCCAGTCGCCGGGGACGTCTACTCGCGGCAACCGGTCAACGATCTCGTTGACTTGCGCCACGACAATGCCGCCGCGAAAGGCCGCGGATTCGGCGATGGTCGGCGTGTCTTCGGTGTTGGGACCGGTGTAGAGATTGCCGTTGCGGTCGGCCTTGTCGGCGACGATCAGCGCCACGTGCGGCGTCAGGTCCACCAACATCCGAGCATAGAGCTCGAGATAGGTATGGATTGCGCCGATCTTCACCGTGCCGCTGCCGACCAGTTCGGCGAGCTTGCGGCTCTGCGGACCTGCGAAGGCAAAATCGAGCCGATTGGCGACACCGCGCTCGAACACGGCGAGATGATCGGGCAGCGCCAGCACCGACTGCACCATGTGCAGATCGTGAATCTGCGCCGGATCCACGCTCGTCAGGGCGGCGGCAAGAAAATCGGCCTGCTTCTGATTGTCGCCCTCGATGGCAACGCGGTCGCCCGGCTCGATGATCGCTTCGAGCAACTCGGTCGCGCGCTCGGCAGGGCAGAGCTTTTCAGAGCAGATCGTGGCGGCCCGAGCTAGCCTCGCGGAGCGATCCGCTCCCCGTCGTGATGTGGCGTGCATGATGAACCTCCTTCGCTCGACGCTGTCTTCGATGCAGAAGTTAGGTGACCAGTATTGATTATAGAAACGATATTTTGTAATATGATTGATCATGAATTTGGATCAATCGGCATGCTGGAATTCGAGCTTTTGCGTTCCTTTGTTGCCGTCGCGGATTGCGGCGGCTTCCACCGCGCCGCCGAACGGCTCAATCTGACGCAGTCGACCATCAGCCAGCAGGTCAAGCGATTGGAGCTTGAAACCAAACGTCCGCTGTTCCGGCGCACGACCCGCAGCGTCGCGCTGACCGACGATGGAGAGATGCTGCTGGGTGACGCCCGTCGTCTGTTGCAACTCGAGGAGGCGGCCCGCCATCGCCTGTCAGCGCCGCGTTTGTCAGGAGCCGTGCGTCTTGGAGTGGTCGAGGAAGTCGCCGGCGGCTCGCTGCCATCGGCGCTGGGACGCTTCGCCATGTTGCACGCGAGCGTGAAGCTCGAGGTGCAGATCGGCGTTAGTGCGGAATTGATCGAGCAGTTGAACAAGGGACGACTCGACGTCGTGTTCGCTAAGCGTCCGCTCGGTACGTCGCGTGGGCGCCTGGTCTGGCGCGAACCCATGGTCTGGGCCGCCGCCGACGCGTTTGATCTGGTTCCGGGCGCGGTGCTGCCGCTGGCGCTCTATCGCGAGCGGTCAGTATCGCGTGAGGCAGCGCTCGCCGCGCTAAATGACAGCGAACTGACGTGGGAGATCATCTATACCAGCCCCAGCCTGACAGGTGTGCGCGCGGCGGCGCTCGCTGGTCTCGCCATCACGCCGCTTCCCGCGAGCGCGGTCATTGCAGGTTTGCGCATTCTGGGATCGCAAGAGGGGCTGCCGCGCCTTCCTGACCTTGAGTTCGCAATCTATGAGAAAGCCCGGCCCGAAAAGGCCGCGGCGGCGCTGGCCGCAGCGCTTCTGGCACTTGGGCAATCGCCAGCGCGCCCGACGATTTAGCGCCATATGTTCCGTTGCGGGTCCAAACCCCAGGGTACAGATTGGTTCATCTCGCAATGATGAGGATCCGTCAGGCGGTATTGAGCGCATCGGTCTCATGACGGCTCTGGGTCACAAGCAGTGATGCTCTGGCAGATCAGAATATCTCCGCTCGTCCCTCAGGAGCGAACATTGCCTTTATGAGCCCCTAGCCCGTATGAGTACACGCGCTAGCCCGTGAGTTGCCGAAGGCGCTGAAGTCACCCAATCTATGAGGTCGTGGGCACTGGCTCAGGATGTGAGTTCCAACTGTCCTTTTGAGGCGCCATAGCTAGCCCGGATCCGCGCTGGAGGTGTTCGGACACCGCGCGATGCAACGCGCAAGGCCGTTTTGGTCTTAACCGGGCCGGTCTCAAGTAAAAATCAAGCGCATCTCAAGGACAAATCGTCTCGCCAGCCCAGTCTCTGAGCATGCTCACGAGGACAAATGTCGGAGCCGGTGGCGCGACAGTCCGCTTGCGGAGCGCAGCAGTCATCAGACGCACAGCTAGGATCTTGGTCTGCGGCCGGAACTGCAAGGCCCAGCTTCGACAGGTGCTCGCATGAAAAGACGAGAGTTCATCTTGTTGATCGGTGGAGGACTGGCCTGGCCTGCGATCGCACGGGCGCAGGGCGGAGCCAAGCTGCATCGAATCTTCTGGGTCTCGACTGAGTCCGAACCGGATCCCTTCCTGGACGGCTTTCGCGATGGAATGCGCGCCCTGGGATATGTCGAAGGCAAGACCGTAACCTTCGAGACGCATTATGCCCCTGGAAATCCGCAGGCACTGCGGAAGATCGTCTCCGAGCTGCAGCGAGGGGATGTCGACCTTGTGGTCTCGAGCGGTCCGGCGACACGCGGCATGACTGCAATCACCGACATCCCAGTGCTGTTTGCATTGAGCGGCGACCCCGTCGCTTTGGGTGTGGTGAAGAGCCTTGCTCACCCCGGCACCAATTTCACCGGCAGCACATTCCTGTCGCTCGAGCTGGCAGGAAAGCGCGTTGAGCTGCTCAAGGACATTTATCCAAAGCTGCGAAAACTGGCGGTCCTCTCGAACACGGATCATCCGGGAGAGCCGCTGGAATGGCGTGCGACGTTGGAGTCGTGCCGAAACCTTGGGATAGAGGCAGCCTACGTTCCGTTCTGCGGCGCGCGCGAAATCGAGAATGGGTTGAAGGCTGCCGGCAAGGTGGACGCGGATGCTCTCCTCGTGTTTCCCGATGCTGTGACGCTGGTGCATCGTGCGAAGATTGCGGAGCTTGCAATTGCGCACCGGCTGCCTTCGATGTTTGGCTGGTCTGAATATTGTGACGCTGGAGGTCTCTTGAGTTACGGCGCAAACCAGCGCACGACCTATTTTCGGCTTGCCACTTATGCCGATCGCATCCTGCGCGGTGAATATCCGTCAGATCTTCCGGTGATGCGTCCCGAGAAGTTTGAACTGGCAATCAATATGAAGACAGCCAGGCTTCTGGGTATCAAGCTGGATGTGTCGTCGATCCTGTTTCGCGCCAGCAAGGTGATCTCCTGAGAGTAGCTATGAAGGACGGTGCTGCGCAGCCCTCTTCGTGTACGATGCCTCCGCGTCGCTCGCTGTTCTGCAAGTACTTCGCGACGTTGTTTGTCGCTGCGGTCGTGCCTCTGATACTCGGCGCGGCCGTCGAGGCTTCTTTCGGTTACCGAGACCAGCGTCGCCAGATCAGCGCGGTGCTGCAGGCCGATGCTCGCGCGGCGTCCGACAGGATCGAGGCGTTCACCGATGGCATGCGAGATCAGCTGGGTTGGATGGTGCAGCTTCCCTGGTCTGCCGGAGACGATGCGCAACATAAGATCGATGCCTTGCGTCTCCTCCAGCAGGTGCCTGCAATCGTTTCGGTTTCGCTTCTGGATGAGACCGGCACCGAACGGGTCTTTGTTTCCAGGCTGCTTCTGAACAGGACCGGGCGCGGCATCGATATGTCTGCGGATCCCGCTGTTCTGGGCGCACGCGGCAACAAAGTCTGGTACGGACCGGTTCAGTACCAGCAAGATTCAGAGCCCTATATGAGGATCGCGGTTGCCGGGAGCCTGCCGGCCGCAGGGGTTGCGATCGCCGAGGTCAATCTGAAGCTGATCTGGGATGTCATCGCAGCCATTAGAATCGGCGAGACCGGCTACGCCATTGTCGTCGATGATTCCGGTCATCTGATCGCACATCCCGATATCAGCCGGGTTCTGCGCGGCCGCGCCAGCTCCGGCAGTTTTGGCCGGATCAAGCATCTCGTTGGCGCGGCAAGCGGAGCGGCGGTGATAACCGGGGAGCGAGGCAACCCGGTGGTGGCGCTATCCGTTCAAGCCGCCGATGTGGGATGGACGGTGATCGCGATGCAGCCAGCCGCGGAAGCCTTTGCATCAATTCGGGCTGCCTTGTGGCGCTCGTCAATTCTCATTGCCTTTGGTGTTCTTGTCGCGCTGGCGCTCGCCTATTGGCGCGCGCACAGAATGTCCGGTCCGATCAAGCAACTGGAAGAGGGCGTGGAGCGGATTAGAACCGGACAATTCGAGCATCGCATCAAAATCTTCAGCGGTGACGAGTTGCAGCAGCTGGCGTTGCGTTTCAATGAAATGGCTTCTGAACTGGCGATCTCGCAGCAGAAATCTGCGCGGATCGAACGGCTGAAGCAGTTCCTGCCATCACAGGTCGCCGAATTAGTCGAACATTCTCACGAACTGCTCGAAGGGCAGCGCCGTGAAGTGGCTGTCATTTTTGGCGACTTGCGCGGCTTCACGGCGTTCTCCACTCGCAATGAACCCGATGTCATCATGGCCGTCATGCGAGAGTACTACGAGGCCGTCGGCGCCGTGACGACTCGTCACGAGGCAACGCTCATCGGCTTTGATGGCGACGGAGTCATGCTGCTGGTCAATGCCCCGATCGCATGCGAACAGCCGGCAACTCAAGCGGTCCGCCTCGCGATCGACCTGCAAATGACGGTTCAGTCCCTTGCCGGCAAATGGTGTGACGCCGGCCACGCGATCGGCTTTGGTGTGGGCGTTGCCATGGGACCGGCAACGGTAGGAACGGTCGGTTACAACGGCCGGCTGGATTACACGGCGATGGGAGCCGTGGTGAATTTGGCCTCGCGGCTCTGCAATCTCGCCAAGGACGCGCAGATCCTGGCTGATCCCACGATCGCTGGAAGAGTGAGGGATAGCGTCCCGATGGCATCGCTCGGACAGCGGACCATCAAAGGCTACGACCAGGCTCTCGAGGTCTTTGCCGTCGCACCTGCTGACCTGCCGTTGAAACCGCCGGGCCCGGCACAACGCCGGCGAGAGAAAGAACCTCAGGACCACTGATACCCCGGCCTCCGGACGGCTACCCCCGTGTCGCCAGCACCACCGCGGCCAGCGTAAACACCAGCCCCGCGATCTGCCCTGCCCCGAGCGGCTCGCCAAGCGCGACCGCCGAGGCCACGACGCCGATCACCGGCACCGCCATGGTGCCGATCGCGGCGACCGAGGCCGGCAGGCGCGCCAGTGCTGCGAACCAGCTGACATAGGCGATGCAGAACTGCCCGACGACCGAATAGACCAGCAGCCACCAGCCGAGCGGCGTCACATGCGACAAATGCGTCGTCTCGATCAGGAGGCCGACGATCGAGATCGGCAGGCAGCCGATCCCGATCTGCCAGGCTGCCGCCGCGAGCGGCGGCAGGTGAATCGGGTACTTCTTCGAGAGCACGGTGCCGAGGGCAAAGCCGAACGCACCGACCAGCACCATGATGATGCCCGGCAGCTTTTCCGTGCTGGCGGCAAGGCCGTTGCCCCCCATGATCGAGGCAAGCCCTGCGAAAGCCAGCACCAGCCCAAGCGTGCGCAAGACCGTCGGCCGCTCGCCCAGGACCGGCCAGGCGAGGATCGAGGCCCAGACCGGCATCGTATAGGCGATCAGCGCCGCCTCGCTCGCCGGCAGCCAGAGCAGTGCCAGCCCCATCAGCACCATCCAGCAGGTGACGTTGAGCGCGGCTGCGGTGAGCAGGCGCGGCCAGATCGCGCCCTCCACGTACAGGCTTTGCCGCCGGATCACCGCAAGCAGCGCCAGCAGCAGCGCGCCGAGCACACCGGTGACCCCGCGCAGTGTCAGAGGCGGCAGCTCGGCAAGTAGGAATTTCGTCACCGGCCAGTTGAAGCCCCAGCCGATCGAGGTGATCGCAAGGAACATCAGGCCGGCCGGGGCGATGCGCGGCCGCACGCCCGGCGTCGTCGAATCAAGCATGTCGGCTAGTCCGGCAAATCGGGCGGTCACCTTGGCCCGGATTCGCGGGTCCCACCACCGCTTTGGCGGGCATGCCTGCCCTCACCGTCCGTAGGGCTACGTGAGTCCTGCTGACGCAATCCCATTGCTCAAAAATATACCTGCCCTGTGAACAGCGGGATGAAGGCCCCGCGTCATCACGGCATGCAAATTTTTTCAGTTGGGAATCCCTGAGGACTCACTGATACTTGGGTCCACGACAGGCGCGGCGAAGACCCCTGTTATCCCCCGCAATCCACCATATTTAGTATTTGATTCAGGAACTCGCACTAGTTCTTGACGGGCGCAGCGGAGAGTCCTAGCTTTCGGTCCGTTCGGCGCGAGTGAGTTTGCGTCCCGCCGGCACTCCCCCAAAGGGTCTCGCAAATTTCAGCTCCGCCAGCCGGCCAAAGGCTGCGGATGAGGGCTTGTCTGCCCTCGGAATGCAGGCTCTTCGGGGCGCCAGAACGGGCCGGCAACAGGCTCGGATGGCATCGATGACGAAGTGACGTTGTGGGGCGTTGAACGCATGTCGCGCACATCCCCTTGGGGGCGGATGGGTGTGGACATGCCGGCGGGATGATCGATGCGACGCATCGAGCTCGCGCCGGGAAAAAACAGGGCCGGATCCACCGGCTGAACTGCGGTGCACCAAGGCCGAACGGCCGAAGGCGCCGCGAATGCAATGACGACCCGGCACGCCCTCAACGAGGGGCGGGACCGGTCAAAGAAAAGGACGGGGCAAGACCATGCGGATTGAGCGGCGCCACACCACTTCGGGACAGTCACCTTATGCGGGTATCGAATTCCGCCTGACCACGTCGGAGATTCGCAATCCCGACGGCTCGGTCGTGTTCAAGCTCGAGAACGTCGAGGTCCCGGCCGAGTGGTCGCAGGTCGCCTCCGACGTGCTGGCGCAGAAATATTTCCGCAAAGCGGGCGTTGCCGCGCGCCTGAAGAAGGTCGAGGAGGAATCCGTCCCCTCCTTCCTGTGGCGCTCCGTGCCCGACACTGATGCCCTCGCCGCGCTGCCCGAGAAGGAGCGCTATGTCAGCGAGCTCAGCGCCAAGCAGGTGTTCGACCGCCTCGCCGGCTGCTGGACCTATTGGGGCTGGAAGGGCGGCTATTTCACCAGCGACGACGACGCCCAGGCCTTCTACGACGAGCTCCGCTACATGCTCGCCATGCAGATGGTCGCGCCGAACTCGCCGCAATGGTTCAACACCGGCCTGCACTGGGCCTATGGCATCGACGGCCCCGGCCAGGGCCATTATTACGTCGACCCCTTCACGGGCAAGCTGACCAAGTCCAAGTCGGCCTACGAGCATCCGCAGCCGCATGCCTGCTTCATCCAGGGCGTCGGCGACGACCTCGTCAACGAGGGCGGCATCATGGACCTCTGGGTCCGCGAAGCCCGCCTGTTCAAATACGGCTCCGGCACCGGCTCCAACTTCTCGCGCCTGCGCGGCGAGGGCGAAAAGCTCTCCGGCGGAGGCCGCTCCTCGGGCCTGATGAGCTTCCTCAAGATCGGCGACCGCGCTGCCGGCGCGATCAAGTCGGGCGGCACCACGCGCCGCGCCGCCAAGATGGTCGTCGTCGATGTCGATCACCCCGACATCGAGACCTATATCGACTGGAAGGTGAAGGAGGAGCAGAAGGTCGCCGCCCTCGTCACGGGCTCCAAGATCAACCAGAAGCACCTCAAGGCGGTGCTGAAGGCCTGCGTGAATTGCGAAGGCTCGGGCGACGACTGCTTCGACCCCGAGAAGAACCCTGCCCTGCGCCGGGAAATCAAGCTCGCGCGCCGCAGCCTCGTGCCTGACAATTACATCAAGCGCGTCATCCAGTTCGCCAAGCAAGGCTACAAGGACATCCAGTTCGACACCTACGACACCGATTGGGATAGCGAAGCCTATCTCACCGTTTCGGGCCAGAACTCCAACAACTCGGTCTCGCTGAAGGACGACTTCCTGCGCGCGGTCGAGACCGACGGCGACTGGAATCTCAACGCCCGCACCTCGAAGAAGGTGACGAAGACTCTGAAGGCGCGCGACCTCTGGGAGAAGATCGGCTACGCCGCCTGGGCCTCGGCCGATCCCGGCCTGCACTTCAACACCACGATGAACGACTGGCACACCTGCAAGGCGTCCGGCGACATCCGTGCGTCCAATCCGTGCTCGGAATACATGTTCCTGGACGACACGGCCTGCAACCTCGCCTCGGCGAACCTGCTGACGTTCTACAACACCGAGACCAAGCGCTTCGACGTCGAAGGATATGAGCACCTCTGCCGGCTCTGGACCATCGTGCTGGAAATCTCCGTCATGATGGCGCAGTTCCCGTCGAAGGCGATCGCCGAGCTCTCCTACGAGTTCCGCACGCTCGGCCTCGGCTACGCCAATATCGGCGGCCTGCTGATGACCATGGGCCTGCCCTATGACAGCAAGGAAGGCCGCGCGCTCTGCGGCGCCCTCACTGCAGTCATGACCGGCATCACCTACAAGACCTCCGCGGAGATCGCCGCCGAGCTCGGCACCTTCCCCGGCTACAAGAAGAACGCCGCGCACATGCTGCGCGTGATCCGCAACCACCGCCGCGCCGCGCACGGCCAGTCCAATGGCTACGAGGCGCTCAGCGTCAACCCGGTGCCGCTCGACCTCGTCTCCTGCCCGCAAGCCGACCTCGTCAGCCATGCCCAGGCGGCCTGGGACGCGGCGCTCGAGCTCGGCGAGAAGCACGGCTATCGCAACGCCCAGACCACGGTCATCGCGCCGACCGGCACGATCGGCCTCGTCATGGATTGCGACACCACCGGCATCGAGCCGGACTTCGCGCTGGTCAAGTTCAAGAAGCTCGCCGGCGGCGGCTACTTCAAGATCATCAACCGCGCCGTGCCGGCCGCGCTGCGCGCGCTCGGCTATCGCGAGAGCGAGATCGCCGAGATCGAGGCCTACGCCGTCGGCCACGGCTCGCTGGCGAACGCCCCCGGCATCAACGTCACCACGCTGAAGGCCAAGGGTTTTACCGATGAAGCCATCGCCAAGGTCGAGAAGGCCCTGCCGACCGCGTTCGACATCAAGTTCGCCTTCAACAAGTGGACCTTTGGCGAAGACTTCATCCGCGACCAGCTCGGCATCGGCGCTGAAGCCATTGCAGCCCCCGGCTTCGACCTGCTCCAGGCCGTCGGCTTCACCAAGCGCGAGATCGAGGCCGCCAACGTCCACATCTGCGGCGCGATGACGGTGGAAGGTGCTCCGCACCTCAAGGCCGAGCACTATCCGGTGTTCGACTGCGCCAACCCCTGCGGCAAGATCGGCAAGCGCTACCTGTCGGTCGAGAGCCACATCCGCATGATGGCGGCGGCGCAGCCCTTCATCTCGGGCGCGATCTCCAAGACTATCAACATGCCGAACGACGCCACGGTGGAGGACTGCAAGTCCGCCTACATGCTGTCGTGGAAACTGGCATTGAAGGCCAACGCCCTCTATCGCGACGGCTCGAAGCTCTCACAGCCGCTCAACTCGCAGCTCATCAGCGACGATGAGGACGAGGATGATGCGGTCGAGCTGCTGCATGAAAAGCCGATGGCGGCGCGCGCCACGCATGTGGCCGAAAAGGTCGTCGAGAAGCTGGTCGAGCGCATCGTCGTGATGCGCGAGCGCGAGAAGATGCCCGATCGCCGCAAGGGCTACACCCAGAAGGCGGTCGTCGGCGGACATAAGGTGTATCTGCGCACCGGCGAATACGATGACGGCCGTCTCGGTGAGATCTTCATCGACATGCACAAGGAAGGCGCGGCGCTCCGCTCCTTCATCAACAACTTCGCCATCGCGGTGTCGCTCGGCCTGCAATACGGCGTGCCGCTCGACGAATATGTCGACGCCTTCACCTTCACCCGCTTCGAGCCGGCGGGCCCGGTGCAGGGTAACGACAGCATCAAGTACGCGACCTCGATCCTCGACTACGTGTTCCGCGAGCTCGCGGTGAGCTACCTGTCCCGCTTCGACCTCGCCCACGTCGATCCCAACGAGACGGGCTTTGACGCGCTCGGCAAGGGCGTCGAGGAAGGCAAGGAGCCGGACGAGGACGGCGGCCAGCACGCGACAAAACTGGTCTCGCGCGGCCTCACCCGCTCGCGCACGGACAACCTCGTCGTGATGCGCGGCGGCTCGGCCGCGGTCAGCCAAGGCAACGACAGCGCGCCCTCAGGCGGCAGCCGGGTCACGGCGCTGGCCGCCCACGGCGCTAGCGCCCGCGTCGGCGACGCCATCGAAGGCGCCGTCGCCCTGAAGCAGGAAGCCCAGCACGATCTGTCGCCGACGGAGAAGCTCGAGCAACTGCAATGGAGCAAGGCCGGCAGCGCCGCGACCGCAGCTCCGACAAAGGCCGAGCGCCGCGCCGAGGCGAAAGCCAAGGGCTACGAGGGCGAGATGTGCTCGGAGTGCGGCAACTTCACGCTGGTGCGGAATGGGACCTGTATGAAGTGCGATACGTGCGGAAGCACGACGGGGTGTTCGTAACACAAGCGAACCGGATGGTGTTCTCCGGCTCGCGGAGGGTAATTCGTGAGCGATGGCATACTAGCTGAGGGGACTTCAGAACGAATCGGGCGGCGGATTCCGCCGTCCGGTGCTCGAATTGGGCTGGCTCTGTCGGGCGGTGGCGTTCGGGCCGCCGTCTTCCACCTCGGAGTCCTGCGGCGCTTGGCCAGCCAGAGCCTGTTGGACTGTGTCGGTACCGTTTCGACCGTGTCAGGAGGGAGCCTCGTCACCGCCGCAATCATCTCCCAAGCAGGTATGAAATGGCCGACTTCCGACGAGTATCTTCGCTCGGTCTATCCAGAGCTCCGCGACCGGATCACCGCCGCCGACCTTTTCAGCCTCAAGTCAATCGGATGGGCTGGCGCTGCAGAATTCAATTTAAGCCTCATCTGGAACCGGGCAGAAATTCTCGCGACAATGCTTGAGCGAATGTGGGGCATTGCGGGTCATCTCCGTGATCTTCCGGACGAGCCCAAATGGCTAATCAACGCGACCTGTATCGATACTGGCAAGAACTGGCGTTTTTCTAAACGTGAGATGGGTGACTGGTCTTTCGGGCGACACAGCGCGCCCGACATTCCAATCTCAGTCGCAGCAGCTGCCTCGGCTGCTGTGCCGTACGCGATCGGCGCCATGACACTAACGCTACCCGCTGCGGGCTGGTGGGAGACCGATCCAGCGACCCGAGCGGAGATGCGCACAAAAATTCCGCCAACGACGCGAGTACGCCTGTGGGATGGCGGTGCCTACGACAACATGGGACTTGAAGCAGTCACGAAGCCAGGGCGCGGACTACGCTCCTGCGACTTCCTGATCTGCAGCGACGCGTCCGGTCCGCTGCAACCGGGGAATGTCTCTCCAATCTGGAGCTTACTGCGCGGTGAATTATCAAGCCCCCGGCTGTTCGACGTGGCCGGTGACCAAATTCGATCACTACGCAGCCGGATGCTGATAGCTGATATCGCAAACGGCATAATCGATGGGGTGCTGTTACGCATGGGCAACTCGGTGCGCGTGGTGGACGTGAAAAGCGGCACGGTTCGGCCCACGACATACTACGACGCATTTCAGACGGACGAACAAGCCGCATTGGCATTACAGTATCCGACCAACCTCAAGGCGCCATCGGAAGCTGAGTTCGACATGCTCGCCCGTCATGGTTTTGAGATCGCCGACGCGACGTTAACCAGGTACGCACCGGTTCGTGTTCCAACATCGTCGCTATGGAAAGACGTCGCATGAAGGGCATCCGCACGCGTTTCCGCGCTTATCACCTAGGAACGTCCGGTTCGTCGTTTTCGTACTTCGCGGACGGGCGCTTCACGATGATCGAAGGTCGACTTACCGACGACAGCCGTCGTCAAGTCGAAAGCGAAATGGAAATTTGCGGCGTCGATGAAGCGGCCAGTCTCCACATCACCAGTTGGGATTCCGATCACTGCAACAAATATGAGTTGCCAGAGTTGCTGAACCTAATTCGTCCACGCCGGATCGAGTGTCCCGGCTACAATCCGATAAAGGACTACGGTCACGGGGAAGACTGCCTCGCTATGATCGCCGAGTATCGTTCCAGGCGTCGCAACACGAGTTTTGTGCCCGTCATAACGCACATTACTCCAGCGTATATTGACGGCTTGGATCGCGCTACGACGTTGGGGTTCAGCAATATGTTCTACAATCCATATCACATTGTGGAAAACGCCAACGACAATTCGACCGTAAAACTGTTCCGCGAGGGGAGCTTCAACGTCTTGAGTCTAGGTGACGTCGAAGATTCGCTGATCAGCGCGAGGCTCCGCAGATGTCGTATCCTCCGGAGTGAAACAGATCTCATGATCTTGGCTCATCACGGCGCAGACAATGGCTTCACAACCAAAAACTTCTTGAGACATATCGACCCTACGGTGGCGGTGTGCTCGTCGAACTATGACAATCAATACGACCATCCGCGTCAAGAAATCCGCGACTTACTGCACGATGAGGGCATCCGACTGATGACAACCAAGACGGGCGACGTGATCGCTCGATCCGTCGAAAATCACACCGGCCTCTATGAGGTCGTCAATCTCATCGCAAAGTCTACCGATGTATCGTCGGTCGTCAGGTTCGTCTCGAAGAAAGCTCACATTCTCGACGTCAACGGCGACGCACTACGCCAGAGATATGCGCCAAGACGACGCTACCCGCGCTAGCCGACATTATGGATGGTCTCATTCAGCCCGCAGAAGCTACAGTGGCAGTGCACCAAATTCGCTATCGCCGGATCGGCTACCTCGGCTGACTTTCGCATGCGCCCTCATTAAGTGCACACCGCATTCCTCCGAATTGCCTTTGCGGTCGACCGCTTCCCTCCTAAACTCCCAACTCCACCGGCATGGGTTCCGACGGGCCCGGTAGACGCGGAGTAGAAGTCATGCCCAAACCGGAAAGCTTCCCGATCGAGAAGATCTTCGTTCCGACGAAGCAGAGGAAAGCCATCAAGCCCGAGACCGTCGCGGAGATCGCGGAAAGTATTCTGGAGATCGGACAACAGGCCCCGATTTCCGTTCGGCTCGACGGAGACCGCCTGGTTCTGGTCGAGGGACTGCATCGGTTAGAGGCCTGCAAGGCGCTCGGCGAGACGACCATTCTCGGCGTGCTGGTCCCGGCCGAGCTGGCTCAACACAAGCCGCAGCTCGCCGAGCGACCCGAAGTCGAGGCCGAGCGCATCAAGATGGCGCGATTGAAGCAGTTGCGCCTGGAGAAGGAAGCCGCAGAGGCATCG
Source organism: Bradyrhizobium sp. IC3195 (assembly GCF_020193585.1). Taxonomy (NCBI): domain Bacteria; kingdom Pseudomonadati; phylum Pseudomonadota; class Alphaproteobacteria; order Hyphomicrobiales; family Nitrobacteraceae; genus Bradyrhizobium; species Bradyrhizobium sp. IC3195. The sequence goes on along the minus strand of NZ_JADYVG010000001.1, from coordinate 602,828 downwards.
ATGGCTGGCTTGAAGGGCGCTGGCGCAACGGAAGTGCCGCGCACCCGTCTGGCTAAAGGCGTCCGCGACGCTCCGAACGCATCGCCGGGCCGGATGGCGAAATCCAAACCGAAATCATTGTCGGACTGGATCACTCAGCAAAAGGGCAGCGGCGGCCGCTATTGATGACCGACGCCGTCGTTCCGGGGCACGCCCTTGGGCGCGAGCCCGGAATCCATCGGGCGACATGACAGGTGGCGCGATGGATTCCGGGTTCGCGCTTCGCGCGCCCCGGAATGACGGTGAGGCTGTTGCGCTCCGCCTTGCATGGCTTCCACCGAACCGACAGCCGCAATCCTTTCGATCGCGGCCATCTCTCCTCACCGATCAACCCAACGTCTCACGCCGCTTTCGCCTGCTCCGGCGAGGCCGTCTCCATCGCCCGCATGTAGAGGTCGAGCAGGCTTTCGCGCTCGTCGCGCTCGTTCTTGTCTTCCTTGCGCAGCTTGATGATCTCCTTGAGGATCTTCACGTCGAAGCCTTCGCCCTTGGCTTCCGCAAAGACTTCCTTCTTCTGTTCGCTCAACTCCTGCATCTCGCTGTCGAGGTTCTCGATCCGCTCGACGAAGGAACGGATCTTGCCGCCGGGAATGGTGATGTCGGACATGGTACCTCCTCGCTGACTGAGGTCGTGAAAATGCCCGCAAAGAAATGACCAATGTGTTAACCGAGTTGCCGCACCCGATGCCATCGCGCCGCAGCGATACCCGGGACAGGCGACCACCCCGCAGCTATCTGGATCGGCGACTTCTTGCCGGATGCATCGAAGATGCGGCGGCAAAATCTCACCACATGGCCGCCACGCAAGCGACAGCCCACAATCGCGATTTCAGCGCAAACGCGACGGAGGCTCGCGGCTTCATCGATATTCAGGAGCCATTTTGCAATGTTGAGTGCGGTGGACAACAAGCCAAGGGGAAAATCGGGCCGGCGCGGCGGCAAGAAGAAATCGGGACAACGGACCGGGGGCGGCGAGCAACGCGTAAGTGCAGGGCATCAATTGCCGGATGCCTCGGCGGAGACCAAGCACGAGACCGAGCAAGAGCCGAGCCGACACATCAGTGCGGAGATACCTTCGGCTGCGGCCTTGCCGGACGAGGCTTCCGGGATGGAGCTCGCCGCAAGCCCGCCCGTCGTACCGGTCGAACCCTTCCAGGCCAGCACGCAAGCGATTGCCGACGCCTATAGCGACTACATCAGGACCTCGCTTGAGCAAGCCTGGAACTTCCTGGGAAAGCTCGCGATGGCGCGTTCACCCGTCGAGGCCTTTGAGCTTCAGATGGCGTACGCGAAACAGGCGTGCGACTCGTTTGTCGCCGAATCCCAGAAAATCACCGAGCTGCATGAACAATTGACCAGACAAAGGGTCATGCATCTTGAGGGGTTCGTGGCGAGGCTCACCCAGACCACGCTCGAAATCCGCACGATGCGTCACTGACGACGGTGCACATTGCGGCGCCGCGGGACGTAAGGTGGGTTAGCTGGCGGTTGCGCGAAGCGCGGTCCGCCGGCGTAACCCACCACCTCTCCGCCGCCGAGATCAAAGAGGCGGGTTGCGCTACCCGACCTGCGCTTTGCGCCGTCGCGGAGCTAACTCACCCTACGCGCCTGAGGACCGCCGGGAGTTCAGTACCCTGACTTCGTGCCGGTGGTCGACCCGGTGCCCGCGCCTGTGGTTTGACCTGTGGTTTGCCCTGTAGTTCGTCCTGGAGCGTAGCTCGACGCGCCGGGGCTGGTTCTCTTCGAGGACTTCGCGTGCTGCTTCTTCTTGTGTCCCGGAGCGTAGCTGGAAGCGCCCGGCTCGCCCTTCTTGCCCATTTGCTGCATCTCATGACCTGGCGTCTTGCTCGATACACCCTGAGCAAATACGGCTGGTGCGGTAGCCATGACAACGGCAGCCGAAAGCGCGATGATCATTGCTTTCATGTTGTCCTCCTCGAACAAGCCCCCTCGAAGGAAACGGAATGGACTAGCGCCCGTTCCCCTCAGCGAACGCTCATGCGCCGCGGGGGTGGACGTCCCTGGCGTCATTCGTTGATGAGCTTCAATCCGCTCGACTACCCTACGAAATGCGCTTTGCGCAGTCGCGGCACCAACCCCACCTGCGCGCTCACTCCGCCTGCCATAATTTCTCCTTTGCACACGCGTTGTGTCGGACAGCGGCGAGACCTATCCTTGATCGGACTGCCTCCCATTGACGCCCGACCGGATGGAGAGCGCATCGATGCCTGACACGAACGACCCCAAGCCTGATACCGGCAAGACCGATAACGCCAAGCCTGATACCGCCAAGCCTGATGCGTCCAAGCCGGACGAGGCGCGGGCCGATGGCGGGCTGGCGCGGGCCTACGACCGGATCAAGAGCGCAGAAGAAGACCTTGCGCGGCTGGACCGGCTGGTCTCCGGAATGGAACGTAACAGCGAAACCCCGCGGACCTCGCGCGCAAGCACCGCCGCGACGGCCGCAGCAACTTCCGGAAACACGCCGACGCCGGAATCCAAGCCTCTAAACACCAAGCCTCGCGATCAGGGCCTGAGGGGAGACAGGGCCATGATGCGGGCTCTGGCTATTCTCGTGATGGCGATCGGCCTCCTCGGTGCCGCCGTCGCGTCGCAATATGGCGACGAGGCGACATCGATCGGCAAGTCCATCATGGCGCGATGGGCTCCACCCGCGAGCGCACCCCCGCAAGCGACCGCCGCGGAAAGTCCGGAGCAGCCGGCGACGGTGCTGCTGGCGGCCGCGGATGAGCCGAGCCCGGTGCCGGCGCCGCCGGGGCCCAAGGACACCGAAAGCGCCCCGAAGCATGCCGCCACGGCGGCCGAGCCGTCATCGTCCGAGCTCGCGCAATCGCTCAAGGCCATCACGAGCGAGCTTGCGAACATCAACGGCAAGCTCGAGCAGTTGAAGAGCCGCAGCGAGCAGACCCTGCGCGACCAGGCCGCCACCATCGAGCAGCTCAAGGCCGCGCAGGAGAAGGACGCGGCGGACAATGCGCGCCTCGCCGCGCAGGTCCAGGCGTTGCAAACGCAACTGAGCGCGTCATCGGCGCCATCCGCCTCTGCACCTGCGAAGCCCGTCGCGCGCAGCGTGGTCAACAACGACACGGCTGCGCGTGCCCGGGCGCACCTACCAGACGCCGCGCCACGGCGGCCGAGGCCGCCGCCGCGAGGCCCCTGGATGCCGCCGCGCTATATGGCCGACCCTTATTATTACGGCGATCCGGATTGGTGAGCCCGTTTCGCGAAGGCGCGCGATTTGAAGAGCCTTAGGGTGGGTTAGCCTGCAACGGCGCGAAGCGCAGTCCGCTGGCGTAACCCGCCACTTTGATTTCAGCGGAGGCAGACGTGGTGGGTTACGCTGCGCGAGCTGCGCCTTGCGCAGTCGCGCAGCTAACCCACCCTACGCTCCCCTCAGCGTATCTCGCTCATCGTCACCTTGGCCGCGATCCCCGTCAGCTCGGGCTCTTGCGGCGCAAGCTCCTCATCGGAAGGGCCGACCGAGACTTCAGCCATTCTGCGTTTGACCTGTTCGCAGGTCTTGCGAACGTCTTCGGTGAACAGCGCGCATTCTTCGATACGTTTGAAGATCTTCCGTCCCTCTTCTCGGTAGCCTGCCGCCGTTTCTCGCATGAAGGCGATCGCATCGTGAACCTGGGCCGTCAGCGCCTCGCATTTTTGCGCAGCGTCGATCAACTCGGTGCCCATGGCCTCGATCTCTTTTGCAGCGGACTCATAGTCGCGAATGACCGCTTCTGCACTGAGCGCACCGACCCGGGACACCCCCGCGGTGTGCTCGACGTAATCAGGCAGATTAATTGAAGTAATGGAGTTTCCCGACCGGATCGAAGTGATGTCCGCTTCGAGTTGGACCAAGTTCACTCCGTCCCGTCTGTGCAATTGTTCGACACTTGCCATGACTGTCCTCCCAATACGCGCCCAGAACCCCAAGCAGCATTGGGTTTATTACGGGGATAAATGCCGTTCTACCTCTATGTATTCTTGACAGTCTCCACTTTGCCACTTTTACCCAATCGCCAACTCTGCACGCAGAGACGGCGAGCCATCAAACTTCAATTTTTCCGTGCACCTGTTCGAACGCGCGAACCCTGACAACGAGTTCGACCGGCACTGTCGTCAACCTCAACGTCCGGCGAACCGCCTGCGCAGCGGAAATCCGCATCGCGCCCGCCATTGGCGGGCACGATTATGTTCCGGGGGCGCGAAGGTCGTCGCCCTCGAAGGCATTCCCGACGGCGGCTGGCGCAGGCTCGCCCGGCCCTGCATCCGCCGCACGTTGGCGGCCGGCACCGCCCGCCGCGAAAATATCATGCACCAGCCCGAGCTTCCCCAGCCCCAGGATGATCAACCCGTTGATGTCCACCTCGTACCAGGCGTGCGAGATGTAGGCGTCGCGCGGAAAGCGGTGATGGTTGTTGTGCAGCCCTTCGCCAAAGGTGAGCAGCGTGGTCACCAGCTCGTTAGTGGTGCCGTCATGGGTCTCGAAGCGACGGTAGCCCCAGCGGCCGTCGCTGTGGCAGACCGAGTTCACTAGCGAGGTCGCCATGGTCATGAGGTAGCTGCGGAACAGGCCGGCGAACAGGATGCACCCGATCATCGTGCGCGCGCCGCCGAAGGCATAGCCGATGGCGCCCGGAATGATCAGCGCCGAGAGCGCATACCAGTACCAGCGCGTCCTGGTGAAGAACATCGCGATCGGGTCGGCCAGGATGTCCTTGGCGTAGTAGCTGGCATCGGTGGTCTCGCGGTCCCACACCCAGCCGCCTTGCGCATGCGTCATGCCCTTGGCGAAACTGGTATAGGGATGGCCGCCGCCGTCGTAATAGGGGCTGTGCACGTCGCCGGGCCGGTCGGAGTGCAGATGGTGCCGCCGATGGTTGCTCACCCATTTCAGGATCGAGCCCTGCACCGCCATGGTCGCGAGCGCGGCGAAGATCGTCCGCATCACCGGACCGCAGCGGAAGCTGCGGTGCACGAAGTAGCGATGCATGAAGCCGATGCCGATCGTGGACATGATGAACGTGCCGGCGAACACCGAAACCTCGACCCAGCCGATGCCTTGCCAGAAGGCCCAGACCAGCGCCGCGACTGAGCCGCCGACCATGATGGCGAACGAGATGTAGGAATCGCGAAACTTGGCCTCGACCACCGGACCTTCGGTCAGCACGCCCGGCGGCATCTTCGGCTCCGCAAGCTGCTCGGACGCCACGCTCTCAACCACGCTCATTTCAGCCGATCCATTTACACTGCACTTTTCTGCAGTGCAGCGTACAACCCCTGGTTATCAGAGGCAAGGACCGGAGCGGCCGTAGGAGCACGGGCGGCGCAGCCCCGCCCCTTTCGCTTCTCTGCCGAATGGAAAGTGGAGACCATGACGAGCAGATGCACGTCCTGCATCTGTCAGCGTACGCTCATGCGCCGATCAGTTTGGCGTCCGTCGGCCTTCACCACCAATACGGCCAGCGCCATCCCTCATAGCGCACGTAGGACGGCACCAAGGGCGGGCCGTAGGGATCGACCCGGTCGTGCTCGGGGCGATAGCGATAGCGTGGCACGATGTTGTAATCCCACGGCGTCGGCCTCAGCACCGGCGCCGTGACGATGAGCCGCTCCTGCGGCGCGCGAACGACGACGGCTCTCCGCGTCCGGGCTTCGGCGTCCGAGGTTGCAAGGCCGCTCAGCACCAGGGCGGTTCCGAGCGCGCAGGCGGCAGTCATCTTGGTCATGCGTTGGTCTCCTTCGCTTCAAGAGTGCAAAAGGATGCCAGGCGAGGCAAGCAAATTTCGCGCGAGGTGCGGACATAAGCGCTGTGCGCTTTAGCGCTCCGACCTCTCCCCCTCATTGCGAGGAGCACTTGCGACGAAGCAATCCAGAGTCCTTCCGCGGAGGGAGCCTGAATTGCTTCGCGGAGCCTGTCATCGGGCCGCGCTCCGCGCGGACCCAGTGGCTCGCAATGACGGCGAGTAGGACGCAAGGGTGGTCTAGGTGAGCAACAGAACTCCCGGACGTCGGCACCTGCCCCTCACTCGCGCGCGCGGCGCAGCGCCTGATCCAGCTTCTGCCTCTGCTTGTCCCAGCGCTCCTGCTCCGCTTCGGCGCGCGCCTCGAGCGCGGCCCGCTCGGCTCCGATCGCCTCGGCCTTCGCTTGGTGCTCGCGTCTTGCCTTGTCGAGTGCGGCTTCCGCCGCGGCAACCGCCTTGTCGCGCCGCGCACGCTCCTTGGCGCGAGCGGCCTCCTCCTTGGCACGCGCTGCCTCGCGGCGTCGCTCCTCCTTCTCGAATGCCGCGGCGGCCTTGCGCGCGGCCGCATCGTCGATCTCGCGGGATGCATTCCGGGCCGTCTTGGCGGGACGCGTCTTTGACGTCGGCTTGCTCTTGGCCTTGCTCTTGGACTTGCGCTTGGGCTTGGCCTCGTCCTCGCCGAGATCTGTCGGCAGCTCAGCGCTCTCGGTGTACGGGCCGTTCGAACCCACCGGACGCCTCAGCACCACGCCCGGCTTCGCCATGGTTGCAGCGACGACATCAGGGTCGTCGGTCTCCCTGGCGACACCCTGATGGAACAGATTGGAGCTGGCGCCCCAGGCAGCAAGCGCCGCCTTCATCGAGGGCGCGGCGATCGCCTGATCGTAGAAGCCGAGCGAGGTCTGGTAGGTCTTCAGCTTCTTTGGCATGTCGCTCCGATGTCGGCGCAGCCTTCCGCAGGCGATCGTAGCCCGGATGGAGCAAAGCGCAATCCGGGTGGCTCAGCACGCTCGGCCCGGATTAGGCTACGCACCTTCCAGCAACGCGTCATACCCTTGCGCGCTGAACGCCAACAGACAAAAACCGTGCCCGAACGGATCGGCCAGCATCGCGATCCGCCCATAGGGCGCATCGCTCGCCGGCACTTCCAGGATCGCCCCGGCAGCGAGCGCACGCGCGACAGCGGCGTCGACATCGTCGACGACGACGTCGATATGCATCGGCGTCCAGTGCCGCTCATAACGGCGGCGGTCGCCGCCGGCGCCGATGGTGCCGGCCTGCTTGGTCAACAGATACACCGGCGCGGGCCAGCCGTTGAGCTCGACGAAGTCGGCGCCGAAGCGACGGCCGACCGAGAGGCCAAAGGCTTCGGTGTAGAACGTCGTGGCTTTCGCCACGTCGGGAACGTCGATGTTGAGGAGAAAGCTCATGAGGGAACTCGTCGCAAGTTGCGAAGCGAGCGTAGCCCGGATGGAGCGCAAGCGTAATCCGGGATGGTGCCGCACCTGACGCCCCCGACCGCGTCCCACGATGTCATCATGCCATTGTTTTGCCCGACGGGTCAACTCTTGTTCGATTTTGCCGAAGTCAGGAAAACCCCGAGCAATTCCATGGGGATGGCTACTGTGCATGGGGTTGTTTTCGCAACACTTGCTTGAGCCGGCGGCGGTGTGGACGACGCTGCAGAGAAACAGCATCGACAGCGCAGCTCGCAGCTCGCGTCCTCAGCACGTCACGAGATCGGTGTGGCCGAATCCCTTGGAATAATCGAGCAGCGAGATCACCGTCGGTGTGAGACGGATCAGCCGCACCTCGGATGGCTTCGGCACGGGGAGGCCGATGGCCTTCTGCTCGGGATAGCGCGCCATCAAAAGCGCGATCGCCTTCTCGGCCTCGGCTGGATCGGTCACGGCCACCGCCCGCGCCGCCATGGACAGGCCGGTGATCTCCATCACTTGCGCCGGATCGTCGTCGATCGCCAGCGACACACGGTCGTCCCGCGAGATGTTCTGCGCCTTCTGGCTGTCGGGGCCGCAGAGGAAGTAGATGGTGAAACCTTCGTTGGCATAGCCGACCGTCGTCACTTGCGGCCAGCCATCGGCGCGAAGCGTCGCGATCCGCATCGTGCGGTGCTGGTCCAGCAAGGTCTGGATTTTTCGTCTGAGTGTGTCGTCCATCGCTGCCTCCGGCGGTCATTCCTGAAGACACGATACGATCCCCGCGCGCAGTGCCGTTGATGCAGCTCAACGCGCGCCGGCGATGTCGCCTGTTGAAAGCGTCGGCAGGCATCGCCCGGTGATATCGCACCGGCAGGCGCGGCCAGCCCGCGCCGTGCGCAGCTTTTGCTTGCTTTCCCGGGTCGCGCCTCTACGGTCGCGCCGCGAACGAACGCGCGAGACAAGACCCGTCATGACCGACACGATGAAATGCCCGACCTGCAATTCCGAGCACGCCTATCAGGACCGCGATCTCTGGGTCTGCCCGGAATGCGGCCATGAATGGAGCGGCGCGGCGGACGCGGCCACGGACACGGCGCAGGATGCGGGTGTGCGCGATGCCAACGGCAATGTGCTCGCCGACGGCGACAGTGTCATCGTGATCAAGGATCTCAAGATCAAGGGCTCGTCCTCGGTCGTCAAGGGCGGCACCAAGGTGCGCAACATCCGCCTGCAGGACGCCAGCGACGGCCACAACATCGCCTGCAAGATCGACGGCATCGGCGCGATGAATCTGAAGTCGGAGTTCGTGAAGAAGGCGTGAGGTCCGCTAGCTTTGCCGCTGCGCCAGGTAGAACCCGCACAGCACCGTCACGAGGCCTGCCGTCTGCAGCATCGTGGGCGGCTCGCCGAGCAGCAGCCAGCCGGTGAGCAGCGTCAGCGCGGGCACGCAGGCCGGAAACACCGCGGCGCGGGCGACGCCGAGACGCTGGACCGAGACGGCGTAGAGATAGAGCGCGGCGGGGCCGGCAAGCACGCCCTGCGCCAGCGCCTGGATCGCGTTCTCGGTCATGCCGATCGACGCAATGTGGGCGAGGCCCACCGTGGCGACGTAGACCGGCACCAGCAGCAGCGACAGCACGTTGATGACCAGCGCCGCCGGCACGGCCGAGACGCGCCAGCGGCGCAGCATCGCGCCGAACCCGGCGAACATGAATCCGGCAAGCACGAAGATGAGATCGCCCTGAATGCCGTCGGCACCGATGTGGCCGATCGATTCCGCACCGATCACGCCGAGGCCTCCGACGATGACGAGCGCGCCGGTCAGGCGCGAGGCGGAGATCCGCTCCTTCAGCACGACCGCCGCGAGCAGGAGGCCGCCGAGCGTGGCGCAAGAGGGCTGGATCACGCTGCCATGGCCGAGCGGGACGAACAGGAAGCCGATGTACGAGATCAGCGACATCACGGGACCACCGAGCACCATCAGCACGAGCCCCCTGCCCCAGCCGATGCCGCAGAGATCGGAGAGTCCGGCGCGCAACACCAGGGGCAGGAATGCGATCCCCGACCAGACATAGCGATGCACCAGCAGATCGACCGGCGTGAAGCCGGCCTTGAGGCCGTGCCGCGTGGCGGCAAAGCCGAGCGCCCAGAACAGCGCTGCGGCAAGCCCGCAGACCACGCCGAGCAGTGCCGGCGCGGCATCCTTCTTCTGAGCGTCGGCGCCGCTCGTCCGCTGATCCATGGATCACTCGATATGTCGGCTCGCGGAGCCGCTCAACCCACGCGGCTGCAGGGCTGTCACGCGAGGGCGATGCCGACTACGCGTGTTACAGCCCCTCATCGAAGACCGTCCGCCATCCCTTGCGCGTATCCATGTATTCCCGCACTTGCCTGATCCGGTCACCCACCACCTCGAACACGAAGCAATACTCGTTCTCGTACGGCTTGCCGCCGGGCAGCGTGGCGCGCATCCGCTCCTCCACGATCACGACATCGCCGTCGACATACACGCCGCGGAAGACGATATCGATGCTCGAAAACAGCCTGTGCATTTCCTTGGCGATGAAGCGGGCGATCTGGTGCGCTCCCACCATGTGATCGGTATGATCGAGCGCGACGGCGGTGGCATTTCCCTTCGGCGCGATCCATTCGGCGTCTTCGGTGAAGAGTGCCGCGATGCGCTCGGGATCGCGTGACGAAAAGGTCTTCCAGGCGTTCAGTACGACGTCTCTCGGGCTGGTCACGATGGGGTCTCCGGCCGTGTTGCGATGAGAACCGCCTTCTAGGCCGCGAGGCGAGCCGCGGCTCGCCACAATCAGACTCGGTCATCCGGCAGCCCTTCCGCCGCCGACCTCATGCGCTACCATGCGATCATGCTGAGCTTTGATGTCTGCAACGCCGCGCGCCTGCGCCGCGATCCCCGCTATGACGGCCGCTTCTTCACGGCGGTGAAGACCACGGGCATCTATTGCCGGCCGGTCTGTCCGGCCAAGCAGCCGCTGGCTCGCAATGTGGTCTATTATCCGACGGCTGCGGCTGCCGAGGCCGCCGGCTTCCGGCCCTGCCTGCGCTGCCGTCCCGAGACCGCTCCTTTCTGCCCGGCCTGGAACGGCACGCGCTCCACGGTGGCCCGGGCCATGAGGCTCATCGATGACGGCGCGCTGGATGAAGGCTCGGTGGTCGATCTCGCGACGCGGCTCGGCATCTCGTCGCGTCACCTGGCGCGCCTGTTCGAGCGCCATGTCGGCGCTACGCCGCAGCAGCTCGCCAAGACACTGCGTGTCCAGCGCGCCAAGCGCCTGCTCGATGCCGGCCATGACAGCATGACCGCTATCGCATTCCAGGCCGGGTTCGGCAGCCTGCGCAGGTTCAACGCCGCCTTCGCCGAACTCTACGGCCGCTCGCCGTCAAGCCTGCGCGCGCGGCGAGCTTAGCGGCCCGCGCCAGTGATCACGTCCGCGGTCTTCACCTTGCGCGGGCTGAGCACCTTCGCCTGGTGGACCGAGGCGATCGCGCTTGGCGCTGCGACCTGCTGCTCGACATGTGCGGCACCGAGCACGCGCACCTGCAGCGGGGAAACCGGGAAACCGTTGGCCTCATAGGTCGGCAGCTCGGCGGCGAAAGCCGCGGTACCGCCCGCGATCGTCAGGAAGGCGGCGATCGACAAGGTCTTTTTGTTCATTGGTGATGCTCCGAGGTTTGAGAGTCGGAGCCTATTTAGGCGTATTTTGCTGCAGTGCGACATACACCGCCGCATTGCAACATCGCATGCAATGCATGACGTTATGCCTAATGCGTCCAGGGATTTGGGCGAATCACGCCGGCTGCGACGCGGCGCCTCCAGAGGAGCCGCTCAGCCACCAAGCACGTTGCCCCAGCCGTCGAAGAGATAGGTCTTCCAGGCCACGGTTCCATCCGCGCCGGGCCGGCTGGCGCGGCGGTAGTCCTCGGCCTGGTCGGCGGTCCAGGTGATGATCGTGTCGGAGAGACGATCGTGCAGGATGGCGGGCTCGGTGGGGTCGAAGGCGTCCATGGGACGAAGCGAGGGATGCGTCATGGCGCCTCCAACGCACCAGCCGCAACAAAGTTGCGGCAACGTCAAATGGAACCGGGCGTTGCACCTCGGCCACAGTTGCCCCGAAAAGCCCGCACTCCCCGATTTGCGCCATTGCGCCGCCACACCGTGGCCCGAACAATCGACGTGCTGCGTGCCTTTCCGTGCGACTGTTTCGTCAGACTGTTTGCATCATCACTGTTCGGGCAAGATTGTTCGAGCAGACCGTTTGGAGGCAGGGATCATGAACGATCGGCGGTCTCTTCTGGTGGCGGTGTCGTGTCCCTCGGCCGTTCTCGCCGGCTGGCTGGCATTGTCTCTCTCCGCTTATGCGCCTGCGCTCATCGAAAACAGCGCCGCCAATGCGGCCGCCATCTCGCGCGCCAAGGATCGTGCCAAGGATCATGCCAAGGATCTCGGCCGCATCGACCTCGCCGACGTGCCGCGCGCTGCGACCCTTGAGGACCGCTTCGCCTTGACCGCCGACATCGCAGCCACCGTCACTGCGCTGCCCGACCCTCCCGCGCCGGCAGAGGCAACGCCGGAAGAGCCCGCCTCCACCATCAAGCTTGCCTCGGCCGACCCGGCGCTGATCCTGCCGGTGGAAGCCGTGCCCGCGCCGCCGATCTTGCCTGAACCGGAGCCCGTCGTCAGCGAGGTTGCCCCCGCCCCTGTGGCGGAGCCCGTCAAGCTCGCATCCACCGATCCCACCGAGATCGTGACGACGGACACATTGTCGGCCGCGGCGATCGCGAGCGACCCCGTTGCGCCTGCGCGCAAGGCGTCACCGCCTGCCGACAACATCGCCGTGCTCGACGAATGCTTCGTCATGGAGGCCTGCATCGACCGCTACCTCTGGGCGCTCTATCAGCGCACCGCCAAGGAAGACACGATGAAGGTGCAGGAGCGGCGCGCAGTCACCATCAAGCGCAAGGGCAAGACCGTCACGGTGATGCGCAGCTTCACCAAGCTGGTCGATCAGGACTTCACCTGGAAGGATCCGCATGCGGCCGAGCGCGCCGGCATGTCGATGATGGACTACGTCATCGGCGGCATGGACAAGAGCTTCAAGCAGAAGCTGTTCCGCATGATGCTCGCGGCCGAAGCCGCCGGCCTGTCGCCGGGCATCACCAGCGCGTTCCGCGACGACTATCGCCAGTCGATCGCGAGCGGCCTGAAGGCCGCCTCCAACCGCTCCTATCACGGCGGCAGCACGCGCGGCGGCTACGGTCACGGCATGGCGGCAGACATCGTCAGCACGCAAGGCAGCAACAGGGCGCAGCGCTGGGTCTCGACCGAAATCCTGTGGAAGTGGGTCGATGCCAACGGCAAGGCGTACGGCATCGGCCGACCCTATCTCGGCCGCGATCCGCCCCATGTCGGCCCGATCGACGGCCAGGAATATATCTCGAAGCGCGGCACCTCCGACCGCAAGGACGTTGCCGGAGCCAAGCCGAAGAAGACACAAGGCCTTGCGAGCGCCAAGCCGCCGAAGGCCGACGTCGCGCGCGAGCAGAAGGGCCCGGCGGCCAAGCCGCAGAAGTCGGCGCAATCGGCCGGCAAGCGCGCGACCTGACGGTTTACGGCTTGCGCTCTGCCGTCGGCAGCGGCACCAGCCGCATCTCGGCCGAGCCGGCGGCCTGCGTGCGCACCAGCACGGCAAAGACCGTGTCGACCGCGCGCCGTACCACCAACTCCATTGCTTCGCCCTTGGCCAGATGCGCCGCGATCAGCCCGGTGAGGAGATCGCCGGTGCCGTAGGGACGGATCGGCAGGCGCGGCGTCGCAAAGCGCGACAATCGCCCATCAGTGCACAGGATCGTCTCCACCTGGCCCGCCGCCGTGTCAGCGAGGGTGCAGCCGGTGGCGACGACGTCGGTGCCTGCCCCAGCCAGCACCGCGCAGGCCGCGCTGAGGCTCTCGGCGTCGGCAATTGCGACCCCAGAGAGCAGCTCGAGCTCGAACTGGTTCGGCGTCGTCAGGTTCGCCGTCGGCAGCAGCCGGTGGCGGAGCACGTCAAGGATGCCGTCCGCGACATAGACGCGGCCGTCGTCACCGATCACGGGATCGCAGAGATAGACGAGCTTCCCATTGCGCGTGCACGCCCGCTCGACGAAACCGGCGATGACGGCGGCATTGCCGGGCGAGCCGAGATAGCCGGTGACGACCACCGCGGCCTCGTCGACCAGGCCGCGCTCCTCGACTCCCCTCAGGAGATCGGCGACGAGCTCGGTCTCCAGCACCCGTCCGCGCAGGCTCGGATAGCGCGGATGGTTGGACAGCAGCGTCGTCGGCACCGCAGCGACGTTCACGCCCTCCGCCTGCATGGCATAGGCGGCCGCGCTGTTGCCGACATGGCCGTGGACCACCTGGCTCTGGATGGAGATGACGAGCATGAAAGAGGTCCGTAGAGTCAAACTTCGGGCGACGCAAGCGCTGCGTCCTGTCGCGGACTCGTCATTCCCGCGTGATATTTGCGGTCGCACGTCAGCCATCCGTCGGCCCGGACACAGCCTCCGCATGACCTCCGTCTTCAACGCCTATACGGCTCTCGCCCTCGCCATCGTGTTCGAGGTCACCGCGTCGGCGTTCCTGCAGCAGTCCGCGCAGTTCACCCGTCCCTGGCCGACGCTGGCGATGGTGCTGTTCTACGTCGCCTCGTTCTACGCGCTCTCGGTGGCGATTCGGGTGATCCCGTTGAGCATCGCCTATGCGATCTGGGGCGGGGTCGGCATCATCCTGACCGCCACCGTCTCCTTCGTGCTGTTCCGTCAGATCCTGGACGCCGCAGCCTTCGTCGGCATCGCGCTGATCGTATCAGGGGTGGTGATCATCAACCTGTTCTCGGAGACCACCGTGCGGTGATGCGCGCGGTGCCGACTCTGAGCAAGAGGTCGCGCCCCACCATCACGCTGCGGACAACTGATCGAGCTCGGACGGCGCGTAGGCCTTGCCATCCTGGTCGGTGACGACCACCCGCCACCCCTCGCTCGCCCACACTTTCGCCTTCGCCACGATGAGCAACCGGCTCTCGCGGGCGAAACTGTACTTCTCGTTGTCGCGTTCTGCGACCATCTTGTAGGCCAATTCGCATCCCCTTGCGTCGCCCTGCACCCGGCCTTGTCGTGGCAGCGGGCTTTGGCGGCAATTCGCCGGGAGCGTGGCAATTTGGTGCCATCCACGAGGCCTGTGGCCGGCCCCGTGCCGTCGCAACAGAGCCGATCTCGTTGCCTCGGATCGGCGCTAATGCACGCGGATAATGTGCGGGCGGCCGAGATTGATCAGGCCCTGCACCGCCGAAAGGCGGTCATTGAGGGCTGCGATGGTGAGCAGCAGATTGTTGCGACGCTCATCGAGTAGTCCCATTTCTGCGCCCGACAGCTTGGTGCCCGCCCGCTCCTTGTGGATCTCCTCGAGGGATTCGCGCAGTCCGGCAATCAGGCCGGCCAGCTGCTTGGCCTCCTTGGTCATCGACCGCTTCGCGACATTTTGCTGACGGCGCGTCTCCGCTTGGTTCTGTCTCATCGTCATCCTCCGGTGCCCCGCTGCCCCGAGTGGATGCTTACAGCTTTGGATAGACATATTACGATCGATGAAATCTGCCCGCGAAGAACTTTCTTAAATTGTACGCGCACGGAACCCGATCGCGCGGGAGCGGAAAGCCCGGCAAGGCCGGGCTTTCGTTGCGGCTAGCCAGAGCTCGGCGGCGGAAACGCGGGCGGAACGGCCCGCGCGGCGCTTTCGGCGTCACCTCGCCGGCAGCATGAATGCGTCGAAGAACGAGGCCAGCCCGGCAAAATCGTTGAGCGGCAGCACGGTCGCGACATACTGGTCGGGCCGCACCACGACCATGCAGCCGGCTGTCCGATCGATGCCGCGCATCGTGAAGACGTCGTGGCCGCTCTTGAGATCCGGGCAGAACATCTTCTCGTAGTCGTACAAGCCGTAACGGCCTTTGCTCGGGAGCAACATCGGCGGCATCGCCTCGATGGCGAGCTCGCGATGGTCCTGCTGAAACACCGCGCGCAGATCGATCACGCTGTCGATGTCAGCTCCAACAGGCGTATATCGACGGATAGGTGACTTCCGGGATTCCGCGAGGAAATTGCACAAGGCACGAATGGCCGAGCCCGACGCTGCCGGGTTCTCATCGGGCGAGAACGCGTAGATGCGGAAGCGGCCATCGGCCCGTGCGGCATGGCCGAGATGCACCGGCTTGGCGTCCGCCAGCCGGATCACCGGCGCGGAATGGAAGCGCGTGCCGATAATGAGGCCCTGCGCGAGGTGCTGATGCGTGGCCGCGCCGGTGAGCATCGACGGCCTGTAATGCGTTGCCGTGCCCGCGGTAAAACGTCCGTGCCGGACGAAATAGTCCTGCGTTTTGGCGGCATCGGCGCCGCCGGCCTTGGCGGCGGAGGCGAGGATATCAGCCCATTCGCGATCGAAATCGATCAGCTCCTTCGCGACTGCCCGGCGCTCGGCCGAGTAGGAATGCAACAGGCTTGGCGCGCACTGCCTCCGCAGCACGGCGGCGAGCTTCCAGCCGAGATTGAAGGCATCCTGCATCGACACGTTCATGCCCTGCCCGGCCTTCGGACTGTGGGTGTGGCAGGCATCGCCGGCGATGAAGATGCGCGGCTGGCGCGTCTCGACCTCGCCCTCCGGCACGTCGTCGAACTTGTCGGTGAGGCGCTGGCCGATCTCGTAGACCGACCACCAGGCGATTTCCTTCACCTCGAGCCGATGCGGCTTCAGGACCCGCTGCGCTTTCGCAATCACGTCGTCGGCGGTGATGTTGCGATTGGCAACGCGTTCGCCGACATCGAGCTTGGCGAGCTCGACATAGATGCGGACCATGTAGCCGCCTTCGCGCGGAATGATCAGCAGGCTGCCGTCCCTGGCCGACTGGATCAGCGACTTGAAACGGATGTCCGGAAAATCGGTCACGGCCAGCACGTCCATCACGCCCCAGGCGTGGTTGGCGGAATCACCGTGCAGCTCGCGCCCGATCGATTTGCGCACCGTGCTGCGGGCGCCGTCGCAACCGACGACGTAGCGGGCCTTGACCGTCTCGACCTTGCCCTCGTTCGCGGCATCGACGCGTTCGAGGCGCACGGTTACGGGATGATCGTCGGCACCGGCCGCCGGATCGACATTCACATCAAGCACGCGTCGGCTGTAATACGGCTCGAGCTTCGCCGGCGACTTGCGCATGACGTCGAGAAAGCAATCATGGACGCGCGCCTGGTTCAGGATGAGGTGCGGGAATTCCGACAGCCCGTCCTCGACGTCCTGCACCCGGCCGCTGCGGACGATCTTCTCCGGCGCCGCTTCATCCGGCTTCCAGAACGTGGTCTCGTTGACCCAACAGGCTTCCTTCAGCACACGCTCGCTGAAGCCATAGGCGTGGAACATCTCCATGGTGCGGCAGGCGATTCCGTCGGCCTGACCGACCAGCAGGCGGTCCGGCTTCTGCTCGACGATGCAGGTTCTGATGTCGGGGAATTGCGCGAGCTGGGCGGCGAGCGTCAGGCCGGCCGGCCCGCAGCCGACGATGAGGACATCGACATCGCCAGGCACGGCGCCCGCCGCTCCCGATGCCTGAACGCGCGCGGCAGGATCGGCGATTTCAGGGTCGCCCGGCTGAAATCCATTGAGATGGAACTGCATGAGCACCTCTCCCGCCAAATTCTGTTTGGTTATTGATCAGTATGCTGACTATCAGTATACTTGTCAATGATCCGCACCGCTCTGCCCCGGAGGAGATTTCGGTGAAAGACAACAACGACATGCCCGGACATCTGGCACGCCGCTTCCAGCAGATCTCGGTCGCGGTGTTCCTGGCCGAGGTCGAGGACGCCGGCTTCGATCTCACTCCGGTGCAATACGCCGCGCTTGCATCCATCAAGGCCAATCCGGGGCTCGATCAGGTGACGCTCGCCGGATTGATCGCCTACGATCGCACCACCATCACCGGCGTGATCGATCGCCTCGTCCAGAAGGGCCTCGCGGAGCGGCGCCCCTCCAGCCGCGACCGCCGCGCGCGTGAGCTCGAGATCACCGACGAGGGCCGCCGCACGCTGCGCAAGATCACCCCGGCCGTCGAATCCGCGCAGCGCATCATGCTGCGCGGCCTCAGCGCGAAAGAGAGTGAGGAGCTGATGCGGCTGCTGCGCAAGGCCATCGCCGCCGGCAACGAGCTCAGCCGCGCGCCGCTGCGCAATGCGCAGCTCTGATCTCGGCCATGTCCGTAATTGTCGCAGCGCACGAAACCAGGAACTAACCTTCGGCTGCTAACGTCGGCCGCATTGGGGCGCTTAACGCGCGATTAACTTTGCGGGGCGGAGTTTCGGATGTTCAGGTTCCTCGTTGTGGCCGCGGCCGTCGCGCTCTCGACCGTTCAGGCGGTCGCAGGGGGCCATGGCGGCGGCGATCCTCCTCCGCCGAAGGTCGAGGCGCCAACGGCTCCCGCGAAGGTGATCCTGACCAAGCAGGGGCCCAAGCTCGTCGATCTCAACGGCATGACGCTCTACTATTATGAGCGCGACACCACGGGAAATACTTCGAACTGCAACGGCAAGTGCATCGAGAGCTGGGTGCCGCTCGCCGCAACGGCCGACGCCAGGGCCGTCGGCGACTTCACCGTGATCAACCGCAACGACGGCAGCAAGATGTGGGCCTACCGTTATCGCCCGCTCTACACCTCGCCCGCCGACAAGGCGCCGGGCGACGCCAACGGCAACGCCACGACGCTGCAATGGCGGGTCGCCCGGCCTGAGAACTAGAGGGTGACAACGCACCTAAATTCGAACTGACCGGCGCAGACCTCAGCCGCGCCAGCGCCCGCCCGCCGCGGCCTGCGCGCTCTGCCCCGGCGGCAGCACCACGACCATCGAATTGAGCTTCACCCGGTCGTAGAGATCGATGACGTCCTCGTTGCGCATCCGGATGCAGCCGGACGAGATCGCCTGCCCGATATATTCGGGCTGGTTGGTGCCGTGGATGCGATAGAGCGTGTCCTTGTTGCCGACATAGAGATAGATGCCCCGCGCGCCCAGCGGATTGGCGGGACCGCCGGGAACGCGCGCGGGATAGGGACCGAGTCGCGCCTGGATATCCGCGGTCGGGACCCAGTCCGGCCATTCCGCCAAGCGACCGACCCGCGCGACGCCGGAGAACGCCATGGCTTCCTCGCCGACGGCAACGCCGTAGCGGATCGCCTTGCCCTCGGGCAGCACGTAGTAGAGGTAGCGCGCGTCGGTATCGACCAGGATCGTGCCCGGCTGCTCCTTGCGGTGGTAATCGACGATGTGACGCAGATATTGCTGGGGCACGTTCGCCTTGGCGTAAGGCGCGTGCGCGAGCAACTGACGGTCGCGCGGCGTCATGCTCGCATCCGTCGATGGCGAAAGTGTCGTCTGCATGCAGCCGCCCAGCGGCAGCAGGGCTGCGACGAACAAAACGAGTAGAGATCTTGGCACCGCCGGCCCCCCGATAGCGGAATAACGACGCCCCCGCCGTCACCAGATATTGCCAAAATCGTGCTGAAAACAAGGCGGTGCAGGAACACATGCGCGTGTTCGGCAAATTGGGTTCCATCACCACAAAGGGCGGAAGAGTGTCGCATCATCTCCATCCCCTCGCCTTGCTTTGGTCAAACCCGGCTGGACTCGTGCGACATGGGGACCGGGTATGGCCTCACCTCGGATCAGCCCCGCGCCAATGCGGATGCCTTAACCTCGAACACTGGGCTTCAAAGGAGCTGCGATGCTCGCGACGCTGAACGCCAAGCAAATCGTCGATGAGATCGTGAAAGACACGGTCAAGGACAACGATCCTCACGACGCGGTCCAGATCTCGCCCGAGATCGTGCGGGCCTCGCGCCCCGCCAGCGTGTCGCCTGCGCTGGCGCCAGAGATCGCGCCGCGTCCGGAGCCCAGGTTTGCCCCGGAGCCCAAGTTTGCCCCGCAGCCCAAGGTCACGCCGAAGTTCACTCTGGAGCCGGCGCGCGCGCCCGAGCCCAGCATCAACGTCGTCTACGGAAAATCCACTGCGGCACCGTCGATCGACACCGCTGTCCGCGTCACGTCCAGCGATGGTCCCGTGATGAAGAAGCGGTCCTCCGTCGGCAAGTGGCTGCGCGGGGCGTTCGTCACGTTCCTGCTTGCCGGCGCCAGCGTGGCCGCGAGCATCGCCTGGGAGAAGCACGGCGACACAGCAAAGCAGCTGCTGGCCGAATGGACGCCGGCGCTGACCTCGCTGCTCCCGACGACCTCGTTGCTGTCTGCGACACCGCAGCAAAGCGCGCCGGTCGCCGCCGCCCAGGCTGCGCCCACCGCAGCGGAAGCCGCGCCCAACCAAACGGCAGATCAAGCTGCTGCGCCGCCCGCAGCTCAGCTTGCTGCGGCTGCGCCCGCGGCGCCACAGTCGGTCGACGCGGCGCAGTCGGTGCAATCGATGACACGCGATCTCGCCGCCATGGCGCAGCAGATCGAGCAGCTCAAGGCCAACATCGCCGAGTTGAAGGCCGGACAGGAGCAGATGGCGCGCGAGATGGCGAGGCCTCCCGCACCGAAGCCGGTCACCGAGGCGAGGCCGCCGGTCGATCCGCGCGCGCGCGCAGCCGCCCTCCCGCCGCAGCCTGCGGCGCCGCCGGTTCGCAAGCCCAAGCCGCCTGTGACGCGGACCTACATGCCGGCCTCTTCGCCCGCGCCGCTCGCGCCTCCGCCGCCGCTATCGCAGGCCGCCGCCGCCACGCCGCCGGCTGCGCCGACCACGACGACGCAAGCCGTTGCTGATGACGACGGACCTATCGTGCGTCCGCCGATGCCGCTGCGCTAGAGCATGATCCGAACCCGAAGGGCCGCGTAAGCGCAAAGTGCGCAGCGGTTTTCCGAAACGATCATGCTCAAACAACAACAACCTGAAGCGCGATGACGATTCATCCTGATCGCATCGCGCTTTAGAGCAACGACGCAGCCTTGCTGTCACGCGCTCACGCACGCTGTCCGAGTCGATGTGAAGCGTTAACTCCGGGCGATTACGGTGAGCGACGTCTCGCTCAAGAGAAAAGGCCGTCGGGATCTATGCCGGCGGCCTTCTCTTGCAGCTGCCGGTTCCCGGAGCCCGGTTCTGCTGCAATTCCATGCCTAATGATCGCGCGGGTATATTTAATAAACTCTTAACGAGCCCGCACGTTGCACATCATTTCTGCGCCATAAGCCCAGAGATTGCGCGCTCTGTTCATTCGATAGATGTCGACTCAGTGGTACCATCCGACATGTGTTGAGACTTGCACTGAAGCTCAGATCGTCACACCGGGGAATTCGCATGCCCTACTATTCTTTCGATCTCGTGGTTGGTGGTGAGTTCAAGAACCAGGGTGGAATCATCCTCGAAGACATCGAGGTTGCCTCCGATCGCGCCGACCAATTGGCTTGCGAGCTGTCGCAGGTGAAGCCCGAACTGCAGCAGAAAGGTTGCGCGGTGCGCGTCACCGATCGCGATCACAACGAGGTCTATCGCACGCCGCTCGATCCGGTGCCGGCCTGGCAGCGCTAGGCTAATCCAGCACCGGCGCCTCGAACCAGTTCGTCAGCGACAATCCGCCGTCGACGACGAAGGCTGCGCCGGTGACGTAAGCGGACAGCTTGTTCGACAGCACCGTGAGCGCCATCGGTGCGAGATCCCCGGCCTCACCGAGGCGTCCGAGCGGAATGTGCCGCGCCAGCGCGGGATCGGCGACGAACCCGCCGGCTGCGATCGCGCCGGGGACCAGCGCGTTGACGCGGATGTCGTAGCGTCCGAGCGTCTTGGCCAGCTCCTTCACCAGCATCGCCATGGCGGCCTTTGCCGTCGAGTAATGCGCCAGGTTGCGCGGCGTGCCCGCATGTAGCGAGGTCAGAAACAGGAACGAGCCCGGCCGCTTCGCCGCGATCAGCCGCTTGGCGAGCCCGCGCGCCAGGTGAAAGCCGGCATCGAGATTGACGGCATGCATCTCCTGCCAGGTGTTGCGATCGACTGCGAGCAAGTGATCCGCCTCGCGCCGCGGCGGCGAGGCGCTGTGGACCAAATGCGTGACCTCGCCCAGCGCGGAATGCGCTGATGTCAGCAGCTCATCGCAGGCCTCGAGGCTGGCAAGATTGCCGACCCAGGGCACGGCGAGACCTGGCCTCTCGCTCGCGCCGATCGCGGCACGCACCCGCTCCGCGCTGACATCCGCGAACACGGTGCGGACGCCCTCGCCGACCAGGCCGAGCGCGATCGCGCGGCCGATGCCGTTGCCTGCGCCGGTGACGAGCGCGGTGTCGCGTGTGGGATCGAACGGCGTGCTGAACAGGCTCATATCGCGCTCCGATGCTGGGGAGCGCAGGTTAGCCTACTGGGCCGATCGGCGACAATTGTGTCCCGATCCCATTGCCGAGCGGCGCGCCGGACGCTAGCCTCTCGATAAAATGGAGGAGATCCCAGGGATGCGCACCGGTTTTCTGATGACGGGCCTGTTGCTGTTGGCCGCGCCGGCCCTCGCGGGCGATGCGCCGCCGCGATCGACCTATGTGACGATGGTCTTGCAGGCCTTCGCCGCCAAGGTCGAGTGCCCCAATACCGATCTCGCCTATCAGGACCTCGTGCAGAGGGCGCAGCAGATGCACCTGCCCGACGGCACCACCGAGAAGGTGCGCAAGGCGATCGCCTGGCTGCATACCGGCGGCAAGATGGGCGAGAAGCAGGACGATGACCTGATGGCGGAGGTCGCGATCGCGACCCAGGCGACCGACATGGACCAGCGCCGCCTCGGCATGTCCGGCTGGTGCGAAGCCCAGAAGACTAATCTCGCCGGCCTGATCCGCAGCAAGGGTGGCTAGCGCGCCGCCCCGTTAAGCACGCCGCGACGGAACCTCTGCCGCGGCCCAAAATCGTCATAATTTTTCACAGCATGCGGCCTCCTTCCGAATTCGAACAGGAGGTCCTCATGCGGAGTATCCATTTCGTTTTCGCCGGCGCGATTGCAGCCGCCGCGGTGCTGACTGCGCCCGCACTGGCGAGAAATTCCGACGCCCAGAAGGGCGGGGAAAAGTCCACCTCGCCGTCCTGCAGTGCCTATCAGCAGGCGCCGGACGGCTCGTGGGAACCGCTGCCCTGCAAGGAATCGGGCGAGCGCGCGCAGCCGCAGACACAGAACCGCAATTCGTCCCAAGGCGCCGATCGCGGCGAGCGTTGAAACTCGCGCGTTCGAGTGTCAGCTCTGATGCGGGCCGCGCATGATCTTCATGGCGTCCACGATGTGACGCCATTCCCTGGCCTCATCGGCCTCGCCGCGGCCCTCGCAGGCCTGGGCCTGCTCAGCGGCCTTCGCGATCGCAGCAAAGCCGTGCTGTTCAAGCATCTGCCGGGCAAGTGTATGGACCTGGACCTCGGACATCATGGGCGCTCTCCCGTCTGACCTGCCGCGGTGCAACGCTGCCGCGGGTGGTTCACAACGATCGAGGCGCGGGGCGCGTTCCGTCCAATCGATGTGAACGGCAAGACAAAGGCGGCCCGCCATGCCCGGCGGACCGCCTTCTCACCCACCCCAAAACGGCAGTCTGCGGGCCGCGTCCCCTACGCGACCGCCACCTTCTTGCCCTCGAAATCGTTGGGCACCTCGATGTCGACCTCAAGGGTCGAGACCTCGTCGCCGCGTTCGAGCCGGACGATGACCTTGGTCGGGTCCAGCGTCACATGTTTGGACACGACAGCGAGAATTTCCTCACGCAGCACACCGAGCAGATCGGGCTGGCCGCGCATTCCACGTTCATGGGCAAGCAGGATCTGCAGCCGTTCGCGCGCGACGGGTGCTGTGGCCTTCTTGCCGCGGAGGAGTCGAAGCAGACCCATGCTCATGCAGCCCTCCGTCGCAGCAGCCGGTCCATAAATCCTCTGCGCTCGGCAGGAACGTGCATTGTCACGTTCTCGCCGCAGAGGCGCTTAGCGGCGTCCATATAGGCTCGTGCCGGCGCTCCATCGGCATTCGACAGAGTCACAGGCGTGCCGACGTTGGAGGCCTTCAACACGTCCTGGCTCTCGGGGATGATGCCGAGCAAGGGCGTGGCAAGGATCTCCAGGATGTCGTCGATGGTCAACATCTCGCCGCGCGCGGCGCGCGAGGGATCGTAGCGAGTGATGAGAATATGCTTCTCGACGCGCTCGCCCTTCTCGGCCCGCACCGTCTTGGAATCGAGCATGCCGATGATGCGGTCGGAATCGCGCACCGAGGAGACTTCCGGATTGGTGACGATCACGGCCTCGTCGGCAAAGCGCATCGCCATGGAAGCGCCGCGCTCGATGCCGGCCGGGCTGTCGCAGATCACCCAGTCGAACCGGCTGCGCAACTCGGCAATGACCTTGCCGACGCCCTCCTCCGTCAGCGCGTCCTTGTCGCGGGTTTGGGACGCCGGCAGCAGCCACAAATTCTCCAGCCGCTTGTCCTTGATCAGCGCCTGCGGGAGTTTGGCGACGCCCTGCACCACGTTGATGAGATCGAACACGACGCGGCGTTCGGCGCCCATCACGAGGTCGAGGTTGCGCAGGCCGACGTCGAAATCGACGACGACCACCTTGTCGCCGCGCTGCGCCAAGGCAGCTCCCAGCGCGGCGGTGGTCGTGGTCTTACCGACCCCGCCCTTGCCTGATGTCACGACCAGTACCTTACTCATCTGAAATGTCTCCTTTGCTGGTCAGTTCAGTGCTGTAATTCGCATGGTATTCCCCTGCAGCCAGGCCTGCGCCGGCTTGCCGCGCAGGGCCTCGTCGATGTCCTCGGCGGTCTGATAAAATCCGTCGATTGCAAGCAGTTCGGCTTCGATCTTCTGGCAATAGATGCGCGCGCTGGTGTGTCCATTGACGCCCGCCATGGCGCGGCCGCGCAGCGCGCCGTAGACGTGGATGGAGCCGCCGGCGACGACCTCGGCGCCCGAGCCGACCGAGCCGAGAATGGTGACGTCGCCTTCCGGGAAGATCACGGTCTGGCCCGAGCGCACGGGGGTTTCGAGCAGCAGCGACGTCGGCTTGGCCTCGGCCTTCACTTCGGCCTTCTTCGACGCGCTCGGCTCGACCACGCAGCTGCGTCCGCCCGACAGCAGCGGCGGCATCATCGGCGTCAGCCTTCCCTCCTCCACACCCTCGATGCCGAGCACGCGGATGTTGCGGTCCTGCAGGCTGGTGAGCAGATGGCCGATGCCGGCCTGGCTGAGATCGACCGAAGACAGGTCGATCACCACCGGCCGGCCGGCGAAAAAGCCGGGCGAGCGCGCAATCGTGGCGTCGATCTCGTGCAGCCAGTCCTGGACCGGAACCGTCGGCGTGAACACGAAAGCCACATAGGAGCGCCCGCGCAGGCGCACCATCTGACGTTGGACCTTTGCTGCAGCCTCCATGGCGGCCGACTCGTTCCCTGTTATTGAATGGTTAACGATGCGGCCGATATGGTTAATGGCTGGTTAATGTCTCCGCGCAGTTACGTGAGTGGATGCGCGGTCCCGTAGCCTGGATAGAGCCAACGGTCGGCGCGAAAGCGCCGCCCGTTTGTGCAATCCGGGTCTCGCGCATCACCCGGCACTCTCCCGGATTGCGCTGCGCTCCATCCGGGCTACGAAGCTGGGCGCGGCGTAAACACCGCGCCCTCGCCTCTTCCGCTCAGGTCTTGCTGCGCGTCTTGCTGAGCAGATAGTTGTCGTAGAAATTCTCCGCGATCTGCGTATAGAACAGCACCTCCTTCATATACGCGTCGTGGCTCTCCTTGGTCCGCTTGAACAGGTCGCTCTTGGCGGCGAGCTCGTTCAGATGGTCCTGGGTCGCGTTGTAGCAGGCCTCCAGCACCGGTTGCGGGAACGCCTTCAGCTCCGCGCCGCCAGCGATCAGGCGCTTGAGCGCCGCCGGATTCACGCTGTCGTATTTTTCCAGCATCCAAGCGCCAGCCGCCGCGCCCGCCTGGTTGACGATCGCCTGATATTGCTTGGGCAGCGAAGCCCATTTCTCGTCGTTGACGATCATGTGCAGCATGGCGCCGCCTTCCCACCAGCCGGGGAAGTAATAGTATTTGGCGACTTTCTGGAAACCGAGCTTCTCGTCGTCGTAGGGACCGACGAACTCGGCGGCATCGATCGTGCCCTTCTCGAGAGCCGGATAGACGTCGCCACCGGCGATCTGCTGCGGCACGACGCCAAGCCTTGCCAGCACATGGCCGCCCATGCCTGCGATGCGGAATTTGAGACCCTTGAGGTCGTCGACGGACTTGATCTCCTTGCGGAACCAGCCGCCCATCTGGGTGCCGGAATTGCCGCAGAGGATGGCGTGCGCCTTGAAGGGTTTGAGCGCTTCGTTGGTGAGGTCGGCGCCGCCCCCGAAGTGCCACCATGATTCCTGATGCCGATGGTTCATGCCGAAGGGCGCGCCGGTGGCATAGGCCAGCGCCGGCTCCTTGCCGATGTAAAAATAGAGCGGCGTCTGCGCCATCTCCACTGATGCGGTGCTGACCGCATCGAGCGCCTGCAGGCCGGGCACGAGCTCGCCCGCCGAGAAGGTCTGGATCTGGAATTTGTTGTCGGTGGCCTCGGCGACATATTTAGCGAAGGTCTGCGCCGTGCCGTAGATGGTGTCGAGCGATCTCGGGAAGCTCGACGTCAGGCGCCATTTGATCTCGGGCATGCTCTGCGCGATCGCAGGGGCCGCAACCAGCGTGGTCGCGCCGGCGACCGCACCACCTTGGAGGAATGTACGGCGTTTCATGATGGGTCTCCCTTGAACTCAGCGTCGAATGGATGGCCTGGGCCACGGTTTCTTGGCGAACCGTTTGCCCGTTCCGGGAGCGGAGTTCAAGCGACGGAAAAGAAAGGTCGGGCTTGCACCGGATACCGTGGACCAGCTGGACCCAGCATGTCGCGGCGGACCCGCCCGCTCGGCCCGGCCTCGCCTCAGGCGGCCGCTGCTTCCTCGTACAGGCCGGCGATGAAATCGCTGAACGTCGGTGCTAGCGGCAGGACATAGCCCCATTGATCGGACATCGCCTGCGCCAGTGTCCAGGGCTTTTCGTATTCGGCCATCTCGTGGTCCATGAACCAGATCTCGCCGAAATGGGCCTTGTCGA
Organism: Bradyrhizobium sp. IC3195; assembly: GCF_020193585.1. Taxonomy (NCBI): domain Bacteria; kingdom Pseudomonadati; phylum Pseudomonadota; class Alphaproteobacteria; order Hyphomicrobiales; family Nitrobacteraceae; genus Bradyrhizobium; species Bradyrhizobium sp. IC3195. Next base: position 576,410 of record NZ_JADYVG010000001.1, on the reverse strand, counting down.
TCGTCATGCAGATCGGATTGCCGCCGTGGTCGCTCATGATCCACAACAGCTCATCGACGGTCGGCCATTGCGGCGTCTGGCGCGTCTGCACCAGCGAGCACTCGTCGGACCGCAATCCCAGGACCTCCTGCACCGAACCCGCCCAGTCCCCATGCGGCCAGTTGAAGTCGGCGCCCCCCTGATGATAGCCGCCGGCGCAGGCCAGCAGGAAGCGGCGATAGTCGTCCGGCAAGCGACAGCCGATGGACGTCTCGAAGGCGGTGAGCGCGGCTTCGGTTGGTTGCTCCGCGCCAACGTCGATGCCTGCAATGAATTCCGCCAATTTCATATTCCCTCTCCCTGGCGCGGACGCGCAAGCCTTCGTCGCACCCGCCTTGCAGTGGGTTCGAGGGCGACGGATCAGGCCAGAGGGAGAGATTCTCTCAGAGCAGCTTGGCGCTGACGAACAGCGCGCGCACGGCGTTGGTTGCCTGCACCGCCAGCATGGCGTTACCGGCGGCGCCTTCCAGGGCCGCGACGGCGTCCTCGTGCAGCGAGCGAAATTCCATCCACTCGACCGATTTGAAGTTGGTCAGGAATTGATAGGCCTGACCGACGGTCGCGATCGCCAGCGTGTCGCCGTTCAGCTTGATCTTGAACGTCGTGCGCAGCGGGGTCTCGGAATTGGATGGATCGCTCATGGGCTGCTTCTGGACGAGGACGGCTTAACGAAGGGGAAACGGCAGCCCCGCCGTTGCAGGCGAATATCAGGAATCGGTGCTCGCGCGCTGCGAGGCGGTCGCCGCGCCGCGCAGACTCGGCACCACGACCAGGCGGTTGAACTCGCCATTGTCGTAGGCCTTGATGAACCGATCATAGTCCTTGATCGAGACGCAGCCGTTGGAATCGCCGCGCGGCCCGAGCAGGTAATTGTGCGTGAGCAGCCCGACGCGGCCGAGCGCGCTGGTGCCTTCGACCGGGGTCATGCGCAGCGCACGGACGCCGTGGAACGGCTTTTCGCGCGGCTTCAGATCGTAGATCGCCGGCGGCGTCGCGCCGACCATCCGCCGGTCGACATGGTCAGGATTGTCCATCAGCGCGCCCAGGCCGGAATGAGCTTCCAGCGCCACGCCGCTCGGCAGATAGACCGCCTTGGCCGAGATGTCATAGACCGCGGTGCGCGAATCGTAGCCGAGCGCGGCGAGGTCCGGCCCCCTGCCGAGCAGGCCGTCGCCGGGCGTCAGCGAGGCCAGCTTGATCTTGTCGGTGAATTTTTCGAAGAAGTTGCGGTTGTCGACCCTGAGATTGGTGTCCGCATAGGCCTGGCTGGAGGCGATCTGAGCGGAGAAGTCCGCCTGGACTGGACGCGCGCGCGGCATGGGGATGGCGTCGGCGCGCTGCGAGCGCCTCGCCTCCTCGGTCATGTACCGGTCGTCCTCGGTCAGGATCGAGCGCCAGTCGTCGCCCTGGAGCTTCTGGGCCAGCATCGCCTTGGCATCCCGCAGCTTGAGCTGGGCCGCATTCACCGCGGAGCGCTCCAGCACCCGCAGACCAAGCTCGCGCGGCGACGGGCCGGCTGAGGCCGAGGCGAAACGGTCCTCGAATGAGGGGGCATTGGCCGGCGGCAACGCCGCGGAGACCAGCGGGGTCGAATCGCTGATATCGGCGACCCACGCGGCGGCGCCGAGCGCCAGCGCCATCGCGGCCACAGACAGCAGAATCGTTTCAGCCCGCCCGACACGGCGGCGCGACAACAGCCTCTCGGCGTGTGCTGCGTCGGAAACCATCAGATCCCCAAATCGACCCCCGGGGGCTTACCCACCCCCACCCGGAGAGACTCTATACCAGCTACCACATTGGGAGCCAAAAGTTAGGCATAATCGGGGCCGCCAAGGCCCTCCAAAGGTATCCCCTAAGGTATCCAATGACCGATCCGTTCGATCTCGATCGCTTTGTCCAGGCTCAGAACGCGGTCTACCGCGACGTCCTGGGCGAGCTGACCCGGGGCCGGAAGCAGACTCACTGGATGTGGTTCATCTTCCCCCAGGTCGCAGGTCTCGGCGCCAGCGCCATGTCGCAGCGCTACGCCATCGGCTCCCGGGCGGAGGCCGAGGCCTATCTCGCCCACCCCGTCCTCGGCGGCCGGCTGATCGAATGCACCAGGCTGGTGCTCGCGGTCGAGGGCCGGACCATCAACGCGATCCTCGGCGCGCCGGATGACGCCAAATTCCGCTCGTCGATGACGCTGTTCGGCGCGGTCTCCGCCGAGCCCGTCTTCGATCAGGCGCTCGCCCGCTATTTCGCGGGCGAACGCGACGGCGCCACGCTGGAGATCCTCGAAAAGCTCGATCAGGCTCGGCATTAGCAGGCGCCGATCAGCGCCCCTGGAAGACGGCCGCGCGACGCTCGATTGCGGTGTTGCGAGTCAGGCCGGCTGCTGAAGCGCCGCGCGGATCGCCTCGATCCGGGCCGGCGTGAACACGCCGGAATCCAGCAGTTGAAGGATCGAGAGCACCCCGCCGCGCGATCCCCAGCTTCCCTCATCGATGATCTCGAAATTGACCCACCAAGTCGGCGACGGCGCCGGCACGCCGCAGGCCTCCGCAAGTCGCGCCAGCACGTTGCGGATCACCTCGGCGCGCACCTCCGCCGGCCAGGCCGCGTTCATGACGGCGATGTTGACAGTGATGATGTCGCGCGGCTTGTCCTGGTCGCACAGCAACCGGCCGCCGATCGCCATGCTGTCGGGCGGCAGGTCGTGGAAATGCACCTGAAACCCCATTCGGGCCGCCGGCGCCTTCTGGCCGACCTCCGGCTCGAGCACGGCGTCGGTCAGGCTTTCCGCAAGCTGCCGGCGCTGCGGCAGGCCGAGCCGTCCGGCCGGTGCGGCCACGGTGATGATGGTCAAATTGGCACCTCCCCACGAATATGACACCCGTCATTTCTCAGCACGGCTTGCCTATGTCAAGTGTCATAGTCTAGATGAAGATGGCCATTGCAGGATTCCCGATGACTGCCACCACGCGCGACAGGATGATCGCCGGCGCCGCCGACCTGATGAGCCGCCGCGGCGTCAACGCCACCAGCATGCGCGACGTGGTTCGCCACACGGCGACGCCGCGCGGCTCGATCAGCCACCACTTCCCCGACGGCAAGCCGCAATTGATCGCCGAAGCCGTGACCTTCGCCGGCCGGCAGGTGTCCATTCCTCTGGAGAAAGCCATGAACGAACGCGGCGTGATCGGCGGCCTCAAGGCTTTTGTCGCATCATGGCGCCGTCAGTTGGAGGCAACCGGCTTCGAAGCCGGCTGCCCCGTGCTCGCCGTGGCGGTCGATCGCTATGTCGGTGAGCCCAGTGACAAGGACGACGCGGCCGCGCAGCAGCACCTGCTCGATCTCGCCGAAGGCGTGTTCGCCGATTGGCGGCGGATCATGCAAGCAGCCTTGTTGCGCGAAGGACTGGCTCCCGAGCGCGCCGAGCGGCTTGCAACGCTCGTCGTCGCGTCGATCGAAGGCACGGTCGCGATGTGCCGCGCCAGCCGCAGCGCCGACGCGCTCGATCAGGTTCAGGAGGAACTCGAGACCGTCCTCGCAGCCGCCCTCGCCCGTACAAACAGGTAGTTTGGAGAGGCGCAATGGCTCCGGTCGGGGCGACCTACAGCTGAGACGGCCAAAGAGCGTAAACCGCAGATTAACACGGCCGCCCTATCGTCCGGACAAATAGTTCTCCGATATTTGCCGGACAGATCATGAAAATCGGAACGCTCCTGACCAGCGCCATTGTCTCGCTCTCGGCCGTCGGCGGCGGCCTCGCCGTCTACGTCGCCGCGACGAAGTACGAGACCATGGAACGGATCACCGAAGCGCAGGGGCGGCTCGCGATCGTCCGCGCGGTCAGCGACATCCCGCGCTATCTCAATCCGGAGCGCGGCTTTTCCACCAACATCCTCTACGGCCCAGCGGCCATCGACCCTGCGCTGCTGGCCGAGCAGGACAAGCTGCGCAAGCAGACCGACGGCGCCCGCGACAAGATGAACGCGCTGCGCAAGGAGCTGCCCGGCCCGTTCGACGACGGCACCACGATCGGCAGCAACATCGACGGCATCAACGCGAAGTTCACCGCGTTGCGCGAGGCCATCGACAAGGCGCTGGCAGGTCCCGCCGAGGCGCGCAAGGACGCCGCCAAGAAGATCGTCGCCGACAATGCCGTGCTCAACGGCGGCGTGACCGCGCTGCTCAACGAGCAGGTCCGCCGCATGGCGATCCTGAACGGAGATGCCTACCGGCAGGCCAGCTACGCCAATATCGCGATGACGCTGCGCGACGTCGGCGGCTTCAACTCGAGCCTGCACAAGAACCTCGTCGGCGGAAAGAAGCCGGCGACCGACGCCGAGAAGGCCGACATCAGCCGCTCGCAAGGCCGCAACGACCAACTCGTGATGGCGCTGCTGGAATTGCGCGGCAATCCGGCGACGCCCGCCAACGTCGCCGCGGCGCTGGAGAAGTTCAATTCGGTCTATGTCGAGGAGTTCGGCCGCGAGCTCAAGCTGGCGAAGGACGGCGCCGTCACCGGCAAGTACGAGCACGACGTGGACACCTATTACGCCGCCACGCAGCGCGGCCTCGGCACCATCATCGAGGTCCGCAACGCCTTCTACGACAACGCCGAGCAGATTCTCGCCGGCGCTTCGTCGGCTGCGCACACCAGCTTCACGATCGCGCTCGTCGGCCTTGTCGCCGTGCTGATCGCCAGCGTCGGCCTCATCGTGACGGTTCGCCGCCGCGTCTGCGCGCCGATCGTCGGCCTGACGACGCGCATGTCGCGGCTCGCCGACGGCGAGGTTGCGGAGAGCATTCCGGGCGCCGAGCGCTCCGACGAGATCGGCGCGATGGCCGCGGCCGTTCAGGTGTTCAAGGACAACATGATCCGGGCCGATCGGCTCGCGGCCGAGAAGCAGGCCGAGAACGACGGCAAGATGCGCCGCGCCCAGGCGCTCGACGATCTCACCCGCGCCTTCGAGGCCAAGGTGACCGAGCTGGTCGGCGGCCTGTCGCGGGCCTCTGCTGCAATGGAAAGCACCGCGCAGTCGATGACCTCGACGGCGGCGCAGACCAACAGCCAGGCCGCCGTGGTCGCCGCCGCCTCCGAGCAGACCTCGACCAACGTGCAGACGGTCGCGAGCGCCACCGAAGAGCTGACCTCCTCGATCGCGGAGATCGGGCGTCAGGTCGCCCAAAGCACCGAGATCGCGGCCCGTGCCGTCGACAACGCCCGCCGCACCGGCGACACGGCGCGCACGCTCGCCGAGGGCGCGCAGAAGATCGGCGACGTCGTGACGCTGATCCAGAGCATCGCCGAGCAGACCAACCTGCTTGCGCTAAATGCAACCATCGAAGCCGCCCGTGCTGGCGAGGCCGGCCGCGGCTTTGCCGTGGTCGCCTCCGAAGTGAAGTCGCTAGCCGGCCAGACCGCCAAGGCCACGACGGAGATCTCCGAGCAGATCACCGCGATCCAAACCGCGAGCGACGAGACGGTGGCGGCGATCCGCAACGTCGCCGACGTCATCGCCGAGATCGACCAGATCGGCACCGCGATCGCGGCGGCGATCGAGGAACAGGGCTCGGCGACCAAGGAGATCGCCCGCAGCGTTCAGGAGGCTGCCCGCGGCACCCAGGAGGTCAACAGCAACATTTCCGGCGTGCAGCGCGCCGCCGACGACACCGGCACCGCGGCAAGAGAGGTGCTGGGCGCGGCCGAGCAGCTCTCGACCCAGTCGCGCGATCTCGCCGGCCAGTTCGAGCGCTTCCTCGGCGAGGTCCGGGCGGCGTAAGGCACCCGCGCGATCGTAGCCCGGATGGAGCGCAGCGCAATCCGGGGGCTCGTACGTCATCGGCACCGTCCCGGATTACGCTGTCGCTCCATCCAGGCTACGCGACCTCAATACGGCGGCGCTTTGCGCGCCCGCTGTGCTTTCGCCGCCTCGATCCACCAGGTCAGATCGTCGGCGAAGCGCGGAAACGAGCGCTCCAGGGCCGCGCCGCCATCGCCGATCGGCTCGCCGGCGTCCGACAGCGTCTGCGCGATCGGGCCGACACCGATGGTGCTCGATATCACCACCATGCCCATCTCCGAGAGCGTGCCGTGCCAGGCGGTCGCTGCGCGCGCGCCGGACAGCCGGCCGGCCGAATAGCTCACGATCGCGGCCGGGCGCCAGAACCATTCCTCCAGGAAATGGTCGGTGAGGTTCTTCAGCCCGGGCTGCATGCCCCAATTGTACTCGCCGGTGACGAAGACGAATCCGTCGGCGCCGCGGATCTGCCCGGCCAGCTTCTCCAGCGCCTCCGGCGCCGAGCCCTTGGGATGTTCCTTGTACATCCGGTCCAGCATCGGCAACCCGATCGCCTTGGCGTCGATGAATTCGACGTCCTCGCCGCGATCGCGCAGCCGGTTGATGACGAAATTCGCAAGGCGGATGCCCATGCGGTCGGAACGGTAAGAACCGTAGAGAACGAGAATGCGATTGCTCATGGCCGAACGGTAGCACGAAACCGGCGCCCAGCCCTACCCGATTTATCGTTCTACCTTCCGCGACCGCGGTCCAGTGTTTGCGACGGCGTCTCGCCGAACTGGTCGCGGTAGCTTCTGGAGAAATCGCTGAGGTGCCAGAAGCCATACGCCAGCGCGACCGCCTTGACGCTATCGGCCCCGGCGAGAAGGCGCCGACGCACCAGCCACAGCCGATGCAGACGCAAATAGCGGTGCAGGCTCATGCCGCGATAGCGGCGCACGACGTCGTGCATGGTGCGAACGGACAGTCCGAGCCTGCGCGCGATCTCGTCGCTATAAATCGGCTCCGACAGGTCGTCAGACAGCAGCGCGCGGATGTCCTGGAATAGCCTGAAATTCCGTCCGTCGTTGGGTGCAAAGGTCCAGCGGGCCGGAACGATCGTCGCAAAGGCCTCGTCAACGGCTCCGAGCAGGGACTCCTTCATCGCCGCGCCCTTCAACAAGAGCTCCGCTGCCGAAATCGGCCCGGCCGCCTCGGCCAGCACCTCCCGAACCACGCCGCGCAACCGCTGCAAGCCGGCCGTGGAGATTTCAAAAATCTTGAAGCTCGAGAGCGTGGGCGGCCAGCCACGATCCCTCACCTCGGGCCGGAAAACCACCGAGGCGATTTGCCGCTGCACCTCCTCGATGGTGGTGTAGGCCGCCCCGCCGCTGCCAATGACCACGGCGGGTCGCGCCCGTTGCGAGCCGTTAAAGCGAATTGGCACGTTGAGATCATCCATCGTGAAGCCGATCGCCGTGCAATTCTCCACGAGTTGTGCGTCAACCACCCGCGGAAACGCGCGCGTCAAATTCACGTCGCAGCCCGGTAAGGCCAAGATCGTCTGCTCAGCCGAAATCTTCCGCACAAAAGGGGTGAATTCGAAATTCAGCCCGCGTATAGCGCTTCGAAATTCGTCGACGTCTGAAAAACGAAATGTTTTGAGTGCCGACCTCGGCACATCGTCAATGCTGTTCATGGAAATACGAAAAATGCCGCGCCGCTCTGAATGTGCGTCCGGCCGCGGGGTGCCGTTCGCTGCCTCCTTCGGTTTATTTCGTTAGAATCGATCCTAACGTGCCCTGATCAATTGGAGACGGGCCGGTTGAAAGAACAATCCGGGACAACCCTGTCTCGCCGAATTTCGATAGCGTTTCCTGCAATTGAGCCGGTGCGCCAATACCGAAGCCGTCGACATTTAAGATTCAAATTAACGCCTTTACGGCGGAATGACCGCCGTTTGATTGTGCAATTTATTTCATTTCAGGCTCCTGCCATGACGGCAAATTCGCCTGCCGACAATCTGACCGAATTGGAGAACGCGGTTGCAACGTGTCCGCTGGACCGGTGCGCCCGCATCCTCTTGGGCCTTTTGCAACTGCTCACAAGCAGCCGCGGTCGATCCCAGGAATTGCTCGCCGATGTGGTCGACGGCGTCCTGCTGCGACTGATCGAGCGGGTTGAGGCCAGCACGCTGATCGATGCCAGCACGGCGCTCGCAGAGCTCAAGGCGGCTCCGCCGGACACCGTGCGACGTCTCGCCTCGCACCGCGATCCGGAAGTCGCCTGCCCCGTTTTGCTCCGCTCGCAGTCATTGTCCACGGCCGATCTCACACTGATCGCAGCCGCAAGCGGCGTACGGCAGCAATGTGCCATCGCCGGCCGCGCGTCGATCGATCCACCGGTGATGGAGACGCTGATCAAGGGGGGCACTTCCAGCGTTTGTCTTGCGCTGATCGGCAACAGCGAGGCAAGGTTCTCCGAAGCCGCTTACGTTGCGCTGGTTGAGAAGTGCCTGGTGGATGACGAACTCACCAAGGCACTGGCGCTCAGGCCCGACACGCCCGACACAGTCATGCGGAAGTTGCTGTCGGCCTCACCGGCGCCGAAATCCGGCATCGGCCCGAACGCCACCGTCTCGCTTCAAGCCGCAACGGCCGCACCCATCGTCACCAAGCTACCCTCCGCGGCGGCCTATGCGATCGCGCGACCGGAGATCGTTGCACTCAGCCGCATCGGCAAGCTGAACGATTCCACGGTGAACCGCTTCGCCATCCGCGGCGAGAGCGCCAATCTCATCACCGCGCTGTCGGTGCTTTCAGGCGCTCCCATCGAGATCGTCGAACATGTCATGACCGACGAGGATTGCGAGGGTCTCGTCATGGCCTGCCGCGCCTCGCGGCTGAACTGGCAGACCACGCTCGCCATCCTGAGCAACCGCTGCGGCACACGGCTTTCTTTCGCCGAGCGCGAACGCGCGCAGCACATTTTCGAGACGCTGCTGCTGTCGACCAGCCAGTGGACGGTGCGGTGGGGCGAAATTGCCGCAAACGCCAAGGAGTGCGGTCGGGGACATCGCGACGCAAAAAAGATGGGGGTTAGCCGATGAAGTTTGACGGTCGCAAAGCCTTTCGCGTGAAAATGGACCACAGGCAGCCGGTCAATCTCATGGGATCCGACGGCACCTGGCGGCGCAGCTGCGTCCTGCTCGACGTCTCGCAGACGGGCGCGAAGGTCGAGGTCGAGGGCACGCTGGATGTGCTCCAGGCCAAGGAATTCTTCATGCTGCTGTCGTCGACGGGCCTGGCCTACCGGCGCTGCGAGCTGGTCTGGATCGACGGCACCACCGCTGGCATCCACTTCGTCACGGCACAAAGCAAGAAGAAGCAGGCGATTACGCCGGCTGCCGCAGCGCAGAGCTCCGATCAGGCCAAATAGACCGAGAATTCGACCCATCGATTGGAGCCCGCGCTATTCCGGGGCATATCCGTGCAGAACGCGCAAACCACACTCAAACCCACCAGCCTTGGCGGCGTCGCGGTCGCTGCAGCGCCGCGCCCATTCGTTCATGTGCTGGCCGACACGTCCGACAAGCTGGCCGGTGTGTGCTCGCTCCTCGAGCAACGCTTCGCCTTCGCGGGCGAGCGGCTGGACGCCGAGGCCAAGCTGTCAGAGGTGCCGTCCGCCATCGTCATTCGCGCCGAGCTTCGCGATGTCGACAATATCGCGGCGATCAAGAAACGGGCGGGCAAGCTCGCAAAGGCGAAGAAGCGGATTTTCCTGCTGGAGCACACCTCGCATGTCGCCGTTTCGCAGGCCTATGCGCTTGGAGCGACACTGGTCCTTCCGGGCACCATCAACCGGGCGAGGCTGCTGGCGGCGCTGTCCGATCCGCCTGATCCGCTCTCGGCCGCGTCGCGCGAGAGCGCGCAGGCCGACACTGCCGTCGAGACCGCCGCGACCGCGATCGCATCCATGTTTACCTCCGTCACCCTGGGCCAGCCGCTTGACGTCAACGCCACCAAGGAAGCGGGGCGCCAGATCGCCGATCGCATCACCCGGCATGGCCTGACGGAGTGGCTCATGACGGTGCGGCGGCACCACGAAGGAACCTATCAGCATTGCCTGCTCGTCACCGGTGTCGCCATCGACTTCGGTCTGAGCCTTGGCGTCGGCAGGGCCGACCTGGAACGTCTCTACTCGGCGGCCATGTTCCATGACATCGGCAAGGCGCAGATTCCGCTCGCCATCCTCGACAAGCCGGGCCGCCTCGATGCCGCCGAGCGCGCGCTGATCGAAACGCATCCCGCCGCCGGCTATACGTTTCTCAAGGACCATGACGGGATCTCGCCGGAGATTCTCGATGCCGTCCGCCATCATCACGAGTACCTCGACGGGAGCGGCTATCCCGATGCACTCTGCGCCGAGAGCATTGGCGATATCGTCAGGATTCTAACGATCTCGGACATCTTCGCAGCCCTGATCGAGCACCGGCACTACAAGCCGACCATGCCGCGCGCGGAGGCCTACGACGTTCTGTGCGAGATGACAGGCAAGCTGGAGAAGGCGCTAGTCCGCGCGTTCAAGCAGGTCGCGCTCACGCGGTGAGCGCTGTGACCCGTCTCGAGCGCAGCCTAATGCGTCGCACGATGGCTGGCGCGGCGCGGGATGGAGCGGCAGGCCAGCCCGTCGGCCAGCAGCTTCATGTCCTCGTGCCGGCCGCTGCGAATCAGCCGGCCGAACTCTTCGGGTGTGAAAGGAAGACTTGGATCATCATCGATCTTGGGCCGCAGTCGCGGACCGAAGAACCGCCGAACCAGGCTAGCCAGCCGCCGCATATCAATTCCCTCGCGCCAGCAACAAACCTCTCAGTCCGCATATTGTTCCTCCCGCGACTTCGAGATTGCAAGAGGCCACTCGCGACACCGCACCAAAAATTTTCCGCCAGAGAATAATCTCCTCTTGCTCGTGCTAATCGGCAAAACCCACGTAACGCACGAACTGGTGGTTGTGCTCGCGGTCCGAGCGCACGGCGTTCGCGGCAAAGCCGTCGTCGGGATAGCCCATCGCGACACAGGTCATGATGACCTCGTCCTCCGGAATCTCGGCGACCTCGCGCACGATGTCGGAGCGCATGATGCCCTGCCCGTTGATGACCGAGCCGAGCCCGCGGTCCCACGCCGCGAGCACGATGCCGTAGCAGAGCGCGCCGAGATCGAAGTGGCAGACCGCGCCGGGATCGAGCACGCGGTCATAGGTCAGCACCAGCGAGACCGGCGCGTCGAACTGGCGGAAGCCGCGCAGCACCCAGTCCTGCCGCATCGGCTTGTCGTCGCGTGCGATTCCCATCGCGCCGAACAGCTTCTTGGCGATGTCGACCTGCCGGGTGCGATGCACGCCCTGGTATTCGCCATGGCTGACGATGTCGCGCTTGACCTTGGCGCCGCCGGCCATCTCCGACATGTTGCGGCGACGCACCTCCTCCAGCGGATGACCCGTGAGCACATGGACATGCCAGGGCTGGGTGTTCATCGACGAGGGCGCGCGCTTGGCGCTCTCGATGATCGCCTCGATCACCGCGCGCGGCACCGGCTCGTTCTTGAAGCCACGCACGCTGCGGCGCGACTGGACCAGCGTCTCGAATTCCACCTCGTGAACCTCCCTGCCCGTTCGTCCGGCCTTGCGACGCACGCCGGTTGCCGATGCGGCCCGCAAAACCTATGCTAATGACCAAGCAAGACCAAGAACCCTGTGAGGAAAGCCCATGGCCGCACCGCTCGATCCCGTCATCGCCCAGATCATTCCGCTCATGCCGATGCGCGATCCCACGGTCATGACGCCACAGAGCGCCCGCGATTCCTTGCGCGCACTCGCTGCCTCGCGTGCCGCCATTCCGCCGCCGCCGGTCGATAGCGTCGAGGATATCAGGGTGAAAGGCGGCGCCAGTCTGCTTCCCGCACGGGTCTATCGGGTCGGCGCCGCGCCGGCACCGACGGTGGTGTTCTTCCATGGCGGCGGCTGGGTTGCGGGCGATCTCGAAACCCACGACCGGCAGGCGCGCAACCTTGCGATCGAGACCGGCGCGGTCGTCGTCTCCGTCGACTATCGCCGCCCGCCCGAGACGCGCTTTCCCGGCGCCTTCGAGGATGCTTTCGCCGCGGTCAGCGACGTGTTTGGCCGCGTCGCGGAATTTGGCGGTGACGCAACGCGCTTCGGCGTTGCCGGCGACAGCGCCGGCGGCAATCTCGCAGCGACGAGCGCGATCGCCTGTCGGGAGGCCGGCATCAAGCTCGCCGCGCAACTGCTGGTCTATCCGGTCACCGACGTCGTCGGCGCTTATGCCGATGCGCGCGAGAACGCGCGCTATCCCTCGCGCAGCGAGAACGCCGAGGGCTACTTCCTCACGCGGGCGACGATGGAATGGTTCTGCGGCCATTATCTCGCCGATCCCGCGCACGCCGGCGACTGGCGCGTCTCGCCGCTGCGGGCCGCCTCCTTGGCCGGCGTCGCGCCCGCGGTCGTGACCACCGCCTGGTTCGATCCCCTACGCGACGAAGGCGCCGCCTATGCGCGGGCGCTGGAGGCGGCCGGCGTGAAGGTCAAGCACCATGAGGGCCCCGGCCTGATCCATGGCTATTTCGGCATGGGCGACGCCTCCGACGTCGCGCGCACTGAGGCGCAGCGCGCGCGGGCCGACTTCAAGGCGCTGCTGATGCGCGGCGCGTGAAGGCGATCAGGCGCTCTGCGCCCGCTGCGCCGCGGTGTGCCCCCAGGTCTCATCCCAGTCCTGGCCAGCGGCATCGACCACGCGGCCGTCGGCCTCGAAAAACTTGTTCGGCACCTGGAAGATCGCCAGGATCAACGCGCCGATGGGGCACCAGGCGGCATGCCGGCTCCCCGCCTCGCGCCAGATGAATTCGCCGGCCTTGCAGGCAATGCCCTTGGCCGGACCCTCCTTGTCGACGAGCGCGCCTTCGATCACCCAGCTCTGCTCGATGCCGACATGTTCGTGATCGGGCAGCACCGATCCTGGCGCAAAACGCATCAAGGCGGTCATCAGCCCCGTACTGCGATCGAACAGTAGCGTCTTGGCCTCGCAGCCCGGAAAGCGCGTCTTCTGCCAATCCATGTCTTGGGGTCGAACCAGGTGGGAATGCCGATCGGCTGCCTGGTCGTGCGGGATCGCGGCGTCCATCACGATGCTTCCTCTCCATCTCAAGGGACCGACGCTAGCAGGATCGCCCGATGCGGTCAGCGAGCACTGCAACAGAGGCGACATCTTCCGAGCTGGCGCGCAAAAATCAGCGGGCGACCGGGCGGCCCAGTGCTCATCCTGCTTGATTGCGCCACGATTCCCGGCTCCACTCTCCCGGCCATTTCTGGTTCAGGAGACCCCCATGATGAAACGGATTTTCCTCGCTGCGATCGTTGCCACCTTCGCAGCGGGCTCGGCCCTTGCGCAAGAAACCTGCGAGAGCAAGGCCGTCGGCAAGGACGGCAAGCCGCTGGCCGGCGCCGCCAAGACCTCGTTCCTGAAGAAGTGCAAGGAAGACGCCTGCGCGCCCAAGGCCGTCAGCGCAGACGGCAAGCCGCTCGCCGGCGCCGCCAAGAACAGCTTCATGAAGAAGTGCGAGACCAGCGCGTAACGCGCAGTCCGTTCCCGGCTTTTTCAGCAAAGCCACAACCGAAATGCCGTCATGGCCGGGCAGAAGCGCGTCTTCGCGCGAGAATGTCCCGGCCATTTGCTTTTTGGTGCCTCCGCACCGCCACTTTCCGACACGCGCCGAGCGCGTAAAGCAAACGCGCCGCGACCCTAGACAGAACGCAGCGGCTGACAGATGATGCGACGCTGAGCGAACCGGGGCGCATCAACGAGGCTTCCAGCAAAGGATGGACGAGATGTTGCAGTTCCGCGTGCGTGATCACATGATGGCGATAATGAGCGTGCTCTTTGCGCTGCTCATGATCGTTGACGTTGCCAACGCGAGAGGCCCCGGCCTGCCCAACGTCATGGTTCTCGCAACCGGCGGCACGATCGCCGGCAGCGGGGCGAGCAGCACCACCGTCATCGGGTATACCGCAGCCACGGTGGGCATCGAGACCCTCTTGAACGCCGTCCCCGAGTTGAAAACGGTGGCCAACGTCAAGGGCGAGCAGGTCTTCCAGATCGCCAGCGAGAATATGAACAATGATTATTGGCTGAAGCTCGCCAAGCGCGTCAATACGCTCCTAGCGCAGGACGACGTCGACGGGATCGTGATCACGCACGGGACCGACACGATCGAGGAAACCAGCTATTTCCTCAATCTGGTCGTCAAGAGCAAGAAGCCCGTGGTCGTCGTCGGTGCGATGCGGCCGTCGACCGCGATCAGCGCGGACGGCCCGATCAACCTCTTCAATGCGGTGATCCTCGCAGGCAGTGAAGAGGCCGTCGGCAAGGGCGTGCTCGTCGCCCTCAACGATCAGATCAACGCGGCACGCGACGTCACCAAGAACAACACGTCCACGGCGGACACCTTTCGTACGCCTGAACTCGGCTTTCTCGGCTACATGCAGGGCAACAAGCCGTATTTCTATCGGCAATCGACCCGCCGGCACACGGCGGATTCCGAATTCGACGTGTCCAAGCTCGATGTGCTGCCGCAGGTCGACATCGTCTACGGCTACGCCAACATGAACCGGGTCGCGATCGACGCCTTTGTCGCCGCCGGTGCCAAGGGCATCGTGCATGCCGGCGTGGGCGACGGCAGCCTGGCCCGCCCGGCGGTCGAGCCGGCGCTCGACGAAGCCCGCAAGAAGGGCGTGGTGATCCTTCGCAGCAGCCGTGTCGGCAACGGCATCGTCGCGCGCAATGGCGAGGCCAAGGACGATGAGCACGACTTCGTCGTCTCGGATACGCTCAATCCCCAGAAGGCGCGCATCTTGCTGATGCTGGCGTTGACCAGGACGACCGACACCAAGGACATTCAGCGGATGTTCTACGCCTATTAGAGCATGATCCGGACCCGGAGGGCCGCCCTAGTTGTAGCCCGGATGAAGCGCAGCGTAATCCGGGGCAGACCAAGCACCGGCACGACTGTCCCTGTAGCACTCCCCGGATTGCCCTGCGCGGCATCCGGGCTTCGGCCCATCCTTCGCCCGACTGAAGCGCAATCCGGGAAAGTCCCTCGCATGGTTCGCTATCGGCGAAATTTCGTACCCGGCGGGATGTTCTTCTTCACCGTCACGCTGGACGATCGAATGTCATCCGTGCTGGTTGATCATGTCGACGAGCTCCGCAGCGCATTTCGCGTAACGCGTGCCGAACGACCATTCGAGATCGATGCGATCGTGATCCTACCTGATCACCTGCATGTCATTATGAGGCTCCCCGATAGTGACTCGGACTTCTCGGGTCGTTGGAAGCGCATCAAGAGTGCCTTCACACACCGCCTGGCAGCTTCCGGCGCACCGATCTGCCGCAATCATCGCGGCGAGTACGCGCTCTGGCAGCGGCGATTTTGGGAACACACAATTCGTAACGATGCGGATTTCGAGCGCTGCGCCGATTACATTCACTACAATCCGGTCAAGCACGGGCTCGTTGCAGCGGCGATTGAGTGGCCCTACAGCTCGCTCTATCACTACGTTCGCGCTGGTATTCTACCTCCCGATTGGGGAGGAGCCGGCGAGATAAGCGGCAGCTTTGGTGAACGCGGAGACTGATCCCGGATTACGCTTACGCTCCATCCGGGCTACCGGTCCATCACGGCCGCCCGTAGCCTGGATGGAGCGCAGCGCAATCCAGGGATGGTCCCCGCGGCACGACACGAGCGCCGACGTCGCACACGGATCCCGGATTGCGCTTCGCTCCATCCGGGCTACCGCCCACCACTAGCTCCGCAACCCCGGCGCCTCCTGGCCGGTGCGCGCGACATATTCGGTGTAGCCGCCGCCATATTGGTGGATGCCATCAGGCGTCAGCTCCAGCACGCGGTTCGACAGCGTCGCCAAGAAATGCCGGTCGTGCGAGACGAACAGCATGGTGCCCTCGAAATCCGACAGCGCGTTGATCAGCATTTCCTTGGTGGCGAGGTCGAGATGGTTGGTGGGCTCGTCCAGCACCAGGAAGTTCGGCGGGTCGAACAGCATCTTGGCCATGACGAGGCGCGCCTTCTCGCCGCCCGAGAGCACGCGGCAGCGCTTCTCGACGTCGTCGCCGGAGAAGCCGAAGCAGCCGGCGAGCGCGCGCAAGGAGCCCTGCCCCGCGGTCGGAAACGCGTCCTCCAGCGACTGGAACACGGTGCGCTCGCCGTCGAGCAGATCCATCGCGTGCTGGGCGAAATAGCCCATCTTGACGCTGCCGCCCAGCGCCACCGTACCCTCGTCCGGCTCGCTCGCACCGGCCACCAGCTTGAGCAGCGTCGATTTGCCGGCGCCGTTGACGCCCATCACGCACCAGCGCTCCTTACGGCGGATCATGAAGTCCAGCCCGTCATAGATGCGCTTTGAGCCATAGCCCTTGTGCACGTTCTTGAGTGCGACGACGTCCTCGCCCGAGCGCGGCGCCGGCAGGAAGTCGAACGCCACGCTCTGGCGGCGCCGCGGCGGCTCGACTCGCTCGATCTTGTCGAGCTTCTTGACTCGGCTCTGCACCTGGGCCGCATGCGAGGCGCGCGCCTTGAAGCGCTCGATGAACTTGATCTCCTTGGCGAGCATGGCCTGCTGGCGCTCGAACTGCGCCTGCTGCTGCTTCTCGTTCTGCGCCCGCTGCTGCTCGTAGAATTCGTAATCGCCGGTGTAGGTGGTGAGCGAGCCGGAATCGATCTCGATCACCTTGGAGATCACGCGGTTGATGAACTCGCGGTCGTGCGAGGTCATCAGAAGCGTGCCTTCGTAATCGTGCAGGAATTTTTCCAGCCAGATCAGGCTTTCCAAATCGAGATGGTTGCTCGGCTCGTCGAGCAGCATGACGTCGGGGCGCATCAGGAGAATGCGCGCCAGCGCCACGCGCATCTTCCAGCCGCCGGAGAGCTTGCCGACGTCCCCGTCCATCATCTCCTGGCTGAAGCCGAGGCCGGAGAGCGCCTCGCGCGCGCGGCCGTCGAGCGCATAGCCGTCGAGCTCCTCGAACCGGTGCTGCACCTCGCCATAGCGGGCGATGATCTCGTCCATCTGGTCGGCCTTGTCGGGGTCGGCCATGGCGGCCTCGAGCTCGCGCAATTCGGCCGCGACCTCGCTGACGGGCCCCGCGCCGTTCATCACCTCGGCCACCGCGCTGCGGCCAGACATCTCGCCGACGTCCTGGTTGAAATAGCCGATGGTGATGCCGCGATCGGTCGAGACCTGGCCCTCGTCGGGCAGTTCCTCGCCGGCGATCATCCGGAACAGCGTGCTCTTGCCGGCGCCGTTCGGCCCGACAAGGCCGATCTTCTCCCCCTTGTTGAGGGCCGCGGAGGCTTCGATGAACAGGATCTGGTGGCCGGCTTGCTTGCTGACGTTGTCGAGGCGGATCATGCGTGTCTTTTGGGGGATTTTTGCGTTGCAGCGTCATAGGCCATGCGGGGCGCGAGGGGAAGCCCGGGACAGGCCGGGATCGAGCCCATTCGCTCGTGACCGCTCGGTTCGGGGCCTACGGGCAAATGGGTCGGGCTAACTGCGTCCGGCACGGGCATCTATGCTTCGCTTGCCGGATATGTCGGCTTTTCCATCGGCTGGGTCGAAGGCCTGGAGATCAACGCCCGGTCTGTAAGAACTTTTCGCCGAACCTCGAAGAGACCTGAGACCGGCGCCGCCTCTCTATCTTACTGAGAACGGCGCCTGATACGGCCGCCCGAACGGCACGCCGTTGATGACGGTCTGGATCGGCTTGAGGTGGGCCTTCCCTTCCCTCCTGTTGTTGCGCGTGTCGACGAAGCTGACCGGTCCCTCCACCAGCTCCATGATCGCGACGTCGGCGGGCGCACCGACCTGCAGCGTGCCGATCTTCGGCGCGCGGCTGATGATCTTCGCCGGCGCGGTCGTTGCCATTGCGACCACCTGCTCCAGCGTGAAACCGAGCGTCATGAACTTGCTCATGACGTTGGGCAGGAAGGGAATCCCCGGCGAATTGCCGGAGAAGACGTGGATGTCCGAAGAGATGGTATCAGGAGCGCATCCGCCGGGGATCGCCACTTCCGCCACGGTGAAATCGAAGCTGCCGCCGCCATGCCCGACGTCAAACATGACGCCGCGCTGCTTGGCCGCGAGAGCCGCAGGCAGCAGCTTGCCGTCCTGAACGATATTCGTGAACACGCTCGACATGTTCGGGGCGCCCGAATAGGCATGCGTCAGCACGTCGCCCGGGCGCATCAGGTCGAGGATTTGCGACATCAGCTCCTTGGATTCGACGCCGCCGATATGCACCATCATCTTCGCCGGCCAGCCGCACATCTCGCACGCCTGGATGCCGCGCTTGAGCGGCTCGAGCCCATGCTTGAAGATGACGTTTTCCGACATGCGCACCTTGACCCCGAGCAGGAAGTCCGAATTCTCGGCCAGTGCCATGGCGCAGGCTTCGGTCTGCGCTGTATCGATGTTGTGGAGCTCGGCGACCGGGAACGCCGACAGGCCGTTATTGGCGATGTGGACGAAGGCGTACATCCGCGCCCGAGTCTGGGCCACGATGAAGCGGCGCAACGCCGCCAGATTGTTGACGCCGGCATCGCCCGCCGACACGACGGTCGTCGTGCCCTGGAACTGGACCAGCTCGTCGGCGGGAATGCCGATCGCCGAGCCGTAGGGATAGACGTGACAATGCAGATCGATCAGGCCGGGCATCACCAGCTTGCCCGAGGCGTCGATGCTCTTCACCGCGCGCTCCGCCGGGATCGCCTCCTGGACCGCCTCGATCGTGCCCCAGCGGATGCCGACATCGCGCCTGGCGCGCAGCGACTGGCTGGGGTCGAGCACCTCGCCGCCGCGGATCACCAGATCGTATTTGTCGTTCGGCCCCATCGCCCCGCGCGCGGGCGCGGCGAGGCCGACGGCGGCGGCCGCCGTCGAGAGTGCCAGGAAATCGCGGCGTGACAACGCAGGCATGATGATCCCCCCTCTGTGCTTTTGTTCGCGGCAACGGCCGGGCTGGATGTCCAGATCTGCTTCCGCCGCCAAGGTCGAGTTCACAACGAACGGGCTTGGAAATGAAGCCCGGATGATCCGATCCTATGACGGCACGCGAGCCCTGAGGAGCCGCGAAATTTTCCAGAATCGCATCGGGCGGGCACCACTGGCAGAAGTCCGGCTGCATCTTTGCTGCGCCGCGACATGCGCGTGAATATCCGGCTGCTTGGAGTCGAACGTCTAAGACCAATAATGCGACACCGGGGCTTGTCGGATGCCGGCAATGCGTCCAAACTGTGATCAAAGTCGCTGGAATGCGGCATACCTCCAGCGGTTCACAACGACAAGCGCGTCGAAACGCGTTCGAACAATCAGGCCGCCAGGGAGGACGTCCATGACTGCAAAGTCCGAGAAGACCAGAACAACTCGTCGCAAATTCCTGCTGACCGCCGGCGCGGCCGGCGCTGCCACCATCGCCATGCCGCAAGTCAGCCGGGCGCAGACAGCGACCCTGAAGATGCAGGGCTCGTGGGGCAAGGCCGATGTCTTCAACGAGATGGCCGAAGATTATGTGAAGCGCGTCAACGATATGGCCGGAGGCCGGCTGCGCATTGACTATCTGGTCGGCGGCTCGGTCGTGCATCCGTTCCAGGTCTTCGACGGCGTTCATGGCGGCCAGATCGACGCGGCACACACGGTGACGGTGTACTGGTACGGCAAGCACAAGGCCGCCTCGCTGTTCGGCACCGGCCCGGTGTTCGGCTTCAACGCCAACGAAGGCCTTGGCTGGATCCACAACGGCGGCGGCAAGGAGCTGTTCGAGGAACTCCAGACCAAGATCATGAACGTCAACATCAAGAGCTTCTTCGCCATGCCGATGCCGACCCAGCCGCTCGGCTGGTTCAAGAAGCCGATCACCAGCGACGCCGATCTCAAGGGC
Organism: Bradyrhizobium sp. IC3195; assembly: GCF_020193585.1. Taxonomy (NCBI): domain Bacteria; kingdom Pseudomonadati; phylum Pseudomonadota; class Alphaproteobacteria; order Hyphomicrobiales; family Nitrobacteraceae; genus Bradyrhizobium; species Bradyrhizobium sp. IC3195. The sequence goes on along the minus strand of NZ_JADYVG010000001.1, from coordinate 556,583 downwards.
TTGAAATATCGCACGGTGGGTCTGGCCGCCGATCTCTTCCAGGCGATGGGCGCATCGGTCGCGCAGCTGCCCGGCGGCGAGATCGTACCCGCGATGGAGCGCGGCGTGATCGACGGGTTCGAGTTCAACAATCCGACCTCGGACCGGCGCTTCGGCGCGCAGGATGTCGCCAAGAACTACATGATGGGCAGCCATCATCAGGCGACGGAATATTTCGAGATCATGTTCAACCGGACGAAATTCAACGCGCTGCCGAAGGAACAGCAGGCGATCCTGCAATACGCCGCCGAAGCCGTGTCCTCCGCCAACGAATGGAAGGCAATGGATTATTATTCGAAGGACCTGCAGGAGCTGATCAACAAGGACAAGGTCAACGTCCAGCGCACACCGAAGTCTGTGTTCGACGCGCAGATCAAGGCGTGGGACGGTCTGATCGCCCAGCTCGGCTCGGATCCATTCATGAAGAAGGTGATGGATTCGCAGAAGGAATGGGTGCGCCGCGTGGTTTACTACAACATGAACAACGCGACGGACTACCGCGGCGCCTTCGAGCATCACTTCCCGGGCGTGCTCAAGGTCTGACGGCTGTCGCGGGGGATCGCGTCAGGTCTTATCGCGAGGGCGGCGCAATTGAAGCGCCGCCCACGAGTTGGAGGGGGACATCCGGATGGACTGCTCGCAGCGAGTTCAGCTCGCATGACGAAATTCCTGTTCTTCATCGATGAGCTCAGCACGTGGGTGGGCAAGGCGTTCGCCTGGCTGATCCTCGTTCTCACCCTGGGAGTCAGCTACGAGGTGTTCGTGCGCTACGTGCTGCGTGCGCCGACCACCTGGGCTTTCGACATCAGCTACATCACCTATGGCGCGATGTTCCTGATGGCCGGCGCGTACACGCTCTCGCGAAACGGCCATGTCCGCGCCGACGTGGTCTACCGCCTCTGGTCGCCGCGCACCCAGGCGACGATGGACCTCGTCCTGTATATCCTGTTCTTCCTGCCGGCGATCGCGGCGCTGATGTATTCGGGCTGGAACTACGCCCAGATGTCGGTGCGCTTCCGCGAAGTCAGCATCTTCAGTCCGGCCGGCGTTCCGGTGTTTCCACTGAAGGCGCTGATCCCGCTCACCGGCTTCCTTCTGTTCCTGCAAGGGGTCGCCGAGATCATCCGCTGCGTGCTGTGCATCCGCACCGGTCGATGGCCGCAGCGCCTGCACGACGTGGAGGAGACCGAGAGCCTCGTCATCCGCGAACATCAGCAGCACGCGGCTGAGCCGCAGAGTGAGAAGGGACCAGGCGCATGACCGATCCTCAACTCGGCATGCTGATGCTGGGCCTCTTCATCTTCATCATCATGCTCGGCTTCCCGATCGCCTTCACGCTGATGGCGATGGGCGTCTCGTTCGGCTATTACGCCTACTACACCCCCGGTCAGGACTTCTTTCAGAACCGTATCTTCACGCTTCTGGTGCAGAAGACGTTCGAGGTCACATCCAGCGACGTGCTGGTGGCGGTTCCGCTATTCCTGTTCATGGGTTATTTGATCGAGCGCGCAAACATCCTCGACCGCCTGTTCTACTCGCTGCAGCTGTCGATGAAGAACGTGCCGGGCGCACTTGCCGTGGCCACGCTGATCACCTGCGCCATGTTCGCGACCGCCACCGGCATCGTCGGTGCCGTCGTCACGCTGATGGGGCTGCTGGCATTGCCGGCGATGCTGCGAGCGGGCTACGACGCCAAGCTGTCGGCGGGCGTCGTCTGCGCCGGTGGCTGCCTCGGCATCCTGATTCCGCCGAGCATTCTCCTGATCGTCTATGCGGCGACCGCCGGCGTCTCGGCGGTCAAGCTTTACGCGGCGGCGTTCTTTCCGGGGTTCATGCTGGCCGGCTTGTATGTCCTCTATGCGATGACGCGCGCGATCATCAATCCCGCGCTCGCGCCGAAGCTGCCCCGCGAGCAGACCGACGTGCCGACCTCAAAGGTCATCTGGGCGCTCGCCACGTCGTTCCTGCCGCTCGCGTTGCTGATCGTTTCGGTGCTCGGCGCGATCCTGTTTGGGCTGGCGACGCCCTCGGAAGCGGCCGCGGTGGGAGCCCTCATGAGCATCGTGCTGGCGGCTGCCTATCGTTCGCTCAACTACGAGATGATACGCGAATCCGTGTACCTGACCGTGCGCGCCACGGCGATGGTCTGCTACCTCTTCATTGGATCCTGGACGTTTTCGGCGGTGTTTGCCGTCCTTGGCGGACAATCGGTGGTCGAGCAGTTCTTCACTTCGATGAACCTTTCGCCGATCCAGTTCCTGCTGCTGACCCAGATCATCATCTTTCTGCTCGGCTGGCCGCTGGAATGGACCGAGATCATCATCATCTTTGTGCCGATCTTCCTGCCGCTGCTTCCGCAATACGGCATCGATCCGATCTTCTTCGGCATCCTGGTCGCACTGAACACGCAGACGGCCTTCAACACGCCGCCGGTCGCGATGGCCGCCTTCTATCTGAAGGGCGTGGCGCCGCCTGAGGTCAAGCTGACCGACATCTTCTCCGGCGCGCTACCGTTCGTCGGCCTGGTCTTCCTCACCATGGCACTGGTCTACATCTTCCCGGGGATCGCATTGTGGCTGCCGAGCTATCTCTATGGGGCGCGATGAGCGGACCCGGCAAACCGACGAGAGGCTGCGCATGAGTCTCAACGCGCTCGGCCTCGCGGACGCCGCGGCCGGCATCCGCGACGGCCGGCTCAGCTCGGTGGAGCTCGTCGGCGACTGCCTCAGGCGTATCGATGAGGTCGATCGCGATATCCAGGCGTGGGCGTTTCTCGATCGCGACCACGCGATGCGGCAGGCCGAGGCGGCCGACGATCATCGCAAGCACGGCAAGGCCACAGGCCCGCTGCATGGCGTGCCCGTGGGCATCAAGGATATCTTCGACACCGGCGACATGCCGACCGAATTCGGATCGGAGCTGTGGGCCGGACGCACGCCGCGGCGCGATGCGGCGGCCGTGGCGCGTCTGCGGGCGGCTGGAGCGGTGATCCTCGGCAAGACGGTGACCACCGAGTACGCGTACTACAATCCGGGCAAGACCCGAAATCCGCACAACCCAAATCACACCCCCGGCGGATCGTCCTCGGGCTCCGCCGCGGCCGTCGCGGCGCTGATGGTGCCGGGTGCCATCGGCTCGCAGACCAACGGCTCGGTGATCCGCCCTGCCGCCTTCTGCGGCGTGGTCGGCTTCAAGCCCACGCATGGTCTCATTCCACGCAGCGGCGCGCTCCAATTGTCGCGCACGCTCGATCATGTCGGCGTGTTCGGGCGCAACGTCGAGGACGCGGCCCTGCTGGCGGAGGTCATGGTCGACTTCGACCCGGAGGATCCGGACACCCGGCCTGTTGCACGCCCGCCGTTTTCTGCGGTCGCGGCGAGCGAGCCGCCGTTGCCGCCGCGATTTGCCTTTGTGCGCTCTCCGGTCTGGGATCAGGCCGAGCCGGAGACGCGTGAAGCCTTTGCCGAGCTCGTCGACGCTTTGGGCGAAGCGTGCAGCGAGGTCGAGCTTGGGCCGAGCTTCGACGGGGCCGTCGACATGCACCGCATCATCATGGAAGTCGATATGGCGCACAATCTGCGGCGCGATGACGAACGCGGCGGCGACAGACTGAGCACGCGGCTACGCCAGGCGATCGCGCGCGGCCGCGCGCATCTTGCGGCGGATTATTGCAACGCTCTGACCGGGATTGCGCCGCTCAACCAGGCCCTGGACCACGTTTTCGATGAATACGACGCCATCCTGACGCCCGCGGCACCGGGCGCGGCGCCCGCAATCGAAACGACGGGTAATCCGGTCTTCTGCTCGCTCTGGACCTATCTCGGCGTGCCCGCCATCAGCCTGCCCTTGATGCGTTCAGAAACGGGCCTTCCGCTGGGCGCCCAGCTCGTCGGCCGCCGCGGCAACGACGCCCGCCTCTTGCGCACGGCGCACTGGCTGATCAAGACCATTGGGCGCACGCGTGGCAGCGGTCGGCGCAACGCCCCGAGCGCCGGATCGAACTCGGCTCCCGGCGCGGAGAAAAGGAAAGTGCGATGACCAATCTGATCACCGGACTCATCGGCCTCGCGCTCATGATCGCATTTCTTGGAATCCTGCTGGTCTGGATCAAGGCCATTCCGCTCATCATCATCGTTGTCTGCGTCGTGGTGCTAGCCGTGATCGATTTCGTGCGATCCCTGCGGACGAACGGCGCGCCTCGCTGAATGCCCCATGGCAAGAAGACGCTTCACTTCTCGGCATTGGCCGGAGCAGCCAGAATTACGACAAGAAGAGAGCTTTAGCGGCCAACCCGTTCGAGCTGCCACCTGGGATCGCCTGCGCAGCGCGCGTCGAGACCTTTGCTCAAGTCTGCGAGGCTCACCGCGCCCAACCGTTCGACCAGCAATGCTTCGGCATCGCGAAGGACATCGTCCACCGCTGCGTTGACGAGTTGCTCGATCGCACAGTCTGGATTGGAATGCTCGTTCCCGATCGCAAATAGCCGGGGACCACCAACCGCACGATAGACATCGAGAAGTGACACGCGCTCGAGGTCGCACGCGATGACCCAGCCGCCGCCATGCCCTTTGTCCGACCGGACATAGCCCGCATCGCGCAGCCCCGCCAATGTGCGGCGAACGACGACCGGATTGGTCCCCAGCATCGTGCCGATCGCCTCCGAGGTCATGGGGCCGTCATGTCGCGCCATGTGGAGCAGCACATGCAGCATTCGAGAAAGGCGGCTGTCGTTTCGCATCGGCTGATCTTTCGCACGCATCCCATCATTGGCAAGGGCACGCAGTCATGATACATATAAAGTTACATGACTCGTGAGGTATCCGACGTGCAACAGTTTGAGGATCCAGACCACTGGGACAGCGCAGCCAGGCATTATCGAGAGACCGCGCACCCCTTCACCGCCCTGTTTGCGGAGGCGGCGCTGGCGCGCGTAACCCTGACGCCTCAGAGTCATGTTCTCGATGTGGCAGCCGGCACCGGCGCGGTCGCCCTCGCAGCCGCTCGCACCGGCGCACGAGTCCTGGCGACCGACTTCTCGCCCGGCATGGTCGGATGCATCGCAGCTGCTGGTCTGCCCAATGTGGAGGCGCGGGTCATGGACGGACAGGCGCTGGACCTGCCCGACGCGCATTTCGATGCCGTCTTTTCGATCTTCGGTGTCATCATGTTCCCCGATTGGCGCAAGGGTTTGGCCGAGATGCGACGGGTTACGCGGCCCGGCGGGCATGGCGTGGTTGCGACCTGGCGGAAACGGGGCGCGGCGACCTTCCTCCTGTTGGGCGAAGTGCGGCAAAAGCTGTTCCCTGATCGGCCGGGCATGGCAATGCCTGAAGCCGTTCAGGCCCTGAGCGATCCGGACGATTTCGCCCGCGCCCTCGTCAGTGCCGGCTATCGCAATCCCCGGATCGACACGGTGACTCATGATTTTCTGCTCGACGTCGCGGCGCTCGACGCGCCTGACACGCTCTTTGGCATGTCGCCCGACTGGACCAGCCTGGACGACATCGAAAAGGCTGCGGTGATTGCCGAGGTGCGAGCGAGGGCCGATGGTCGTCCGGTGCTGCCGATAAACTCGACCGCACTCATTGGCGTCGCTGAACGATGAGGCTCAAACATAAAGCCTGGCGGGCCGTCACACTATCGGCCGATCTCTCGATCTCCCGAAACCGGAGCGTCTGACCAGTGAGCAGAAACTCGCGCCCGATTGCGACACATGGGTGGGGTGTGGTCAAAGCTTCATCAGAAGCGGCTTGTCTGAGCAGCGGTTGTCGTCCCAATCCATTTCTCAATGGTCAGAAGCATGCGAGTCGCAATCCATACACTAGGCACCCGCGGCGACGTGCAACCCTATCTCGCCTTGGCGCTCGGTCTGAAGCAGGCCGGGCACGAAGTGCTGATCGCCGCGCCCTCGCAGTTCGAATCGTTCGTCGTGAGCCGCGGCATCGCTTTCGCGCATCTTCCGAGTGAATATCTCGCCCTCCTGGAAACCCCGGAAGCCAAGGCGGCAATGGCGGGCGGTGCGGGGTTTATGGCTGGCTTCAGGATGCTGAAGCAGTTCAGGCCGATCGGCCGCCAACAGCTCAGCGCCGAATGGCAAGCCGCCCGACGATTTCGTCCAGAACTGATCATCTATCACCCGAAGGCCATCGCCGCGGCGCATATCGCAGAAAAGTTATCCTGCCCTGCCGTTCTGGCTTCTCCCCTGCCTGGCTTCACACCGACAGCAGCGTTCGCGAGCCCGCTCGTGCCGTTCCGCTCGCTTGGCCCCCTCAACAGACTCACGCACAGCGCGATGGCTCACAGCGCCTACGCCCTCTTTCGCGGGATGATCGGGGAATGGCGGGCCACCGAACTCCACCTCGCAAACACGCCGGAGAAGAAGCTGCGGCCTCGCGCGACGCTCTACGCCTATAGTCCGCATGTCGTGCCCGTTCCGCCGGACTGGCCGAATACTGTCGCGGTGACTGGGTACTGGTTCCTGGGAGGCGACGACGTTTGGCAGCCTGACCCGCAACTCCAGCGCTTCGTAGAGGGCGATGAGCGGCCTGTTTATGTGGGCTTTGGCAGCATGCCAGGTGTCGACCCGACGTCCCTGACGAAACTCGTACTGGAGGCATTGGCCAAGGCTGGGAAACGCGGCGTTCTAGCGGTCGGCGGCGGTGCTCTTCGAGGCGATCTCGGAGCCAGTCACGTCCATTTCATCCAAGGCGCACCGCATGCGCAGTTGTTCCCGCTGATGTCGGCCTGCGTCCATCACGGCGGGGCCGGCACTACGGGGGCTGCGCTTCGAGCTGGCAAGCCGAATATCATTTGTCCCTTCTTTGGCGACCAGCCGTTCTGGGGAAGGCGCATCGACGATCTGGGCGTCGGACCAAGATCAAGAGGAGTGAGGAACCTTTCAGCCGATTGGCTGGCCGCCGCGATCGCAGAGGCCACCGGAAATCCGTTGATTCAGCAGCGAGCGAACCGCCTTGGCGAAGCGATCCGCGTCGAAGACGGCGTCGCAAGCGCGATTGGCTTCCTGCGAAGCCAACACCTTCTCAATTAGGCCCGAAATTGCACAGGCCGATTCAAAAGGCTCGAGTTGCAATGCAGGTGAGCAGCCCTTGCGGCCGATCAACACAGATGCCTGCTCCTGGTCCACTGCGAGGGGACGTCGACCAAAGCGCTGCCATAGCGAGTGGGCACGCCGCCTTGATCACCGCTACTTCTTAAGGATACCCGTGTTGGTGTTTCCAAGCTGCTGGATGGCGGCGTCGGCGGCTGGCGTGTTGTAAGACGGTCGAGATCCGCCGCCCTCCTGACCGGACGGGGGCAGCCCGAGTCTCTGGCCCGTCGTTCCCTGGCCCTTTGCATTAAGCGTGTTGGGCCCCGGCGAACCGCCGGTTCCGCTCAGCGTCGTCCCGTTCGAGAGCGTCGAGCCACCAGCGCCGCCCGAACCGGTTGCGCCCGCCCCTCCAGCGGAGGAAGCACCTCCTGAACCGCCTCCTGAGCTTTGCGCCATGGAAAACGAGATGGTGCCCAGAAGGACAGTCGCCATCAAAACCAGAACCCTCATCGTCCACCCTTTCCTATGCCAGCGCCTGAAACCGCTGCTTCTTGTCACAGTTCCTAGCGGCGGCGAGCGATCCATGCTCCGGCCAGGAAAGCGACGAGCAAGGACCGTAACGGCGCCTTCACTGTCACCTCGCGCAACTGGTCGGCCCATCGCTTCGCCGGCTCTGGCGACGGCGTGCGGGCCTGCGGAGCAAAAGCTCCTCCTTGCTCTTCGGAACCCGGCCGCGGGCCTGAAGTCCGCTCCATGCCGCCCTGATCGTCCGTCAGCCCGGAGGCTTCCGTCATTGCCGCGGCTTCCTTCATGTCCATGCCCAAGCTCCATCCGATGACGGTTGCGGAACAACTCGATCGATCTCGTGCCCGTCCGACCGAGGTCACAGGCTCGTCCGACGACCGGGGCGGCGGCTATGGCGTCGACATCGATGCGAACTATATGCTTGTCGAAGATCCCCGCCGTACCGCTCCCTTGAAAAAGCCGTTGCTCATCTTTCTGTTCCTCGTCTTCGCACCGCTTGCCGCATCGGCGGCGAGATATTTTTGGCTGGATGATGGCCGCCAGAACTGGCAAACGGCCGACCGCTCCAGCGCGGGTCTATTGACCTCCGCGACCGACCACCGTGAGGCCGTCATCCGGGTGTTCGGAGCAAGAACGGTGAGATGGCGCGGCATCTTCGCGATTCACACCTGGATCGTCGTCAAAGAGAAAGATGCGCCGACCTACACAAGGTACGACTACACGGCCTGGGGCGAGCCGATCCGCACCAACGGCTTCGCTCCGGACGGGCGATGGTTCGGCGCTGTGCCTGAAATCGTCGTGGCCGTCGATGGCGAGCGTGCGGAGGCGCTGATCCCGAAGATCAGGCATGTGGTCGAAAACTACAGGTTTCGATCCTATGGAGATTACAGCGTCTGGCCTGGGCCCAATTCGAACACCTTCGTGCAGGCCGCACTCGATTCGGTCCCTGAGCTCCGGGCCGTCCTGCCGCCGACCGCGATCGGCAAGGACTTCCCGTACACCGGCAAATGGTTCGGCGTAACGGCGTCCGGCACGGGCATCTACGCCTCGCTTGCCGGATACATCGGCTTCTCGCTCGGCTGGGTCGAAGGTCTGGAGATCAATTTCTTCGGCGCCGTTCTCGGCATCGACATCCGACGCCCGGCGCTCAAGCTACCCGGTCTCGGCCGCTTTGGGGTGACGCCGAGCCTGTAAGGGCCCGCCAAATCCACCTCATCCCGGTCCGGAACGAAACGATTTCTCTCAGCCGTAACAGTATCAATTTGCTGGTGGACACGCAGATTTCGGGCGAGGCTGCCTGCAACCAGCGCTTCGTGCGCAGGCAGAAAAGCATGAGGCCCCGCTGTTCCTCAGGCGATTGTCGCCAGCGGCAAGCACCAAACCTTGTAGGCGGCAATCAAGTCCGTCGCGCTCATCGCCCTTCCTCACGGTTGCGGAATGTTCTTCTGACTGAGCCATGCGCGCATCTCGCCGATCTCGCGCCTTTGGGTGTCGATGATCTCGCGAGCAAAGTGCTGGTTTCGAGGATCCTTGCCAAATTTCAGGACGATCTCGGCCATGTCGACTGCGCCTTGATGGTGAGGGATCATGCCGAGCACGAAGGCTGCATCGGGATCAGCGTTGGTGATGCCTCGCATCATCGGACCGTGCATGCGGTCCATGGCGGCGCGGTAGGCATCCGGAGCCGTCAACCCTATCGCCGCAGCGCCGTGCATGCCATGCGGATGTTCGGGGTTCGGCGTATGGGTCAGCCGCTCTCCAGCCAGCGTTCCGATGTCTCCTTCGATGCCATAAATCGCAATGTGCAGTCCCCAGTAACCCGTTGTGAAAATGACTAGCGCCGCCGCAAGTCCGGCCGGGACGCCGGCAAGCCTTCGCTTGAGTGCGGGCAGGAAATGAACCTCACGACTATGATCGGCAGCAATGGCAACGACGACCGCCATGATGAGCGCGTGTCCGATCAGGTCGGTTCGCCCGAACGGATAGACCGCTGCGTTGAAGATGATGAAAAGAGCGATGGCCGACAGCCGGCGGACAAGCGGCGTCCAGATCAAGCCAAATCCCATCGTGAATTCGGCGACGCCCGCCATCGGGATAAACACGTCGCGCGGCATGCCGAAGGTCAAGAAGGGCTTTTCCTGCACGAGCGGGTAGAACCAGTCCGGATAGGCAAACTTTTCGAGGCTCGACCACATCAGCGCGATGGCGACGCCCCAGCGCAGCGCCTCGAAGCGATGGTTGCGCCATTCCGGATTGGATGAAGCCTCCAACACCAGATAGGCGGCGACACCGACTCCAAGCGCCAGGTAGTCCAGCAAATGGAAGACATCATAGTCGCGCAGCGCGAGTAGCCACAAGGCGATGATCCCGAGAGCCGCAAGTGGCTGCGTCTTGCGAGAGAAGATCAACCCGGCGATCAGGAGCTGGGTCCAGGACACCCATTCGGCCGGCGTTTTGAGATCTGGCGTCAGGTAGACGCCGCCGACGGCGAAGATCGCCACGAAGAAGGCGGCGATGACGACGCGCACGAAGTTGTCGAGGCGCATCCAGAGAGGGTCGGTGATGCGATCCATGGCCAGCAGGATCGTCTCGCCGGCGCTCGACTTCTCGATGGCTCGTGACGCGAGGAAGAATGCCAGCACGAGCGCAATGCCGGTCCAGAACCATACATTGGTCAACGTGGCCCCGATCGACTGTGGTGGCGCTCCGACAATATAGGGCGCAAACCATTTGACATGTGCGTGCGCCGGCACCGGCGCCGCGACCGGTGCGAGGATGATCAGGGCCAGCAGGCAACCAGAGGAGCGAGGCCGCGCGGGATGGTTCAATTTCTGCTCCTCAGGTGGTGAGGTGACTAAAGCGTGATTGAGGCGGGCGGTAGGAGACGAGAACGCCAGAGCATGATGTCAGGGCGATGGCTCTTGTGATAGTTTAGACGTTGCCAAGCGTGCTCCCTACTCTTTTTCAATCGAGCTGCATCACGGCGGACGCGCGCTGTATGCCGTGCAATGCTGAGCGCGCGTACCGCCGTGGCAGCGAGCTATTGCGGCAGGTAGCCGCCGTTGATCACAAGTTCGGCGCCGGTGATGTAAGCGCGTAAGCACGCGTCGAAGGAGGCTGTGAGCTGGTTCACATGCTGTCTTAGTTAAACGGAGTACGGTTGGAAGAAGCCGGATAAGAGAAGGGCATCGCGTCGGCGCAGCATCCGCTGCCGGAATTGGGCTTTTTCGGTCCAAACGTTTTCAGAAAAGTCATTTGTCATGTGTATTTTCACAAGCCGAGCCCGGCGCGCGGCAGGTCATAACCAAGCAAGCCGACCTTTCCTCTACCTTTTGGCTTCCATACTCTCGGCGGCCTGCGTCATTTCCTTTGCGAGCGCCGCGTCCGCTCAATGCGCGGCGCGCGACGTGTTGCAAAACAAGCTGAAGCTCAAGACGCGCTCGGCTCCGGCGTCGCAACAGCCTATTAAGTCCGCGCGCGACGTTGCGACATGGAAAACGATCACAATAGGTACCTTCGCCGACTCTCTTGCCTTGCGCAACGAACTCGATAGCAAGGGCTGCAATGTCGGTGGTCAAGCCGCTGAAATCCTTGCTAGGCCGACGTTCACCGTTAGCTCTCGGAAGACATATGTGGAGCTTCTCGATCTATCGCCTGCGCAGCTTGGATTCACGTCCGATACCGTGACTTTGGCTAACGTTTACGCACGCGCCCAGCAGTTCGGCCTCGAACTCGCTGCGGCCGAAGTCGGCCCGCAATTGCGTCTTCAATATTTCGACCAGCCTATCGGCGAATTTCTCATCATCGGAATGGACCCGATCAAGACATGGAGCGGCGAGCCGATCATTCTGAATGTGGCAAATGGCGGCGCCGGATTGATACTCATCGGCCAGGATGGTCGCTCCGAAGCGGATATACCGGTAGCATCTCGTTTCATTTTCGTTCGATCCCATCGACCGGCAGCTGGCCGCGACGTCGTCGGGCCAATAGCAGGAGCCTTTCCGCCGCCGTGAGCGGACCGACGCGCTTTTGCATCGAATGTCAGGTCAATTGGCCCTCAGCCGAACTGCCCATGACCGCCGCGAAGCCTGCTCTCGGAGAGAAACCGGACCGGACGAGCAGAGCGGTCGGACCGCAGCTTGTGACCCGTTGCGGTCATGCGACAACCCGCTCATTCAATCCGTTCCCTGCTGACGAACAGTCGTCGCGGATCGATGACTGCAGTATGACGGAACTGCTTGTCGATGTGATAGGCCAATTCACCCGAAGCGGAGTTGCTGTGGTCGCAGAGACGACCATTGCTCCTCTCGCTTCCGATTGCGGCCCCCGCACTGCCGCGCGGATCATCTCGCGAGTCGTGATACTCGAGGCCGAGCGGACCGAGCGCCGAGACCTGCGTGACGTACTCACCTGATTTCGCCCAGTGGAAATGCCAGGTCTCGCCCGGGAGGACAATGACGCTCCCAGGTGGATAGGCCTTGAGCTTGTCGTCATCGAAGGCTTCTCCAAGGCCGATATAGAAGACCCCGGATATGACCGTGTAGATCCGGTCCTCCGGATGCTTGTGCGGCATAAGCTTCGTTCCGCGCGGTACTTTAACCCAAATTAGGTACGGCCCCGGTTCGGCGGGGTGACCAACCATAACAGCTAGACGTGCGCCCGCTGGAAACGCCGGGAACGGCTCCCACGTAATTTCTTCCGGCAGAATCGCTCGGAATGTATCCTCATCCAATTGATGCTCGAGGATCATAACCTCTCCTCTGCTAGCGAAGACCTGAGAGGGGGCCGCCTCGCGGCAGCCCCTTGTCGCGGATTCTCCGGATGGTTAGTTGTTCAGCCGGCCGACGTGATATCCGAGCCGGTTCTCAACATCGCCCGGCCGATGGAAGCCACGATCGAGCAGGATCTTGATTCGGCTCTGGCTGGCCGGACGCTGGACCGACGCGAGGAAAGCGTCCCATTCGGGCGCGATGTCCGCATCCGACGGCAGGCTCGCGACGTTGACCAGCCGCTTTGTCTCGGCGATCGCTTGCTTGTCGAAGGAGGCGATTCGTCTGGCCAGGGCGTCAACGAAGCCGTCGAGTTCTGCGTCCGTCAGCGATCGATTGACGTAACCGTAGCGTTCCGCAAGATCCCCGCTGATGTCATCGGCGCCTAGCAGCACCTCAAGGGCACGACCCCGGCCGATCAAGCGCGGGAGCCGCGCCATTGGGCCGCCGCCCGGCACGAGGCCAGCGCCGACTTCCCATTGCGACAGGATCGCATTTTCGCGGCTCGCAAAGCGCATGTCGCTTGCCAGCGCCAGTTCGCTGCCAACGCCGGTGGCGCGGCCACGGACCATGGCGATTGACGCGACCGGCGCGCGACTCAGACGGACCAGCAGGTCAGGTAGCGCCTGCAGTCCGGTGGCGCCCGGCGGAATCTTCGTCGACTCCTCCAGCGGGGCGAAGAAATTATAGTGCGTCAGGAAGAAGCCCTCGACTGCGCTGTCGAACACGACCACCTTGACCTGCGGGTCGGTCTCGATCGCCGTGATGATTTCGTTGAGCTGCGGAATGTTCTCGGGCCCAAAGATATTCAGCGGCGGAAGGTCGAAGGTGACGCGCCAATAAGATGGCGTGCGGCGTTGCAGCCTGATGCCGCGGGTGGCTGCAGGCTTCAGGAGCTTGAGCAGCGCCTCGGCGCCGGCCTTTGACGAGGCTGGATTCTGGCCGGTGACGAGCCTTCCGTCGGTGATGACAAAGCTCTGCCAGTCCGGCGCCTTTTCAAATAGCCCGCCCAGCCGCCTCAATTCGTCTTCGACAAGGAACGGCACGACCTTCGTCAACCCAACCGCTTCTTCCTCACTGTTGGTGAATCCGGCCACGCGCTTGCCCTTCACGATCGGCTCGCCGTTGTATGTGACGTGCCGGAGCACGCCCGGCGCATGGCAGACGGCCGCCACCGGCTTGCCGGCGTTGTAGAAGGCTTCGATCAGCGCGACGGAATCCGGATCCTCGGCGAGGTCCCACATAGGGCCGTGACCACCCGGATAGAATACCGCATCAAAGTCTGCGGGCTTCATCTGCGACAGCTTGCGCGTATTGGCAAGAACCGCCTGCGCTGCGGGATCCTGCTTGAATCGCCTGGTCAGGTCGGTCTGACCTTCCGGCGTATCGCTGACGGGATCGAGCGGCGGCTGACCGCCCCGGGGCGAAGCTACGGTGATGTCCGCGCCGGCATCAAGGAAGGTGAAGTAGGGCGCCGCAAATTCCTCGAGCCAGAAACCGGTCTTGCGGCCGGTGTTACCGAGTTGATCGTGCGAAGTCATGACCATCAGGATTCTCATTGGAAACTCCCATTGTCGGCGCCATCAGGTGAACACGCCGTGTTTGGTTTGAGTGGCAAGGGGCGTCAGGTGCTGATGGGGGCGCGCAATATCCTCGCGCGCCTCCATTTTTCAGGACGATTGACGCAAAGAGCGGAACGAGGCGCGCATCTCCGCGCTGAACAGCTCGGGCTGCTCCCAGGCGGCGAAGTGTCCGCCGCGATCAAGCCGGTTGAAATGGATCAGCTTGGGATAGGCACGTTCCGTCCAACTCCGTGGGGCGGCGTAGATCTCGTCCGGGAACACGCTCACTGCGACCGGAATAGTGACATTCTTCGGCTGGAAGAACTGAAGCTTGTTCTCCCAATAAAGTCGCGCCGATGACATTGCCGTGTTCGTCACCCAGTACAGCGTTATGTTGTCAAGGATGTCGTCCCGCGTGAGCCCGGCGGTCTCGCCGCCGAAGACTCGGGCAATAAGCTGATGGCTGCGTGTATCGTGGTCGAGGATCCATGCTGCGAGGCCGACCGGCGAATCCGTGATGCCGTACAGCGTCTGCGGCCGGTTGGCCATTTCGATAGCGTAGCCGAGGCCGTGTTTGTAGAAGAAGTCGAGCTGGTTCCACGCGTTCTGCTCTTCGCCGGAGAGACCTGACGGCTGCTTCCCACCGGCCTGGAGCGAAGCCGCAACGTCGTCAGGAACAGTTGCAGGCATGTTGGTGTGGATGCCAACAAGTTCGGGTGCGCCGAGAAGCGCCATCTGTTCGGTGATGGCGTTGCCCCAGTCGCCGCCTTGCGCGACGAACCGCATGTAGCCGAGCCGCTTCATCAACACGATCCAGGCGCGCGCGATGCGCTGCGGATCCCAGCCGGTGGTCTCGGGCTTGCCGGAAAACCCGTAGCCGGGGATCGACGGGATCACCACGTCAAAAGCATCCGACGCTGCCGCCCCGTGGGCAAGGGGATTAACCAGGCGATCAACGATCTTCAGCTGTTCGATGATCGAGCCGGGCCAGCCATGCGTTACGATCAGCGGCAGCGCATTGTCGTGCCGGGACCGAACGTGAATGAAGTGGATGTCAATCCCGTCAATCTCGGTGATGAATTGCGGCAGTGCATTGAGCCGTGCTTCCACCTTGCGCCAGTCGTAGTCCGTCTGCCAGTACTGGACCAGCTTCTTGACGGTCGCGAGCTGCACGCCCTGACTGTCGTCAGTCACGGTCTCCTTCTCCGGCCACCGCGTCGCGCCGAGGCGGTGACGAAGGTCGATCAAAGTGGCCTCGGGAACATGGACGTGGAAGGGGCGGATTTCGCCAGCGGTCTTGCCCGAGGCGGGCTGCAACGGCAGAAGGCTGACGGCTCCCGCGGCGACGATGCCCATGGCGGCGGTACCCAGCAGTTGGCGGCGATCCTGGTCGATCGTTTCGGAAGTGGACTGCGCGATCATTTTAATCTCCTTGGTTTGCGGGCCGTCGATATGGCCGGCCAGGCGGTTCGTGACGCCGCCACACTTGCGCAGAACCTGGGAGATTGCTCGTTAGGTGATGTAAAAGCGCGTTATGCTCCGCTGGGCCGCTTGCTTGCCTCGCGATAACGCGAAGCGTCGCCCACCGAGAATGATCAGGACTGGAGCAGGCCGCGAGCCGACTGCAAATCGGCTGTCTCAAGCCCCTCACTGAAGCGAGCCAACGTCTGGGCTAAAGCCGTCAGCGCGGATTTCTTGCCCTGTTTGCCGGAAAGCACGACCAGCGTAATCTCGGAGCGCAGCCGCCAGGACAACGCGCCTTGCGTCTCGGCGAGTTCAATGGATGATTTGAGGCTCTGCCTCGCGCCGTCTTCGTCGCCGCCCTGGGCCTTCAGCTTGCCGCGAAGCCGGAGCAACTCCGGCATATCAAAAATCTCACCGCCGGCGGATGTACGGGACATCGAGTTGTCGAGCGCTTCAAGCGCTTCCTCAACCCGCCCTAGCCGGCCTAGCCCTTGCGCTAGGTCGGCGCTGAACCCGGATGCGTAGAGTTCGTAGCGGTCGGCGTGCAGGCGGGGCAGCACGTCGTGGAGAAGATCGACGCCGTCCTTCACGTCGCCGCGGGCTACCATCACCTGACCACGGAATCCGTCGGCCACGGCCTGATACGGAACGAAGCCGTGCATCAAGGCGTGTTCGCTCAGGCGCGCGGTCAATTTTTCCACGCTCGCCCAATCGCCGACCCAGCCAAATACTGATGCAGCCCAGCACAGCGCGATGCTGTACATCACAACGTCTTTTGGCGCGGCATCATTGGTGACCGCACGGGCGAGTTCCACCGCTTGATCAGGAAATCCCCGCAACCACAATGTTCGCGCCAGCGGAATGCGTGGCGTGCGCGCAAAGGCGAAGTGGCTGGGACCGGCAACGCGCAGCGCGATGTCGTTTTGCATGGCCTTTTCGAGGTGATGCTGCGCAAGGATCTGATTGCCGGCCAAATGATGGGAAACGCCGAGCAGGACGCTTGCTCCGGCAAGTCCTGCGGGATCGCCGATCTCGCGTGCCACTTCCTCGGCCGCCTCCGCGGACGGTACCAGGCGGTCGCATTCGCCGGTTCGCCGGTAGAACATGTTGAGGCGCGACAGCAGCCGGAATTGGTTGGGTCGATCCGACAATTTCCTTGCGACGGAGAGCCCTCGTAGCAGCGCGGCCTCGGCCTGCTCGCTGTTGCGCTCTGTGAACATGGCTGCGTGACCGAGCGCCGATTGCAGTTCGATTTCCCAGATTCCGCCGCGGTTGGTGTCGTCGAGCGCTCCGAGGGCGCGTTGCGCCACCCGGCTGCACTCGTTGAGCAGGTTCAGTTCGACGAGCAGCGGAGCACTAGCGCCGCTCAAGGGAACGCGCAATTCTGCCGCACCTTCATCCGAATAGGCCCATGACAGCGCGGCACGCACGTCGCCGAGCAGTTCGGAGCGCGCCGGCAGGCCTAGGGCATTTCCGTTCGACCCGCTACGGACCAGCGCGCTCATCACGTATTCCGCGTGCCGTCGCGCGATGGTATTGGCCTCGCCGCTTTCGCTGAGCCTTTTCAGCGCGTAGGTCCGGGTGGTGTCAAGCAACCGATACCGCATCGACGATTTGATCGGCCTGGCTGACAGCAGGGACTTGGCGACGAGTTGCCCGATCATGTCGATGACCTGCTCGTCGTCGGGCTCAGCTCCGGCAACCGCTATTGCAGCTTCCAGGGTGAACGCCCCGGCGAACACGGCAAGCCGCCGAAGCGCCAGCCGTTCGGCGTCGGTGATGAGATTGTAGCTCCAGTCCAGCATTGCGCTCAGCGTCTGGTGGCGCGGCGGTGCCGTACGACGCCCCCGCCATTCCAGTTTCAGCCGACCGTCCAGCAGCGCATCGATCTCGCGCAGGCCGTGCGCGCCGAGGCGAACGGCCGCGAGCTCGATGGCGAGCGCGATGCCGTCGAGTTTCTCGCAGATGCCGGCGAGGAGCCGCATATTGTCGGGACTCATCTCCACGCTGTATCCGGCCGCCGTCGCTCGTTCCGTAAAGAGCCGGACCGCCGGATAGGCCAGCATCTCCTCCGATGTGAGCGCCTGGTCCGCGGGGGGGGTTGCGAGCGGCGGCAACTCGACGATCTGCTCTCCCTGAACCAGCAAGGATTCTCGGCTGGTGGCAAGAATGCTGGTGCCAGGCGCCTGCAGATAGATGGCTTCGGCGAGCCGTGCGGCATGTTCGATGACGTGCTCGCAGCTGTCGAGAATGAGCACGACGCGCCGGCCGCCCAGGAATTGCACGATACTTGAGGTCGGGTCCGCGGTTTGCACGACCAGATTGAGCGCCGAAGCGACGGTGCTTGGAACAAGCTCGCCTTCCTTCAGGGGCCCAAGATCGACGAAGCGCACTTCCTGCGCGCGGCCCGACAATGCGTGGGCAACCGCAAGCGCAACCGTCGTCTTCCCGATGCCGCCAGGTCCCCGCAGCGTAATGAACTGCTCGGCGAGTAATCGCTCCGAGAGGCGCTGAACCACATCTTCCCGTCCGATCGTGCGGGTCAGCAGCAGCGGAAACGACGGTTCGCCCGAGACCATTGCCGCCGGCTTCGGGGCATCCTGCGCCGGCTGGCGCTGTTCGATGGTCGCAACGAAGCAGTATCCCCGATTGGGTACGTTGGTGATGAAGCGCGCACCGTCCTTGCCGTCGCCGAGCACCCTTCGGATCTCTGCGATGTGGACGCGGAGACTGGCCTCGTCCACCGTCAGGTTCGGCCAGGCGTGCGCCAGCAACTCGTCCTTGTGAATAATGTCTCCCGCACGACCAACCAGCAGGCACAGAATGTCGAGCGCGCGGCTACCGATCTTGACGGGACCCTGATCTTTTTCGAGCAATCGGGATTTTTCGTAAAGACAAAACCGGCCGAATCTTACGCCCAGGGAATCAGGCTCGCTCGCGCGAGATGGCTGTGCGCCTCTGTGCTTTGCTGGGAGGCTGGAAGGCATCGCCCGCTACTTCGACAATCGTCGCGATGCAATCCGCGGCGCGCGCGTTGCTTCGTTGCCGTTTATTTCGCGCATTTCACAACTATTCCGGGAAAATTAGCAGTACTGCGGTCGAGGCCAATGAGGAAGCATGTCGCGGGCGGAGCTTCAAATCAATACACAGTTAGGTCATGGAAGATGCGCCCAATATAGGGTCACGATCCGGCATTCGACTCGGCCGGGCTGAAACGAACCACAGATAGATCTATGCCGACCATCAGATCTTCCGGGATCGGCTTCAAATCACGGTCGCGCAGATAGGCGCGCTGCCTGGTCGGAATCGTGATGCCGTCGATCACGACCGGCTCGGAGAAGTATTGGGCGGCAGGAAAATTGCCGGCGATCTGCACGTGATAGTCGTGGCGCCTGATCAGCATGTCGGGTCCGAAATAGAAGTCCTGCTCGAGGCTGTGGCTGGCTAGCCTCTCCGGAAACACGGCCCGCAATCCGCGCCAGATTTCCGCGCCTTCGCGCCATGGTTCGATCTCGCGCAGCGTGAAGCCGCGCATCGTGAGCAGGAATGGCACGGTCAGGCAAGTCCAGAGCGCGTAGCCGCCGAAATAGGCCCGGTGCAGTAGATCCCAGGCGGTACGCATGTCGTGGCCATCGAACGATGCGCGCGGGTTCCTGCGCTCGGCGATTGTCCTGCTGCCGCCGGACAGGATCGCGACGCGGTCGGGGGTGAAGTCACTCCGTTGTCCAGGTTTGCCGATATCGTCGACAGACGCCCATTGCCGGTGCAGATCGACATGCACCGTCCTTGGAAGGCCACTCTGGTGCACGCATTTCAGGTCCCAGAGTTCGCCCGTGATGACGAACGATGCGCTGAGACGGCCGTGCGCCCGCCAGCGGCTTTCGCCACCATGAGCTTCGATCGCTTCGGCCAGGAGCGGAATCATGTCTAATTCTCCCCGTTTCAACCTGGCCATGGTGCCGCCGCCTACGCGCGCGGCGCGAGTTCATAGATGTAAAGCGATGTTAATGGCCGCCCGCGGAAGGCTGGACCGGCATGCGAACCGCCGGAATGGCGCCGTTTCGCGCCAAATAACATCAGTTAACGGGCGGAAATCGCCGTGTCGTTGCACAGTGAGCTCGCAACCAAGCTCGACCGAAAGCTGGACGGGCCAACGACAGGAAAATTACCATGTCAGACAAGATCGACGTTCAGCGCCGCAACTTCTTCGGCACCGCCGCGATGACGCTCGCCACGGCTCAATTTGCTCTGGCCGGCACCTCGCAGGCTGGCCTTACCAAGCTGACCGCCGCAGCCGATGCGGATCTCAACCGGACGAAATCGGGCAGCCTACCAGCGATCAAGCCGGGCACGAATACGGCTTTCTCTGCCCTCAAGCAGATCGATGCTGGCCTGCTCAATGTCGGCTATGTGGAGACCGGCCCGACAAATGGACCCGCGGTCCTGCTGCTGCACGGCTGGCCCTATGACATCTACAGCTTCGTCGATGTCGCGCCGCTGCTCGCCGGCTCCGGCTATCGCGTGATCATCCCGTATCTTCGCGGCTACGGATCGACGCGGTTTCTCTCCCCGACATCCTTTCGCAACGGTCAGCCTTCGGCGATTGCGCTAGACATGATCGCTTTACTCGATGCGCTTAGGATTGAGAAGGCTGTTGTCGCCGGCTTCGACTGGGGCGCGCGGACCGCCAACATCATGGCGGCGCTGTGGCCGGAACGCTGCAAGGCGATGGTATCTGTGAGCGGGTATCTGATCGGCAGCCAGCAGGCCGGCAAGATGCCGCTGCCGCCGAAAGCGGAACTGCAATGGTGGTACCAGTTCTATTTCGCCACGGAGCGCGGCCAGCTCGGCTATGACAAGTATCGCCGGGAATTCTCCAGGCTGATCTGGCAGCTGGCGTCGCCGAAGTGGAATTTCGACGATGCCACTTTCGAGCGCAGCGCGAGCGCCTTCGACAATCCGGATCATGTCGCGATTGTCATTCACAATTACCGCTGGCGGCAGGCGCTTGCCGATGGCGAGGCTAGATACGAGGACATCGAAGCGAAACTCGCGCAGGGTCCTGCCATCGCCGTGCCTACAATCACCATGGAAGGCGACGCCAACGGCGCGCCGCACCCGGAGCCGGCCGCCTACGCCAAAAAATTCTCTGGCAAGTACGAGCATCGGACCATCTCGGGCGGCATTGGGCACAATCTGCCCCAGGAGGCGCCGCGCGCATTCGCAGGGGCGATCATCGATGTCGATGGCGAAGCCTGATCCCGTCGAGCGAACGAGGAGAATGTGACCATGCGCAAGACAAGTGTTCTGGCGGCACTCGCCCTCATCGCGTTGCTCATGCTGATCCAATTCAGCCCGCCGTTTCTCTATGGTTAGGAGATCGGTATGAGCGTGCGGGCAACAAATCGCGATCTGCGTTCGACACGACAGTCGATCGCCTATCGCAGCATCGAGATCGAAGGCCTCGAGATCTTCTACAGGGAGGCAGGGTCGGTCGATGCGCCGACCGTGCTGCTGCTGCACGGCTTTCCATCCTCATCGCGGATGTGGGAGCCGTTGCTGCCGCTCCTTGCCGATCGATATCACCTGATTGCGCCTGATTATCCCGGCTTCGGTCACAGCAGCGCGCCGCCGACATCCGATTTCACCTATACGTTCGACCGGCTCGCGCAGATCATGGACACGTTTGTGACGAAGCTCGGCCTCGCCAAGTATGTCCTGTTCGTTCAGGACTATGGCGGGCCCGTCGGCTTCCGCCTAGCGCTCGCTCATCCCGAACGGGTGCGCAGCATCGTTGTCCAGAACGCGGTGTCGCATGAGCAGGGTTTGAGTTCGCTGTGGGACGCCCGCCGCAGGTACTGGGCCGATCCGGCCGGCGAACTCGATAACCTCAAGGCCAATTTCACCTCGCTGGAGGCAACCCGGCTGCGGCATGTCGGGACCAGCCCGCATCCCGAGCGGTATGATCCGGATAGCTGGACCGACGAGCACGCGTTTCTCTCCCGTCCGGGTCAGGCGGATATTCAGGCGAAATTGTTCCTGGACTATCGCAGCAACGTCGCATCCTATCCGCGCTGGCAGAAATGGCTTCGCGAAGTTCAGCCACCGATGCTAGTGGTCTGGGGAAAGTACGATCCTTCGTTCACCGTGGCGGGGGCAACTGCGTACGTCGACGATGTGCCTGACGCGGAGGTCCACCTGCTTGAAGCAGGTCATTTCGCGTTGGACGAGGCGACCGATAAGGTCGCCGAACTGGTTCGGCGCTTTCTTGCTAATTGCTAGGTGTGGTTGGTTAATGGCGCCTATGGCCCAATGCGGACATCCAGATGCGCGACTTGATTGTCGCCTCCGGAGCAGACGCGACAGAACGATCGGCGCCCTACGCTCTTCGCATCAGCTTGAGCGACGCCGTCAGCCGCAGGCTCCGCTTTCCCGCGAGCGCGATGCCTTCGAGCTCGCCGCTGTCTTCCGTGCAGGTCCCGGAGAAGCCGATGCCGACCTCGAGGCCGCCGAACACCGGGTTCTCGCCTTTCGCCGGCGTGTGCTCCTGGTTCAGCATCTCGCCCTTCCAGCGGCCGTCCGCCGAGGAATAGGCGCCGAGATAGTAGAAGAACGCATCGCCTCCGAGGATGCGCCCGTCGATCAGCAGCATCACGCCGGACAGTCCAGCATCGACGCCGTCGAGCGCGCGCAAGCCCATCCCATAGAGCCCATGCCGCCCGGTCTGACCGTTCCGCTCGGCGGCAAGCCTTCGTCGTCGAGGCGCGTGAGATTGGCCCAGAACCTGGCGCCGGGCATGGTGTCCGCACCGCCCTCGAGACGGATCTGGTTGCCGTAGAGCCGGCCACGCGCTCCGATCGAGGCGACGTCGGCGCCCATCAGCGGCTTGTAGCTGGGGTCGAGGTTGTGCCGCTCGGTGATGACCTGGGCGATGATCTCGCCGTCGCGCTCGACATAACTGCCGAGATGCGCGAAGCCCGAATTGCCGCCAAGCATCCTGCCGTCGTGCAGGCACATGATGCTGCAGCCGAACCCATCGTTGACGCCGTATTCAACCTTGTAGAGCCCGTCCAGCAACGTCCTGAACCTGCAAATTGAGAATGAATCGCGGGCTACCTAGCATCGACGCCACAGCGAAGCCACCGGCTTTTCCGCGCATCGCCACCCCGGGGACCTTCGCCCGCCATGATGCCATTATGCCCCTGTTTTGCCCGACGGGTCAAAACTCCACTTCGTAAAACCCGCAGTCAATGTTTTCAGGGACTTGGCTACTATGCATGGGGTTGTTTTGGAGGTTTGTTTGCCGGCCTCCGAAAAAAGCTCCTCGGCCGACCGGTGCCAGGCTCGAACCTGCCCCCACGGACGCACGACCAATCGCGCATGGACACGCAATCAGCCGAAGACGAGCTCAGCGCGATCATCGCCGGCGCCGCGAAGCAGCCGCTGCTCGATGCCGCCTACGCGCTCTGGCGCCAACGCTACCGTCTGGAGGCCATCGCGGGCCGCCCCACCGCCGAAGAGGTGCGGGTCAATCGCACCTTCTCGCCGGAGGAATTCATCATCCAGTACCGCCATGAACGCGCCCACGCCCATGAAGGGCCGATGTTCGGCTATGTGAAGCGCGCTCATCCGCGCGCCGACGATCAGGCGATCCGGCAAGCCATCATCACGGCGGTCAAATTCGAAGACGCCTACAACAAGCACTTCGACTGGAACGGCGATTTCGAGGATTGCGTGGCGCGCGCGGTGAAACAGGCCGCGCGGAAATATCCGCATTATCTCGAGACCACCTACCGCGATGCCCGCAACGATCTCGCCTACTACATGAAGTGAACTAGAGCATGATCCGGAAAAGTGTGAAGCGGTTTTCCGAAAAGATCATGCTCAAACAATAGGCTAAAGCGCGATGACGATTCATCCTGATCGCATCGCGCTTTAGAAGCACAGCGTGGTGACCAGCCTGCCCTGCTTGTCCTTGATCGCATAGGGACAGCGAATGCGCTCCAGCGCCTTCTTGGCATCCTCGTCGCCGAGCGCGGCGGCGCGCTCGTAGTAGGCCTTTGCGGCGTCCTTGTCCTTCGCACCGCCGCGCCCCTCCTGCGCGAAGGCGCCCATCCGCTCCAGCGCGCCTGGATGGTTTTGCGCCGCCGCCTTCTCGAACAGCGCGCGCGCCGCGACATCGTCCTTTGCGCCGCCATCGCCTTCAGACAACATCAGGCCGAGCTGGTACTGCGCTTCCGCATTGGTCTCGGCGGCCTTGCCGAGCAGCGCACGGGCTTGGGCGGGATCGGCCGGCGCGGCGCCACCTGCGCCACCGAGCGCTGCGAGATTGCTGACGCCGCGCGGGTTGCCGGCCTGCGCCGCCTTCTCGAAAAGCTTACGCGCCTGCGCCTCGTCCTTGGCGACGCCCGAGCCGGTGGCGTAGGTAACACCGAGCTCGACCATGGCCGCACTGGATCCCTTGTCGGCCGCCTTGCGCCAGACCGCGATCGCCTCTGCGGTCTGCCGGTTGGCCGCATAGGCGCGGCCGAGTGCGAACATCGCACGCCGCGAGGAATTTGCCGCCTGCTTGCAGAATTTGATCGCTGTCGCGACGTCGGACGCCGCGATGTCGGTTACGCCCTTCACGTCAGCCGGCTTGTCGGGATCGCTGGGATCGGCGGCGAGACGGTCACACAACACGAGGTCGGCCGATTGCGCCTGCGCCGTCAGGGGCGCGGCGAGCGCAAAGAGCATGGCAAGGAGGAAAGTCCGCATGATCGTCACGTTGCGTCTGTGGCCCGGCAAATTCAAGGCTCAAGTCGGTTCGCGTCTGCGATGGGTGGCTCAGGCGCGATGCATCAGCTTGAGCGCTGCGGTCAGGCGCAAGCTCCGCTTGCCGGCCAGCGCGGTTGCCTCCAGCACCGCCTGCTCCGCGTCATAGCTGCCGGAGAAGCCGATGCCGACCTCGTGGCCGCCGAAGATCGGATCGTCCTTGGCCGGCGTGTGCTCCTGGTTGAGGATCTGGCCCTTCCAGCGTCCCTTCGCGGCGGTGTAGCTGCCGAGATAATAGAAAGCCGCATCGCCGCCGAGGATGCGGCCCTGGTTCAGCAGCATCACGCCGGTGAGTCCGCCGTCGAGGCCGTCGAGCATGCGCAAATGGATGGAGTAGAGACCGTCGCTGATGCCGGCTTCGCCGACGCCGCCGGCGATCGGCACCTCCTCGTCAGTGATCGGCGTCATCAGCGACTGAAACGGCACGCCCGGCAACTCCTTGAGCTCGCCCTTGAAGCGATAGAGATCGCCGTCGGCCCAGCCCTTCGCGATCAGGGTTGCATCGTCGGTGCCTGCCATGGCGCGGTAGCTCGGATCGGGATTATGGCGGACGGTCTTGATCACGATGTCGACGCCCCTGTCGGTCTTCTCATAGGTGCCGATATGGGCGAAGGCCGAATTGCCGCCGAGCATCTTGCCGTCGCCGGCATGCATCACGCTGCGGCCGACGGTATCGCCGAGCTGAAATCTGACTTTGTAGAAGCCTTCAATCACCAGCCGTGTCCCCGGCCCTGCGCGCATCCGGATGCACTCTATCCCGCTTTCGGCGGCGATGGACAAGTTTCGCGGCGCCCGGGTCGGCAGGCACAGGAACGGTTGTCATCAAAATGCAAAAATCCGCCGGAGCCTTCGCTCCGGCGGATTGAAAGCCAACCCGGGCCAGCCCCCAGCCCGGGCCGGGAGGATCTTAGGCCGCGGCCTTCTTGTCGGTCGGCACGGACGAGATCGTCTTCAGGATCTGCGAAGCGATCTGGTAGGGGTCGCCTTGCGAGTTCGGACGGCGGTCTTCCAGATAGCCCTTGTAGCCGTTGTTGACGAAGGAGTGCGGAACGCGGATCGAGGCGCCGCGATCGGCAACGCCGTAGCTGAACTTGTTCCACGGCGCGGTCTCGTGCTTGCCGGTCAGACGCTTGTCGTTGTCCGGGCCGTAGACGGCGATGTGGTCCATCAGGTTCTTCTCGAAGGCGGCCATCAGCGCCTCGAAATACTCCTTGCCGCCGACTTCGCGCATATAGGCGGTCGAGAAGTTGGCGTGCATGCCCGAGCCGTTCCAGTCGGTGTCGCCGAGCGGCTTGCAGTGGAATTCGATGTCGATGCCGTACTTCTCGGTGAGGCGCAGCATCAGGTAGCGGGCCATCCACATCTGGTCGGCAGCGGTCTTGGAGCCCTTGCCGAAGATCTGGAATTCCCACTGGCCCTTGGCGACTTCCGCGTTGATGCCTTCATGGTTGATGCCGGCAGCCAAGCACAGGTCGAGATGCTCTTCGACGATCTTGCGGGCGACGTCGCCGACGTTCGAGTAGCCGACGCCGGTGTAGTACGGGCCTTGCGGCGCCGGATAGCCGGCGGTCGGGAAGCCGAGCGGACGGCCGTCCTTGTAGAAGAAGTATTCCTGCTCGAAGCCGAACCAGGCGCCGGAATCGTCCAGGATGGTGGCGCGCTTGTTGGACGGATGCGGGGTCTTGCCATCGGGCATCATGACTTCGCACATCACCAGCACGCCGTTGGTGCGCGCACCGTCCGGAAACACCGCGACCGGCTTCAGCACGCAATCGGAGCTGTGGCCTTCGGCCTGCTGGGTGGAGGAGCCGTCGAAGCCCCAGAGCGGAAGCTGCTCGAGCGTCGGGAACGACGCGAATTCCTTGATCTGAGTTTTGCCGCGCAAGTTCGGAGTCGGCGTATATCCGTCGAGCCAGATGTACTCGAGCTTGTACTTGGTCATTGAGCCTCTCTGTAGATGATGCGAAAGGTTGGGGGCCCGGGAGGGCCCCCGCACGTTTGTACCCGGCCATCATCGGCCAGCCTTTCCCAAGCATTTCGCGTGCCAAAAGGCCGCAGTACGGGCGGTTTTCCACCGCTTCCGGCTTCTCTTCGCCACAGACGGGCCCTCCACGGCACCGTGCGTCATAGCCGCGCACCTTGGCCCGAAGCTGCGCTGCAAAAATCCGGCGGAAAACGCCCGATTTAGAAGCAGCGGACGCCGACCGCGCATTGCCGATGAAACGCGCATCAACGTCCGGTAACTTTCGCAAACTCCCCCACCCCTCCTCAGCAACCTTCGGAATGGCCCACGCGTTGGTCAGCGGTAGCGTGCCTTGGAGGATGCAGAAGGCTTCCTGCCTACAAATTGAGCGGAAACTGATTTCCTTTTCAGCACTTTCCAATCGGGGATGAGCGGCCGATATGGGGATTCCAGTAACCACAATCGAACGAGTCGGGCGCACCATGGAGGCCAAGGCGCTTCGACCAAGGAGAATCGCAATGATGAACAATGGTCTGAGTCACGGATCTGCAAAGATCTACCAATTCCCCGTCGGCGGCCGTGCGGCCCTCGCCGGACGCCGCTATGGCGAGACCCGCCTTCCCGCCGATCAGGCTTCGCTGCCCGCGAACGTCTCGATCTGCAGCGACAGCTGGTATCACCAGGATGCGGTCGACGAAGCCAAGCCCAAATGGGAACGCTGATGCCAGCTGCTGGTCTGACAGTGCCGGGCTTTCGCAAGCGGCAGCGGCAGTTTGAAAAAGGGTCGAAACAACGGCGTTTCGGCCCTTTTTGATTCCAGGCGCGCCCGCGCCTAGATCCCGGGCTTGTCGACCACCGCGCAGGCCGTAACCGGCCGCTTCAGGTGTTTGACCGTAGCGGGCCCGGTCTTGGGAATCCTCAGCGTGACTCCCGCCCCCGAATAGCGCATCCCCGAAACCGCCAGCCGCTTGGCGAGCGTAACCGGCTGGCCATCGATCTGGACGAAGGCCCGCTTGTCGTGGTCATAAAAGCCTAGGATGAACTGCGTACCATCGGCGCAGCGGTAGGTTTGGAAGGTCTGCGCATCGGCCTGCCGCGCACCGAGCATTGCGCCCGCCAGCATGCTGACCGTCAAAACAATGGCCTTGTGCCGGCCCATGATCGCCCCCTGTAATAGACCGCAAGGACGCCAAACGTGCATCCGGTGGAACCATAACCCAAGCTCATCCCATGCAAGACTCCTCCCTGAAGGACTCCCCCGCCCGCCATCTCGCCCTTCAGGGTGCGAGCAATTTCCGCGACCTCGGCGGCTATCCGACCATTGATGGCCGCACCACACGCTGGCGGCACATCTTCCGCTCCAACCATCTCGGCCAGCTCACTGCTGCCGACATCGAGGTCGTCCGCGCGCTGGGCGTGCGCAGCGCGTTCGATTTCCGTGGCCTGGAGGAGCGCGCGGCCGGCATCTGCGTCGTGGACGAGATCACGGTGCATTCGCTGCCGATCGAACCGACCGTCGTGGCCGGGCTGCGCGCCGAGCTCGCGAAGGGCACGCTGACCGCGGCCGTGGCGCTCGAGCTCATGCGCGAGTCCTATCGCAATTATGTGCGCCACAACACGCACAGCTTCCGCGCGCTGTTCGGTCATTTGCTGGAAGATCGCGCGCCGCTCGTGATTCACTGCACCGCCGGCAAGGACCGCACCGGCTTCGCCAGCGCGCTGATCCTGCATGCGCTCGGCGTGGCGGACGAGGTCATTGCCGAGGATTATCTCTTGACCAACCGGCACTACAAGCGCGACCCGTCGAACGTCTTCGATCTGCCCGCCGACGTCCTCGACGCGATCGGCAGCGTCGAGGCCTCGTACCTTGCGGCCGCTTTCGAAGCGGTCGGCAGCGAATATGGCGATCTCGAAACCTATTTGCGCGACGGGCTCAAGCTCGGCACGGCAGAGCGAGACGCGCTGAAGGCGCGCTATCTGCAAGCATAGGGCGGCTGTGCCGGGAGAACGATCATGCAAGGCAAGATCTTGATCGTGACGGGCGCAGGCGGCGCGCTCGGCAAGGTGGTCGCAGAAACGGCGCTGGTACGCGGCGCGCGCGTGGCCGGCATCGATCACGCACCTTCGCAAACCGCCGCAAGCGCTGACCACATCGACATCGGGGGCGTTGACCTGTCCGACCCAGCGCAGGCGAGAACGGCCGTCGATGCGGCGGCAAAGCATTTCGGCCGGCTCGACGCATTGATCAACATCGCCGGCGGCTTTGCCTTCGAGACCGTCGGCGACGGCGATATCGCGACGTGGCAGCGCATGCATGCGCTGAACGTGCTGACCGCGCTCAACGCCTCGCGTGCGGCGTTGCCGCACCTTGCCAAGTCCAAGGCCGGCCGCATCGTCAATATCGGCGCCATGGGCGCACTGCAGGCCGGCAACGGGATGGGCCCCTATGCCGCGTCGAAAGCCGGCGTGCATCGCCTGACCGAGGCCCTCGCAAACGAGTGGAAGGGCAAGGTTACCGTCAACGCGGTGCTGCCCTCGATCATCGACACCGCGGCCAACCGCGCCGACATGCCGAAAGCCGACTTTTCCAAATGGGTAACGCCGCAGGAGCTCGCCGAAGTCATCCTGTTCCTCGCCAGCGATGCCGCGAGCGGCGTCACGGGCGCCCTGATCCCGGTCGGTGGCCGGGTGTAGTCGCGTTCCGATCAAAACGTTAGAGGCACCGGCTCCGATTCAATCGGGGCCGAGAACGCTCTAGACTGGCTGCAACTGATTCTCCGATCGGACGTCCCTTGGAAACCGCGCTTTACCTGCCCGTCAAACGCTTCCTCGAAGAGCTCGGCTTCACGGTCAAGGGCGAGATCGGTGGTTGCGATCTCGTCGGCCTCAGCGCGGGCGATCCGCCAGTGGTGGTGATCGGCGAGCTCAAGCTTGCCTTTAATCTCGAGCTGATCCTGCAGGCGGTCGATCGCGCGCCGGCCGGTGACGAGGTCTGGATCGCAGCGAAGATGTCCGCGCGGGGCAAGGGACGCGAGAGCGACGCACGCTATCGCAATCTCTGCCGCCGCCTCGGCTTCGGCATGCTCGGCGTGACCGATCGCGGCCAGGTCGAAGTGCTGGTGAAGCCGCCGACCGCGGCGCCGCGCCGCGAGCCGAAGGTGCGCTCGCGTCTCGTCGCCGAGCATCAGCGCCGCCAGGGCGACCCCGTGCTCGGCGGCAGCACCCGCGCACCGATCATGACGGCCTATCGCCAGCAGGCACTGGCCTGCGCGTCGGCTCTTGCCGAAGGGCCGAAGCCGGTGCGCGAGCTGCGCGAACGCTGCCCCGATGCCGGCAAGATCTTGCTTAACAATGTGTATGGCTGGTTCGAACGCACGGAGCGGGGAATCTACCGGCTCACCGAAGCTGGACACGCCGCCCTGAAACGTTGGCCTCAGCAACGGGTGGAGGTCGGCGCAGGTGCTGCGTCACCGCTGTGACACCAGACCGGTGCATAGCTGAGATGCCGCACCGATTTCATATTGCAATGCAACATTGGCGGCACTAGGTATCCCGGCATCAAGATGAGGCCGTTATGAGCGCAGACTGGAATACCAAATATGGCACGCGGCGCGTCCGCCACGATCCCCCGACCCTGGACGAGGCGATCTTCGCCGCTGTCGGCATCACAGACGACCAGGCGCAGCAGGCCGAGATCGCCGCAGCCTTGATGGGGATGCCGCTCGACGTCGTCCAGGCCGAGGTGAAGAAGCAGGCCCGCTCCAACAGCCGCATCACCGCCACCCGCGTGATCGCCGGCGAACAGGGCGCGCAGCGCTCCGTCGTGGTCGAACGCCGCGTCGTCCGCCGCTTCGGCGCCGGCACGCGCAGCTGAGCATTCCTTTCATCGCACCGAACACGAAAGCGGACCGGCCTGGCCGGTCCGCTTTTTGATTCCTGTCCGCAATTTCCCGGTTATGCGGCGCGATTGCCGTACATGCTCGAGATCAGCTTCCAGCACGTGCTGTTGAAGCTGAGAAGCGCGCGCCCGGCCGTGAACGGCGAGGCCGCGAGATCGGCAAGCTCGGCCTCGGGCGACTTGGCGAGGTCGATCGTGCCGGTCGATTCACCATGGCGGAAAGCCAGATGGGCCCCGAACTTCCTGGCGAGCGCCCGCATCGCATGATTGTCCGCGCCCGTCGTGATGCGCAGCTGCTTGTAGCCCTTCCAGCGGGCCTCTGCGATCAGGCGGCGGAACAGCACGGTGCCGACGCCCTGGCGGCGCGCGGAGGCTTCCACGCTGAAGGCGACCTCCGGCAAGGAACCGTCCTCCGGCGGGTGCAGCTCGGCCGCGCCGCGCACCACGCCTTCGACGATATAGGCAACGATGACGGTGCCGTCCTCGGCACAGCGGGCGGCGTAGCGCTCGATGAAGCTGTCGTCGAGAAAGCCGTTGAAACGGTCGTGCCGGCTGCCGGCATCAAGCCTCAGCAGGTGATCGCGCAGGAGCGGCAATTCTTCCTGCTGGATCAGGGTCCGCACATAGCCGGGAACGGTACGGACGGCGTCTTCAAGTACCACGTCAGAACTCCTCTTGGTGTTCCCTCGAGGAGGCGTTCGAATCCCTAGGCCTCCTATATTGTGCATCGCACCATGATTTTCAAGACGGAGACCTGCCCAAGTTTCGGGCACCGAAGCGACCAATTCGTTAATAAAATCAAAGTCCCATAGTTTCACAGGACCAGCTGGGTCTGGGTCACCACCGCAACCAATTTGCCGTCCTCGGTTTCCAATCTGGTGGTCCAGACCTGGGTCCGCCGACCCCTGTGCACCGGGGTCGCGGTGGCGATGACCGTGGCCCCCTCCTTGGCCCCACCGATGAAATTGGTCTTGCTCTCCAGCGTGGTCGTACCCTTGGCGTCCTCGGGCAGATTGATCACGGTCGCTGCCGCGCCGACGGAATCGGCCAGCGCCATCACGGCCCCGCCGTGGATGGTGTGGTGAAGCGTGCAGAGTTCGGGCCGGACCGTCATCCGCGCCACCACGCGGTCCTTCTCCGCCTCGACAAATTCGACGCCCTTGAGTTCGGCGAACGGCATCTTCATCGCTTTAAGTTTCTCGAGCGGCGTCATCGGATCTCCTCCCAACTTCTTGTTGGCTCAACGTGAATTGCTTCAAGCCGCAAAGCAATGACGTCCGAGGTAATGGCGATGCTGACATCGGCGCGCAGAGCCGGGAAGCGCTGCACTGCGTCCGGGGCACGAGACCACCCTCACGTCACTGCATGCACGACCTGATACTCCGGCCGTCGCCACACCTCCCCCGAAATCACCTCCTCGATGATCTCCGCGGCCCGCACGATCTCGCTCTCGCCGATGTACAGCGGCGCGAGGCCGAAGCGCATGATGTCGGGCGCGCGAAAGTCGCCGACGACACCGCGGGCGATCAGGGCCTGCATCGCGGCGTAGCCGCCGGCGAAGGCGAAGGAGACTTGCGAGCCGCGCAGCTCATGGTCGCGCGGCGTCACGAGCTTGAGTTGCGGACAACGGCGCTCGACTTCACCGATCAGGAGATCGCCCAGCGCCAGCGAACGCGCACGAACCTCGGTAATATCGACCTTGTCCCAGATATCGAGCGAGGCCTCCAACGCCGCCATGGCGAGCACCGGCGGGGTGCCGACGCGCATGCGCTCGACGCCGCCCGCGGACGCATAGGCAAGCTCGAAAGCAAACGGTTTTGCGTGGCCCATCCACCCCGACAGCGCGGCGCGCGCGCCGTCGGCATGGCGCGGTGCGACATAGAGGAAGGCCGGCGCGCCGGGGCCGGCGTTGAGATATTTGTAGGTGCACCCCGCGGCGAAATCGGCACCGCTCCCGGTGAGATCGACCGGCAGCGCGCCGGCGGAATGGGCGAGATCCCAGACCGTGACGATGCCGAGCGCATGCGCTTTCGCTGTCAACTTCGCCATGTCGTGGCGGCGGCCGGTGCGGTAGTCGACCTGGGTGATGTACAGAACGGCGATCTCCTCAGACAATGCGTCCTCGATCTCCTCCGGTGCTACCAGGCGCAATTGATGGCCCCGTCCGAGCGTCGCGATCAGGCCTTCGGCCATGTATAGGTCAGTCGGGAAGTTACCGGTATCCGACAGGATCACCTTGCGCGAGACGCTCATGTCGAGCGCGGCAGCTAGCGCCTGATAGACCTTGAGCGACAGCGTGTCGCCGACCATGACCGAGCCGGCCTCCGCGCCGATCAACCGCGCGATGCGGTCGCCGACATGGCGCGGCTGCACATACCAGCCTGCACTATTCCAGGCGCGGATCAGCTCGTTGCCCCATTCCTCGGTGATCACGCGGTTGACACGCTCGGCAACGCCCAGCGGCAGCGCACCCAGCGAGTTGCCGTCGAGATAGATCACGCCGTCAGGCAAATGGAACAAGGCTCTAGTATCGTCGTAGACGCGAAGCCGGGTCATGGACATCCCTACAGAATCGTACGCACGCGCCAGAGTTCGGGAAACAGTTCGACCTCGAGCATGCGTTTGAGATAACTGACGCCGCCAGTGCCGCCGGTACCACGCTTGAAGCCGATGACGCGCTCGACCGTGGTGACGTGGTTGAAGCGCCAGCGCCGGAAATAGTCCTCGAAATCGACCAGCTTCTCGGCCAGTTCGTAGAGCATCCAGTGGGTTTCCGGCGCCTCGTAGACGATCCGCCATGCCTGCAGCACGCCTTCGTTGAAGCTGTGGGTTTCGCGAACGTCGCGCGCCAGCACCGCAGCAGGCATCTTGAGCCCGTTGCGGTCGGCAAGCCGCAGCACCTCGTCATAGAGGCTCGGCGTCGCGAGCTCGGCTTCGAGCAGCTTGATCGTCTCCGCATCGTGCGCGTGCGGCTTCAGCATGGCGTGGTTGCGGTTGCCGAGCAGAAATTCGATCAGCCGGTATTGCCGCGACTGGAAGCCCGAGGATTGTCCAAGCTGCGAGCGGAAGCGGGTATACTCGCTGGGCGTCATTGTGCGCAGCACGTCCCAGGCCCCGTTCAGCTGCTCGAAGATACGCGACATCCGGGCCAGCATCTTCATCGCGGGTTGCACCTCATCCCGTGAGATCGCACGGCGCGCAGCCGCGAGCTCGTGGATGGCGAGCCGCATCCACAGTTCCGTGGTCTGATGCTGGATGATGAACAGCATCTCGTCATGCGCCTCCGACAGCGGATGCTGCGCACCGAGGATCGCGTCCAGCGCGAGATAATCACCGTAGGACATGCGCCGGGTGAAATCGGTCTCGGCGCCTTCGCTTGTGGGATCGTAATCGCTGGACGTCATGGCTGGCCCTCTCGATCGATCGTCCCTGGTCTCATTCATCGAGGCCGATCAGGCGCGCGGTGATCTGTGACGACGGATCCTTGAGCCCGTCGATCACCGTGAAATGGTTGAGGCCGGGCTCGACGACGAGGTGCGTCGGCACGTCGAAGCCGGTCCAGATGTTCGCCATCAGATCGGACTGGCGGATGAATTCGGGCCGCTCGCTGCCGCCGACCCAGGCCGTCACGGGCGAATGCCCTCGTGGCAGATGCAGCGCCGCGCTTTCCAGCGTCGCCTCCTCCATCGTCATGCGCAGCGTCTCGTTCATTCCCGTCTTCAGGAGCGGACGCAAGTCGTGCAGGCCGCTGATCGAGAGCGTACCGGCGATGCGGTTGTAGACGGCGGACTCGAGCCGACTGTCGTCGCACAGCATGCGCGTGACGAGATGGCCGCCGGCGGAATGGCCGGCGAGCCGGATCGGCCCCGAGACGAGCGATGCCGCTTTGGCGATCGCGGCAGTGATCTCCGCAGTGATATCGGAGATGCGGGCAGCCGGTGCCAGCGTGTAGCTCGGCAGCGCCACCGTCCAGCCATGGTGCCGCGCACCTTCGGCGAGATCGGTCCAGGTCGATTTGTCGAAGCGCATCCAGTAGCCGCCATGGACGAAGACGACGAGACCCTTGCTGTCGCCGTCAGGCAGGATCAGATCGAGCTTCTGGCGCTCGCCGGCGCCGTAGGCGATGTCGGGGCGAAATTTCTTCAGCCCGGCGCGGTAGGCCGCTGCCCGCTCCGCCCACAGCGCCGGCATCTTGTCCGAGCCCGAGATGTGGGCCGAATTGGCGTAAGCGTCATCCCAATCGCGCATCGTTGCTCCCGAGGACTCGTCCGACGAACCGAAGCCAGTCTGCCACCGGTCAGGGCGGCATCCTAGTCTTTCTTTTAAGCTTAAAGGATTGAGGGAGCCGGTGGATTGGGCAGCGACCGCTACGAGGGTACAGGGTGGGCAAAGCGGAGCGTGCCCACCATCTTGGTTCATCCGAGAGAAAGGTGGTGGGCATGGCGCAAGTGCGCCTTTGCCCACCCTACCGCAGTGGCGATGGGGAGACCGCTACGCCTTCTCCACGCCGCACCATTCCGCGATGAACAGCGCCATCGCCTTGGTCGCCTTCTTCAATGACTCCAGGTCGACGAACTCGTTGAAGCCGTGCATCTCGCCTCCGCTGGCACCAAAACACAGACTCGGGATGCCGTGGTTGAGGCCGTAGAAGCGCGTGTCGGTCAGCGCCGTGAAGACGAGGTCCTCTGGCGTACCGCCATAGACCCTGTTGAAGGCCTTACCGAACGCAGCCTCGGGCTCCGCGGCGTTGGTCAGCTCATAGCCTTCCGACAGGAAGCCGGACCATTCGACCTGCGGCGGATTGTTGGCGAGGAAGCGGTGGTTGCGCGAAGCGGCGGCGACGCAAGCCATGATCTCCTTCTGGTGATCGGCGATCGACCAGCCCGGCAACACCGCAATCCGGCAGTCGACATCGCACCAGGCCGGCACGCTCGAGGCCCAGTCGCCGCCCTTGATGATGCCGGCGTTGAAGTTGACGGGATGGTCGAGCGTCTTGAAGTGACGGTCGGCCTTGGCCCGCTCGTTCCATTCGATCTCGAGCTTTTGCAGCGCCTGGATCAGGTGATATGCCGCCATGATCGCGTTCGCGCCGGAGCCTGCGAAGGCAACGTGGGTCGGATGCCCCTTCACGCGGAGGCGGAACCAGATCACGCCGACCTGGGAGCGCACCATCTTGCCGCCGGTCGGCTCCGGAATGAAGCAGGCGTCCGCGCGATAGCCGCGTTGCAGCGTCGAGAGTGCGCCGACACCGGTGCTCTCCTCCTCGATGACCGATTGGAAATGGATCCGCGCCGTCGGCCTGAAGCCCGCGGCCTTGATCGCGTCCAGCGCATAGAGCGCACCGATCGTCCCGGACTTCATGTCGCAGGCACCGCGGCCGAACATCTTGCCGTCCTTGATGACCGGCGCGAATGGCGGCGTTTCCCACAATTCCAGCGGACCGGCCGGCACCACATCGCAGTGCCCTTGCAGGATCAGCGACTTGCCGCCATTGGTTCTCGGACGGTAAGTTCCCACCACGGATCGCGCTTTCGAGAAGTCGTGCTCGATCGGACCGAAGCCGCGCAGATCCTTCAAATCCTCGACGTCGATATGCCAGTCGTCGACCTCGTAGCCGCGTTCGCGCAGGAGATCGCCGATCATGTCCTGGCATGGTCCCTCCGCCCCGCGGGTCGAAGGGATCGCGACGAAATCGCGGGTGGTTGCGAGCTGAGCCTCGAAGCCGCTGTCGACGGCGTCAAGAATCCTCTGCTGCGTTTCGGCATTCATTCGGGCGACTCCAGACATTCCAATGGTCCCAGGGAGCGCGCAAACTAGCCGATTTCAGCCGTTCGGGTACTCCAGAAAATATGCATCCCGCAATGCATCTTCGAGCAGCCGGCCTTCGGAATAGCCGTTCAGAGTCGCAGGCCGGCTGACACCATCGAGCAGGCGCGGGCACGGTTCGGGGGCGCCGAGCACGGTGCGGACCGGAATGCGCTCCGCATAGACCGGCAGCGCATAGTCCTCGTCATCGTCGGCGACGCCCTTGGCGCGGATCTTGGCCGAGGCTTCCTCGATTTCCATTGCGATGAAGGACGTCGCCTTGATTTCCTGCGTGGTGCTCGGTCGCAGGCCGGCGGTGCGATCCGGGAAGAAGCGATCGACCATGGCGATCACCGCGCGCTCCTTCTCATCAGGATCGGTGACGAGATAGGCCGTGCCGAACGCCATCACGGCGCGGTAGTCGGCGGAATGGTTGAAGCCGCAGCGTGCCAGCACGAGGCTGTCGAGATGGGCGACCGTCAGGCAGACGCGCTCGCCCTTGCTCTGGTTGCGCAGCATGCGGCTGGCGCTCGATCCGTGCCAATACAGCCTGGTGCCCTCGCGCCAGAAGAAGGTCGGCGTACAATAGGGCTGGCCGTCGATTGCGTAGGAGACGTGGCACAGCATCGAGGAATCCAGGATGCGATGAACCGTGTCGTGATCATAGAAGCCGCGGTCGTGCCGGCGCTTCACCTGGTTGCGTGCCGATGTCGGATAGGAATTCGAGGTCTCGGTCTGGCTCACAGCCGCTCCTGCTCGGATGGAAGAAATCCGGAGCAGTTGTAGCGGCGCATTTGGTCTGCGATAGTTCCAATTCCATGCAAAAAATTCCGACCAATTCGTCCTCCCGAGCCAAGCCCGAGCTTCCGCTCGACCTCACCAGCCCTCACGTCACGGCCGGCGCTTCCGCGGCGCACCGGCTCTATCAGGCGCTGTGCGAGATGATCGTCTCCGGCCTGGTCAGACCGGGCGAGCCGCTGCCGCCGTCGCGCACGCTGGCGAGGCAGACCGGCTTCCGCCGCAACGCCGTCGTCACCGCCTATGAGCGCCTGATCGCCGACGGCTTTGCCGACGCGACGGTCGGCTCCGGAACGTTCGTCGCGGCGCGTATACCCCAGCGCGCCGCCGAGCCGAACAAGCCGAAGGTCGTTCTCGAAGCGCCAAAGCAAGGCGCGTTTGCGCTTGGCTGCACCCATATCGACGAACGCGCCGTGCAGCGTTTTCGCGCTTTCGTCGGCCGCCGCATGCGCGCATTCGGAACCGAGCACCTGCATTATGGCGACCCTCGCGGCAGCCGCGAGCTGCGCGTGGCGATCGCCGACCATCTGTTGTCGGCGCGGGGGCTGCGTTGCGATCCCGACCAGATCATGCTGACCTCGGGCACGCTGCACGCGCTGCGCATCGTGCTGAGCGCGATCCTGAAATCCAGCGACCAGGTCTGGTGCGAGGACCCGGGCTATCCCGCCGCGCGAAAAACCATCGTCCATTGCGGTTATCGCACTGTGCCTGTCGCGGTGGACGAGCACGGGATGCGCGTCGCCAAAGGCCGCATCGCGGCACCGTCCGCGCGCGCGGCCTACGTTACGCCGTCGCACCAGTTTCCACTTGGCGTGCAGATGTCGATGCCGCGACGGCTCGAGCTTCTGGACTGGGCCAAACAGGCCGGCGCATTCGTGCTCGAGGACGATTACGACAGCGAGTTCCGTTATGACGGCGCGCCGCTGATGTCGCTCGCCGGCATCGATCGGCTCCAGCGCGTGATCTATCTCGGCACCTTTGCCAAGACGCTGTTTCCGGGCCTGCGCATCGGCTATTGCGCCCTGCCCGAACGCCTGATCGCGGAGGTGACGGCGGCGCGGGCGGCGCTCGACCGCTTTCCCGGCACGCTGATGGAGGGCGCGGTGGCGGACATGCTCAATTCCGGCGCCTTCGCCGCGAATCTGAAGCGCGTGCGGAAACTCTATCGCGAGGCGCGCGACGTGCTCGCCGAGAGGCTGGAAGTCGCATCCGGTGGCGCGCTTTCGGTGCCGGTGCCCTCACAAGGCCTGCATCTTGTCGCCCGGTTCGATCCTGCCGTCGATCCGGCGGTGGCGGCGCTGGCCAAGCAGGCGGCCGGCGCCGAAGGCTGGCTATTGGCCGACACCTATTCGCGCGGGCGTCCCCTGCCCGGCTTCGTGCTGGGATTTTCCGGACATCCCGTGCCGCAGCTCGTGGCGTCCGCGGAACGTCTCGCGAGGGAATCGCGCGCAGCCTTGGCCGCAAAAGGAAAACCGGCCCGCCGGGCCTGACGAAGCTTCACTATCAGAATCGCCCGCCGCTCCCTAGATTGCGGCATCGATTCCGGGACCTCACATCATGCTGCTGCGCCACGCGACCTGCCTCTCGCTGCTGATCTCCATCGCGCTTGTCTCGACGGCACGCGCTGCCACAGTCGGACGTGAGCAGGATATCGGCGATCTGAAGCTCGGCCAGCGCGTGCACGTGGATGACGGAACCTGCCCCGCCGGTCAGCTCAGGGAAGTGCGCGGCGCGAAGATGACCGACAAGGGAGTCTCGCGCACGAGTTCCTGCGTGCCCCGGCACGGACCGAAAACGAAGTAAGGATCCAGGACTATTTCGCCGGATCGAACATGCACTGCAGGGTCGGTTTGGCGATCTTGGTGAAGG
Source organism: Bradyrhizobium sp. IC3195 (assembly GCF_020193585.1). Lineage (NCBI taxonomy): Bacteria > Pseudomonadati > Pseudomonadota > Alphaproteobacteria > Hyphomicrobiales > Nitrobacteraceae > Bradyrhizobium > Bradyrhizobium sp. IC3195. The sequence goes on along the minus strand of NZ_JADYVG010000001.1, from coordinate 518,029 downwards.
TCGGGCCGATCTCGCTGTGCTTGGAGGCCGGTACCCAATCTGTCTCGATGGTGGGCACGCCGGTCTCGCTGATGCCGCGCAGCAGCGCTTCGCGCAGATCGCGATCCTCGACGGCCGCGGCGGCGTGATCGTGCAGGCAGCCGCAGACCGCTTCCGGATGCTGCCAGCGCCCGAGCATGTGCGGCGCACACTGGCGCACGAATTCGCCACGCGGATCGGGTAGCCTGGAAGGTGAGCGGACCTGCGCCTGAACGGAGTTGATCGTCAGAAGGGACACGAACGCTGCGGCGCAGAGACGAAGCAACATGATAGTTTTGCCGGCTGTTTCGTTGTGTGCAGTCAGAAGCGCGCGGCGACCATGATCGGCTGAGCGGCCGGAACCGCAACGGGCGAGCCGCTGTACTGGAAGGTACCGACACCGGGGAGATTGCCGTCGGGCGCACCCGCCAACGAGGAGCCGGCGAGCACGAAACCGAAAGCAAGGATGAAGCTGAGCGCGCGCATGATCTGTGTCCCAATTCTGTGACCGGCGGTGCGCCGTCGTCGTTATCAGCCTGATAACCATGGGCGGTTTCGCGCGTGATGCGCGAAAAACTGAAAATGGTTTCGTCTTCGTGAGAATTGTTTCGTCCCGGCCACGGCGACGAAACAATTCTCGGAAAATGCCAGTTATTTCAGATAGGTCTGGCGGCAGGCCAAAGTCGCCTGCCAAGTTCCGGCGCCGGCACGGACGTGCACCCCGCCCAGGCGTTGTCACGCGGCCGCCGCGCGCGCTTCACATGCATTTTACGTTTTCTGCTGAAAGGGCGGCAAAAGAAGGCTGGATCCTGTCGAACCGGAATTGGTTCAGCAACGACCCAAGCCATCGAAACCGAGACGCCCGGATCATCGGGCGCATTCACGTGAGGGATGGCCATGATGGCGGGAAATCGCGCAACGCCGCGCGATGAAAATCCACCGACGGAGCGCGCAGATCAACCGATCATTCGCGGCAGCACCGGCGCAATGGCGCTGCAATCGAGCCGCGGCCTCGAGGCGGCGCCGCAGACGTTCGTGCGACTGACCGGATCGCGCCTTGCGACGCCGCGCGATCGCCGCCGGGTGAACGCGAGCGCGTTGCAGGAGTGAACGCGGAGCGCCTCATTGCGTGAAGAACTCGCCGCACTTCTGGACGTTTGCGTCCGCCGGTCCCCACGGCATGATCGGCACGGTCGAGGTCGAGTTCTTGGGCGAGCCTTCGATCAGCTTGTCTGAATAGACCATGTAGACCAGCACGTTGCGCTTGGCGTCGCAGCCGCGCACGATCTGCATCTTCTTGAAGAACAGCGACCGGCGCTGGCGGAACATGTCGTCGCCCTGCTCCATTTTGTGCTTGAACTTGACCGGACCGACCTGGCGGCAGGCCAGCGAGATATCCGAGACCTCCTCGGCAAGGCCGAGCCAGCCTTTGAAGCCGCCCTTCTCCGGCACCGTGAAATGACAGGCGACGCCTTCGACTTCGGGATCGTCGAGACCATAGGTCGCGAGCTTGTCGTTCGGGCTCATCCATTTGAACACGGTAGAGCGGCGGAAGATCAGATCAGGTTCGTCGGCCGCAGATGCCGACGCCATTGGCGCGGTCAGAGCCAGGAGGAATAAAGCGAGGCCTTTCAGACGGATGCTCGAAAGACCGGGGAAACGAGATGACATGAAGTTCTCCGCTAACAAGTCCCCGCAATGTAGGAACGCAAGCGGCGGTCAGGAAGGCGGCAGAGGAGCGGACCCGGCCGCCGTTTACCGCTCCGTGAGGCTTTTTTGCTACGCCTTGGACAAAAGTAGCTGATGGCAGAACCGCGCTGCTGGTGAACGCGTATCCCCTTTGCGAGACTAACGTCTGATTTGGATAATGGATTCGAGGATGAACAGCGTGAACGGGTGGGGTTCGCCTGCCAAGCCGGCACGGCTGTGGCAGGTCGCCATGTTGACGGCGGCGGGTGCGATCGGCGCAACCAGCGAAGCAAACGCAGCATTTTATTACTGGACGGACTATTCCGACCGGCCCTACTACGCCCGGCCGAACCGGCTTCCCGAAATACCGCGCCAGAAGCCGCAAAAGCGCGGCGCCGCAAGCAAGAAGGACGTCGTTGTCGAGAAGGAAGCCGGCACCAAGCCGCAAGGGCCACTCGTCATTGTCGTCTCGATCGACCGGCAGAAGATGACGGTCTACGACAAAGCCGGCGTGTTCGCGGAATCACCGGTGTCGACGGGCATGAAGGGCCACTCGACGCCGATGGGCGTGTTCAGCATCATCCAGAAGCACAAATTCCACCGTTCCAACCTCTATAGCGGCGCGCCGATGCCGTACATGCAGCGGATCACCTGGTCCGGCGTCGCGATGCATGCTGGCGCGCTGCCGGGCTATCCGGCCTCGCATGGCTGCATCCGCATGCCCATGGCGTTCGCGATGAAGATGTGGAACTGGACCAGGATGGGCGCGCGCGTGATCGTGGCGCCCGGCCAGGTGTCGCCGCAAAGCTTCTCCCATCCCGTGCTCGCCTCCATGCGCGTGCCGCCGCAGCCCGCCGCGAGCCTCGCGCCGCAGACCAATGTCGCTGACAAGGCCGATAAGGGCACGACCGAAGCCAAGCCGGTCGAGACCAAGACGGCCAGCGCCGACAGCGTGGTCGAGCTGCGCACCTCGGTCGGCCACACCGTGTTGTCGGACGTGACCACCGGCCATGCGGCTGCGCGCGAGGAAGCCGCGGCGACGGCCGACGAGGTCAAGACGGCCGAAGCGGCCAAGCCTGCGTCCGAAGACGCCGCCAAGCCGGCGACCGAGAACAAGCCTGCCGACAAGGTCGACCCGGTCAAAACGGAAGCCGCGAAGGCACCCGATGCGCCGGCGCTCGCCACCGCACCCGATGCAAAGAAGGACGAGGGCCGCCTCACCGATCCTGCGCCGGCGGCAAAGCCGGACACACCCAAGCGGGCCGGCCAGATTGCCGTCTTCATCAGCCGCAAGGATTCCAAGCTCTATGTGCGGCAGAATTTTGCGCCGCTGTTCGAGGTGCCTGTCACGATCGCCGCGAGCGACCGGCCGCTCGGCACGCATGTCTTCACCGCCGAGCTCGACAAGGCCGATGCCAACACGCTGCACTGGTCGGTGGTGTCGCTGCCCGTGTCCGCCCGTTCCGTGGCGCGCGAGGACGACAACCGCGTGGCGCGCCGCCAGCGCGGTGCCGCCGTGATCCCCGTCGCCGCAAAACCGGTGGTGACGCCGGACAGCCCAGCCGAAGCCCTCAACCGCATCTCGGTCCCCACTGAGACCATGGCGAAAATCAACGAGATGCTGACGTCAGGCGGCTCGATCATCGTCTCCGACCAGGGCATCAACCAGGGCGAGACCGGCGAAGGTACCGACTTCATCGTCCGCCTGTACTAGCTCTCTCGCAGGACCGATAACGCGGTGTTGACGCGCGAGGCCGCAGTGGCGGAGTAATCTGCCCTCGGATCATCTCGGGGGACGCCGTCATGATGAATCGCAGAACCGTGCTGAGCGTCACGCTTGCGGGCGCGTTCGCGCCTGTCACGCGCGCCCTCGCCGATGGCGCCATGAGCCGGATCTCGGCCTACGCCTTCTCCTTCCCCGCATTGTCAGGCGACGACATCCGCCTCGCCACGTTCACCGGCAAACCGCTGCTGGTGGTGAACACGGCCTCGCTCTGTGGCTACACGCCGCAATATGCCGGCCTGCAGGAAATCTGGAACGAGTTTCGCGGGCGCGGACTCACCGTGATCGGCGTGCCGTCCAACGATTTCGGCGGCCAGGAGCCCGGTGGCAGCAGCGAGATCACGCAGACCGCTCACCACCAATATGGCGTTACCTTCCCGATCACGGCCAAGGCTGCGGTGGTCGGTGCGAGGGCGCATCCCTTCTACAAATGGGCCGCGGAAGCCCGACCGAAGGAAGTTCCGCGCTGGAACTTCCACAAATACCTGATCGGCCGCGACGGCTATATCGCGGAGGTATTTCCATCCGCCGTCGATCCGGCCGACACGCGGATCAAGACCGCGATTGCAAGGGCCCTGGCCGACACTTGACTCACGTGCACGACTCAAGTGCACGCCATCCGGCTGGGCACAATTGCGACGCGGCATCAAACAGCCGTTGCAATGGCGATGGCCCACCATCTAGGCTAGGATTGTTTTGGGCAGGACGGTTTTTGCCGCAGGCGAAAAGCCACGGCGGAACAACGGGATCAATCTCGAGGGACATCACCATGCGCGTGGCGGCAGGACTGATTTTAGCAGGTGCGATGTCGGTGGCGCTCTCCGGCGCCGCATGGTCGCAGACGCCGGCCGCGAAGCCCGCGGCCGCACCGCAAGCCGCGCCGGCGGCAACACCAGCGGCCGCAACGTCCCCAGGTCCAGCGCCCGCAGCAGCGGCTGCGGCGCCAGCGGGCTTCGTCAATCCGCCCCCGCCGAAACAGCCGCCGCAGCCGGCCCGCGCGGCCTGCAACACGCCGGGCGCCCTCGGCGTCGCCCGCACGGTCGAGATCGACACCACGGGTGGTCCCGGCTTCGGCTTCGAGCACTTCAAGGAGCTCGACTTCCTGCGTGACAAGGAGGTCGTGCTGACCTTCGACGATGGCCCCTGGCCGCGCAACACGCCCGCGGTGCTGAAGGCGCTCGCGGACGAATGCACCACCGGAATCTTCTTCATCATCGGCAAGCACGCGACCTACGAGCCGGAGGTCCTCAAGCAGGTCTACGCAGCCGGCCACACCGTCGGCGCCCACACTTGGTCGCACGCCAACCTCAACAACAAGAAGCTCAACGAAGCGCAGCGCAAGGACGAGATCGAGAAGGGCTTCGCGGCGGTGAAGTGGGCGCTCGGCGGCATCTCGCCCGCGCCGTTCTTCCGCTTCCCGGCGCTGCAGCATCCGCCCGAGATGGTCACCTATCTCGGCAACCGCAATGTCGCGAGCTTCTCCTGCGACATCGACTCGTTCGACTTCAAGGCTTCCAAGCCCGAGAAGATCGTCGAGACCGTGATGAAGAAGCTCGACACCAAGGGCAAGGGCATCATCCTGATGCACGACTTCCAGAAGCACACCGCGGAGGCCCTACCCGAGCTGCTCAAGCGGCTGAAGGCCGGCGGCTACAAGGTGGTCGCGATGCGCGCCAAGTTCCCGGCCTCGACGCTGCCGGAATACGACCAGGAGCTGCTCAAGGACCTCAAGCTGCCGACGGTGAGTCAGCGCCCGGTCAATTCGGTGGTGACCACCGTTTCCGAATAGTAGGCCATTGTCTTTCCGCTTCGAAGGCTACGTCATCGTCTCCGCGGACGGCATGCTCGCCGATCCGTCGCACATCATGCCTGAGACGTTGAAATTCGAAGGTGACAAGCGGTTCTTCGAGCAGGCGCTCGATCGCGCCGCGCTGATCGTGCACGGCCGCAACTCGCACGAGCAGCAGCCGAATTCGGCCAGCCGCAAGCGGCTGATCCTGACCCGCAAGATCAGGGACCTCACCGTCGATCCCGAGATGCCGAACGCGACGCTGTGGAATCCTGAGCATGCGAGCTTCGAGGAGGCCTGCGCCTTCGCCGACGTCGCATCCGGCATGGTCGCCATCATCGGCGGCCCGGTCGTGTTCGACCTGTTCATGGACCGCTACGACACGTTCTGGCTGTCGGAGGCTCCGCATGTGCGGCTGCCCGGCGGTGAAGGCTGCTTCGTCGGCGTACCCCAGCGCACGCCTCACGAGGTGCTGGCTGCGCGCGGGATGAGGCCGGGTGCGCCCTACCTCCTCGACGCGGCGCATGAGGTGACCGTGACCCCGTGGCGGCGGGGGTAGCCTGCCGGCAGTGGCGGCGCTTACGCCGGCTCCGACTCAAACTGGAAAAACAACCCCATGCACAGTACCGGCAACGTCATACCGTTGCACATATTGTTGATGTATCGCGCTAAAATTGGTCCCGCCGCCGGCCAGCGCAAAGCCGGCTAGCATATTTGCCGAGACCCGAAAATCGGCCCCGACGGCGGTCGTGGCGCTATAGCCAACGTCCGAGGCGCGGCGTCAATACGGGCCAACGGCTGCGACACACCGTATCAATAGACTGAGACAAAAGAGCAAAAACTAACCCACGGCCAGAATGAGCGACGACTGCACGACGACTAGTCCGACGGACGCTTCCGGATTGAATGACGATGTCGCCCCGATATCGTCCCTGCTGCCGGCATTCGGCTTCAGCGCCGATCAGATGGAGACGGAGGCGAACATCGCGGCGTGGCGGGAAGCCGTCGCCACGCTGTTCGAGGTGGACGAGCTCGCCGCCGGCGAACCGGGCCCGTTTCGCGCCGACCTAAGCTCCTACTCCATGGGACCGGTGCTGATCGGGCTGAGCCGTGCCAGCGGCCAGCGTTTCCGCCGGACGGCCGAAACGATCGCGCGCAGCGGCGTCGACCACATCATCCTCCAGCTCTATCTGAAGGGCGGCTATGACGGCGTTGCCGGCACACGGCCGATGCGCGTACGCGCCGGCGACATCTGCCTGTTCGATCTCGCCCAGGCGCTGGAGACCAAGGCGACGGCGTTCGAGAATGTCACGCTGGTCGTGCCGCGCCCGATGTTCGCCGCCCATGTCTTGCGGGTCGATGATTTGCATGGCCTGGTGCTGCCGGGCAGCAGCGTGATCGCGCGATTGCTGGCGGGGCATCTCACCGCCCTGTTCGAATTTGCCCCGCGCATGAGCCTCGACGAATGCCAATCCGTGGTCGAGGGCACGGTGTCGCTGCTGGCCGCGTGCCTTCGCAACGAAATCGAACGGGGCGAGGCCGATGCCGACCATGGCGTCGCGGCAAGCCCGTCCTTGATGCGGATCCGCCAATATATCGAGGCTGGCCTTGCCAGCGAGGATCTGTCGGCCAATTCGATCGCCGCCCATTTCGGCCTGTCCCGGGCCTCGCTGTACCGGCTGTTCGCCCCGGTCGGCGGCATCGCCGACTACATCCGCAGCCGCCGGCTGCACCGCGCCTTCTTCGACCTCGCCAATTCGGGCGCGCGGGGCCCCCGGATCAGCGAGGTGGCACGGCGCTGGCAGCTCGGCACCGACGCGCATTTCACGCGCTCGTTCAAGGCCGCCTACGGCATCACGCCCCGCGCCGCACGGGAGGCCGCCCTGCTCGGCCGACAGCACGGCAGCGATGGAGCGAGCAGCGCGACGATTTCCCGCTGGATGCGCGAGATCGCGCCGCCGAGAGCGGAGTGACCGCTAGACGTCGCCGTAGGCCGCCTCGGCCGGACGCGTGGTGCGGCCATAGCCGATGATCATGCAGAGCGCGCCGATGATCGAGAGGTTCTTGAGCGCGTCGACCAGCATCTTGGCGTTGTCGGGCGCCGCCATGTTCCAGAAATCGTAGAACAGGACGGTCGCGACGGCGACGTAGACGATCAGCAGCATCGCGAAGAAACGCGCGCCGAAATTCAGCGCGATCATCAGCCCTGCAATGATCTCGAGCCCGCCGATCGCGATCGCCAAGAGCTGCGGCGTGGTCATGGCGGTCGCCGTCTCGACCTGCTGGGCATAAGGCGCGACGACATCGGGCACCACGAGCTTGGTTGCGATGACGTCGGCGGTGGCCTGGATGGCAAACAGCTTGGTCGCGCCCGTGTAGATGAACAGCACGGCGAACAGGATTCGCCCGAAAGTCACGAACGCTGGCATGATCGGCCTCTTGGCAAGCTCAGAGCGCAGAACGCTTGAGGAGATTATGGAGAGTCGTGCGCCGGTTTACAAACGGGGAAATGGCGAACTGATAGGAATTCAAAATTGCCGGTCTCTTCCCTTCTCCCCCTTGTGGGAGAAGGTGGCTCGCCGCGAAGGGCGAGACGGATGAGGGGTATCTATCGGCACGGGCAACTCGCGAGATCCCGACTCGCGGAAACAGCCCCCTCATCCGGCGCCACGGCCGAAGCTTCGCTTCGGCGTCGCTAAGAACGGCGGCCGAAGGCCGCCTATGCCACCTTCTCCCACAAGGGGAGAAGGATTGCACCTCCAGCGGCGCGACAGCGGTGCCTTACGTAAACAACGTCGGCTGCTGCCGCGAGGCGCGTTCCTGCGCTTCCACCACGGCCACGGCCGTCATGTTGAGGATGCCGCGTGCCGTCACCGAGGGGGTGAGGATATGCGCGGGGCGCGCCGGGCCGACCAGGATCGGGCCGACGGGCAGCGCGTCCGCCAGCGACTTGATCATCTGATAGGCGACGTTGGCAGTATCCAGGGTCGGCATGATCAGGATGTTGGCCTCGCCCTCCAGCTTGGAATGCGGCAGCACCATCCTTCGCGCAGCTGCGGAGAGCGCGGTGTCGCCCTGCATTTCGCCGTCGGCCTCGATCTCCGGATGCTTGTCCTTCAGAAGCTGGGTCGCCAGCCGCATCTTGCGCGAGGAATCGGTGTCGTAGCTGCCGAAATCCGAATGCGAGACGAAGGCGATCTTCGGCTTGATGTTGAAGCGCTGGACGTGGACCGCGGCGAGCGATGCGATCTCGGCAAGCTCCTCCGCGCTCGGATTGGGGCGAACTTGCGTGTCGGCGATGAAGAAGGCGCCTTTGCTGGTGATCAATAGCGCCAGCGCCGCATAGTCGCTGATTCCAGGCGAGAAGCCGACGATCTCGCGGACGTGGCGCAGATGGCTCATGTAGCGGCCCTCGACGCCGCAGAGCATGGCGTCTGCTTCCCCGCGCGTCACCGCAAGCGCGGCGATCACCGTATTGTTGGTGCGCACCACGGTGCGGGCTGCATCCGGCGTCACGCCGCGGCGACCGGCGACCTCGACATAGGACTGCACGTAGGAGCGGTAGCGCGGATCGTCCTCGGGATTGACGAGGTCGAAATCCTTGCCGGCCCGGATCGAGAGGCCGAAGCGCTTGATGCGCGCCTCCACGACCGACGGACGGCCGACCAGGATCGGCCGCGCCAGCTTTTCCTCCAGCACGACTTGCGTGGCGCGCAGCACGCGCTCGTCCTCGCCTTCGGCATAGATCACGCGCACCGGCTGGGTCTTGGCCTTGGCGAACATCGGCTTCATGACGAGGCCGGAGCGGAAGGCGAAGCGCTCGAGCAGCGCGGTGTATTCGTCGAAATTGGTGATGGGGCGCGTTGCGACGCCCGATTCCATCGCCGCCTTCGCCACGGCCGGCGCGATGCGCAAGATCAACCTGGGATCAAAGGGGCTCGGGATCAGCGAGCCCGGACCGAAGCCCTGCGTCTCGCCGGTGTCGAAACCCTGCGCGACGGCATCCGACGGCGCCTCGCGCGCGAGCTGCGCGATCGCCTCGACGGCGGCCTGCTTCATCTCCTCGTTGATCGCGGTGGCGCCGACGTCGAGCGCCCCACGGAAGATGAAGGGAAAGCAGAGGACATTGTTGACCTGGTTCGGGTAGTCGGAACGGCCGGTGCAGATCATGGCGTCGGGGCGCGCCTTGCGCGCCTCTTCCGGCATGATTTCCGGCACGGGATTGGCGAGCGCCATGATCAAAGGCTTGTCGGCCATCGCCTTGGCCATCTCCGGCTTGAGCACGCCCGGCGCCGAGAGCCCGATGAAGATGTCGGCGCCGCCGATCACGTCGGCGAGCGTGCGCTTGTCGGTCTTCTGCGCATAGACCGCCTTCCAGCGGTCCATCGAGGTGTTGCGGCCCTCGTGCACGAGGCCGTCGATGTCGCAGACCCAGATGTTCTTGCGCTGCGCGCCCATTGAGACCAGGAGATTGAGTGTCGCGATCGCCGCGGCCCCTGCCCCCGACGCGACGATCTTGACCTCGGACAGCTTCTTGCCGTTCAGCCTCAAACCATTGGTGATGGCGGCGGCGACGATGATCGCAGTGCCGTGCTGGTCGTCGTGGAAGACCGGAATCTTCATGCGCTCCTTCAAGCGCGCTTCGATCTCGAAGCATTCCGGTCCGCGGATGTCCTCCAGATTGATGCCGCCGAAGGTCGGCTCCAGCGCGGCCACGGTCTCGACCACACGGTCGATGGTGTCGGCGGCGATCTCGATGTCGAACACGTCGATGCCGGCGAATTTCTTGAACAGGACCGCCTTGCCTTCCATCACCGGCTTGGAGGCCAGCGGACCGATATTGCCGAGGCCGAGCACCGCGGTGCCGTTGGAGACCACGGCAACCAGATTGGCGCGCGTGGTGAGCGTGGCCGCCTCGGCCGGGTTCTTGGCGATCTCGGTGCAGGCCGCGGCGACGCCTGGCGAATAGGCCAGCGCAAGGTCGCGCTGGTTGGCAAGCGGCTTGCTTGCCTGGATCTCGAGCTTTCCAGGGCGCGGCAGACGGTGGTAGGCGAGCGCCGCCTGGTGGAGATCATCAGAATAGGACGACATGCGGTGTCTCGCCTCGCGTTACCGGCCTCAAAAATGCGATTCGACGGCCCAAGCGGACCGTATTTCCGGGTCATGGAAACGGGATGAAGCACGGCCGAAGGCCCGGTGGCAACATCCGATTGCATCCCCGTCAACAGGGCGCGCCGTCAAATATTTGAAACCATAGCTTTCTCTGGACCGCGCGGCGTTTCGCGAATATGGCAGGTTGCGCGATCCAAAATCGGCAATCGGAGCTGGGAATGAAGCGAATCCTGATCGGCCTCGTCGTGGCAGCGGTGCTCGCCGCGGGCGGATGGTTCGGCTTCAATCTGTATGTGCAGAACCGGGCGACCGCCGAGGTCGAGGCGGTGTTCGCGCAGATCCGCTCGGGTGGGGGCAAGGCGAGCCATGGCAAGATCGGGTTCGAGCTCGCGACCCGGACGCTGACGGTGGAGGACATCAAAGTCGAGCCTGCCCAGGCGCAGCTCGCCACCTTGAAGGTCGCCAAGATCACGGCCGTCGGTGTGCGCCAGCCGGACGAGGCTCGTTTCTCGGCCGACAGCATCGAGGCGTCGGGCGTCGAGGTCGGCTTTACATCCACCGAGCGGATCACCGTGAAGGCGAACTACAAGCTCCCGCAGATCACCGCGCGCAATTTTTCCGGCCCGACCCGCGCAGAGGGCACGCCGGTGACCGGCTCGATTATCGACATGTACCGCTTCATCCTCGCGCAATACGCGAACATCTCGGCGTCGGAGATCGCGGTGCCGACCCTCGAGGTCAACGTCGATGCGGGCGGCAATGCCGGCGGCGGTGATTATGTCTATTCGGGCGTGTCCATCCAGAACGTCAACCGGGGCAAGATCGAAACGGCGAAGATGGACCGCGTCGCCCTTACGGTCGACCTGACCCAGCCGGGCAGGCCCGCGAAGATGACCGGCGAATTGTCCGGCCTGGCCATCTACGAATTCGACCCAACCGCCGTGAGGGCTGCGCTCGATCCGCAAGGATCGAACGACGACAATTTTCACAGGATCTATCGGCGCATCTCGGTCAACTCCTATGTCGTGACGGCGGCTCCCGGCATGCGCATGCAGGTGGACGGGTTCACCTTCGACGACATTGCCATCCGGCCCTCGAAATTCCGGCCGGCCGAGATCATCGCGCTGGTGCCGGCCGACGGCTCGATCCCAACGCCGGCACAGTCGCGTGACATGATCGAGAAGGTGGCCGACCTCTTCGACGGCTTCCAGATCGGCAAGGCCGAAATTGGCCGGCAAACGGCCGAGACGCCGCAAGGGACGGGACGGCTCGACGCGGTCAAATACGATCAGGACAGAATAACGCTGGAGGGCCTCGACATCCCGATGCCGCAGGGCCAGTTCAAGATGGACCGCTTCGCGTTGAAGTCCTTCAGCGTGGCAAATCTGATGCGCTGGGCGGCGAGTCTCCAAACGCCGGGACGGCCGCCCTCGCCCGATCAGATGGTCGGCCTATTCCGCGTGCTCCAAGGTGCCGAGATCAAGGGCGTGGTCTCGCCGTACAAGACGACGCGGCAGCTCTTCACCATCGATACGATCAGCCTGAACTGGGGGGAGTTCGTCGGGCCGATCCCGAGCAAGGTCAATCTGGTCGTGAAGATGCTCGCGCCGACCGATCCCGCCAATCCGGCGCTGCAGCCGCTGATCGTGGCAGGCGTGGACAAGCTGGCGATCGATCTGGATCTCGGCGCGGCCTGGACGGAATCGTCGGGCGCGTTCGCGCTCGCCCCCGCTACGCTCGATCTCGGCAACCTCGCCAGGCTGCAGACCCGCGTCGCGCTCGTCAATGTGCCGCGCGGCCTGTTCACGACCGACCCGGCGCAGGCGATGGGTCAGGCAGCGCTGGTCGAAACCGGCGCGCTTGAGGCCTCGCTGCGTGACGGCGGCGTGGTCGATCTCGTCGTGGCGCAGTTCGCACGCATGCAGAATGTCAGCCGCGATGCTGCCCGCAGCGCCATCGTCGCGATGATCAGGGCGCAAGGCGAGAAGATCGCAGGGACCAATAGCGATGCCAGGGGCGCGGTCGACGCGCTCGCCGGATTCGTGGAAGCGCCGGGGCAGACGCTGACCATCAAACTGACGCCCCGCGCCAAGGTGCCGTTGATGCAATTGATGCAGCTCTCGCAAACCGACCCGCAGAGCGCGCTGGCGCAGTTCAGGATCGAGGCCTCGACGGGGCTGTAGTTCGATCTCCCGGATGCGGCTCGGGAGGGCTTCAACTCGTGTCGTCAGTGAAGTCCCGTCGGTCCGGGGCGACCGGGCATGCAGTCTTTCATCGTTCCCCCCTTCAGGAGGCGGCAGTCCCAGTAAAAGTCGAGCATCATGCCGGCGATAAGCAGCGCAATCACTGCCAAGACTAGGGCGGCGACGCGACTGTTGCTCATTGAGCTCTCCGTCCACGACGCGACCTTAGATCGATCTCACGATTAACGTCAACTTGAACACGACGAAGACAAAAAGAGCAAGTTCACCGGAATTCTTGGGCCCCAGCTCAGCAGCGCATCACTCGCGTGCCGCGCTGCGTCCGGGGCACCAGACTAGAAACCGTCAAATTCACTTCTGCGGCAGGTTGACCCGCACATGCAGCTCGCGGAGCTGTTTCGTGGTGGCTTCCGACGGGGCGCCCATCAGGAGGTCCATGGCCTGCTGGTTCATCGGGAACAGCGAGATCTCCCGTAGATTCGTGGTGCCACAGAGCAGCATCACGATGCGGTCGACGCCGGCGGCCATACCGCCATGCGGCGGCGCGCCGTACTGGAAGGCGCGGTACATGCCGCCGAAGCGGTCGACCACTTCCTGCTCGCCGTAACCTGCGATCTCGAACGCCTTCACCATGGCTTCCGGCACGTGGTTGCGGATGCCGCCCGAGGCGATCTCGTAGCCGTTACAGGTGATGTCGTACTGGAACGCCTTGATGGTCAGCGGATCCTGCGACTTCAGCGCATCGAGGCCGCCCTGCGGCATCGAGAACGGGTTGTGCGAGAAGTCGACCTTCTTGTCGTCCTCGTTATACTCGTACATCGGGAAGTCGACAATCCAGGCGAGCTCGAACCGCTCCTTGTCGGTGAGGTTCAATTCCTCGCCGACCTTGGTGCGGGCAAGACCTGAGAACTTCCAGAACTTGTCGGGATCGCCAGCGACGAAGAAGGCGGCATCGCCTTCCTTGACGCCGAGCTGTGCGCGGATCGCGGCGGTGCGCTCGGGCCCGATGTTGTTGGCGAGGGGACCGGCGCCCTCGCCGCCCTCGCGCCACATGATGTAGCCGAGGCCGGGCTGGCCCTCGCCTTGCGCCCACGAGTTCATGCGGTCACAGAAGGCGCGGCTGCCGCCGCCCGGTGCCGGGATCGCCCAGACCTGGTTCTTGGGATCTTCGAGCATGCGCGCGAACACCTTGAAGCCGGAGCCGCGGAAATGCTCGGAGACGTCCTGCATCTCGATGGGATTGCGCAGGTCCGGCTTGTCGCTGCCGTACTTGCGCAACGCCTCGGCGAACGGAATCCGGCGCCAGCCCTTGGTCACCGGCTTCCCCTTGGCAAACTCTTCAAAGACGCCCGTGATCACAGGCTCCATCGCCGCGAAGACGTCTTCCTGCGTCACAAAGCTCATCTCGACGTCGAGCTGGTAGAACTCACCGGGCAGACGGTCGGCGCGCGGGTCCTCGTCGCGGAAGCAGGGCGCGATCTGGAAGTAGCGGTCGAAGCCCGACATCATCAAGAGCTGCTTGTACTGCTGCGGCGCCTGCGGCAGCGCGTAGAACTTGCCGGGATGGATACGCGACGGGACGAGGAAGTCGCGCGCGCCTTCCGGCGAGGACGCGGTCAGGATCGGCGTGTTGAACTCGAAGAAGCCCTGCCCCTCCATGCGCCGGCGCATCGACTTGATGATCTCGACGCGCGTCATGATGTTCTGGTGCAGCTTCTCGCGACGCAGATCCAGGAAGCGATACTTGAGGCGGATGTCTTCGGGATATTCCTGGTCGCCGAACACCGGCAGCGGCAGGTCGCCGGCCGGTCCCAGCACCTCGATCTCGCTGATGTAGACCTCGACCTTGCCGGTCGGCAGGTCGTCATTGTCGGTGCCATCGGGGCGGCGGCGGACCTTGCCGTCCATCTTGACCACGAATTCCGAGCGCAGCTTTTCGGCCAGCGAGAACGCCGGCGAGTCCGGGTCGACCACGCACTGGGTCAGGCCGTAATGGTCGCGCAGGTCGATGAACAGCACGCCGCCATGGTCGCGGACGCGATGGACCCAGCCGGAGAGGCGGATGGTCTCGCCGATGTTGCTCTCGCGGAGCGCGCCGCATGTATGTGACCGGTAGCGATGCATGGTCGTCCCAAAATCAATGTCTGAAGGAAGCGAATCGAACGGCCCGTGATGGCCGGTCCGAAGTTGCGGCAGGGTTTACCCCGGCAGGACGGGGGCGGCAACCAAGGGAACGGCCGGATTTGGACCTCAGGTGCCCATTTTTGGCTTATCCGGGGGCGAACCTTTGCCGATTGACGTTCCAGCCCTATCTTGAGGTCATGACGGTGCATTTCCCCTTCCAGAACTCCTATTCGGCGCTGCCGGACAACTTCTTCGCCCGCGTCGCGCCGACCCCCGTCGCCGCGCCCCGGCTGATCAAGCTGAACCGGCCGCTGGCGGTCCAGCTCGGGCTTGATCCTGATGTGCTGGAGACCCCTGAAGGCGCGGAAATCCTGGCCGGCAAGACGGTTCCCGCCGGAGCGGATCCCATCGCCATGGCCTATGCCGGGCACCAGTTCGGGCATTTCGTGCCGCAGCTCGGCGACGGCCGTGCCATCCTGCTCGGCGAGGTCATCGACAAAGACGGCGTCCGCCGCGACATCCAGCTCAAGGGAAGCGGCCCCACCCCATTCTCCCGCCGCGGCGACGGCCGCGCGGCGCTCGGCCCGGTCTTGCGCGAATACATCGTCAGCGAGGCCATGTTTGCGCTGGGCATCCCGACCACGCGCTCGCTCGCCGCGGTCGTCACCGGCGAGCACGTCATCCGCGAGACCGCGTTGCCCGGCGCGGTGCTGACCCGCGTCGCCTCCAGCCACATCCGCGTCGGCACCTTCCAGTTCTTCGCCGTCCGCCGGGACACCGAGGCGATCCGCCGGCTCGCCGATCACGTCATCACGCGCCATTATCCGGACCTGCTCCACGCCGAGCGGCCGTATCACGCGCTGCTCGCCGCCGTGGTCGCGCGCCAGGCCGAGCTGATCGCGCGCTGGCTGCTGGTCGGCTTCATTCACGGCGTGATGAACACCGACAACAGCTCGATCTCGGGCGAGACCATCGATTATGGCCCGTGCGCCTTCATGGATTCCTACAATCCTGCCCAGGTGTTCTCCTCGATCGACGAGATGGGCCGCTACGCCTATGCCAACCAGCCGCGCATCGGCTTGTGGAATTTGACGCGGCTTGCCGAATGCCTGCTGCCGCTATTTTCGGACGACCAGGAGAAGGCCGTCGCCGAAGCCCAGGACATTCTCGGCGCCTTCTCGGACCAGTTCAGCGCGGCCTATCAGGCCGGCTTGCGCAGGAAGGTCGGCCTGTTCACGGAGCGCGACGGCGACGATGCGCTGATCCAGGACCTGCTCGATGCCATGGCCAAGAACCAGGCCGACTTCACCCTCACCTTCCGCAAGCTCGGCGAGGCCACTGGCGATGAGGCTGCCGACGTGCGCGCCCAGTTCATGGAGCCCGCAGCCTTCGACGAATGGGCCGGCCGCTGGCGCGCACGCATCGCGCTGGAGCCGCAAACCGCCGCCGAGCGCCAGGCCGCCATGCACGCGGTCAACCCGCTCTTTATCCCGCGCAACCACCGCGTCGAGGCCGTGATCCAGGCCGCGGTGAACGACGACGATTACGCGCCGTTCGAGGAGCTGGTGAAGGTGCTGGCGAGGCCGTTCGACGACCAGCCGGAGTATGCCGCCTACGCCGACCCGCCGCTGCCGGACCAGCGCGTGTTGCAGACGTTCTGCGGGACGTAGCCGAAGCGAGATCGAACCCGCTGCGTAGGGTGGATTAGCCGAAGGCGTAATCCACCACTTCTCTCGACGCGCGAAGAGCGAAAAGGTGGATGACGCTTCGCTAATACACCCTACGCACTCATTCTACTTCGTCGCCTTCTTCACCCCGCCGAACGATGCCACGTCGAACTTCTGGGGATCGACGGTCTCGTAGCGTGACCACTCCATGTCCGGCATCTTGCCGTAGCGTTCGCTCCAGGCCTTGTCCGTCGTCGTGTTGCCGGGAGCGACGGGGCGAAGCTCGAAATGCAGCACCTTGCTCGGGCCGATCTCGCCGATCGTGTCCTTCGCTTTGACGGTCGCTCCCACCCTAAGTGTCTCGCCTTTCGGACCGACCACGCGGCCGAGTTGGACGTAGCGCGTGTAGACGATGCCGCCATTGGGATAGGTGTGCTTGAGCACGACGTATCGGCCGCAGCCGCCGATCCCGGGAAAATCGGCCGGCGCCTGCTCGCCGGCCTCGATCTTGACGATAACGCCGTCCGCCATCGCTGCCACCGGAGCGCCCGGCTTGTCGGCGGTGAAATCGACACCGGGATGCTCGTCGTGGGTCCAGCATCCGCAGGATGTCATCGTCGTGTCCGCCGGCTTGTCGGCACGTGGAAAGCTGCGCGGGGTCAGGAATTCGTTGACCAGCAGTCCCGGCCCGTCAGGGGACGTGAAGGCATGGATCGCATAAAGCGAGAGCTTGTCCCCGACCGGCACTTCGCCCGGCAGGAAGCCGTAGACCACATCCTGGATAAAGACCTTGAGCTCGCGCCCCTTGGCGGAGCGCACCGTGATGCAGTTGGTCGCCTGCAGGCTGTCGGCATCCTGCTTGGGCATGCCGCTCATGATCAGAGACCGCTTGAGCGCTCCGTTGGCACACGGCTCGCCGTGAGAGGCCAGCGTGACATCGAGCTTCAGCGGCGACATTGGGTAGACGTCCATGCCGGTGGCGGGCCGCCGGCGCGCCAGGAATTCGTCGAGATCGGTCTCCTTGTAGCGGGCGAAGTTGAACTCGGCCGCGGTCGCACGCGGACCGGTGCTCAACACGGCAAGCAGGACGGAGAGAGCAAGCAATCCCAGCTTGCGGAAGACTCGCGGCGGCATTGGGGAAACTCGTGATGCAAATGAGGCTTGGACCCAGCAAACCATGACCGCATCTTCACGGCAAGGTAGCTCCTTCACTGCAGCGCAATCGTGAGGCGCCGTCCGCGTCGCATCTGCCCCCGGAGGCGTGTCCACATCTTCAGCAGGCCGCGGGAACCGCTGTCATCAAACTGAAACACACGCGCTCTAACGGGCTGAGAGCGCCGTCTTGCCGGAGGCGCCGATCCTCCAACCGTCCCGATTTAGGCGCGCCATGCCCTTCAAATTCATCCACCTCACCGACACGCATCTCGCGAATCCCGGCTCGATGCTCTACGGCCTCGATCCGCGCGCCCGGCTGGATGCGGCGATCGCCGACATCAACAAGCACCAGTCCGACGCTGCGTTTGCGGTCGTGACCGGCGATCTCACCCATTGGGGCGAGCCTCAGTCCTACGCCAACTTCGCCGAGGCGATGACGGCGTTGAAGATTCCCTACATCGCGATGGTCGGCAATCACGACAAGCGCGTCACCTGCCTGGACGCGCTGAAGGCGGCGCCGCGCGATGCCAACGGCTTCGTGCAGGGCACGCGCACCACCGAGCACGGCCTGTTCGTCTTCCTCGACACGCTGGACGAGACCAGCCATGCCGGCGAGATGTGCGTAAGGCGCCTCGGCTGGCTGGCAAGCACACTCGCCGCCGCGCCCGCCGATCAGGAATTCGTCGTGTTCATGCACCATCCGCCCTTCCCGGTCGGCGTCCACGCCATGGACGAGATCGCGCTGAAGCAGAGCGCCGAATTCGCGGAAGTCATCGCGCCCTATCGCGCGCGGATCCGCCACCTTTTCTTCGGCCATGTGCACCGGCCGATCTTCGGCAGCTACGGCAAGATCCCGTTCTCGACGCTGCGCGGGACCAACCACCAGGTCTGGTTCGAGCTCAACGTCGCGGCCAGCGAGCATCTCGCCAGCCACGAGCCGCCGGCCTATGGCGTCGTGCTGATCGACAACGAGAACCTCGTCGTGCACAGCCACGATTTCCTCGACCAGAGTCTGCGCTTCCCCTTCGAGCCGCCGGCGGGAGTGGACGGCCGCGACTACGCGCTCAATTTCCGGGCGCGATGAGATGAGCCTCGCTGAACCCGCGGCTCTCCCGGTCGCGACGTCGGCGGCACCGCGTCTGCACCTTCTGAAGCGCTTCACGAGCCGCTTCAAGGCCTCGCTGCCGGCCTATCTGCTGCTCCTGCCCTCGCTGGTCTTCCTCGCGCTGTTCACCTATGGCGCGATGGGGCGCGTGCTGATCGATGCGCTCTATCAGCGCGCGACGCCGAAGGCGCCGGTGCGTTTCGTCGGCTTTGAGAACATCAGCGCGGTGCTTGCCGACCCCGCCTTCGCAGGAGCCGTCGTCAACAATTTGATCTACGCCGTCGGCACGGCAGTGCCGAGCATCGCGCTTGCGCTGTTGTTCGCGCTGGCGCTGGCGCGCACTCATGCCGTGAACAGCGCGCTGCGCGCCGCGCTGTTCCTGCCGGTGCTGATCCCGATGGTCGCGGCCTCGGCGCTGTTCCTGTTCATCTTCCTGCCGAACGTCGGCCTGCTCGACTATTACATCGGCCGGCTGCTGCCGGTGCTGCCGAACTGGCTCGGCGATCCCGACATCGCGCTCTATGCGATCATGGTCATCACGATCTGGAAGAACGCCGGCTATTACATGCTGTTCTTCCTCGCCGGCCTCCAGGCCGTGCCCGAGGACGTGATGGAGGCCGCGCATCTCGACGGCGCCGGACCGTATCGGCGGCTGCGCCACATCATCCTGCCGGAGCTCAAGCCCACCTTCCTGTTCGTCACCGTCATCGCCACGCTGAATGCGGTGACGCAGGTCGACCACGTCTTCGTCCTGACCCAGGGCGGGCCGTCCAACGCGACCAATCTCGTGCTGTTCTACATCTACCAGCAGGCGGTCGAGCACTACGACATCGGCAAGGCCTCGGCGGCGACGCTGCTGACGCTGGCCGCGCTGATGGCCCTCACCGCGCTGTCCTTCCGCACCATGGCGAACCGCGAGGGCGGGCCATGAAGCTGTTTGATACGCTGTGGAAGGACGCCCCGCTCGCCACCCGCGGCGAGATCACGCCCAAGATCGGCTTTGCGCTGACGGTGCTGCTCGCGATGGTCTGGCTGATCCCATTCCTGTGGATGGTCGTCGCGACGCTGCGCCCGGCCTCCGACGGCATCAACGCCATGGCCGAGCTGATGCCGAGCCTCAAACCCACGCTCGACAATGTCAGAGACGCCTGGGAGATCGGCGATTTCCCGCGCTACACGCTCAACACCACGATCATCTGCACCGGCATTTTGCTGGTGCAATTCGTCACGATCACGCTGGCCGGCTTTGCCTTCGCGCGCCTCGATTTCGCCGGCAAGACGCCGATCTTCTACCTGTTCCTGATGCAGCTGATGCTGGTGCCGGTGCTGCTGATCGTGCCGAACCTGTCGCTGGTGGCGCAGCTCGGTCTCTACGACACGCTCACCGGGGTGATGATGCCGTTCTTCGCCTCGGCCTTCGGCACCTTCCTGATGCGCCAGGCGTTCGAGGCCATTCCGACCGAGCTGGAAGACGCCGCCCTGATCGACGGCGCCGGCCTGTTCCAGCGCATCCGCCACATCTACGTGCCGCTGTCGATGCCGAGCTTCTCGGCCTTCGCCATCATCTCCGTGACCAGCCACTGGAACGACTTCCTGTGGCCCCTGATGGTGATCAATTCGCCGGACAAGCGCCCGCTCACGATCGGCCTCTCCGTCTTCACCAAGACCGCCGAAGGCACGCAGGCCTGGGGCACCATCGCCGCCGGCACGCTCATGGTGATCGCGCCTCTGCTCGTCGCCTTCCTGATCTTCCAGAAACGCTTCATAAGCTCTTTCGTCACCTCAGGCATCAAATAGGAGATTTTCCGATGCTGTTCTCTCGCAGGCTCATGCTCGGCCTTGCCATGGTAGGCACCATGGCAGGCGCCCTCGCCGTTCCGGCCAAGGCCGAAGGTCCGACCGAGGTCGACCTGTTCTTTCCCGTCCCCGTCGACGGCAAGCTCGCCCGCGACATGGGCACCCTGATCAAGGAGTTCAACGAGACTCATCCCAGCGTCAAGGCGACTGCGGTCTACACCGGCTCCTATGACGACACGCTGATCAAGACCCGCGCCGCGATCAAGGCCGGCAAGCCGCCGGCCGCCGTGATCATGTCAGCGAACTTCCTGCTCGACATGCAGATCGAGAACGAGCTCACCAATCTCGATGCGCTGATCAAGGCCGACGGCACCACCAAGGACCAGTTCCTCGGCCAGTTCTTCCCGGCGCTGCACGGCAATGCCGTGATCAACCGCTCGGTCTACGGCGTGCCGTTCCACAATTCGACGCCGCTGCTCTACATCAACGCCGACAAGGCCAAGGAAGCGGGCCTTGATCCGAGCAAGCCGCCGCAGACCTGGGCCGAGCTCACCGACTGGGCCAAGAAGCTGACCAAGCGCGAGGGCGACAAGGTGACCCAATGGGGCATCGCGATCCCCTGCGCCTACGACTATTGCGGCTGGATGATGGAAACGCTCACCATGAGCAATGGCGGGCGCTACTACAACGAGGAGTTCGGCGGCGAGGTCTATTACGACACGCCCTCGATGCTGGGTGCACTGACCTGGTGGAACGACCTGATCTACAAGCACAAGGTCCACACGCCCGGCGCCACGCCCGGCCCTGCGGTGAGCACCTCCTTCATCTCGGGCAATGCCGCGATGATGATGCTGTCGACAGGCTCGCTCACCTATGTGCGCGACAACGCCAAGTTCCCCTACAAGGTCGCCTTCATCCCGCGCAACGTCCGCAACGCGGTGCCGATCGGGGGCGCCTCCCTGATCATGCCGGCCGGGCTTGAGGCCGACAAGCAGAAGGCCGCCTGGACGCTGATCAAGTGGATGACCTCGCCCGAGAAGAGCGGCTGGTGGAGCCGCGCCACCGGCTATTTCGCGCCAAACATGGCCGCCTACAAGACGCCGGAGATGGTCGAATTCCTGGGCAAGAACCCGGACGCCAAGACCGCCGTCGAGCAGCTCGACGTCGCAAAGCCGTGGTTTGCGACCTACAAGACCGTGCCGGTGCGCAAGAACCTCGAGGACGAGGTGATGCTGGTCCTCAACGGCAAGAAGCAGCCGAAGGAAGCCCTCGCCGCCGCCCAGAAAGCCGCCGACGAGACGCTCAAGCCGTACAACGCGGAGACGTCGCTCAAGCTGCCGTAAGGGGCTGTACGATTTCGAACCGAATACGCATCTCTTAGGGTGGGCAAAGGCGCATAGCGCCGTGCCCACCATCTACCTCTCAACTCTGTTGATCGATGGTGGGCACGCTTCGCTTTGCCCACCCTACGAAGCAGCGCTCACGAAAGACACTTCAACAGATCGTCACCACGATCTTGCCGAACTGATCGTTCGACTCCAGAAACCGATGCGCTTCGACGATGTCCTCGAAGCGGAACGTCCTGGCGATGACCGGCTGCAACGTGCGATCCGACAGCCCGTCGAGAATGAACGCCTTGGCCTGCGCGAGGCGCGCGGGATCGCGGATGATCTCGTGCACGAGGTAGCCGCGCAACACCAGGCTCTTCGTCAACACGTTGAACAGCGGAAACGGCGTCGGCTCAGGACTCAATCCACCATATTCGATCAGGATTCCGCCCGGCGACATGGCCGCGGTCAGCGGCTCGAACGCGGGACCACCGACGGCGTCGAAGACGACGCGGACCCCGTTAGATCCGGCGATCGCCTCCAGCCGCGCCCGAATGTCGTCTTCGTCCGAGGCGACGACATGGGCCGCGCCGGCATCGCGCAAGGCCCCAAGCTTGGCCGAGGTCCGCGTCAGCGCGACCGCGGTCGCGCCGACCCGGTTCGCAATCTGAATCGCCGCAATCCCGACGCTGCTGGATGCAGCGGTGATGGCGACGATGTCCCCTCGACCAAGTCGGGCGATGTCGACCAAAGCGCCGTAGGCTGTCAGATACTGCATCCACACGGCCGCCGCCGTCTCGAAGCCGAGCTCCGGCGGATGTTTCACGATGAGTTCGGCCGGAAACGTCGCGAGCTCGGCATAGGCCGGCCATCGCACCATCGACAGCGCCGGCACGATGCTCACGATATCGCCCGGCACAAAGCTCGTCACATCGTCCCCGACCGCTTCGACGATGCCGGCCGCCTCGAGACCCAGCCCAGATGGAAATGTCGCGCGCTCGATATAGGTCCCCGTTCGCAACAAGGCCTCGGCGCGATTGAGGCCGAGTGCCTTGACCCGGATCTGCACCTCTCCCGTCGCCGGTGGCGGAACATCGATGGGTTCGATGCGCAGCACGTCGGGACCACCATGGCGATAAAAGCGAACGGCGCGGGCCATGGATGCACTCCAAAACAGTTGAACTGAATAGAGCTATGCCGATCCGTGCGAAGAGGATAAATCGCCCAAGCAAGCCAACAGTCGAAACCAGGAGTTTTCAATCATGGACCGCCTGACCAGCATGGCCGTGTTCGTCAGGGCCGTCGATCTCGGCTCGTTCGCGGCTGCGGCCGATGCCCTGGAGATGTCGGGGCCGATGGTTGGCAAGCACGTCCGTTTCCTCGAAGAGCGCCTCGGGGCACGGCTCCTCAACCGCACCACGCGGCGCCAGAGCCTGACCGACGCCGGCCAGGCCTACTACGAACGCTGCCGCGCGGTGCTGAGCGAGGCCGAAGCCGCAGATAGCGTCGTTGCCGACCAGTTGTCGGAGCCGCGCGGCAGGCTGCGCGTCACCATGCCGGCCCTGCTGGGACGGCACTGCATTGCGCCGTTGCTGATGAAGCTCGCGCGGAAATATCCGCATCTCGAACTCGACCTCTCGTTCGGCGATCCGATTGCCGACATCGTCGAGGCCGGCTACGATCTGGCAATCCGAACCGGCGATCTCGACGACCAGTCCGGCCTGATCGCACGGCGCATCGCAAGCCAGCGCATGGTGGTATGTGGCGCGCGGTCGTATTTGCGCACGAGCGGCAAGCCGAAATCGCTCGACGATCTCGCCGCCCATCAAGCGATCATCTATCGCGGCTCAGGGCGTGTCCGGCCGTGGCTCTTTCCGCAGGAGGGCGGGCCTCATCGCGAGATCATGCCATCGGGCCGGCTCCGACTTGACGACCTGGAGGCGATTGCCGATGCCGCGGCACAAGGCATGGGTCTCGCCTGGCTACCCTATTGGCTGGTCCGCGAGCGCCTCGACACGGGTGCGCTGGTCAATCTCTTCAGCAGTCAGCCCCCATTCCTCTACGAGTGCCACGCTCTCTGGCCGCGCTCACCCCGGCTGCCGCCGAAGGTGCGCGCCGCCGTGGACATCCTCGCGACCGGCTTGCCGAAGCTGATGGCGTGACCATGGCTGCGCCCAATTAACTTCTCGTCCACCATCCGCCCCGGCCCGCCGCCGGTAACCATCACAATTAACAGACCCTCAACGCAGCCCCGACAAATCTATCAATGTTTCTGGAGATTTCGCCGTGGATCTGTTGGTTATCGAGTTCCTGGGACTGGCGCTGGTCGCCATGTGCGTCCTCGTGGTGGCGCTGCCCTGCGCACGAAAATCCTCGCAGCGGGTCCGCTACGAATAGGATTTTCGTCGGAAAGGGACGATTCCGGCCCGATGCAAGGCTCGAATTCGCTCAGAGCCCCTTGACATCACAGCACTTTCGGCGGAACGGCTGATACCAAGTGTCATGGGCCGTTCATGGATTTAATTACCACCACCGCTGACCTCGCGGCTGCCTGCAGCCGGCTGGCCAAGCACCCCGTCATAACAGTCGATACCGAATTCCTGCGCGAGACCACTTACTACCCGCTGCTGTGCGTGGTGCAGATGGCCAGCGCCGAGGAAGCCGTGGTGATCGACACCCTGGCCGAGGGGATCGATCTCAAGCCGTTCTTCGAGCTGATGGGCAACGAGGGCGTGCTCAAGGTGTTTCACGCCGCCCGCCAGGACATTGAGATCATCTGGCACCAGGCGGGCATCATCCCGCACCCGGTGTTCGACACCCAGGTGGCTGCGATGGTGCTCGGTTACGGCGACAGCATCGCCTATGACGCCCTGGTCGAGAAGGTCACCGGCCACCGCCCGGACAAGACCCACCGCTTCACCGACTGGTCGCGCCGGCCGCTGACCAAGGAGCAGATGCACTACGCGGTCTCCGACGTCACCCATTTGCGCGACGTGTTCGCCGCGCTCGACGCCGACCTGAAGAAGCGCCGCCGCAGCGAATGGGTCTCCATCGAGATGGAGGTCCTGACCTCGCCCCGCACCTATGATTTCCATCCCGA
Source organism: Bradyrhizobium sp. IC3195 (assembly GCF_020193585.1). Taxonomy (NCBI): domain Bacteria; kingdom Pseudomonadati; phylum Pseudomonadota; class Alphaproteobacteria; order Hyphomicrobiales; family Nitrobacteraceae; genus Bradyrhizobium; species Bradyrhizobium sp. IC3195. The sequence continues at coordinate 493,161 of NZ_JADYVG010000001.1, read as the reverse complement.
GCGCGCCTGGGAGCGGCTGAAGACGCGGGTCCGCAAGCCCAAGGACCTCGCGGTGCTGATGGAGGTCGCGGCCTGGCGCGAACAGGAGGCGCAGAGCCGCGACGTGCCGCGCGGCCGCGTGCTGCGCGACGAAGCCGTCACCGACATCGCGACCCACGCGCCGACCACGCTGGAGAAGCTCGCCCATCTGCGCTCGGTGCCGAAGGGGTTCGAGAAATCCAAATGGGGCGCGGACATCATCGCAGCGGTCGAGCGGGGGCTGGCGCGGGACTTCTCGAAGCTGCCCAAGCTGGAGAAACCGCGCAACAATTCCAACGGCGCCGCCATCGTCGAGCTGTTGAAGGTGCTGTTGCGGATGACCGCCGAGCGCCACGCGGTCGCAAGCAAGGTGATCGCGACCGTCGACGACTTAGAGGAGATCGCGGCGGACGATGAGGCCGACGTGCCCGCCTTGCGCGGTTGGCGCCGCGAGCTGTTCGGCGACGCCGCGCTGAAGCTCAAGCGCGGCGAGCTCGCGCTCGCGATCGAGAAAGGCCGCGTGATCGGGGTGCAGCGGGCGTAGGGGCACGCTGTCGCGCCGATTTCCCGTCATTGCGAGCCAACGGCTCCGCGCGAAGCGCGGCCCGATGACAGGTTCAGGGAAGCAATCCAGAATCCCTCGTCGGAAACAGTCTGGATTGCTTCGTCGCAAGAGCTCCTCGCAATGACGACGGAGAGAGCGACGAAGCCTTACGCCGGCGTCAGCTTCGCCACTTCGCTCTTCATGTCGTTCAGCACGCCGGAGATCGCGTCCACCAGTTCGTCGATCTGGGTCTTGGTCGTGATCAGCGGCGGGCAGATCGCGATGGCATCGAGCATGTTGCGCGAGATCACGCCGCGCTCCTGGAGCATGCGGCTGGCGATGCCGCCGACGGCGCCCGGCGTTGCCGCCGCGGTCTTGCGCGCCTTGTCGAGCACGAGCTCGAGCGCGGCGATCATGCCGACGCCGCGGACCTCGCCGACCAGCGGGTGGCTGGCGAGTTCACGCAAGCGGCCCTGCATGTAGCCACCGAGCTCGGCCGCGTGTGCGACGAGGCCGCGCTCCTCGATGATCTTGAGGTTCTCCAGCGCAATCGCCGAGCCGACCGGATGGCCGCCCGCGGTGAAGCCGTGGCCGAGCACGCCGATCTTGTTGCTCTCGTCCGCGATCGGCTCGAACATGCGGTCGTTCAGGATGATCGCCGAGAGCGGGAAATAGCTCGATGTGATCTGCTTGGAGACGACGATCGCATCGGGCTTGATGCCGTAGGTCTCGCAGCCGAACATCTTGCCAGTGCGGCCGAAACCGCAGATCACCTCGTCGGCGACCAGGAGAATGTCGTACTTCTTCAGGACCTTCTGGATCTTGTCCCAATAGGTCGCCGGCGGCACCACGACACCGCCCGCCCCCATCACCGGCTCGCCGAAGAACGCCGCGATCGTATCCGGCCCTTCCTTCTGGATCAGGGCGTCGAGCTCCTCGGCCCGGCGCGTGGCGAAGGCTTCCTCGCTCTCGCCGGGGGCGCCGTCCTTGTAGAAGTGCGGCGAGCCCGTATGCAGGATGTTCGGCAGCGGCAGGTCGAACGAGCGGTGGTTGTTCGGCAGGCCCGTGAGGCTGGCGGATGCGATGGTGACGCCGTGATAGGCACGCAGGCGGCTGATCACCTTCTTGCGCTGCGGTTGGCCGAGCGCGTTGGAGCGATAGGCGATCAGCTTCAACACGGTGTCGTTCGCTTCCGAGCCGGAATTGGTGAAGAACACCTTGCTCATGGGCACCGGCGCGAGCGCGACCAGTTTCTCGGCGAGGTCGATCGAGGGACCGTGCGATTTGGCGGAGAACGTATGGTAGAACGGCAGCGCCTGCATCTGCTTGTGCGCCGCCTCGACCAGTCGCTTCTCGTTGAAGCCGAGCCCGACGCTCCACAGGCCCGCCATGGCTTCGAAATAGCGCTTGCCCGACGCGTCGAAGACGTAAGGCCCCTCGCCGCGCTCGATCACCAGCGGACCGGCCTGCTGATGCGTGCGCGCATTGGTGTAGGGATGGAGCTGATAGGCCACATCCCGGGCCTCTTGCGAATTGGGCAGCATGGACATTTGCGATGATCCCTAAAAGCGTCACGCCGCCGGCGGGCCGGCGTCATCACTCGATGGCGAGTACTTGTCTCAAGTACTTGGCTATTGCCACGACGCAAAACTTGCAATGCCAATTCGTCGGCGGCAAGCGCTCAGCAGCGATGCACAAAGCCGCACATGATAGGACCGCGGATCGCAGAATCGGGCTGGGCAGCTCTCACGCCGCGCCGTCGTCGTCCACTTCGTCGGTGGCGGAAACGGCTTCCCTCACCTCCACCAGCGCCATCGAGAGCAAGTAGACCGTGGTAGGCAGCCCAAGTCTGCGCGCCTTCTCGGCGGCATGCGACAGATCGCTCGCCAGCTCCTTGAGCTCGTCTCCCCGCGACAATTCTCAACCCCATCGACCGGCCGCGGCCGCCTACACCGCAACGGCGCCGCTGGTTCTGATCAGTTCGGCGCTGGACTGGATTGTAGCAAAATTCGCAATGACATCCACTACCGCATGCCGGTAGGCCGCGGCATCGTCCGTGCCCGGCTGCCGGCAAGCCACCGCGTCGGTGATCACATGGTAGCGATGACTGCGGTGAAACCCCTCGACGGCAGTGGCCAGGATGGTCTCGTCCAGGGAAAAGCCGATCAGGATGCAGCGTGTGGTGCGGATAGCGGACATGTGGCCGCCAAACCGCGACGAGCTGTAGGCGGACGGCAGCGGGTGCTCGAACGTCATCTCGCCCGGTTGTGGCCTGGTCTCCGCGATCCAATCGGTCAGCCTGGATGACGGATTGAACCAGGCCGCCTGCGCGATGCGCTTCAGATGCATCACCGGCCATAGATTGCTGCGCCACAGCGTCAGGAGTTCCAGGCAGCGCGCTGTCGTCGCATCGCCGTCGCGGATAACGTGACGGCGGCCGGGGGTCAGGTACTCGACCTGAAGATCCGCACAGACCAGGATCGGCGGATCATCGTACATTGAAACCAGCATCGAGTTGCGCGCAGCTGCACCTGTTTCAGCGGTCGGCGAGCGCGAGGTCCCGCAGCGGCGAGGTCACCGCCCGCCCGGCCGAGGCATCGAGCACGCCAGGACGGTCCCAATCGCCCTCGGGACGAATAATCACATAGGGATCGCTATCCAGCGTGATGGCGTCCGGGCCCGGCTCGATCTCCAGCAGCATCTCCGTGTAGGAGAAATCCGAGAACGTGATCTTGCGGTTGTGACCGAGCGGCTTGGCGCCGAAATGGGCCCAGAAATCGACCAGCCGGTCCTGCGCCTGGCCGTAGATCTTGCGAAAGCCCTTGCGCTTCACATAATCGACACTGGCCTGCACCAGCTTGAACGAGACGCGCGAGCGCCGATATTGGTGACGCACCGCAAGCCGCTCCACCTTGGCGAAATCGCCGAAGAAGCGCACCCGCAGGCAGCCCGCAGGCTCGTTGCCGACGAAGCCGATGAAATGCGCCGCGACCATGTCGTTGCCGTCGAACTCCTCCTCGAACGGACAATCCTGCTCGGCGAGGTAGACCGCCGAGCGGATGGCGGTCACCAGCATGAGATCGCTTGGGTCGCGCGCGAGGCGGATGGTGATGGCGCGGGAACAGGGCTTGGCGACTGGAATCCTAGTACCGTGCATCTGCAAAGCTCCTTGATTGGATGATCGCTCCCGGCATGCGTATCGGCTGTCGATGCCAGGGCCGCTCGTAGCACCAAAGGTCGGGTTGGAAGCTCGGGACGGGCGCAAAGCCTGTCGCCTTCATGATGTCGCGTCCGGCCACCGTTGACGGCTGCGCATAGCAATCCGCATCGCGAAACCTTATCTGCCGCAGATGAGCCGCGGCCTTACCGAGACCGGCGATGCCGCGGCCCGTCGCCGCGATCGCCCAGATGTAGATGGCAGCGACGTCTTCGTCTGCCGATGCGAGATAACGCGTCTCGGGCGCGGTGAGGCAAATCTCGTCGAGCAGCAGCGCGTCATGTCCGCGGTCATTGAGAAACAGGAAGGCCATGCCGCCGACGAGCTTGCCTTTGCGGCTGAATGTCAGGATGCTCTGGGGATCGAAGACGTAATATTTGGCAAGCTCCGCCGTCCCGATCTGCACGCCCGGCACCAGCCGGTGCGCCATCTCCGAAAGCGCTCCAATTTCGGAAAATTGCGCACAGCGGACGTCGACGTCCGGGCTCAGCGGCAAGGCATCGAAATCATGCCTTGCGGCAAACGTGCCCCTTTCCATACTCATGTCGCGCCTCTATCGTTCGAGGCTTTCATGCCCCGCTACGACGAGCTTAGCGGTTGGGGATCAGGAGTATGCAGCAGTTATTGCACCGGGGTGCTGCGATGATGCAGCACCGTGAAGAAGCCCTGGGCGCGTCCTGGGATGATTTGAAGCTGTTTTTAGCGTGCGCAAAATTTAAAAGTTTTCGGAATGCCGCCGAAGAGCTCGGCCTCACCTCCACCACGCTGATGCGCCGCATCGACCGGCTCGAGGAGAGCATTGGGTGCAAGCTGTTCCTGCGCGACCAGAGCGGGCTGACGCTCAGCGATGAAGGCGCCGCGATGATCGCCGACGTCACGCATATGGAGCGTCATGCCTTCAACGTCTTCCGCCGCGCGGCGCGGTCCTCGAACGACACCTCGGGCACCGTTCGCGTCGCGGTGACGGAAGGCCCCGGCAATTTCTGGATCCTGCCGCGGCTGATCGACTTCCAGAAGACGTACCGCAAGATCACGGTCGATCTGCGCTGCGCGATGGAGCAGGCCGACGTCGCGCGGCTCGAATCCGATATCGCGATCCAGCTCGAGCCGCCGACCAATCCCGATCTGATCGTCGCCAAGCTCGGCCGCCTCCACATCTATCCCTTCGTCTCCAAGGAGTATGAAAGCCTCTACGGCGTGCCGGCAACGCTCGCCGAACTGAACAATCACCGCATCATCAAGCAGAGCGCGCCGCAGGTCGACGACGGCGCCTATGCCCGCGTGCTCGGGCTGAAGTCGCTCGAAGGCATCGTCGGGATCAAGACCAATTCGTCGGTGGGCGTGCTCTACGCGGTGGAGCGCGGCGCCGGCATCGGCTTCCTGCCGACGGTATCGATCGCGCTCGGTGCGCCGCTCGTTGCGGTCGATCTCGGCGTCAGCCATCACGCCGATCTCTGGCTCACCTATCACAAGGAGTTCCGCAGCTCCGAGCGGCACAAGATCGTGGTCGACTGGCTGAAGAAGATCTTCGATGCCAGGACCTATCCCTGCTTCCGCGACGAGTTCATCCATCCGAACGCGCTGGTGCCGATGATGACGGCGGCGCGCGAGGGCTTTGGCCTGGCGGGATACGTGGCGACGGCGCCGACTTAACGCAGGCGAGCGTCAGCTCACCATTTGTATTCGAAGCCGAGCGTGCCCTGGTGCGAGGTGAGCTCGTTGCGAAATTTGCCGTCGTAATTGACGTAGAGCCTCGCCACGTTGGTCAGGCTGAGCGAAGCCGAGGCGCCGGCATCCGCGCCGTAACGGCTCTCGCCGATGCCGGGGACGATGACGTTCTGGGCGCCCAGACTGACCTGGATGGATCCGAGGTCCTGGTGGAAATTGTCGACGAACTTGCCGTAGGCCGAGAGGTCCAGGATCTTCTGGTCGATGATGAAATAGCGGCCGACCTCGGCCCCGAGCATGATGCGCGCGCGCGAGAGCGCCGACGAGCCGACGTTGAGCGGATCGAGCCCGCCGGTCTCCTGGAACGCGGCGCTGGTGGCGCGCACATATTCCAGCGCGCCCTTGGGCACGATGCGCATCTCGTCCTTGGTCCAGTAATAGCTGATCTCGGTCAGCGCGCCGTCCACGGCGGCGCGATAGCGCGCGGTCGCAAGGCCAAGGCCGGTATCGCGGCTGGAATGGACCTTGCCGAAGCCGTGCACCACGGCAAAGGCCCAGGTCCACGGGCCCTTGTCGATTGAGCCGCTGAAGCCGAGCTGGGTGAGATCGAGGGTTGCGGATTGCAGCGCCAGCGGCACGTCGATGTCGGTGTGGCTGTGGTCGACGGAGAATCCGATGTTGGCGCCGGGTGCGAGCCGCGCGCCAAAGCCGGCAACGCCGCCGAAGGTCTTGCGCTTGTCGCCGACGAAGTCGCCTTGCGCTTCGGTGCGAACCGACAGGCCATAGCCCTCGAACCAGGTGCGGTAGCGCGGATCTTCCGCAGCCACCGAGGCGCCGCCGCCGCCCGGATTGGTGCGGAACGCCCGGTTGACGCCGCCGGAGGCCTGATTGCCGAGCCGCTCCAGAAAGCCTGAGCCGAAATTGAGCATGCTGTTGCCGGCTGACTGATTTTGATTGGTCGAGGTCGGCGACGGAATCGGGGTCGGTGACGGCGTGGGTGTCGGCGTGGGCGTCGGGGTCGGTGTGGGCGTGCTTTGCGCGAAGCCGGGGCTCACGGCCGCCATCGTCACGACCAGCGCAAACGCCATCGCGAGCGCAGCCACGATCCGCCGGACGCGGTCCAGCCCGATCGTCTGCCGTGTCCCGAAGAGCTGCGCGGCGCAGCGCATGACGATGAATCCCGAAAGCGAAGTGGCGGCGCACAAAAATGCAACACGGTCTGCGGCGCTTGCGGCGATTTGGGCCGAACTGCCACGAGGGGTCAACCGGTTGGCGCATAACGGCCAAGGCTATTGCACCGATTGTGGTTCTGCTGCCACAGGTCGCAAATTGCGCTTGAAGGCACCTGGCTTGCTCTTGAGATCCGCGCGCGGCTTGCTAGCGGGCGAATTTCATGTTGCAATAACGTTCACAATCGGAATTGGCCGTTTGCTGTGCGTTTCGCGACATTGCGCCTCAAGACTCGAACAGACTTCCGGGAGCCCGTTTGTGGCGTGGCACGCGAAAAAGCGGCCGCGTCGTTTTTATATCTAGTGGAGGAGACGAGCGATGCCGCAAAAGGGCACCGTCAAATGGTTCAACCCGACAAAGGGCTATGGGTTCATCAAGCCGAATGGCAGCGACAAGGACGTGTTCGTCCACATCTCCGCCGTCGAGCGTGCCGGACTTTCCACCCTCAACGAGAACCAGGTGGTTGAATTCGACCTCGTGGAGAACCGCGGCAAATCATCCGCGGAGAACCTCAAGGTTTCCTGATGTCTCTCGCGGCATGCGAGCGATCATGACGTTGCCCCCGGCTCTGCCGGGGGATTTTGTTTCGAGCTGCCAGCAAAACAGCGCGTAGCTGGAGAAACGAATATCACCACCAATCGACCAGAGACGACGGCCGACGAACTCCAACGCCCAGCTTCGTCGTGCGACGAGAAGGCACTCACGCCGTTCGATGTTTTCGGCTCGGACCTTCCCGACGAGGCATTCGCGGGTGTGTTCGATCACCCCCGGCAAGTCGGCAGACTGGTCGATCGACTGCTCTACGGCTCTTGAGTCCCGAGCTGTCTAACTCACCACCGGCGATACCAAAAAATTCTCCGACGCTGCGCTTCCCGCCGTCTTGCAGACATCGCCCTCGATGCGGACCTTACCGGCCGCGAGCAGCCGCAGCGCCTCGGGATAGATGCGGTGCTCGACTTCGAGGATGCGCTCGGACAGCGTCTCCGCGGTATCGTGGTCGCTGACGGGAACCGCGCCCTGCATCACGATCGGGCCGGCATCGGTCTCGGGAATGACGAAGTGGACCGTCGCGCCGGAGAGCTTGACGCCGGCGCGCAGGGCCTGGCCGTGCGGGTCGAGGCCGGGGAACGATGGCAGCAGCGAGGGATGGATGTTGAGCATCCGCCCGTACCAGGCCTTGGTGAACTCGGCCGTGAACAGGCGCATGAAGCCGCCGAGACAAATCAGCTCGATGCCGTGCTTGTCGAGCGCGGCCTGCAGCACCGTCTCGAAGCCGGCGCGGTCCTTGCCGAACAGCTTGCTTTCGATCACCTCGGTGGTCACGCCGCTCGCCCGGGCGCGTTCGAGGCCGGGCGCATCCGCCTTGTTCGAGATGACGAGCGAGATCTCCGCCGGGAAATCCGCGGCGGCGGCTGCCCTGATCAGCGCAGCCATGTTGGAGCCGCGCCCGGAAATCAGGATGGCGACGCGGCGCTTCATCACGGCGCCAGTCATTATAGCGCCATGTCGAGGTGGCCGTTATAGACGACGCGGTGCTCGCCCTCGGCCGGAATCACGGTGCCGAGCTGCGCCACGGTCTCGCCTGCGTCGGTGAAGACTTCGACGACCTTGTCGACCTTGTCGGGCTCGACGATCGCGATCATGCCGATGCCGCAATTGAAGGTGCGCAGCATTTCCAGCTCGGCGATGCCGGCTTGGGCCGCCAGCCATTTGAACACCGGCAGCACCGGCAGGCGTGCCAGGTCGATGCCGACACCGAGATGCTTTGGCAGCACGCGCGGGATGTTGTCGGTGAAGCCGCCGCCGGTGATGTGGGCGAGCCCCTTCACCGCCCCGGTCTCGCGGATCGCGCGCAGGCAGGATTTCACGTACAGCCTGGTCGGCGTCAGCAGCGCGCCGCCGAGCGTCATCACCGGCGCGAACGGCGCCTGCGCCTCGAAGCCGAGGCCCGACTGCTCGACGATCTTGCGGACCAGCGAGAAGCCGTTGGAATGCACGCCGGACGAAGCGAGACCGATCACGGCATCGCCCGCGGCGATGTCCTTGCGCGGCAACAACGTACCGCGCTCGGCGGCGCCGACGGCAAAGCCGCCGAGATCGTAGTCGCCGTCCTTGTAGAGGCCGGGCATTTCGGCAGTCTCCCCGCCGATCAAAGCGCAGCCGGATTCGCGGCATCCCTCCGCAACGCCCGCGACGATGGCGGCCGTGGCCTCCGGATCGAGCTTGCCGCAGGCGAAATAGTCCAGGAAAAACAGCGGCTCGGCGCCCTGGACCACGAGGTCGTTGACGCTCATGGCGACGAGGTCGATGCCGATGCCGCCATGCAGGCCGGTCTCGATCGCGATCTTGACCTTGGTACCGACACCGTCGGTCGCGGCCACGAGGACCGGATCCTTGAAGCCGGCCGCCTTGAGGTCGAACAGGCCGCCGAAGCCGCCGATCTCGGCATCGGCGCCCGGCCGCGCGGTGGCGCGCACCATCGGCTTGATCAGGTCGACCAGGCGGTTGCCCGCGTCGATATCGACGCCTGAATCGGCGTAAGTGAGGCCGTTTTTGCGGTCGGTCATGCCCGATTTCCAGTGGGTTTGCGGCTGGTTACGTTGAATTCCGGGGACGCGCAATGGCTCGCATGGCGCTCCCCGCTATACTATGTAGACATATCAACCGGTTCAGCCTGCAACGGGCCGGATTTGAGGTCAGAACCGGTGCCGGGAAGCGCTTTCGTGAGTATTCCGAATATCATTACCTTGGGCCGCATCATGCTGGTCCCGATCATCGTCTGGGCCATCGTGTCGAGCCAAATGGAGGTGGCGTTCGCCGTCTTCCTGATCGCCGGCATCAGCGATGCCGTGGACGGCTTTTTGGCCAAGCGCTTCAACATGACGAGCGAGCTCGGCGCCCTGCTCGATCCGCTCGCCGACAAGGCGCTGCTGGTCTCGATCTACATGGCGCTCGGCATCTGGGGCGCGATCCCGCGCTGGATCGTGATCCTAGTGGTCTCGCGCGACATCATGATTGTCGCCGCCGTGATCGTGTCCTGGTTGTTCGACCGGCCGGTCGAGATGAAGCCGTCGAAAGTCTCCAAGCTCAACACGGTGGCACAAGTGGCATTCGCAGCTTTGGTGCTGGCGGCGCTTGCCTTCGGCTTCAAGCCCGCGCCTTATGATATCATCCTGATGGGTCTCGTCACGGTCTTCACGCTCTCCTCCGTGTCGCTCTATCTCGTCGAGTGGCTGCGGCACATGAGCACGATCGAGGCCAAATGAGCGGGGAAGCAGCCCAGCAAAAGGCCAAGTCCCGCACCATCAAGTCGAATCTCTACAAGCGGGCCGGCGCGCCGGCATGGAGCAGAGCAAGCGTGGCAGGCCGCGTTCATCCCCGACAATTGGCGTTTGCGCTTCCGCATGCGGAGAGCCTCAGCCGGGACAACTTCCTCGAAGGCCCCGCCAATGCGGCCGGTCTCGGCCTCATCGACGGCTGGCCGGAATGGCCGAACCGGATCATGTGGCTGGCGGGCCCGGAGGGAAGCGGCAAGAGCCATCTCGCCGCGATCTGGGCCGAGGAAGCCGGCGCCCGCTCGACCACCGCCAATGCGCTGACCGCGATGGACGTGCCCGGTGCGCTCGCCACCGGCGCGCTTGTGGTCGAGGATCTCAAGGCTGGGGACTTCGACGAGCGTGCCCTGTTTCACCTGATGAACCTCGCCCGCGAGGACGGCGCCTACGTCCTGTTCACCGGCCGCGAGGCGCCGGCCACGCTTCCGATCGAGCTTCGCGACCTGCGCTCGCGCCTGCGGGCCGTTCCGGCGGTCACGCTGCTGCCTCCCGACGACCAGCTGTTCCGCGGCCTCATCGTCAAGTTCTGCGCCGACCGCCAGCTCAATGTGGACGAGAGCGTGGTCGGCTACCTCGCGACGCGCCTGGAGCGGTCCTCGGCTGCCGCCCGGCGGGCCGTCGAGCTGCTCGACAGCGAAGCCCTACGGCTCGGCCGTCCCGTCACCCGGGCGCTGGCCGCCGAGCTGCTCCGGGACGCCTGACAGGCTCGCAGGCCTCCCCGAAGTCCGCTTGACGCGGCGCGGGGGCGGAACATCAATGTCATCGAAACGTCATCGCTCTAACACATGCTCCCGCCGATTTTTGCGCTTGAGTCGCAATTGGGGTGAACTGGATGGACCGACTTCTGATGGACTCTGCGCAAGCTGTTGAAACGAAAGAGAAAGCCCCGGAAACCGAGAGCCTTCCGGCGATCGCGTCCAGTCCCGAGCGGTTCATCAATCGCGAGCTGTCCTGGCTGCATTTCAATCGCCGCGTCCTGGAGGAATCAGTCAATCCCCGCCACCCCGTGCTGGAGCGGGTGCGATTCCTGTCGATTTCGGCCAATAACCTCGACGAGTTCTTCATGGTTCGCGTCGCCGGCATCAAGGCCCAAGTCCGCGAGGGCATCGCCGAGCGCAGCCCCGACGGCCTGACGCCGTCCGAACAGCTGGCGCTGATCAACCGCACCGTCTCCCAGCTCGCCTCCGACCAGCAGGCGATCTGGCGCGACCTGCGCGCCACGTTGGCCGAGGTCGGCATCGTGCTGGTCGACGGCAAGGACGTCACAAAGGCGGAACGAACCTGGATCGAGGACTACTTCCTCCACAACGTGTTCCCTCTCCTGACCCCGCTGGCGATCGATCCGGCCCACCCTTTCCCGTTCATTCCGAGCCTCGGCTTCACCATCGCACTGCAGCTCACGCGCGCTGCCGACGGCAAGCAGATGAACGCGCTGATCCGCATGCCCGGCAAGATCGACCGCTTCATCCGCCTGCCGGCGGATGGCACGGTGCGCCTGATCTCGCTGGAGCAGGCCACCGCCCTGTTCATCAACCGCCTGTTCCCCGGCTACAATCTGCACGGCCAAGGCGCCTTCCGGATCATCCGCGACTCCGAGCTCGAAATCGAGGAGGAGGCCGAAGATCTCGTCCGCCTGTTCGAGACCGCGCTGAAGCGCCGCCGCCGCGGATCGGTGATCCGGCTCGAGATCGACGCCAAGATGCCGGAGCAGCTGCGCAGCTTCGTGCAGCACGCGCTCTCCGCCGCCGACGACGAGATCTTCCTGGTCGACGGCGTGCAGGCGATGAACGAGCTCTCGCAGCTCACCCGCCTCGACCGGCCCGACCTCGAATTCACCCCTTACGTGCCGCGCCACCCCGAACGCGTGCGCGAGCATGGCGGCGACATCTTCGCCGCGATCCGGCAGAAGGACCTGATCGTCCACCATCCCTACGAGTCGTTCGACGTGGTGGTGCAATTCCTGCAGCAGGCCACGCGCGACCCCGACGTCGTTGCGATCAAGCAGACGCTCTACCGCACCTCCAACAATTCACCGATCGTGCGCGCGCTGGCCGAAGCGGCCGAAGCCGGCAAATCAGTCACCGCGCTGATCGAGCTGAAAGCGCGGTTCGACGAAGAAGCCAACATCCGCTGGGCACGCGATCTCGAACGCGCCGGCGTGCAGGTCGTCTACGGCTTCCTCGAATTGAAGACGCACGCGAAGCTCTCGATGGTGGTGCGCCGCGAGGGCGGCAGCCTGACGACCTACGTCCATACCGGCACCGGCAATTATCACCCGGTCACCGCGCGCATCTACACCGATCTCTCCTACTTCACCTCGGACCCGACGATCGGCCGCGATGCCGCGCGCGTGTTCAATTTCATCACCGGCTATGCCGCGCCGAGCGATCTGGAAAAGATGGCGGTGTCGCCGCTGACCTTGCGCAAGCGCATCATCGAGCACATCCAGGGCGAGACCGCACATGCGCGGCATGGCCGTCCCGGCGCGGTCTGGATGAAGATGAACGCGCTGGTCGATCCTGATATCATCGACGCGCTCTACGAGGCTTCGCAGGCCGGTGTCCAGGTCGAGCTCGTGGTGCGCGGCATCTGCTGCCTCAGGCCCGGCATTCCCGGTCTGTCGGAGAACATCCGCGTCAAGTCGATCATCGGCCGCTTCCTGGAACATGGCCGAATCTACTGCTTCGGCATGGGCCAGGGACTGCCGAGCGCGAAAGCGGCTGTGTATATCTCGTCCGCCGACATGATGCCGCGCAACCTTGACCGCCGCGTCGAGGTGCTGTGTCCGCTGCAAAATCCGACGGTGCATCAGCAGGTTCTCGAACAGATCATGGTCGCGAACCTGAAGGACAATGAGCAGAGCTGGCAGTTGTTGCCGGATGGGTCTTCAACGCGTATGAAGACCGCGAAGGGCGAGGAGCCTTTCAACGTCCACAACTACTTCATGACGAATCCGAGTCTGTCTGGCCGTGGAAAGTCGCTCAAGGAATCCTCGCCGCGTCGTCTCACGCGCCGGAACGAACGTCATCAATCCTGATCGGGGGTTTGCGACGTGAAGCGGCCGCGCAAGCGCGGCTCGAGCGTCGCGGTTATCGACATAGGCTCCAACTCGGTCCGCCTCGTCGTCTACGAGGCGCTGGCGCGCAGCCTGATCCCGATCTTCAACGAGAAGACGCTGTGCGGCCTCGGGCGCGAGGTGCAGAGCACGGGCCTGCTCGCGCCCGACGCCATCGACAAGGCGCTGACCTCGCTGAAACGGTTTCGCGCGCTGTGCCGGGTGATGAAGGTCGGACGCGTGTTCGCGATCGCGACCGCCGCATGCCGCGACGCCTCCAACGGCCCCGACTTCATCGCCAGGGCCGAGCGGATCTGCGCGGTGAAGATAGAGATCCTGTCGGGCTCGCGCGAAGCACGACTGTCCGCGCTCGGCGTGATCTCCGGCATCCACCATCCAGACGGCATCGTCGGCGACCTCGGCGGCGGCTCGCTCGAGCTGATCGACGTGCGCAGGAACGCCGTACGCAGCGGCGTGACGCTGCCGCTCGGCGGCCTCGCACTGCAGGACCTCGCCCACAAATCGCTCAAGCGCGCCGACCGCATCGTGCGCGACGAGATCGACGGGGTCCACTTACTCACTGCCGGCCGCGGTCGCACCTTCTATGCCGTCGGCGGCACCTGGCGCGCGCTCGCGCGCATCCACATCATCCAGAGCGGCTATCCGCTCCAGGTGATGCACGGCTATTCCATTCCGGCTGCCGAGGCGCTCGACTTCTCGCGCCGCCTGCGGCGCCTCGCCGCCGCCGACATGCTTGCCGACATCGAGATCGTCGCCGATGCGCGGCGCCCTCTCCTCACCTATGCGGCGCTGGTGCTCGAGCACATCATCCGCGTCGCGAAGCCAAAGAACATCGTGTTCTCCACCTTCGGCGTGCGCGAGGGCCTGCTGCACGAGAAGCTGCCCGAGACCGAACGCAACAAGGACGGGCTGATCTGCGCGGCGGAGGAGCTGAACCAGCTGCTGTCGCGTTCGGCCAGGCACGCGCGCGAGCTGATTGCCTGGACCGACCGCTTGGTGCGCGTCGTCAAGCTGCGCGAGACGGAAGTGGACCGCCGCCTCCGCCACACCGCGTGCCTGCTCTCCGACATCGGCTGGCGCGTGCATCCCGATCATCGCGGCGAGCAGACGCTCAGCCTCGTCGTCAACGGCAATTTCGGCGCGATCACCCACACCGAACGCGCCTTCGTCGGCCTGTCGGTGTTCTATCGCTATGCCGGCCTTAGCGAGGAAAACCAGCCGCCGGTCACCATGCAGGAGCTGCTGACGCCGGCCCAGCTCGAACGCGCGCGCCTCCTGGGCGCTGCGTTCCGCGTCGCGCATCTGATCTCGGCCGCACGTCCCGGCGTCCTGCCAGCCACGCATTTCCGCAGCCAGGGCCGCAAATTGATGCTGGTGTTCGAGCACCGGCTCGGCGACCTCGTCGCCGACCGCGTCGGCAGCCGCTTCCGTCAGCTCGCCCGCCTGGTTGGCCGCGCCGGTTCAATCGTCAGGCGCTGACCTCTCAGCCGGGCCTCATCCTCCCGGGCCGTCTCTTGAGCCACATCATCGCGCCGCTGACGAAGAGGACTAGCGGTGCGAAGCCGGCCGCGAACACCAGCAGGCGTCCTGCGAATCCGAACGTCGCGCCATTGTGGAGCCAGAGCTGCTCGGCCAGATAGCGGTCCCCCATCGACATGGTGCCCGGCGTGCGGTCGTGCACCACAGCGCCGCTCCACGGATCGAGCCAGATCGCTCCACGCGACCGCACCGCGGGATCAGCTCCATCAGGACGGAATTGCACCCGCCAGGTGTTGCGCGTTGCGGTCGGCGGATTGAGCATGGCGACCGTCGCACCGGGCTTGACCTCTTGCGCGCGTCGCATGATCGCGTCAGGTGAGAGCACCGGCGTCCCTGCCGGAGGCGGCATTTCGACTCGCGGCGAGCGATCAGGCGTCGGCTGCGACACGAGGCCGACGATGGGCCGCACCAGGTCGGGAAAAACGATGCCGACGCCGGTGATCGAGATCAACAAGAGCACGGCCAGCGCCCAAAAGCCTGCCGCACCGTGAAGGTCCAGAACAAATCGAAGCAGCGAGACGTTCTTGCGCACCGAGATCGATCGCCAAAATCGCCCCGGCTTCGGCCACCAAAGGAAGAGACCCGAGACCGCCAAGCCGAGCAGCACGAACCCGGCCACGCCGACCAGTTCCTTGCCCCAGAACTCGTAGAGCAGCAGCGTGAAATGGAGACGGTAAACCTTGAGCGCGAACGCGTTGGCGTAGTCACGCCGCCCGAGCACCTTGCCGTTGGAAGGATCGACCATAGTCGTCCACCGGTTCGGGTAGCTGCCTGGCGTGGTCTCGTGCGAATGGATCACGATCCAGACCGGCCAGGTCCGGTCTGGCGCCAGGATCGTCGCGATCGGCGCGGGATCCGCTGCCGCGGCGGCGTGCATCACCTCCGCTAACGTGACGCTCTGCTCCGGACCGGCGGGCGCATAGAGCGCCGGATTCAGGGCGACATCGATCTCCCGGTAGAAGACGATGAAGCTTCCAGTCAAGCCGATCAGCACCACGACGATGCCGCCGATCAATCCGAACCAACGGTGCACCCACAGCAGCGCGCGCTGCACGCGTCCGGGCATCATCCTGGATCGGGCGGGCGCCGAGCCGCCTCGACGTGGCGCCCTGATTGTTTGGTCCATTCAGAGCACCCGTCGTCTGCGCCTGATCCAGCTCCGCAGCCGGCCCGAGGAGGCCAAAGCTCAGAAGTCGGTCGACATCGACAAGAGCAGGGTTCGGGGCGAGCCTTGCGCTAGCGCAGAGAAGCTCGCGACGCCAGCCCAGTAGTTGGTGTCGAACACATTCTGGACCAGGGCCCGAACCGTCACTTGCCGGTTGTTGATGCGCGTGGTGTAGCGCGCGCCCAGATCGAGCCTCGTCCAGGCCGGAACAACCTGCGTGTTTGCCCCATTCAGATATTGGTGCCCGGTATAGATGGTGTTGGCGACCAATGTCAGCCCCGGTGCGAACGGGGTGTCCCATTCGGCGGACAGATTGGCCTGCACCTCGGGCACTCCGATCGGCGTCTTGCCGAAATTGGCCAGCGTGGTCGTCTTCGTCAGCTCCGCATCGATCAATGTCACGCCGCCAAGAACGCGAATGCCCGGCTGCACTTCTCCAAACACGGTGAATTCCACGCCGCGATTGCGCTGCTCCTGATCAGCCCGGAAGACGTTGCCGGCACCCGTCTGCCCCGACGGCTTGGTGATCTCGAACAGGCTGATCGTGGTCGCGAGCGTGCCGAAATCGACCTTGACGCCTGCTTCCTTCTGCTTGCTCAAATACGGCGCAAGGACCTCGCCCTGATTTGCGGCCGTCGTCGGCGCGGTGTCGCCCTTGCTGAGCCCTTCGATATAGTTGGCGTAGAGCGAAACGTTGCTCCAGGGCTTGACGACCACGCCGACCATCGGTGTGAACGCCGTCTGGTCATAGGCCGAGCTCACGGCGCCCGTGGTGGTGTTGTAGTTGTTCGACCTAACGCCCTGCTGCCTGACGCCGACCGTCAGCTGAAGCCGCTCCTGGAGAACCGACATGGTGTCCGCCAGCGCAATGCCGGTCAGCTCGGTGTCCGACAGCCGCGGCACGGTCGCGGGAGCCGCAACGAACTGCTGGGGACGGGCGATCGGCGCATAGATGTTGGACGACACCGCCGTGCCGTTCACCGAGCCCCGCGAGATCTCATCCCCGTAGTAGCTCCCCTGCAAGCTCACGGCATGACTGATCGCGCCAGTCTCGATCCGGGCCCGCACGCCGACGTCGGCCACGTTCCTGTTGATGTCGAACTTGAACCGTCCCGGGGTCGACGTGGTGTTGCCAGCCGCGTTCAGGATCGTCGGCGTCCCGAACAGACGGTCGACCTGGGTCCTGCCGCCGCCGACATTGGCGAACACCGTCACTGCGTCAGTCACGTCGTATTCGGCGCGCGCCAGAAGCGAGTTGTCGTGAACCTTGGCAAATTCCCAGGATTGCGTGACGTTGCGCCGCCCGACCGGCGCGGTCGGAACGGCGACGCCGGTTGCGACCAGGAACGGTCTCGTCGGCGCGTCGAACTTTTCCTCCTGATCGATGAAATCGAGCGAGGCCCTGAACTTCTCGCCGCGATAATCGAACGCTGCGGAGCCGACATGCGCCTCGCGGGACTGATTGTCCAACGGCGTATCGCCGTTGTGATAGCTGCCATTGACGCGAATGCCGAATTCGCGGTTCTCGCCGAACCGCCGGCTGACGTCGAGATGCGTGCCGAGCTGGGTGTTTGACGCGTAGTCAGTCGTGACCCGCGTGAGATCGACATCCCCGGCACGCTTCGGAACGATGTTGATGGTGCCGCCCACACTGCTGTTCGGCGCCATCCCGTAGAGCAGCGCGGTCGGGCCTTTGACGATCTCGATGCGCTCGACGTAATCGGTGAACACGCGGTAGTTCGGTGCAACGCCATAGACGCCGTGGAAGGCGATTTCCCCGACATTGCCTTCCCCGATCGGAAAGCCGCGGATGAAGAAGGAATCGAGAATGCCGCCGGTCTGGCCGGTGAAACGGACCGAGGGATCGTTGCTGACGACGTCGGCGACGGTGACGGCCTGTTGATCTTCGATCTTCTTCGCCGTGTAGCTTGTGATGTTGAAGGGCGTATCCATGAAATCCTTGTTGCCGAGCAAACCGACCTGGCCTCCACGTGCCACCTGCCCGCCTGCGTAAGTCCGCGGCAGTGCACCGGGCCTCGCAGCCGTCGGGGTCGCTTCCGCCTGCAATTTAGCCTGCTCGTTCGCGGGCGCGCCGCGGCCCGCCCTCCTGACTGGATTGGCTCGTGGACGCGCGCGCGGCTTCGGCGCGTCTGCGGTGACGGTCACCGCCGGCAACGTGCCTCCCCCCGCGGCCTGGGGCGCAGCGCTCTGCGCGCTGCTGCCGTGCAGGACGCCGTCGCTGCACAAGGCAATGGAGACCAGGAAAACCGTGAAGGCTCTCGGGCTGGCGCACGTCAGAAGCGTCTTGATGCGAGCGGCAAGAACGGCAACAGGACGAGAAAACACTTTCGACGACATCGCACCTTCCGATTTCATGAACATGAACGTCGGGGCGAGGTGCCGTGGGAACCCTCGTCGAGTCAACGAAAGCACCCTTGAATCTCAGTAGTTTATAATAAGACAAGGTCTAAATCGCGTGAGGGTTGCGAACGACCACTCTCCACGCAACGCCCGCGCGCACGCGCGCGCGACGCGAGCTTTCGCGAAGCGTGATGCGCGCCGGTCATACGAATGCAATGATGGGAGGATTCGGCCGAACCCGTGGCCGGTGATCGCTCGCGTCCTGCCAACGCGGGAAGCGCCTCAGTGATGTGGACGCCTCTCATCGCTGGAGGGGCGGCCGCACCGATCAGCGCTTCAACGTCACTCCGTGGAGGCCTTGGCGTGCCGTTCGGAGGATTCGAGGGCAGCCGCGGTGAGACTGCGCCGGCGCCAGATGGTGCCGACCACCAGCACGACGACGACTCCGATCACAGCACAGAAATACTCGCCGCCGGCCCCGCCATGGCCGAATTGCGGCGGGATGCGCAAGACCCCGAGCATGGCGTCGAGCGAGGCGCCGAACGGCCCCTCGAACAGCGCATGCAGCCGCGGCGTGACCCCGGGATCGGTCGCCATCACCTCGCCCGCGATCCAGCCGAGCAGCGCCGCACCGGCCCAGACCAGCACCGGGAGCTTTGTGAGCAGTGCCATGATCAGCGCGGCGCCGGCGACGATCAACGGCACGCTGATGGTAAGGCCGAGGATCAGCAGCGGCACGCTGCCATTGGCCGCGGCAGCGACAGCAATGACGTTATCGAGACTCATGACGATGTCGGCCACCACGACGATCTGGATGGCGTGCCACAGATGCGCGGCAGCGTCGACGTCGTTCTCGTCCTCGTTCTCCGGCACCAGGAGCTTTGCCGCGATCACGATCAGCGCAAGGCCGCCGACCAGCTTGAGGTACGGCAGCTCCATCAGGGTGGCGACGATGCCGGTGAAGATGATCCGGAGCATCACCGCTGCGCCGGCGCCGAAGATCATGCCCCAGAGCCGATGCCGCGGCGACAGACCGCGGCACGCGAGCGCAATCACCAGCGCGTTGTCGCCAGAGAGCAGGATGTTGATCCAGATGATCTTGCCGACCGCGATCCAGAAAGTCGGTGCGGCCATCTCGTTGCGGAACTGGGTAAAGAAGCTCCCGATCGTAGCGGGATCGAAGATCTGCCAGAGCCAGTCCACAATGAGTCCCTTCGCCCGTCGCCTCTAGTCTGCCGACTGGATCAGCCGACGATCTCGTTACCCGAGAAGAACTGCGCGATCTCGATCGCGGCGGTCTCCGGCGCATCCGAACCGTGCACCGAGTTCTCGCCGATCGACTTGGCGTAGAGCTTGCGCACGGTGCCCTCGGCGGCCTTGGACGGATCGGTCGCGCCCATCACCTCGCGGTACTTGGCGATCGCGCCCTCGCCTTCCAGGACCTGAACCACGACCGGGCCGGAGGTCATGAATTCGACGAGCTCGCCGAAGAAGGGGCGCGCCTTGTGGACGGCATAGAAGGTCTCGGCCTGCTCCTTGGTCATGCGGATGCGCTTCTGCGCGACGATGCGCAGGCCCGCCTTCTCGATCACGGCGTTGACTGCGCCGGTCAGATTACGCTCGGTCGCGTCGGGCTTGATGATCGAGAAAGTGCGTTCGATGGCCATGATCTTGTCCTTGGGGAGAAAGCGGGGGTTCGGGGTTGCGGGGCTTATATCGGCGCCTTTGCCGGACGGCAAGCGACCGCGGAACAGCCTCATAGGCGGTTTCCGCGAGGGGATGGCTCCCGATCCGCTGGATGACGACAATTTCACCCAGATGAACCCAATCTGAAACCGCTGTCAGGATCCGGTTCAGCTTCCCCGGCGTAAGGTTGGGCCCATCGAAACCGAAGCCTGACCTCAGGCGGACCGTTTCGGCGGCCTTTCCATCGGCGCGATAGCCCCGCGCTGGCAGTCTTCAGGAGATAACCATGTTGAGGAAACTTTCGCTTGCCGCTGTCGCCGCAGCCGCGCTGGGAGCTGCGCTGGCGCCGACCTCGGCCTCCGCTCATTGGCAAGGCGGCGGGCATGGCGGTGGCCGGCACCACGGGCACGCGCACCATCACCACGGCCATCACCACGGCCATGGCTGGGGCGGACCGCGCTTCTACGCCGGCGGTCCCGTCTCCTACGGTTATGGCGGCTGCTATGTGCGCCGGCTGGTCCCGACCCCCTGGGGACCCCGCTGGCGGCTGATCAACCGCTGCTACTGAATCCGTCAGCAACTTCCGAAGGCTACCTAAGCCCCCCAGGTACCTTCCAAGAGAAGCCCCGGCGCCCCCCTCGCCGGGGCTTTGCCTTGAGCGTACAAAGCGCCGCTCATACAATTTTTACGAGAATACCCGGCTTTCCCCAAAGCCAGCGAAACCATTTCGCCGGCAATGACTTGGTACCGTGTCTTTACTTCGAGAACACGGAACCTTGCGATGGCTGGGCTTTTTGCCAATGACAGCGAACAGATCGACCGGCGCACCAGCCGCTCGATTTGCGATGCCGTGGGCGA
Organism: Bradyrhizobium sp. IC3195; assembly: GCF_020193585.1. Lineage (NCBI taxonomy): Bacteria > Pseudomonadati > Pseudomonadota > Alphaproteobacteria > Hyphomicrobiales > Nitrobacteraceae > Bradyrhizobium > Bradyrhizobium sp. IC3195. The sequence continues at coordinate 472,464 of NZ_JADYVG010000001.1, read as the reverse complement.
ACGGCTGCAGCAGAGCCTCCGGCCCGAGCCGCGCCTTCCGACCCATCTCGAGCAGCTCCTGAACGAGCTGCAGCGGCGCGAACGCGAGACGCACTAACGCAAAAACGAGTTGCGTTCGCCGCGCCTTGCGGTGACAAGGCCGCATGCTCGCCATCACCGACCTCTCCATCCGCCTCGCCGGACGCCTTCTGATCGACCAGAGTTCCGTGCAGATCACGCCCGGATCGCGCGTCGGCCTGGTCGGACGCAACGGCACCGGCAAGTCGACGCTGTTCAAGGTGATCCGCGGCGAGCTCGCGGCCGAGCACGGCTCGGTGACCCTGCCGCCGCGCTGGCGCATCGGCAGCCTCGCGCAGGAAGCGCCGAACGGCCCCGAAAGCCTGATCTCGGTCGTGCTCAAGGCCGACCTCGAGCGCGACGCGCTGCTGAACGAAGCCGAGCACGCCACCGACCCGCACCGCATCGCGGAGATCCAGACCCGCCTCGTCGACATCGACGCCCATTCGGCGCCGAGCCGCGCGGCTGCGATTCTCTCCGGCCTCGGCTTCTCCGCCGCTGATCAGCTCCGCCCCTGCGCCGAGTTCTCCGGTGGCTGGCGCATGCGCGTTGCGCTCGCGGCAACGCTGTTCGCGGCGCCCGACCTGCTGCTGCTCGACGAGCCCACCAATTATCTCGACCTCGAAGGCACGCTGTGGCTGGAGGATCACCTTGCGCATTATCCGCGCACGGTGATCGTGATCAGCCACGACCGCGACCTCCTGGAAAGCTCGGTCGACCAGATCCTGCACCTCGAGCGCGGCAAGCTCACGCTCTACAAGGGCAGCTACTCCTCTTTCGAGGAGCAGCGCGCCGCGCGCGAGCTGCTCGACGCCAAGGCGGTCAAGCGCCAGGAGGCCGAGCGCGCTCGCCTGCAGTCCTTCGTCGATCGTTTCAAGGCCAAGGCCTCGAAAGCCCGGCAGGCACAGTCGCGCGTCAAGATGCTGGAGCGGCTGAAGCCGATCACGGCGCTGGTCACCGAGGACGTGCGCGAGATCAGCTTCCCGGCGCCGGAAAAGATTCTGTCGCCGCCGATCATCGCCGTCGACAACGCCTCGGTCGGCTACGACCCGGCGAGCCCCGTGCTCAATCGCGTCACCTTGCGCATCGATAACGACGACCGCATCGCGCTGCTGGGCGCCAACGGCAACGGCAAGTCGACGCTTGTAAAACTGCTCGCCGGACGGCTCGCGCCGTTCTCGGGCAAGGTGACGCGCGCGGACAAGCTGTCGATCGCCTATTTCGCGCAGCATCAGCTCGATGAGCTCAACGAGGACGCCTCCGCCTACGACCACGTCCGCAAGCTGATGGGCGATGCGCCCGAAGCCAAGGTGCGGGCGCGCGCCGGCGCGATCGGCTTCTCCGGCAAGGCGGCCGACACCAAGGCCGGCAAATTGTCAGGCGGCGAGAAGGCGCGCCTGCTGCTGGGGCTTGCGACTTTCTTCGGCCCCAACATGATCATCCTGGACGAGCCGACCAACCATCTCGACATCGACAGCCGCGGCGCGCTCGCGGAAGCGATCAACGAGTTTCCCGGCGCGGTGATCATGGTCTCGCACGACCGCTATCTGATCGAGGCCTGCGCCGATCGGCTCTGGATCGTCGCCGACCGCACCGTCACCAATTACGACGGCGACCTCGACGAGTATCGTCGCCTGGTGCTGTCCACGCGCAACGCGGAGGCCCCGCGCGAGCGCAGCGCGACGCCTGAGAAACCGCAGCGGCCGAAAGCGGACAATCGCGGAGGCTTGAAGAAGCGCATTGCGGAAGCCGAGGCCGAGATCGCCCGCGTCAGCGAGATCATCGCCAAGATCGACAGGGCGCTGGCCCTGCCCGACATCTTTACGCGCGATCCCAAGCAGGCGGCGCAGCTGTCCAAGGCGCGCGCCAATGCCGCCGACGCGCTGGCGCGCGCCGAGGAGCAATGGCTCGAGGCGAGCGCGCAGTTCGACGAGGCGGCGGGCTAGCGCTCCTCCGCACTCCAACCAAACGTGCAAAACAACCCCATGCACAGTACCGGCATGATGGCACCGGCGAACTAGCCTTTGAAGGAGTTGCTTTTTGCCCGCTCGGCCGGCAAGCCCAGCGGGACGCCCCAGCTCAATCCGCGTATTGCCCGGCCGCCTTGATGATCGGCGCCCAGCGGTCGATCTCGCTGGTCAGCATCGCGCCCAACGCCTCCGGTGTCGCCTTGTCCTGCGGGACCGGCTCGGTGTTGATGTCGTTGAACCGGGCGATCAGCGCGGGATCCTTGAGCGCGGTCTGCAGCGCCGCCGTCAGCTTCTGAACGACCGCCGGCGGCGTGCCCTTGGGCGCATAGATGCCGTGCCAGACACCGAGCTCGAAACCCTTCAGGCCGGCCTCGTCGGCCGTCGGCAGATCGGGCAGGCTCTTCAGCCGCTCCTTGGTGGTGATCGCGTAGGCCTTGACCTGCTTGGCCGTGATCGGCCCGGTCGTGTTCGTCGCCTGGTCGCAGGTGAGATCGATCTGCTTGCCGAGCAGGTCGTTCATGATCGGGCCGTTGCCCTTGTAGGGCACCGTGGTGAGCTGCTTCTGGATCGCGGTCATGAACAGCATGCCGCACAGATGGGAGGCCGCACCCAGGCCGGCGTTGGCGTAGGTCAGCTTGTCGCCCTGCTGCTGGGCGTAGGCGACGAGCTCCTTGAGCGTGTTGGCCGGGAAATCGGGCCGCGCAATGATGGTCATCGGCGCGTTGGTCACGAGCCCGATCGGCGCAAAGGCCGTCTTGGTGTCGTAGCTGAGGTTGCGGTAGAGCGTCGCCGCGGTCGAGATGCCGACGTGATGGATCAGCAGCGTGTAGCCGTCCGGCTGGGCGCGCGCAGCGCGGGTCGTGCCGATGGTGCCGCCGGCACCGGTCGCGTTCTCGACGATGACCTGCTGTCCCAGCGATTTCGCCATGCCGGCCGCGGTCAGGCGCGCGATGGTGTCGGTCGGCCCGCCCGCCGCGAATGGAACCAGCATGGTGATGGGCCGGGTCGGATAGTCCTGGGCGAATGCCGCACCGAGCGGCAAAAGCAGCGCCGATGCGAGGGCAATGAACCGCATTAGTTTCCTCCGGATTGTTGTTTGCGCCATCAAAGCGCATTCCGGGGCGCGCGGCCATCACGAAAGCGACGTCAGCAGGAGTGTTGCGATCACGATTATGGTCGGGCCACCAACGCAGACGGATATCTGAGCGACTGCGACCGGGCCCGTGGCAAGCAGCCGGCAATTGATCAGGCGGTGCGCTAATGCGCGACGAGATCCTGAGCTGTCACGCTTTTGGCTGTTCGCTGCGCATGAACTCTCCGGAAAACCGCTTCGCCCTTTTTCCGCATCATGCTTTAAGTTGTCAGTTGTGGGATCACGACAATCTGGGCCACCACTCGACATGCGATTTCAGCGGCATTTGCATCTATTGGCTGCGGCTCTACTTGCGGCGTTCGCTGCGACCATTGCGTTCGTCATCCCATCTTTCATGCAGATCGAAGAGACGATCAATATCGTCGTGATCACGCAAGGCCTGAACCTGACCATGACGACGTTCATGGTCGCAACGGCGCACGCAGTGCTGCTCGGTCTTCCCCTCTATCTTCTCATCAGCCGCAAGCGATCGCACGTCGGGATTGCGGCCTGCGCTCTCGGAGGCTTCGCCGTCGGGGCAATGCCATTCGGAGTCCTAGCATTGATTTCCATGATCGGTGGCGGCACGCCGACAACGATCAATTGGTTCAACGGCGCACCACCCCCGTTTGGTTGGATCGAGTACGTCAGCACCTTAGGACTCCTGGGTTCGTTGGGCCTTGTTGGCGGCCTCACCTTTTGGGCCGCCATACGAATATCCGGGTCTGATGAACGATCATGGCGTGTCGTTTCTGCAGCCGTCCTTCTGACATGCGGCGTCTTCGTCCTGCCGGTCGTCGTAAGAGACAAAAGCTGCCACAATCTCTTCCGGGACAGCCGCACGCCCGTCCGACTACAAGTCCATGCAAATCTAAGGGTGCCGCCCGAAGAATGGAAAAAACTCGAGCAAACCTTCGCCGACTTCGGTCAAGCGCAAGCGCTATCAATTCGGCGCGACGTACACAGCCAGGATGGAAACGTCATATGGCGGAGCGTAAGCCTGTGCAACGATGCCGGAATCAGCATCAGCGTGGACGACGAGCCGTGGCTCGCTCGTATCCATCCTACTCGTGCGGATGAAGGCATGACCCTCAGCATCTATTCTCTAAGGTCGGGTTGGGACTGGAAGCCGCTCACCCGCCATCTGCTCGGCGAGCTCGAGAAAATTTGGCCCGAGAAAACTACATTCAGGGGACTGAGCGGTCAGATCCTGTTGTTCGAAGATGCAATGAAGGGACGGCCGTAGCCGTTACCTTACGTCTGCTTCCTCTTCGGACTTGGCTGCCCTCGGCATCGGCTGCTGGTCCGGATTGCCTTCGATGGAGGACATGCGACCTGCACGCGGCCTCGCCATCGCCCACCTCACGTCTGCGCCTCGGCTTCGCTCTCGAGCTTCGTCCGCAGTGCCGCGACGATGCGATGAACCGTTTGCAGATCCTTGACCGCAAGCCCTTCGGAAAGGCTGTTGACCCACGGCATCTGCAAAGCCATGGCGGCGTCGAAAGCGCGCCGCCCCTTGTCGGTGAGGACGACGAGCTGTGCGCGGCGGTGATGCGGATTGGCCTCGAAGGCAACGAGGCCTTCCGCATGGAGGTCGTTGACGATCCGCTGCACGTTCTGGCGGTTGCCGCCGAGATCGCGGGCGAGCCAGGCTACCGGCTGCGGTCGCTCTGCCTGCACGATGGCGCCGAGAATCTGCCAGCGGGCGCTGGTGAGCCCGAGCGGGGCCACCAAACGGTCCCCTGCGGTCAGGAGCAGGCTGTTCAGCCGGAACAAGTCAAGCATGAGGTTCGTCAGGGCATCGCCGGCCGGCGTCCGTTGGGATTTCCGCATCCGTCACCATAGACAGTTATTGACATCATGATGTCAAATTACTAGATTGCATATAGTACCATATTGACATCATAAAACCATCTCGACGGAGTTCGTCATGGCACGCTTACGCCCACTGGACCCTGACTTTCCCATCGAGCGTCAGCTCGGCATCGACACCGGCCCTTTGGTGCTGGTGAATCTGTTCACGCTCGACAAGGCCGACGAACAAAGCTTTCTCCAGGTCTGGCAGGACGATGCCGCCTTCATGAAGCGGCAGCCCGGCTTCATCTCCACCCAGCTTCATCGGGCGATCGGCGAAAGCCCCACGTATCTGAACTACGCAGTTTGGCAGACGAATGCCGACTTCCGGGCTGCGTTCACGCACCCCGAGTTCAGGTCGAAGATCTCGGCTTACCCTGCATCCGCGGTCGCCTCCCCGCACCTGTTCCAGAAAGTCGCGGTGCCCGGCATCTGCGTCGCGTAGCTCGCTTCGAAAACGGCAGACCCATGACCAAGATCATCCACCCAGTCGCGGGAGCGGTCGCACTGATCACCATTGCGACTTTCTGGCTTTCCACGGCTCTCACCGAGCTGTTTGCGTCACACGAGACCATAGCCATGGTGAAGACCGCCATACCGTGGGGCTTCCTGCTGCTCATTCCGATGCTTGCGGCGACGGGAGGCTCGGGATTCGTCCTGGCAAAGCAGCGGCGCGCCGGCCTGATCGGTGCGAAGATCAAACGCATGCCGTTCATTGCCGGCAACGGCATCCTGATTCTGATTCCCGCCGCGTTGTTTCTTGCCTCCAAGGCGAAGGCCGCGGAGTTCGACACCACGTTCTACGCCGTGCAGGCTCTCGAGCTGGCCGCCGGAGCAGCGAACATCGTTCTGCTCGGTCTCAACATGCGTGACGGCCTCAAGATGAAGGGCCGTTTCCGCGTTCGCGAGCCTGATCGCTTGAGCACCAAGCCGATCCTCTGAGCGCGAAGATTCTTTCACTGCTGCGGAAGTGATCCCCGCCTATGCCTGCTTCTTCTTCCCCTTGGCCGCCCTCGGCACCGGCTGCGGGTCCGGATTGCCTTCGATCGAGGACAGACGTCCGGCGGTGAACGTGTAGATGCCGGCGCGCGGACCAGTGGTCCAAGTGACGACGGCGACGCGGCGGCCGCCAGCGTCGTTGGACAGGTTGACGGTCGAGGGCGCGCCGATGCCGCGCACCACGTCGCATTCGGTGTGGCCGAGCGCGACCGTGCCGCCGATCGGCGCGGGCGTCGTCGAGGCATTGGCATCGGCCGGTCCGGGCGGCGGCGCCATGCCGGGACAGGCGCCGTCGGCGCTGACGAGATCCTCAGCCCGGACCGGCTTGTCAGGGGTCAGCGGCGGCGATTCGATCGAGATGTTCTTGATGAAGAGGCGGCCGGGTTTCTGGAACCATTCGGCATCCTTCGACAGCAAATCGGCCCCGCCCGCGCAGCCCGCGACCAGCGGTGCTACGGCAGCCAACGCAATCAAGAGCGAGCCGGGAAGCTTTTGATGTCGCACGATAAACGAATTCCCCACGTGAAGGACCAGCCCTAAGCGATTGTCCCAACATCCCTTTGCGGCATGAAGGTGGCCGAAGCCAGCATCGCCCGAAAAGTGCAAATTATCATTAATTGCGGCTAATTGCGCTTCTGCCACCGGCCGCGGTCGTCGGCCTGCCAATAGGTGACATCAAATCCCCGCGCCTTGCAATCCGTCCAGGCGGTGCGGGCGAGCGCAAGCGCGTCGGGATCGTCGCCGTTGAACAGCAGCACCATGCGCTCATAGCCCTGCGCGTCCTCCGGCAGCGCGGCGTTGTCGACCAGGAAGCGGACGTTGGCCCCGTTGGGATTGCCGCCCTCGATCGCCAGCACGATCGGCTGGTCGGCAACATCGTTCACCCGCCATGTCGCGTGCGGCAGGAATGAATCGTCGCGATAGGTCCACAAGTGCGAGTCGAGCGCATCGGCGCGCTCCTCCGAGGTCGACTGCACCACGACGCGCCAGCCGCGCTCGAGCGATTTCTCGAGAAGCGGCGGCAACACATTCTCCACCGTCATGTTTTGCAGATGGTAAAACAGCACTTCAGTCATGTCGGGTCATTTGCGCTCGTAATGGTCGGCGACCAGGCGGTCCAGCAGGCGAACGCCGTAGCCGCTGCCCCAGCTCTGGTTGATGTCGGTCTTCGGCGCGCCCATGGCGGTGCCGGCGATGTCGAGATGGGCCCAGGGCACGCCGTCGACGAAGCGCTGCAAGAACTGCGCGGCGGTGATCGAGCCGCCATGGCGGCCGCCGGTGTTCTTCATGTCGGCGAACTGGGAATCGATCAGCTTGTCGTATTCCGGGCCGAGCGGCATGCGCCAGACCTTCTCCCCGCTCTCGATGCCTGCCGTGAGCAGCCGGTCGGCCAGTTCGTCGTTGTTGGAGAACATGCCGGCATGCTCGGTGCCGAGCGCCACCATGATGGCGCCGGTCAGCGTCGCAAGGTCCACCATGAATTTCGGCTTCACCTTCTTGGCGACGTACCAAAGCACGTCGGCGAGCACGAGGCGGCCCTCGGCGTCGGTGTTGATGATCTCGATGGTCTGGCCGGACATCGAGGTGACGATGTCGCCCGGCCGCTGCGCGTTGCCGTCGGGCATGTTCTCGACGAGGCCGATGGCGCCGACCGCGTTGACCTTCGCCTTGCGCGCGGCGAGCGCATGCATCAGGCCGACGACGCAGGCCGCGCCGCCCATGTCGCCCTTCATGTCCTCCATGCTGCCGGCCGGCTTGATCGAGATGCCGCCGGTGTCGAAGCAGACGCCCTTGCCGACGAAGGCGACGGGGGCCTCGCCCTTCTTGGCCCCGTCCCAACGCATGATCACGGTGCGGCTCGGCCGCGCCGAGCCCTGGCCGACACCGAGCAGCGCGCCCATGCCGAGCTTCTGCATCGCCTTGACGTCGAGCACCTCAACCTTGACGCCGAGCTTGCGGAGCTGACCCGCTCTGCGGGCGAACTCCTCCGGGAAAAGCACGTTCGGCGGCTCGTTGACGAAGTCGCGTGCGATGATCACACCGTCGACGACATGGCCGGCCGCGGCGAACGCTTTCTTCGCCGCACCGGCATCGCCGACCGCAAGCGAGACGTCGGCGCGCGCGCCGCCCTCCTCACCGTCCTTCTTCTTGGTTTTGTAGCGATCGAACTTGTAAGCGCGTAAGCGCAGGCCCGAGGCGATCGCAACCGCCTGCTCGCTGGTCAGGGCGCCACCCGGCAGCTCCGCCAGGATGGTCATGGCGCTGGTGCCGGCGGGCAGCTTGCTGGCCGCCACCCCGCCGAACTTGAGGAAATCGTTGGCCTTGAGGCCGGTCGCCTTGCCGGCGCCGATCACGATCAGCCGGGTCGCCTTCACCCCCTCCGGCGCCAGAATGTCCAGCGCAGCACCACTCTTGCCCTTGAAGGCGGCCGCAGCCGCCGCGCGCTTCACAATCTCGGCAGCGCCGCCGAGGGCCTTGACCGTCGCCGGACCGAGCTTCAGGCCGTCGTCGCAGAACACGACCAGGATGCCACGAGGGGCGGCAGACAGCGGGACAAAGCCGACCTTGATGGCATCGGACATGGATAACTCCTCCAAAAGATGGGGCTTTTCGTCGTTCGGGCGTTCCAGCCACAACCGGAGCTGAACGGCGATTCACTGAGGCGTCCCCCACTATGGGCCACCCGCCCGGCAGATGCCAAGCTCCGCCGTGGCCGCCACGCCACAACAGCGAAATATTAACCATATGATGAGGGTGCCACGGGGCAGCCATTTTGTTGACGGATCAAAGGGATGGTAGTGAGAGGATGAACTGGCGGAAGAGCTGTTGGCCGACCTTGGGGATCCCCCTGATCGGGGATTGGTTGGGCAGCCGGAATTCCGATCGGAATTGGGGCTTGGTGGGAATTCGTGCGGTAGCGCATGGGGTCGATCGATAGGTATATCTTCCGCACGACGCTGGCGTCGTTTGCGTTGGTCCTGGTCAGCCTCACCGGCGTGATCTGGATTACGCAGGCGTTGCGCGGCATCGACCTGATGACGAGCCAGGGTCAGACCATCCTCACCTTCCTCGGCATCACCAGCCTCGTGATCCCGGCCCTGGTCCTGATCATCTCGCCGATCGCGCTGATGATCGCGATCTCGCACACACTGAACAAGCTCGCGACCGATTCCGAGATCATCGTGATGAATGCCGCCGGCTTCTCGCCGATCCGGCTGTTCGTTCCGTTCTTGTATGCCACCTGCGTGGTGGCGCTGCTGGTCGCCTTCATCGCGGCCTATCTCGCCCCAGACGGGATGCGGCGCATCAAGCAGTGGGATGCCGAGATCACCGCGGACGTGCTCACCAACATCCTGCAGCCCGGCCGCTTCGCCCGGCTCGACGAGAACCTCACGATCCGGATTCGCGAACGCCAACCGGGCGGCATCCTCGCCGGCATCTTCATCGACGACCGCCGCGATCCGAACGAGCGCGTCTCGATCGTCGCCGAGCACGGCGAGGTCGTAAAGAACGAGACCGGCTCGTTCCTGGTGCTGGAAACCGGCAATCTCCAGCGCTTCGAGGCGGGCAAGCGCGATCCGGCGCTCGTGGCCTTCGGCCGCTACGGCTTCGACATGTCGAAATTCGCCAAGGGCCGCGACGTCACCCTCGGCATCCGCGAGCGCTATCTCTGGGAGCTGTTCTCGCCATCCGACAACGATCCCGTCTACAAGCAGATTCCAGGGCAGTTCCGCGCGGCCTTGCATGACAGCCTGCTCGCGCCGATGTATCCGTTCGCCTTTGCGGTGCTGACCTTTGCCTTTCTCGGAGCGCCGCGCACCACTCGCCAGAGCCGCAACTTCTCCATCGCCTCCTCGATCGTGGCGGTGTTCGGCCTGCGCATGGCCGGTTTCGCCTGCTCGGTGATGGCGGTGAAGTCGCCGGGCGCGGTGCTGGCTCAATATGCGATGGTTTTCGGCGCCATCGGCGTCGGGCTGTGGATGATCATCCGCGGTGTCGTGGTCGAGCCGCCTCCCGGCCTGATGGAGGCCATCAACCGGTCGAATGCACGGATCGCACGGCTGTTCGGACGTCCGGCCACCGCATGAGCATGCTCACCAACACACTGGGGCGCTATTTCGCCGGCCGCTTCGTGGTCGCGGCGCTCGGCGTCTTCGGCGGCATTTTCCTGCTGCTGGTGCTGGTCGACTACATCGAGATGGTGCGCAAGACCTCGGGCCTTGCATCCGCCTCCGCGCTCATGGTGGCCGAGACCTCGCTGTTCCGGGTGCCGCAGCTCCTGGAGAAGCTGACGCCGTTCTGCATGCTGATCGGCGCCATGACCTGCTATCTCGCCCTCTCCCGCCGGCTCGAGCTCGTGGTGGCGCGCGCCGCGGGCATCTCCGCCTGGCAGTTCATCGCGCCCGCGCTCGGCAGTGCGCTCCTGATCGGCGTGATCGCCACCGTCGCCTACAATCCGATGTCGGCCAATTTGCGCGAGCTGTCCAAGCGCATGGAGGCCGAGCTGTTCGGCTCCGCACCCGGCGGCGGCATCCAGGACGCCTCCGGCTTCTGGCTCAACCAGATGACCAGCGACGGGCAGACCATCATCAATGCGGCGCGCAGCGAGCAGCAGGGCATCCGGCTGACCGGGCTGACGCTGTTCCGGTTCGACCAGGACCAGCACTTCAAGGAGCGGGTCGAGGCGCGCGAGGCGACGCTGGATGCCGGCCGCTGGCTGTTCAAGGGCGTCCGCCGCTTCTCGCTGGACGGACCGCCGATCGACCAGGCCACCCTGGAAATTCCGACCACGCTGACCGAGGCGCAGGTCCGCAACAGCTTTTCCACCCCCGAGACTGTGTCCTTTTGGCAACTACCGAGCTACATCCGCTCCTCCGAAAGCTCGGGCTTCGCGACAGCCGGATACCGACTCCAGTATCAGAAGCTTCTGGCACAGCCGTTTTTGCTCGCAGCCATGGTGATGCTCGCGGCCTCCGTGTCGTTGCGCTTCTTCCGGATGGGCGGCGTGCAGAAGATGGTTTTGAGTGGCGTGGGCGCAGGCTTTCTGCTCTACGTTCTGTCGAAAGTAACTGAGGACTTGAGCAAGGCTGAGTTGATGCATCCGATCGCTGCGGCGTGGTTGCCCGTTGTGGTGGGCGGCCTCACCGGCTTTTTGGCCTTGCTCTATCAGGAGGACGGATAGTGACTGCCGTCCGCCGAGGGCACGTGTCTCGTTTGACGCGGCGCACATGGGTGCGCGCGAACGGGCGCGACTTGTCCGTCCGCAGGCTCCTGATTGCCGCCGTCGCGGCTGCCTCGCTCGGCGGCTTGATCGACGCTGCCGCCGTGGCGCCGGCGAAGGCCCAGAGCTTCACCTACAATCCGCTGCCGCCGCGTGCGAAGCCGCCAAAGGCCCCCAACGACAACCAGATGCTGGTTCAGGCCACCGAGGTGAACTACGACTACAACAACTCGCGCGTCTCCGCGGTCGGTAACGTGCAGCTGTTCTACAACGGCACCAGCGTCGAGGCCGACCGGGTCATCTACGACCAGAAGACCAAGCGGCTGCATGCCGAGGGCAACATCCGCATGACGGATGCCGACGGCAAGATCACCTATGCCGAGATCCTGGATCTCTCCGACGATTACCGCGACGGTTTCGTCGATTCGCTGCGCGTGGACACGGCGGACCAGACCCGCATGGCCGCGAGCCGCGCCGACCGCTCCAGCGGCAATTACACGGTGTTCGAGAATGGCGTCTACACGGCCTGCGCGCCGTGTAAGGACGATCCGAAGAAGCCGCCGCTGTGGCAGGTCAAGGGTGCCCGCATCATCCACGACCAGCAGGAGAAGATGCTGTACTTCGAGACGGCACAGATCGAGTTCTTCGGCGTGCCGCTCGCCTACATGCCCTATTTCTCGACGCCCGACCCGACGGTGAAGCGTAAATCCGGCTTCCTGATGCCGGGCTATATTTCGGGCACGGACAGAACGGGCTATGGCGTCGAGGTTCCCTATTACTGGGCGATTGCGCCCGACATGGACGCGACCATCACCCCGCGCTTCTTGTCGCGGCAAGGCGCGCTGCTGCAGGGCGAATTCCGCCAGCGCCTGATCGACGGCGCCTACCAGATCCGTGCCTACGGCATCTACCAGCTCGATCCCGGAGCATTCGCGGGGCTGCCCGGCGACCGCGAGTTCCGCGGCGCCATCGACACCAAGGGTCAGTTCGCCCTCAACGACAAATGGGTCTGGGGCTGGGACGGCGTGCTGATGTCCGACTACTACTTCTTTTCGGACTACCGGCTCTACCAGTACCGCGATCCGCTCGGCTCGTTCCTGTTGCTGCCGACGGAAGCGCTGTCGCAGCTCTATCTGACCGGCGTCGGCAACCGCAGCTTCTTCGATGCGCGCACGATGTACTGGCTGAGCTATTCGGGCAACCAGAGCCAGGTGCCGATCGTCTACCCGGTGATCGACTATTCCAACGTGCTCAACTATCCCGTCTTCGGCGGCGAGTTCAGCTACAAGACCAATTTCGTGAACCTGTCGCGCGACGAAGCGGTGTTCGACCCGATCACGACGCTCGCCAACACCAACAGCCTGTGCACCACGGCATCGGCCGATCCGCTGGCGCGGATGCCCTCGCAGTGCCTGCTGCGCGGCTTCCCCGGCACCTACACCCGCCTCACCGCGGAAGCGCAGTGGCGCAAGTCCTTCACCGACCCGTTCGGCCAGATCTGGACGCCGTTCGCGAGCCTGCGTGCCGACGCGATCAGGTCCTCGGTCTCCAACCAGCCCGGCGTGTCGAACTACCTGCCCGTCGGCGACACCGAGGCGTTCCGCCTGATGCCGACCCTGGGCCTGGAGTACCGCTATCCCTTCATCAACGTTCAGCCCTGGGGCTCGACCACCCTCGAGCCGATCGCGCAGATTATCATCCGGCCGAACGAGACCTATGCCGGCAGGCTGCCGAACGAGGACGCCCAGAGCCTGGTGTTCGACGCCTCGAACCTGTTCAGCGTCGACAAGTTCTCCGGCTACGACCGGGTCGAGGGCGGCGGCCGCGCCAATGTCGGCGTGCAGTCCACCACGCAGTTCGACAGGGGCGGCGCCGTTAAGGTGCTGTTCGGCCAGTCCTACCACCTGTTCGGCCTGAACTCCTTCACGGTGCAGGATGCCATCAATACCGGCCTCAACTCCGGCCTCGACAAGCCGCGGTCGGATTACGTTGCGAGCGCCAACTACTCGCCGAACAGCACCTACACGTTCAGCGTCCGCTCCCGCATGGACGAGCAGACCTGGAACGTGCAGCGCTTCGAGGCGGAAGGCCGCGCCAACTTCAATCGCTGGTCGGTCAGCGTGTTGTACGGCAATTACGCAGAGCAGCCGGAGCTGGGCTATCTGACCCGCCGCGAAGGCATCCTGACGACGGGCTCGCTGAAGGTCGCGACCAACTGGGTGGTGTCGGGCTCTGCGCGCTGGGACCTCGAGACCAACAAGATCAACCAATATGTGCTCGGTGCCGGCTATGTCGACGATTGCTTCGTGCTGGCGGCGAATTACGTAACTTCGTATAGCTATTCGGCGGGCACCGCACCGCCCACGCTGAGCCACGCGTTCATGTTCCAAATCGGCCTGCGCACGCTGGCGAACTCAACGACATCCAGCAGTTCCGCCGGCCTCCAGTAAATGGTTTGAAGTGCCGGCCGCGTTTGCCCTATCTCGACGCGGCCGACATGCGAGCGACATCATGACGACGCCATTGCCTGTCTTCCGCCTCCTTCTCGCCATCGGTGCCGGGCTGATCTTGGCCGCCCTGCCCTCGCCGTCGCGCGCGCAGAACATCGCCGTGATGGTCAACGGCGATCCCATCACCGATTTCGACATCGAGCAGCGCATCAAGCTCGACCAGCTGTCGACACAGAAGACCCCCAGCCGGCAGGAGGTCATCAACGTGCTGATCGACGACAAGGTCAAGATCAAGGAAGGCAAGAAATACGGCGTCGATCCCAGCGTCTCCGACATCAACCAGTCCTATGACGGCATGGCGCAGCGCATGCGCATCACGCCGGATCAGCTCACCAAGTCGCTCGAATCCAAGGGCGTCCGCCCGGAGACGCTGAAGAGCCGCATGAGGGCCGAGATGGTCTGGGGCAGCCTCGTGCGCGGCCGCTTCAAGGAGAAGCTGCTGGTCGGCGAGCGCGACGTCGCGCAGGCCGTGCAGGCGCAGACCGGCGAAAAGCTTCAGATCGAGGGCACCGAGTACAAGATGCAGCCGATCGTGCTGATCGTGCCGCGCGGCTCGTCGGCGGCGTTCCTGGAAACCCGGAAGAAAGAAGCCGAGTCCTATCGGGCCCGCGTCGGGAGCTGCGAGGAGGCCAATTCGCTGTTCCGCTCGACCCCGAACGCGACCATCCGCGACACCGTCACCAAGACCACCGCGGAGCTGCCGGAGCCGCTGCGCAAGGTGCTCGACGACACCCCGATCGGCCGCCTGACCGCGCCCGAGATGACCAAGAACGGCATCGAGATGGTGGTGCTGTGCTCGCGCAAGCCGACCATGATCGACACGCCGAAGAAGCGTGAGGTCCGCGAGAAGATGTATCAGGAGAAGTACGAGAAGACGCAGAAGGCCTATCTCGACGAGCTGCGCAAGGCGGCGATGATCGAATATCGCAACCGCTGATGGCTAAGCCCTTCTCAGAGCCCTCCACCGAGTCCGCAGCCAAGCCTCTTGCAACCAAGCCCCTTGCAGCCAAGCCCCTTGCCCTCACCCTGGGAGAGCCCGCCGGCATCGGCCCCGACATCACGATCGCGGCTTGGCTCAGGCGGGACGAGCTGAACCTGCCCGCCTTCTATCTGCTCGGCGACGAGGCCCTGATCGCGCGCCGCGCCAAGGCGTTCGGCGCCGATATCAGGATCGCCGCGGTGGGCCCCAGTGAAGCGGGTTCCGCGTTCACGGACGCCGTGCCCGTGGTCGCGACCGGCGAGCGCGCCACCGCCGAGCCCGGCAAGCCCGATTCATCCAGCGCGCCGGCCGCGCTCGCCTCGATCCGGCAGGCGGTCCTCGACGTGCGCGCGGGCCGTGCCGGCGCCGTCGTCACCAACCCGATCGCCAAGAGCGTGCTCTACCGCGCCGGCTTCCGTCATCCCGGCCATACCGAATTCCTCGCCGAGCTCGCCGCGGAGAACGGCCGCGTGCCGCAGCCGGTGATGATGCTGTGGTCGCCCCAGCTCGCCGTCGTGCCCGTGACCATCCACGTCTCGCTGCGCGATGCGCTGGGCGAGCTCACCAGCGAGCTGATCGTCTCGACCGTCCGCATCGTCGCCACCGAGCTGAAGTCCCGCTTCGGCATCGCAAGGCCGCGCATCGCGGTCTCCGGTCTCAATCCCCATGCCGGCGAGGACGGCTCGCTCGGCCACGAGGAGCAGACCGTCATCGTCCCGGCGCTGAAAGCGCTGCGCAACGACGGCATCGAGGCCAGAGGGCCGCTGCCCGCCGACACCATGTTCCACGAGGCGGCGCGACGGACCTATGATTGCGCGGTCTGCATGTATCACGACCAGGCGCTGATCCCGATCAAGACCGTCGCCTTCGACGACGCCGTCAACGTCACGCTCGGACTGCCCTTCATCCGCACATCGCCCGATCACGGCACCGCCTTCGACATCGCCGGCACGGGCAAGGCCAATCCGGCGAGCCTGATCGCCGCGCTGCGGCTCGCCAGCCGCATGGCGGCTGCGACAAGCTGATGAGCGCGATCGACGACCTCCCGCCGCTGCGCGAGGTCATTCGCCAGCACGCGCTGTCGGCGCGCAAATCGCTCGGCCAGAACTTCCTGCTGGACCTCAATCTCACCGCGCGCATCGCGCGTGCGGCCGCACCGCTCGAGGATTCCACCATCGTCGAGATCGGCCCCGGCCCGGGCGGGCTGACGCGGGCGCTGCTCGCGCTCGGCGCCCGCCGCGTCATCGCCATCGAGCACGACGAGCGCGCGATCCCCGCCTTGCAGGATATTTCCGCGCGCTACCCGGGCAGACTCGAGATCGTGCATGGCGATGCCATGACCTTCGATCCACGCCCGCTGCTCGCGGGCGAACGCGCCAAGATCGTCGCCAACCTGCCCTACAACATCGCGACCCAGCTTCTCATCAACTGGCTCATTACCGAGCCGTGGCCGCCCTGGTACGAGATCATGGTGCTGATGTTCCAGCGCGAGGTCGGCGAGCGCATCGTCGCGCGCGAAGACGAGGAGGCCTATGGCCGGCTCGGCGTGCTCGCCAACTGGCGCTGCGAGACCAAGATCCTGTTCGACATTGCGCCGTCCGCCTTCGTGCCGCCGCCGAAGGTCACCTCCTCCGTCGTGCGCCTCAAGCCGCGCGCAGAGCCGCTTGCCTGCGATCGCAGGCTGCTCGAGCAGGTCGCCGCCGCCGCCTTCGGCCAGCGCCGGAAAATGCTGCGGCAAAGCCTGAAATCATTGAATGTCGATCCGGCGCGGCTTGCACGAGCCGCCGGCGTCGACGCGACGCGGCGCGCCGAGACCATTCCCATCTCCGGCTTTGTTGCCATGGCGCGTGAATTGGCGGATATACGCAGCGAAAACTGAGTAACCAAGAATTCCGGAGGAAAGAAAATGGCGTTGATGCGTCGGCAGTCCCTGGTCAAGTTCGATGCGCCGCTGTGCGAGACCATCGTCGAGACGCCCAAGCCGCAGGGCCGTGAGGTCTTGGTCCGCATCGAGCGCTGCGGTCTCTGCCATTCCGATCTCCACATCCAGGACGGCTATGCCGATCTCGGCGGCGGCAAGAAGCTCGACACCACGCGCGGCATGACGCTGCCCTTCACGCTCGGCCACGAGATCGCGGGCGTCGTCGACGAGGTCGGCCCCGATGTTCCGGCCAGCCTCGTCGGCGCCAAGAAGGCGGTGTTTCCGTGGATCGGCTGCGGCCAGTGCCGCGACTGCGCCAATGGCGACGAGAATCTTTGTGTGAAGCAACGCTTCCTCGGCGTTTCCATCGACGGCGGCTTCGCCACCCACGTTCTGGTCCCCGACGCCAAATATCTGCTCGACTACGATCCCCTGCCCGTCAACCAGGCCGCCACCCTGATGTGCTCCGGCGTCACCGCCTATGGCGCGCTCAAGCGCCTGGTCGACCGTCCGCGCCAGCGCAATCTGTTGCTGATCGGCCTCGGCGGCGTCGGCATGATGGGCCTGTCGTTCGCGCAGGCGATGTTCAAGCAGCCGATCACGGTCGCCGACCTCTCGCCGGCCGCGCGCGAGACCGCCCTCAAGAACGGTGCGGCGGCGGCCTATGATCCGGCCGAGCCCGACGTGATCAAGCGCATCCTGAAGGAGACCGAGGGCGGCTTCGACGAGATCGTCGATTTCGCCGGCAACGAGAAGTCGATGGCCTTTGCCGTCGCCGTTGCCGCGCGCGGCGGCAAGATCGTGGTCTCCGGCCTGATGGGCGGCCAGTTCACGCTGCCGATGGTGCAATGGGTCTACAAGCGCATGACCATCGAAGGTTTCATGGTCGGCACGCTCGCGGAGGCTCACGAGCTGATGGCGCTCGCCCGCGCCGGCAAGATCAAGCCGACGCCGATGCGCGAGGAGCCGATGGGCGACGTGCAGAAATGGATCGACGAATTGCGTGCCGGCAAGGTCGTCGGCCGCATCGTCCTGAAGAACTGACCGCGGCGCGGCGGGTCCGACGCAAGTCTCGCCCGCCGCACGGAACGCCTGCGGCCGCGCCGCGTTGGCTGCGCATGTCGATCCGTTGCACCGTCGAAAGCGCATTCTTCATCGCCTGGAGCTGCCTCGAGAAGAGCGGCGAGCTCGGGCCGCCGGACGCGAGCGCGAACTTCCTGCTCGACGCCATCGAGGCCCAGCTTCGAACCGGTGAGCGCCGGCAACTGATGCTCGCCAACCGGGCGATCGACGCTTACCGCGCCGCTGCGTCACAGGGCCGACTGACGGGGGATCGCGAAGTCCGCTGCGGCTGACGATCCTCGCTGCCGTCCAGCCCGCTGAAGCCGCGACGCCGTGCTCTGGTTTTCAACGTTCGAACGTCCGTTGTGTGCACTTTGGAACCGTCGGTTCCGCCGCGGAAACGTAGGTTTGCCGCTGGCGCCGATTCCCGGCCCGCCCAAGAGAACACAATGTGACCGGTCGGCCCCAGAACGATCTGCTCCGGCAGCTCAATCATCAGGATTTCGAACTGCTCGCGCCTCACCTCCAGCCGATCGACGTCGAGGCGAGCTACGTCCTGCATCACGCCGGCGACGACGTCGCCGCGGTCCATTTTCCATGCGGTCCCGCGCTGGTGTCGTTCGCCGTGCCGGTCGAGGACGATCGCGAGGTCGAAAGCCTGCTGGTGGGGCGCGAGGGCGCGGTCGGCATGGCCGCCGGCCCCAGCCCTTCGCTCGCCTATTCGCGCATGGTCGTGAAGTTTGGCGGCACCCTGGTGCGGCTGCCGTTGCGCGCGCTCGAGCAGGCGCAGCAGAGATCGGCGACGCTCCAGGAGGCCTTCGCGCGCTATGCCGACTGCCAGTTCGCGCAGCTCTTGCAGACTGCGGCTTGCAACGCTGCGCATTCGATCGAGCAGCGGGCCGCCAAGTGGATCATGTCCGCGCAGGAACATATCGGCGGAGCCGAGATTCCTCTCACCCACGAGCAGCTCGCCGGCATGCTGGGCGTCTCCCGCAGCTATGCCAGCCGCGTCATCCAGATGTTCAAGGCGCGGCGCATCCTCGCGACCCGCCGCGGCGCCATCCTGATCCTCGACGCAGCAGCGCTCGAAGCGAGAGCCTGCTGCTGTAACGATTGGGTGAAGAAGCATTTCCACGAGGTGCGCGGTGGAGCGGCACCCGCGGAGGGTTGATGCCTCCGCCTCACGCATGCGGCGGCGACTGCCGCTTCAGATGCAGATAGGTCGGACTGAAATCGCCGAGCCGCTGCAGCTCGCGCCATTTCAGCACGACCAGCTCGCCATCACGAAGATCCATCGCGCCGCTGCGCCTGAGATCGGCGAGCGTCCGGTTCACCGTCGCGATCGCCATGCCGAGCGTCTCGCCGAGTTGCGTGAGACTGATCGGCATGCGGCAACGATTGCCGCGCACCAGCTGCGCCGCGCGGGCGCGGTAAAACAGCTCGCAAAACAAGTGCGCCATGCGCGTCTGCATCGGCCGGGCACTGTTGTTGGTGATGGCCTCGCGAAAGATCGCGGCATCGCGCAGCGTCTCGCGCCAGACCGCGAGGGCGAAGGTCGGCCGCCGCCGGAACGCGATGAACAATTCGCGGTGCGGGATGAACGCCACCGACGCCGGCCCGAGCGCACTGAGCCCGTGATCCATCTGGTCGATGAACAACCCCTGCGCATCCGGAAGGTCGCCGGTGAGATGGAACGCCAGATATTGCCGCCGCCCGCTGCCGAGCAGGTGATAGCGGGCAACCATGCCGGAGACGACCAAAGCGGAATGCTCGGGCTCGTCGCCTTGACGGATGAAATCCTCATTGGTTGCGAAATCGCGCAGCATGAAGGTCAACGCGCGAATCTCGCCAATATCCTCCTCTGCGAGCGCGGTGTGCTCGCCGAGGTTCCGTATCAGCACGTCGTGAGCCTTTTCCATGGAGCCGCCAAAAATCGCGCCGGTTCTATCAAATGATACGTCCGGCTTGCGTTCAGCGGACTAGAACGCAGATCGGAAGCACAGGTTGCTAACCGGCTTGCGACGCATCGATCGCAGCCACCCCATTCCCCCCATTCGGACCAGCCGGCCTTAACATGAAAAGCACCACTCTCCTGGAGCGCATCCGGCGCCTGTTCGCATCCGATGCCGGCGAGCATCTGGACAGCATCAGCGACGCCTTGCTGAAGGGAACGCTGAGGGAGCCGGTCCGGCCGATGTCGGATCAGGAGCTCGCTCGCGCCATCCGCGAGTTCCGCTCCGTGCCGGTTTCCGACTGGACGCTTGCGAAACTGTCGCGTCGCCTGGCCGAGGCGTCCGTGCCGCGGGACGGCTGAAGCTGCACGCGAGGCCCATGCCACATCCGAAATTCATCGTCCGTCTGCAGACGATCGAAGGCCTGTCCGAGGACGAGCGCCGCCAGATCGCGGGCTTGCCGTCCACGCTGCGCCAGGTCGCGGATGGCGAGATCGTGCTGCGCCAAGGCGAGGCCGCGAGCCGCTGCGTCTTCGTCGTCAGCGGCTTCCTCTACCAGTCGCGCATCGTCGGCGATCGCAGCCAGACCCTCGCCTTCCATGTTCCCGGCGACATGCCATGCCTGCACACGCTGCTGGTCTCGCCGATGGACGCGGATCTCGTGGGGCTCGGCCCGACCATCGTCGGCACCGTCGCCCACAGCCAGCTCCGCCAGCTGCTCGACAGCTCGATCCACCTGACCCGCGTCTTCTGGCGCGAGACGCTGATCGACGCGGCCATCTCGCGGCAATGGATCGCCCGCCTCGGCGCGCAGGCGGCGCTGCCCAAGGTCGCGCACCTCATCTGCGAGCTCGCCGCAAGGCTGGAGATCGTCGGCCTCGTCAAGCGCAACTGCTTCCAGATGCCAATGACGCAACGCCACGTCGCGGACGCCTGTGGCCTGTCCATCGTCCACGTCAACCGCACCATCCAGGAGCTGAGGCACCGCGGATTGATCGCGTGGGAAGGCAGCGAGATCGAGCTGCTCCAGCCCGACGAGCTGCGCAGACTTGCGGATTTCTCGCCGGATTATCTAAGCTGAGCGGACCGCCACGCGGCGAGCAGTGGTCCGCCGCTCCCCAGCACGGGATCCGTCTTCGGCTTGCGGACCTTGGCGATGCGCTTGACCGCGTCGGGACGCTGGCGTGTGTCGGTGCACTCGTCATAGGTGCCGTCCTGCGGGTAGGCGCCGACGACCATAAAGTCCCGGCTGGATTCGATCAGCCGGTGGCCGGTGCCCGCGGGCAGGACCAGCACGTCCCCGGCTTTCAGTTTCAGGATGCGGCCCTTGATCCCGCCGCACTCGATCCTCGCCGTGCCGCGCGCCACGCCCATCACTTCATGGATCTGCGAATGATAGTGGACGAAGTCGTACACGGTGTCGCGCCACGACCGGCCCCAGCCATTGGTGTCGAACAGCGTATCGATGACGACCTCGGGCGGAAAGCGCCGACCGTTCAGCTTCACCGCGCCGCGATAGAGCAGCGCCGGGAAGCGCGGATGGTTCGGCACGATGCCGTCATCGCGAAAGTGCATGGCCGTGGGCTTGCGGGCCCGTACCAGCCCCCGCAGCGTCGCTGCATCGGGCTGCTCCTCTACCAGCTTCTTGGCGAAGTTCTTGATCTGATCCTTGACCGGCATGACGTCTCCTCAGCCGCGAAATAACGGCTGCGGAGGTGAGAAGTTTCCGGGCCCGATCGGAGCAAGGCCCGACAGGGCCTCTCCTCGTCATGACGCGGCGTCGGAAGGAAGCGCGTCAACGCTTGGCGGCAATCAGTTCGGCAAACTGCCGCAGATAGAGCGGCCAACCCTGATCGCTGTCAACGCCGCTGCGGACGCCTTCCCAGCCCTCGCCATGCCGATCGAGGTGATGGTGCTCCAGCTCCAAGCGGGTCCGGCTTGGTGTCTCCGCAATGAACCGGACCTCCCATTCACTCGTCTTGGCGGGATCGGTCTCGATTTGCCAGCGCGGGCTGATGTCCCAGCTCAAGAGGACTCGATTGGGTGGTTCGAACGCCAACACGCGCGCCCAGCGGCATTCGCTGCCGTCGATTCCCCGATCATAAATGCTTCCGCCCACCCGAGGTTCGAATACGGTCTCTGCGATGGGAACGGCGAGCAGATTGTGCTCGCGCGGCTTGAAGCTGCCGAAGTCTTCGGTGAAGACCTTGAACGCGCGCTCGATCGGCGCCTCGACGACGATGGAATGTTTGACGGGCGCAATCGATACACGTGTGTTCATCTGGATCCCTCCGATGGTTTTTCGACGGCTAGTTTGTAAGCGGCCAACGTGTCGCTCCAGAACCGGTCGAGCCAGGCTCGCATCTGGCCGAGTCCCGCCGGATCGACGTAATAGACGTTGCTGGCGCCCTTCGGCTCTGCACGAACCAAGCGGGATTCGCGCAGCACCTTGAGATGCTGTGAGACGGCCGACTGGGACACGGGCAGCTGTCGCGTGATCTCGGCGACCGTGCGTGGCCGTGCACCGACAAGCTCGAATATCCGCCTGCGGGTGGGATCGCCGAGTGCGGCCAGTTGTGCGCTGTCCTTAGCCATAGCACTCACCGCCCCATGCCACGCTTGTTCGACTTGTCATAAGTTACTACTAATGATTAGTGCTGACTTATGATCGTGTCAACCGGCTCAGGTCGTGGCGTGGAACTCTGATCGTGACGTTGGGAGAGTCTCATCCGGGGCGGAACGAACGTCGCGCAGGCCCGATTCAAGCCACATCCTCTCCGGATTTGCGGCTCATTGCCACCCAAGTCTTTGACGAGAAGGGGCTCGTTGAGAGTTGCGTCATGCGTAACCGGGAGACCAGGATGGGCAACCGCGCCGCAAAGTTCATTTCGACCCTCGTCGCCGGCATCCTCGCGGGCGCGCCATTGGCCGCGGAATCGCAGAACGCGCCGACGCCATCGAGCACGGCCGCCGCCGCGCCCGACTGCCTGGCTTCGCCGAAGGATGCCACGCCGCAGGGCCAGCACTGGTACTACCGCCTCGATCGCACGACGAAGCGCAAGTGCTGGTATCTGCGCGCCGCAGGCGGCAAAGCCGCACAGACCGCGCAGGCGACGACCGATACATCCGAGCCGGATGCAGCACCGCCGCAGGCCGTGCAGAACGCGCGCGCGGAATATATCGCGCCGCAGACGAGTGCCGCAGCGGGCACGCCGAACATGGCCGCGCCCGCGCCGGCGGCAGCGAATGCACCCGCGGTCGCGCCGCAGCCGCCGAGCAGCGTCGCTGAAACCAACGCGCAGCAGCCGGCCGTGACCGCGCGCTGGCCCGAGGCCTCCACAGCGTCCACCGCGCCAGCGCATCAGCCGGCGGAAACCACGGTTGCAGCAGCCGCGCAGCCAAACGCGAAGCTGTCAAAATCCCCTGCTCCGCTCCCGCCCGCGGCCGATGGCACGACTGACAAGTCCGGCGGTTCGCTGCAGATGCTGATGCTTGTGATCGGCGGTGCGCTGGCGCTCGCCGGCATCCTCGCCAGCGTCATCTACCGCTTCGCCGGCGGACGGGTCCGCGCCAAGGCCGCCGACCGCCGCGGGCATTGGGACGATTGGGCGCCGCAGGACCATGACGGAAGCCACGCGCCCTGGCGCGATTCACCGCCGGCCGCCGCCCAGCCGCCCCGCCCGATCGACTTCGATGCGGCACGTCCGCAACCGACAAGACAGGCGACGAAACTCGCCGCGATCGGCCGCGAGATCGAGCTGATCGACGCACGCAGGCAACGTGCCGCCGCTCCGGCCGCAAAACCGGTCGAGTCCAGAAGCGACAAGGTCGAGATCAAGTTGTTCGATCGGGCTGCTGCACCCAAGCTTGCCGCCAACGAAATTGAGGCGGATCGCGATGACGCGCCGGCAGGTCGGGATACCGATGCCGTCGATGTCGACGCGATCACGACGATGCTGGAGCAGCTGGCGAAGGAAGGGCCGCGCCTGTCGCGGCCTAACCTTGAAGCTGACCTTGCAAACTTCGCACGAAGCCTACGAGGCCAATCCGCCGCTCGCGCTTGAGACGCTCGGCCTTCAGGATCGACTGCACCTCGGCGAAGGCTTCGTCGACCGCGTGGTTGATCACGATGTAGTCGTACTCGGCCCAGTGACTCATCTCGTCGCTGGCGCGGCTCATGCGCTTGCGGATCACCTCGTCGGAATCCTGCGCGCGCGAATGCAGGCGCTTCTCGAGGTCGGCGGCCGAGGGCGGCAGGATGAAGACGCTGACGACATCGGCGCGCGCCTTCTGCTTCAATTGCTGGGTGCCCTGCCAGTCGATGTCGAACAGCACATCCTGGCCGGCCGACAACGCCGCATCCACGGGGCCGCGCGGCGTGCCGTAGCTGTTGTCGAACACCGTCGCCCATTCCAGCAGTTCGTCGGCCTTCACCATGGCATCGAACGTCGCCTTGTCGACAAACGTATAGTCCTTGCCGTTGACCTCGCCCGGCCGCATCGCGCGCGTGGTCGCAGAGACCGACATTTTCAAGCCCGGCATCCGGTCGATCAGCATGCGCGACAGCGTCGTCTTGCCCGCGCCTGATGGCGAGGACAGCACGAACATCAATCCGCGCCGCTCGACACCGTCAGTTCCGTGACCGCCCGTCGTCATCGATCACTCCAGATTCTGCACCTGCTCGCGGAACTGCTCGACCACGTTCTTCATGGCGAGGCCCGTGTTGGTCAACTCGATGTCGTTCGACTTCGAGCAGCAGGTGTTGACCTCGCGGTGAAACTCCTGCGCCAAAAAATCCAGCTTGCGCCCGATCGGGCCGCCCTTGCCGATCAGCTCGCGCGCCTGCGCGATGTGGGAGGCGATGCGGTCGAGCTCCTCGCGGATGTCGGCCTTGGTCGCGATCAGGATCGCCTCCTGCATCAGGCGGTCGGAGTCGAAACGGTCGGAGGTGTCGAGCAGCGCTGCGATCTGCTCAGCGAGCTTCGCCTTGATCGCCTCCGGCTTGCGGCCGGGCGCGGCCTCCGCTCTCTTCGCCAGCTGCTCGATCTCGTCGACGCGCTGGGTCAGGATCTGCCCAAGCGAAGTGCCCTCGCGCTTGCGCATCGCAACGAGCTCGTCGAGCGCCTTGTCGAAGGCCTCGGCGGCAGCAGTGCGCGCTGCCTTGTCCTCCTCCTCGTCGCCCTCGGGCTCGGCGACCTCGACGACGCCCTTGATGGCGAGCAGGCCGTCGACGCTCGGCGCCACCGCATCGACCTTCCCCGAGATCAGCGCGGCGGCCTTCAGCACCGCGTTGAGCACGTCCTCGTTGATGCGGACGGTGGCGGCGGCATTGGTGCGCTTGACGGTGAGATTGGCATAGACGGTGCCGCGCGAGAGCAGCTCGCCCGCGCGCTTCTTGGCATGGGCCTCGAGCTCGTCAAACCCCTGCGGCAGCCGCACGCGCAAGTCGAAGCCCTTGGCATTGACCGACTTCAACTCCCATTCGAACGTATACGGCCCGCTTGCGCCGTGGCATCTCGCAAAGCCGGTCATGGACGACAGCGCCATCAGTTCAAATTCTCCAGGAACACGGGATTCGCGAGGCTATCAAGCCACGCGAATCTTAAGACTATTTTGCCGGAAAGTGGAATCGGCAATGTCCGCAAGCCGGTCTGCGCGCAAGGCTCAGCGCTGAACCACCGGCGGCGAGCCCTGCACCGCGCCCTGCCGGGCCGGTGGGGGATTGGCTGGAGCAGCCGGGCGTGCTGCCGGCGGCCTCTTCTGCTGATTGGGCCGTGCCGGCGTGGCCGCGGTCGGCGCGTCGGCAGCGCCAGGCGCGGCAACGGCCGGCGGCTGCGCGTCCTCGGGCGGCTCCACCGTGTCGTTCTGGATCTGCTTCTCCATCGCGCGGAGCTTGGCGACGTTCTTCTGGTGCGCGTCGTAGGTTTCGGTGAAGGCATGCCCGCCGGTGCCGTCGGCGACGAAATAGAGGTCGCGGGTGCGGGCCGGGTTGGCGGCAGCTTCGAGCGAGGCGCGGCCCGGATTGGAGATCGGGCCCGGCGGCAGGCCGTCGATCACATAGGTGTTGTAGGGCGAGGGCTGCGTGATCTCGCTGCGTTTGATCGGCCGGCCCAGCGTTCCCTTGCCGCCGACGAGGCCGTAGATGATGGTCGGATCGGACTGCAGCTTGATCCGCTGCTTCAGCCGGTTGACGAACACCGCGGCGACGCGGCTGCGCTCGTCCGCCTTGCCGGTTTCCTTCTCGATGATGGACGCCAGCGTGACCAGCTGCTCCGGCGTCTTGACTGGAATGTCCTGATTGCGGCGCTCCCAGATCTCCGACAGCACACGCTTGTGCGCCTGCTGCATGCGCTGGACCACCTGCTCGCGCGGGGTGCCGCGCGGGAATTTGTAGGTCTCCGGGAGCAGCGTGCCTTCGCGCGGCAGCTCGCGCACGCTGCCGGTGAAGATGTCGTTGTCGGACAGCCGCGCCACGATCTGCTCGGAGGTCAGGCCTTCGGGAATCGTCACGGCGTGCTGCACCACCTTGCCCTCGACGATGGTGCCGATGACGTCGCGCAGCGAGGCGTTCTTCTGGAAGGAATACTCACCCGGCTTGAGGTCCGAGCTCGCCTTCAACGCGGCGACGCTGGCGATGAACACCCAGGGATTGACGTCGGTCACGCCTTCCCGGTTCAGCGTCTCGGCGATGTCGCGCTTGCCCGCACGCTGCGGGATGTTGACGATCTTGTCCTCCTTCAGCGGTCCGGGCGCCTCGAGCACCTGGCGGCCGTAATAATAGACGCCGCCGGCGCCGAGCATGGCGATCAGCAGAAGGGTGATGATGGCGTTGCCGACGACGACGAACGGATTGCGCGCGCGGTCCGACCGCTTGGGCGGCGGCGGAAGTTGCTCGGGCTCGAGCGCGGCCCGCGGACTCCGGGGTGAAATGGGCGGCCTTTCACTCATCGAAACAACCTGAATCCTGCCGGTTCAATAGCGGCCCGACAATCGCTTGCCCTGCCAAAAACGCACGCGCCCACGTCCATGACTATCGCCGAATACGGCAAAACGGTGGATTCGTCTCAAACACAAACTAACTGACTAGGCGCCGGACGATCACCGACGCATTGGTACCGCCAAAACCAAAAGAGTTCGACAACGCGACGTTGACCTCACGCTGCTTCGACTTGTGCGGCACGAGATCGATCGCGGTCTCGACCGACGGATTGTCGAGATTGATCGTCGGCGGCACGACATTATCGCGAATCGCCAGAATCGCGAAAATCGCTTCGATCGCACCGGCCGCGCCGAGCAGATGGCCGGTCGACGACTTGGTCGAGGACATCGCGACCTTGGAGGCGGCGTTGCCGAGCAGACGCTCGACCGCGCCGAGCTCGATCTCGTCGCCGAGCGGCGTCGAGGTCCCGTGCGCGTTGATGTAATCGAGATCGGACGGCGTCAGCCCGGCACGCTTGAGCGCGGCCGACATGCTGCGGAAGCCGCCATCGCCGTCGGGCGACGGCGACGTGATGTGATAGGCATCACCCGACAGACCATAGCCGATCACCTCGGCATAGATCTTCGCGCCGCGCCGCCTGGCGTGCTCCAGCTCCTCCAGCACGAGGACGCCGGCGCCCTCGCCCATCACGAAGCCGTCGCGGTCTTTATCGTAGGGACGCGAGGCCTTTTCGGGAGTCTCGTTGAAACCGGTCGACAGCGCGCGCGCGGCGTTGAAGCCGGCGATGCCGATGCGGCTGATCGGCGACTCGGCGCCGCCCGCGACCATCACGTCGGCATCGCCCAGCGCGATCAGGCGGGCGGCATCGCCAACCGCATGCGCGCCGGTCGAGCATGCCGTGACCACCGAATGGTTCGGCCCCTTCAGCCCGTGCGCGATCGAGACGTAGCCGGAGGCGAGATTGATCAAGCGGCCGGGAATGAAGAACGGCGACACCCGGCGCGGCCCGCGCTCCTTCAGCAGGATCGCGGTATCGGCGATGCCGTTGAGGCCGCCGATGCCGGAGCCGATCATGGTGCCGGTCGCGCATTTGTCCTCTTCGGTCTCGGGATGCCAGTTGGCGTCGTCGAGCGCCTGACCGGCCGCGGCCATGCCGAAGATGATGAAGTCGTCGACCTTGCGCTGGTCCTTCGGCTCCATCCACTTGTCCGGATTGAAGCTGTCGTTCGAGCCGTCGCCGCGCACGACCGTGCAGGCGATCTTGGTCTGCAGATCGGAGACATCGAAGCTCTCGATCCTGCGCGCACCGCTTTCGCCGTTGAGGATGCGCTTCCAGGTCGGCTCGACGCCACAGCCGAGTGGCGAGACCATGCCGAGACCCGTGACGACAACCCGCCTCATATCCGAAAACTCCGCATCGAAAGATTCACGGCCAATAACAAGAAACCGGCTGACCGCTGCGAAGCGGCCCGTCCGGTTTCAATGTTGTCCCCGCGAAATTGAAGAGCCTTAGCTCTTCGCGTTCTTCTCGAGAAACTTCGTAGCGTCGCCGACGGTGAGAATCGTTTCCGCAGCGTCGTCCGGAATCTCGCAACCGAATTCCTCTTCGAACGCCATCACCAGCTCGACGGTATCCAGACTGTCGGCGCCGAGGTCGTCGATGAAGCTCGCGTTGTCGACAACCTTCTCGGGTTCAACACCAAGGTGTTCGACCACGATCTTCTTAACCCGCTCGCCAATGTCACTCATTGCTTAACCTCGTGTTGTTCCCTGTAGACCCGACCCCCCGGGACGATACGAGCCGTCGTGGTCGTTTGACTGCCTTCGCTTACGAACTTTGATTTGGCCCATCCTAACCGATGGAGGCCCCGGCGAACGACGGCCAAAGGCTCCGCATCGCCAATATACAGGGTTTCAAAAACCTGCAATGGCGTTCTTTGCCCATCCGTTGGAGGTCCGGTTATCATACTTCAATTGCCTTGACTACAAGCCTCATTTCGCTCCGGAAACGGCCGTTTGCCGCATGCCGCACCGCCGTGACAGGCGACGCGGCACGAGATGTCAGATCATGGCCATGCCGCCGTTGACGTGGATGGTCTGCCCGGTGACGTAGGCTGCTTCGTTCGAGCTCAGATAGACGGCGGCCGCTGCGATGTCCTCGGGCGTCCCCAGGCGGGCGGCCGGAACCTTGGTGAGAATCGTTTCGCGCTGCTTGTCGTTGAGCGCATCGGTCATCGGCGTCTTGATGAAGCCCGGCGCGATGCAGTTCGCGGTCACGCCACGCTTGGCGTATTCGGCCCCTAACGTCTTGATCATGCCGATCAGGCCGGCTTTCGACGCCGTATAATTGCCCTGCCCGGGATTGCCGGTGACGCCGACCACCGAGGTGATGGCGACGATGCGGCCGAAGCGCTTGCGCATCATCAGCTTGGTCGCGGCGCGCGCCAGGCGGAAGGTCGCGGTCAGATTGACGTTGATAACCTCGTCCCAGTCCTCGTCGCGAAGCTGCACGAAGAGATTGTCGCGCGTGATGCCGGCATTGGCGATGAGAATGTCGACCTGGCCCATCGCCGCTTCCGCAGCGGGCACCAGCGCCTCGACCTCATCGGC
This sequence comes from Bradyrhizobium sp. IC3195, assembly GCF_020193585.1. Lineage (NCBI taxonomy): Bacteria > Pseudomonadati > Pseudomonadota > Alphaproteobacteria > Hyphomicrobiales > Nitrobacteraceae > Bradyrhizobium > Bradyrhizobium sp. IC3195. Next base: position 443,257 of record NZ_JADYVG010000001.1, on the reverse strand, counting down.
CTTGGAGAGATTGCAGGGCAGCACGTGGGCGCGCTCGCCGAGCTTGCCGGCAAGCTCGTCCAGCACCTCCTTGCGCGTCCCTGAAATGGCGACGGTGGCGCCCTGCGCGTGCAGCGCCTGCGCGATCGCGCCGCCAATGCCGCCGGTCGCGCCGGTGACGAGCGCCTTTCGGCCAGTCAGATCGAACATTGATGGACTCCTTTAAGCCTGCTTCGCAGCGGCCAATGCATCCTTGGCGGCGGCAATATCGTTCGGGCCGCCGACCGCAATGCCGACGGCACCGTCCGCGATACGCTTGACGAGACCGGTCAGCACCTTGCCGGCGCCGATCTCGAAGAAGCGGGTGACGCCCTGCCCGGCCATGTAAGCCACCGACTCGCGCCAGCGCACCGTGCCGGTGACCTGCTCGACCAGGCGGCGGCGGATCTCGTCGGGATCGGTGATGGCGCTCGCCAGCACGTTCGACACCAGCGGGGCGGCCGGCGCCTTGATCGTGACCTTCGACAGCGCTTCCGCCATGGCATCCGCAGCCGGCTGCATCAACTTGCAATGGAACGGGGCGGACACCGGCAGCAGCATCGCGCGCTTGGCGCCCTTGGCCTTGGCGATCTCGACGGCGCGATCGACCGCAGCCTTGTCGCCGGAGACGACGACCTGGCCGCCGCCATTGTCGTTGGCGGCCTGGCAGACCTGCCCCTGCGCCGCCTCGCCCGCGACCTCTATGGCGGCCTCGTAGTCGAGACCGAGCAGCGCGGCCATCGCGCCGGCGCCGACCGGGACCGCCTTTTGCATTGCGAGACCGCGGGTGCGAAGCAGACGCGCGGTATCCGAAACCGTCAGGCTGCCGGCCGCCGCGAGCGCCGAATATTCACCGAGCGAGTGGCCGGCGACGAAGGCCGCGTCTCGTCCCACGGAAAAACCAGCCTCGGCCTCGAGCACGCGCAAGGTCGCGATAGACACGGCCATCAGCGCCGGCTGGGCGTTCTCGGTGAGTTGGAGAGTTTCGGCCGGACCTTCCCAGATGATGGCCGTCAGCTTCTCCCCGAGCGCGGCATCGACCTCGTCGAATACGGCGCGCGCCACCGGAAAGGCGTCGGCCAGGGCCTTGCCCATGCCGACAGCCTGGGAACCCTGCCCAGGAAATGTGAATGCAGCCGTCATCGGCGCTCCCTGCTGTCAGGCATGATCCCTGTTCTGAACCGGCAGCCGATTTACGCCCGGCCTTAGGCCGTGGTTCCTTGGGCCATGGTTCCGGATCATGCTCCAAAGGGGGCCGTAGACACCGTCCGGGGCCGCACTGTCAAGCCGAGACGGGAACTTGGAGCAGCATTCAACGGGGAATAAGCCCCTCAAAACCCGCCGGCGGTCTGGTTGGCATCGACGTCCGCTCCTGCCCGCGCTCGGCGCGCACTGTTCACCAGTTGCCCCGGCCGATCCTCGCGGTTCGGCTTTGCCGTGGCCAGCCGCAGCACCGAAGCGTAGTTCGGCTGCACTTCCATGCGATCGGCGTACCGGCTCGCACTCAGCAGCCGGTGCACCTTCGGCAGATTGTAGCAGGGCACGTAGAACAACAGATGATGCTCGAGGTGATAGTTCACGTAATACGGCGCGATGAACAGGCGCTCGAGAAAATTGGCGTGCGTCGTGCGCGTGTTGCGCAAGGGGTCGCTGCTATCGGGGACGACGGCGTGCTCGGCGATATTGCGGATGCGGGTGATGACCATCATCCACGTCAAGAGCGGCACCAGCCAGAGCAGCGGATAGGCCCACCACACGCCGGCCGCGGCGAGCGCGGCAAACATGATCCCGTTGACCACACATTGCGGGCCGAGCATCTCCCAGAAATGCGCTGCACGTTGCCGCCATGACCAGTCCTTTGGCCCGAGCGCGTTGAGCAACTGCGCCTTGCGCTGCTGGTAGCCGGTCTGCCCGGTGATGTCGCGGATGAACTTGCGGCGATAGCTCAACTTGGTGATCGGAAACGGCGCCGACAGCACGAGGTCGGGGTCGTCCTCCTGCTGGGTGCGCGCATGGTGCTGAAGGTGATAGCGCCGGTAGCTGCGCGTCTCCGCAAACAGCGGATAGGCGCAGAACCACTGGCTCAGCGTCAGATTGGTTTTCTCGTCGGCGGACAGGCAACCATGTGCGCCGTCATGCATCAGGATCGCAAGGCCGAGCTGGCGCGAGCCGATGATGGCGACGGCGAAGATATAGGTGAGCGGATTGGGCCACCACGCGACCAGCGCGATGGCTGCAATGATCAGCGTCCAGGCGTGCGCGATCAGCGCAGCGCCTTTCCACGTCGCGCGCTGGCGCACCTCGGCCAATTGATCGTCGGTCAGGAAATCGCGGGCACGCATGCGAAGCGCGGTCATGGCCTAACCCTTTCCATTGGAATTGTCGGATGCCTCGCGCGCCTCGACGAGACGCAGGCGGGCGGTGTCTTCAGTGGATTTCGCCTGCTCGCCCAGCACGCGCAGCATCTCGGCGCAGAGCGCCTCGGGCGAGCGGCCCATCGCGTAGCCCTCGAGAATGACGCCGATGGCGACGGCCCAGAACCGCCGCGAGCTTTCGTCGGGCTCGCGCAGCGAGCGCCAGCCGCGCCGCGCGACCTGCCCCGCATAAGCGCGCGTACCCTCGCTGTGCAGGCGCTCGATGGTGCGCTCCACCAGCGGCGCGAGATCCTGGCGACGCCGCGTCAGCGTCAGCGCCTCGGCGAAGAAGGCGACCGAATCGCTCGCCGTCACGGTCTCGGCCAGCGCGTGGGTGTATTCCCCGGGCGTGCGCGCCTTGAGCGCCGCCTGCTCGGTGGCCCGTGCCAGATACAACAGATCGCGGCAGGCGCATTCGACAAACAGCGCCTCCTTGGTGCGGAAGTAATAGGTGATCTGGCTCGGGAACGCGTCCGCGGCGGCCGCGATGTCGGTAATCGACGTGCCTGACAGCCCCCGCTCCCGAAACAGCGGGCTCGCAGCATCCAGGAGCAGTGACCGCATCTTGCGGCCGGCCGAGCGCGTCGCGCGCGCGGCGTGCTTGGGGTCGCCTGCCGCTTCGAGCGGCGCATCGGCCGACGCTTCTGCCATGGGATCCTCTTCGCTGATTTATTTGTATGTTATACAAACAAACAGATCAAGCCGAATCTTGGTATTGGAGGATGGGGTTCTTGTTCCCGTTGGAGGGGCGGACCGCTCGGCTTGAAAATGCCCCTCCACCTTGCAAAGCCGGCCAAAATCCGTATAAGGCGCCCATCCGCAGACCCCGGCCGGGAGCTGAACGGACGGTCTCAGCAAATCATTCGTGATTTTGGTGTGGCAGGGCCAGTCGGCCCGTCGTCCCGTGTTTCCGCCTTCTGAGCTTGATCCCAGAGTCCTTTCCGAAGGCCTCTTAAGGGTTTGACGCCGGGCGATGCGCCAACATGAGGAAAGGACGACCATGCCTCTTTACGAGCATGTTTTTCTCGCGCGTCAGGACGCGAGCCCGCAGCAGGTCGAAGAGCTGACTGCGCAGATGACCGGTATCGTCGAAGGTCTCGGCGGCAAGATCACCAAGACCGAGAATTGGGGCGTGCGCTCCCTCACCTACCGCATGAACAAGAACCGCAAGGCGCACTTCGTGCTGCTCAACATCGACGCGCCGTCCGCGGCGATCGCCGAGATCGAGCGCCAGGAGCGCATCAGCGAAGACGTGATCCGCTATCTCAGCGTCCGCGTCGAGGAGCTCGAGGAAGGCCCGTCCGCGATGATGCGCAAGGCCGACCGTGATCGCGAGCGTGACGATCGCGGCGGTGGCTTCCGCGGCGAGCGTGAAGGCGGCTTCCGTGGCGACCGCGAGGGTGGTTTCCGCGGTGATCGCGGTCCGCGCCGTCCGCGCGATGAAGCTGAAACCACGGATGGGGAGTAAGAATCATGGCTGAAGCTGGTGCACGCCGCCCGTTTTTCCGTCGTCGCAAGAGCTGCCCGTTCACGGGCGCCAATGCTCCGAAGATCGACTACAAGGACTCCAAGCTGCTGATGCGTTACGTCTCCGAGCGCGGCAAGATCGTGCCGAGCCGCATTACCGCGGTGTCCGCGAAGAAGCAACGTGAGCTCGCCCGCGCCATCAAGCGCGCGCGCTTCCTGGGCCTCCTGCCCTACGTCATTCGCTGATACGACCAATTCGACCGGCGGCGGCTAGCGCCGCCGGTCGCGACTTTTCGAACTCATAAGGCTTCCGGGTCGTCCGGTCGCCGATGGTTGGGGCAAGCGACGCCTCTAACCGCTCGAAGGGAGCGGGACAGCTGATGATGGCCTTTGCACTGATAGCCTTGATCGCCGGCGCTGCGTCGGCCCTGATGTTCGCCTCGATCATCTCGGGGGCGCTGATCGCGCTCGTCCTGTTCTATCTCGCTCCGCTCCCCCTGATGGTCGCCGCGATCGGCTGGGGCCCGCTTTGCGCGAGCCTCGGCGGCATCGCCGCCGCGATCGGCCTTGGCGCCCTGTTCGGCCTGCCCTACTGCATCGCCTTCGCCGTCACCGTCGCGTTGCCGGCGTGGTGGCTCGGCCATCTCGTCCTGCTCGGACGTCAGGTGGGAAGCGCCGCGTCTGCGACCGGCACCGCGCCCTCCGCGGAGCCGGACGTCGAGTGGTACCCGGTCGGCCGCATCCTGCTCTGGATTGCAGGCTTCGCGACGCTGACCACGATGGCCGCTTTGCTCACGCTCGGGACCGACGCCGAGACCATCATCGGCACGTTGCGCCGTGGCCTGACGCGCCTCCTGCGCGCCACCGACCCGCAAACTTCGGGCGAAGCCAGCCAGTTCGTCGACGCGCTGGTGCGCATCGCACCCGCCGCCGCCACGATTGCCGCGACGATGACGCTCACTCTCAACCTCTGGCTCAGCGCCAAGGTGACCGCGACGTCGGGCCGGCTGCGCCGTCCCTGGCCGGACCTCAAGACCACCGAGCTGCCGCAGATGACGCTGGTGGTGCTTTGCATCTCCCTCGCCTTCTGCTTCACCGGGGGGCTGCTTGGCATCGTGGCGCAGATCGCCACCGCCGCGCTGATGATGAGTTATGCGCTGGCCGGTTTCGCCGTATTGCATACGCTGACGCTCGCGCTGAACGGCCGCACGTTCTGGCTCGGCTCGACCTACGCCGCCGTGGTCGTGTTCGGATGGCCCGTGGTCGCGATGGTGATCCTTGGGCTTGCGGATGCCTTGTTTGGCTTGCGCGAACGCTTCCTGCGCAGCCGGCAGCCGCCGCCACTGCCTACACCTTGAGTTCAACCCCGAAACTGAAACCTTCGAGAGCACTTCAAAAGGAGAACGAATATGGAAGTCATTTTGCTGGAACGCGTCAACAAGCTCGGCCAGATGGGCGAAGTCGTGAAGGTTCGCGACGGCTACGCTCGCAATTTCCTGCTCAAGCGCGGCAAGGCGCTGCGCGCCACCGCCGACAACCGGGCCAAGTATGACGGCATGAAGGCCGAGCTCGAAGCGCGCAACCTCGCCTCGAAGGCCGAGGCGTCCAAGGTCGCCGAGAAGATCGAGGGCAAGAACATCATCGTGATCCGCCAGGCCTCGGAAGCCGGCCAGCTGTTCGGCTCGGTCAACGTGCGTGACATCGTGCTCGCGTTCGAAGCCGACGGCGTTTCGCTCGCCCGTCCGCAGATCCAGCTCGACGCGCCGATCAAGACCATCGGCAAGCACTCGATCACCGTTGCCGTTCATCCCGAAGTCGAGGTCGAGATCACCGTCACGGTTGCCCGCAGCCAGGACGAGGCCGAGCGCATCAACCGCGGCGAGGACATCTCGACCCGCAATGAGGATCGCGATGCGGCCGCCGAGGCGATCGCCGCCGCCGGCGAGTTCTTCGATCCGGAAGCCCAGCACGACGAGGTCGCGCCGGCGCCGGCTGCGGAAGAGAAGTAAGCAGCTCAACTCGTCATTCCGGGACGGTCCGCAAGACCAGACCCGGATGACGATCCCGATTAAAGCCCGGCTGCCTCACGCGGCCGGGCTTTTCGTTTTGGCAGCGACGTCCTCGCTCAGCATCGCGATCGAGGCCAGCGCGGTGGCCGTATGCTTCTCGACGCCGTCGCTGACGCAGAACACGTCGGCGGCGACCACCGCGACCTGGCGGCCCGGCTTGATCACCCGGGCGCGGCAGATCAGCTTCTCGCCGACCGCGGGCGACAACAGATTGAGCTTGTATTCCGCCGTCAGCGCCGGCTGGCCGCGCGACGTGGCGGCTGCGATCGTGGTGGCGTTGTCGACCAGGAAGGCGGTGACGCCGCCATGGAAGAAGCCGTGCTGCTGTAACAGCTCCGGCCGGCGCTCCACGGCGATGGTGCAGGTGCCGCGCGACAATTCGGAGAGCTCGGCGCCGACCAGGTTCATGAAACCCTGCCGGCCGATATTGGCGTGGATGCGCTCGGCAATCGGCGCAAATTCCGGATCAGCTTCGGCCCGCATGCGATCTCCCCTTATTGCTTGTTGATGCGATCGAACGGCCTCAGCGCACGATTGGCGCAGGCGATCAGCGTGTCCGCCTCGATGCGCGGATCGGTTCGCTCGCGACCCGACAGGAAGGCGCGGCAGAAGATCTGCGCCGGACCGATCAGCTGGCTGACGAACATCACCGGCGTCATCGGCAGAAGTTCGCCGCTTGCCACCAGCGGCGCGCGCCAGCGCTCAATGCCTTCGGCAAGCCGCGCATTCTGCGCCCGCTGGGCGTCGCGCACGTCTTCGCCCCACTCGCTGCGCGAGATCTCGAAGAGGTAGCGCGCCTCGCGCCGGCTGGTGACGACCCAGTCGAGATGCGCCCGGATCAGGCGATCAATGCCCCGCTCGGCGTCGGGGCCGGGATCGAGCGCGGCCAGTATCGCGGCGTGATAGTGCCGCAAGACCTCCAGAAACAACGCACCGGCAAGTTCTTTCTTCGAACCGAAGACGTGGAAGAAGCTGCCGTTGGAAGCCCGCGCGCGGGTGCGGATCGCAGCCACCGTCGCGGCTTCGAAGCCGACGCGGTCGAACACGGCAAGGCCGGCCGCCAACAGATCGTCTCGTACGCTCGCCGTCATGGGCGCCTCCTAGAGCAATACTCTAGAGTACTACTCTAATGACGGTCAAGACGATGCGAAGGCCGCGGATGGGCGCGGCCTTCGCATCGTCGATCGAAAGATCCGGGTGACTTAGCGCGAGATCGGCGGCACCGGCGGACCGGAGGACGCAGGCGGCGCCGGCGGCGGCGGGGCTGCAGCGGTCGCGGGCGGCGCCTGTTCCTGCGGCTTGGCCGCGGGGGCCGGCTCGGCAGGTTTCGGAGCAGCCTCTTCCACCGGCTTGGGCGCGGCCGGCTCAGCGGGCTTGGCGGCGGCTGGAGCGGCCGGCGTCACCTGCGGGACCGGATCGGGCCGCAGCGCCGGCGTCTCGCTGCGCGGCTCGACCTTGGCGCTGTCAGGCTTGACGGACTCCGGCTTCGGCTCGCTCTTCTTGTCGTCGGTCGCCGGCGCCGCGGCATCGACCTTCGGGGCTTCCTCCGTGCCGGGCTTGGCGCGCCGCTTGCCTTTGCGTGCCTCGGGCGCAGCCTCTCCCTCCGGCTTGGCACCCTCCTCGGCCGGCCGCGCCGCACGCTTCTGGCGCGTACCCTCGGCGGCAGGAGCAGCGCCCTCGCCCTCCGGCCTCGCGGCATCCTGCGCGCGCTGGCGTCGACCCTGTTGTTCAGGCGCGGCGCCGTCCTTCTTGGCGTCCTTGGCCTGATAGCGCGTGTCGGTGGCACCGTTCGAGATTAGATAGGCGGAGAGGACGCCCGCCATATCCGAACTCGTCGTGTAGTGCTGGCGCAGGAATCCCGGCAGCGAGCCGGGCGACACGGACTTCAGCAGCCCGCGCGGGCTCTTGTGGCAGACATTGCAGGTCTGCGAGAACAGCTGCGACGGGGTCTTGCCAGCCTCGAGGTTCGTCGCCTGCGCAAGAACGGAATTAGCCGCACCGAAGCCAATCAGAAGCAACACCGTCGCGAGGCTGAGCGCTCGGCTCGACATTCCCATCATCTCCGTTGAATTTCCGCAAATGCAGCCGGCATCCGGCGCGGCGGCGGTCACCTTTTAACCGATTGAGCCGCGAATGGAAGCAGGTCCGCGCGCAAGGATGTGATTAAGCGGTTTTCGAATATCTACTTTGAACACAGTGCAACTAGCGCAGCCGGAACCGGCTCGCTAGATTTGAATGCAAACGCATAGGAACCGCTGCGGCGCCTGGGCGTCAGTTATAAAGGCCGGGTAGTCGCATCTTTCGGGTTCGCTCGAGAGGATTGCCGATGGACCGTTTGTTGCGTCGATTTCTGTCCCAATTCATCCGCCGCGGGTCGTTGACGGTGACCAGCGCGAGCGGGTCGAAGTTCACCGTCGGCGACGGCTCCGGCGAGCCGGTCGCAGTCCGCTTCGTCACTGCGGACTCCGAGCGGAGGGTCCTCGTCAATCCCGAGCTGGGGCTGGGCGAGGCCTACATGAACGGCGAGTTCGTGGTCGAGCGCGGCACCATAGCTGATGCCCTCGCGATCCTGCTCGATCAACCCGACCCATTGCCGCAGTGGGCAAAGCCGTGGTGGCACCTGCGCTACCTGACGCGGCACCTCAAGCAGTTCAATCCCCGCCCGCGCTCCCGTCAAAACGTCGCTCATCATTACGATCTCGACGGCCGGCTCTATTCGCTGTTTCTCGATGCCGACAAGCAATATAGCTGCGCCTATTTCGAGACGCCCGAGATGTCGCTGGACGACGCGCAGCTTGCCAAGAAGCGGCACATCGCGGCGAAGCTTCTCGTCAGCAATGGCCAGCGCGTGCTCGACATCGGCTCCGGCTGGGGTGGCCTCGGGCTCTATCTCGCCGAGATCGCGAGCGCCGACGTCACCGGCATCACGCTGTCGACCGAGCAGCTGGAGGTCGCCAATGCGCGCGCCGCCGAAAAGGGCCTGACGGGCTCGGCCAGATTCCAGCTCCAGGATTATCGCGACGTCGAAGGTACGTTCGACCGCATCGTCTCCGTCGGCATGTTCGAGCATGTCGGGGCGAGGTTCTACGACGCCTACTTCCAGCGCTGCGCCGAGCTGCTGAAGGAAGACGGCGTCATGCTGCTGCATTCGATCGGCCGTTCGCAGGGCCCGGATTCGACCAATCCGTGGATCGCCAAATACATCTTCCCCGGCGGCTACATTCCCGCGCTCTCGGAGGTGCTGCCGGCGATCGAGCGCGCGGGCCTGCTGGTCTGCGACATCGAGATTCTGCGCCTGCACTACGCCGAGACGCTGAAGGCCTGGCGCGAGCGGTTCATGGCGCGGCGCGAGGAAGCCGTGCAGCTCTACGACGAGCGCTTCGCCTTGATGTGGGAATTTTACCTCGCGGCCTGCGAGATGACGTTCCGCAAGCAAGCCATGATGAACTTCCAGATCCAGATCACCCGTCGCCAGGGCGTGGTGCCGATGACCCGCGACTATATCCCGCAGGAAGAAGCCCGGCTGCGGGCCCGGGAGGGCGCGGCCATGCCGAAGCTCAAGCTGGCTGGTGAATAGGTCCGGATCCTAGTGACGCAGGGTCGAAATCCCGGACGTCCGGAAAGACGCCGTTAACGCCAATTGCGCCCGCAATTCCAGCAGGATTTCGGGGGCGACCGGCTGGCGACGTACCTCGGGCCGCTCCGCGTGCTTCATAGCCGCGATCAGCCCCGACAGCCAAAGCCGGCTGCCTGCCTCGCTTCGCCAGTTCTGGTGCTGCCGTTCTGGCTGCATCGTTCGCCTCGTATCCCTGTTGGCGGGGAATGAGATAATCCCCCTGCCCATCCGCCTGTTCCGACATGACACCCGAAAGAATCCGGGGAGATGTGATCTGGTTCACAGAAGTCTGGTCGGGCCTGGCTTAGACCGTCGCCATGAGCAAAGAGACCCAAACCTCATTCGACGTGCAGGACGACCTCCGCACCGATTACGCCCTGATCGTCACCGGCGTTGGGGCGGCTCTGGTTGCGCTGGTCTACCTCCTGCTGGTCTGAAGCCGAGCCGAATCGGTCAGCGTGCGTCATTTTGCGCGCCTCTCGGTAGGTCTGCGCGTCAGCCCCCAGGGTTCACGGGTTTCAGGATTTTTCCGCGGCGCGATCACAGCCCTCTGCGCCGAGCGAGCTCCGCCAAAATCCAGTCAAGCGCGGCGCGTGCTGCGACTGCTAATCATCCACCATTTTAACTGAGCGGTTGATAGCGGTCAGCTTTTGCTTCCGCTTTGACCTGCGGCGGCGCTTTATCCCGGCCCCGCATCCGCCCAAGAAAATTGCTAAGCACGTCCGACCATGGCACTGACTGATTCGAACGTTCTCAAACTCGCGCCCGATGCCGGAACTCCCGCCTATCGGAGCGCACCGCACAATATCGAGGCGGAACAGAGCCTTCTGGGCGCAATCCTGGTCAACAACGACGCCTTCTACCGCGTCTCCGACTTCCTGGAGGCGAAGCACTTCTTCGAGCCGCTGCACCAGACCATCTTCGAGACCGCGGGCAGCCTGATCCGGATGGGCAAGATCGCCACCCCGGTCACGCTGAAGACGTTCCTGCCGGCCGATACCGATGTCGGCGGCATGACCATCGGACAATACCTGGCGCGGCTTGCGGCCGAAGCCACCACCATCATCAACGCCCAGGACTATGGCCGCACCATCTACGACCTGTCGCTGCGGCGCGACCTGATCGGCATTGGCGAGGACATGGTCAACGTGGCCTATGACGCCCCGGTCGACTTCCAACCGCGGGCGCAGATCGAGGATGCCGAGCGAAAGCTGTACGAGCTCGCCGAGTCCGGCCGTTATGACGGAGGCTTCCAGAAATTCTCGCAGGCCCTCACCGTCGCGGTCGATCTCGCGGCCAAGGCATTCCAGCGCGACGGCAAGCTGTCGGGCATTTCGACGGGCCTGCGCGACCTCGACACCAAGATGGGCGGCCTGCAGCATTCCGACCTCATCATCGTCGCGGGACGCCCCGGCATGGGCAAGACGTCGCTGGCGACCAACATCGCCTACAACGTCGCGCAGGCCTACGTGCCGGAGCTTCAGGCCGACGGCACCATGAAGGCCGCCAATGGCGGCGTGATCGGCTTCTTCTCCTGCGAAATGTCGGCCGACCAGCTCGCCACGCGTATCGTGGCCGAGCGCACCGGCATTCCCTCCTCCCACATCCGCCGCGGCGGCATCACGGAAGCCGATTTCGAGAAGATCCGGCAGGTCTCGATCGAGCTGCAGTCGCTGCCGTTCTACGTCGACGCCACCGGCGGCCTCTCCATCGCGCAGCTGATGGCGCGCGCGCGCCGACTCAAGCGCCAGAAGGGCCTCGATCTCCTGGTGATCGACTACATCCAGCTGCTCTCGGGCTCGGGCAAGCGCGCCAGCGACAGTCGCGTGCAGGAAATCACGGAGATCACGACCAGCCTGAAGGCGCTGGCCAAGGAGCTCAACGTTCCCGTGATCGCGCTGTCGCAGCTCTCGCGTCAGGTGGAATCGCGCGACGACAAGCGGCCGCAGCTGTCGGACTTGCGTGAATCCGGCTCGATCGAGCAGGACGCCGACGTCGTGCTGTTCGTGTTCCGCGAGGAATATTACCTCGCCATGAAGGAGCCGCGCCCCGGCACCGAAGAGCATGCCAAATGGCAGGCCGACATGGAACGTACCGTGGGGCGCGCCGAAGTCATCATCGGCAAGCAGCGCCACGGTCCGACCGGCACCGTCGAGCTGCACTTCGATGCCTCGGTCACGCGCTTCGGCGACCTCGCGCATGACGGCCAGCTGCCGGACCGCAGCGACTACTAGATTGTTCCCCGGGTTGAACGGGGCCGGTCTCTTGCGTAAAACGACGCCATGACAATGGCGTCCGCCCCGAAATCAATCCCGCAATCCGGCCCACTCTCCCCGGAGGCCAACCAGGCTGCCGCGCTCGCCGCCTTCGGCGGCGTGCTGACGGTCGATCTCGATGCGATCATCGCCAATTGGCGCAAGCTCGAGAAGACCGCGGTGCCGGCCGAATGTTCGGCGGTGATCAAGGCCGACGCCTATGGCTGCGGCGCCGAGCAGGTGTCGCGCGCCCTGAGCAAGGCCGGTTGCAAGACCTTCTTCGTCGCCACCATCGAGGAAGCGCGCAAGGTGCGCGCCGCCGTTCCGGAGCCCACGATCTACGTGCTCGGCGGCTATTTCCAGAACACCGGCGAGCACTACGCCAAGATCAATTGCCGTCCGGTGATCGGCGATCTCAACGAGCTCGCCGAATGGGACGTGTTCTGCCGCCGCACCGGCTGGAACGGGGGCGCCGCTGTTCACATCGACACCGGCATGAACCGGCTCGGGCTGACGCTGTCGGAGGCGCAGGCCATCATCCCCCGCATCAACGCCGGCGATCACGGCATCACGCTGGTGATGAGCCATCTGGTCTCGGCCGAGCAGCTCAACAGCCCGATCAATGCCAGACAGCTCGCGACCTTCCGCAGCATCGCCAGTGAGTTCACAGGCGTGCCGGCGGCGCTCGCCAACTCCTCCGGCATCTTCCTCGGCGCGCCCTTCCAGTTCGACCTGGTGCGCCCGGGAGCTGCGCTCTACGGCGTCAACCCGACGCCGGAGGCCGACAATCCCATGCAGCAGGTGGTCGACCTCAAGGCGCGCATCGTGCAGATCCGCACCATCGATCGCGGCGAGACCGTCGGCTATGGCGGCACCTGGACCGCGCGGCGGCCGACGAAACTGGCGATCATCGCAGTCGGCTATGCCGACGGCTATTTCCGCGCCGCCAGCTCCAATGACGGCACCCGCGGCGCCGATGTCATCGTGGCCGGCAAGCGCTGCCCTGTCGCGGGCCGCATCTCCATGGACCTGATCGCGATCGACATCACCGATCTGCCGCCGAACGCGGTGCGGCGCGGCCACATGGTGACGCTGCTCGGCGAAGGCATCACCGTCGACGAGCTCGCGCACCATTTCGGCACGATCGGCTATGAGGTGCTGACCAGCCTCGGCCGCCGCTATGCCCGCGTCTACAAGGGTGGCAATGTCGAGGAGCCGCTGACGAAGCCGGAGCCCGCCTCGAACGCCGGGCAGCCGCCTTCCCCACCGTCGATCGAACAGCCGTCGGCGTTGCCGCCGCTGCCAAGTTAAACCACCCGCACCTACTTCTTCTTTCTGCTGTCTAGCGCCGTCTTGCAGGTGGCGCTGAGCTGGTCGCGCTTGGCGTTGAGACAGGCGACGATGCCGCTGCCCGGCGCGATGCCGGCGCAGAATTTGTCGTAGTCCGCCTTGCATGCGCCGCGCGTTTCGGCTGACTGTGCCGTGGCCCCGGAGAACGCGACGATGAAGGCGGTAGCGGCAAAGCTCAACTTGGACATTGTATCTCCGGGGACGAAAGGCAGAGCCGGTAGCTCTAGATGAAGATCGCGACATTCAACATCAACAACATCAACCGCCGCCTGCCCAATCTGTTGGCATGGCTGCGAATGGCGAGGCCCGATGTCGTCGCGCTCCAGGAGTTGAAGGCAAGTGATGGCGAATTTCCGGCGGCCGCCATCGAAAGGACCGGCTATGGCGCGGTGTGGCGTGGACAAAAGACCTGGAACGGCGTCGCCATCCTCGCCCGCAATGCCGAGCCCGTGCTGACGCGCGACCGTTTGCCGGGAAAGCCTGCCGATCTCGAAGCGCGCTACATCGAGGCCGCCGTGCGTGGCGTCATCGTCACCAGCATTTATCTGCCCAACGGCAATCCGCAGCCGGGACCGAAATTCGACTACAAGCTCGACTGGTTCGCGCGGCTGCGGCGCCACGCCAACACCTTCATCAAGCAGGACCTGCCGGTGGTGCTCGCCGGCGACTACAATGTTGCGCCCACCGAGATCGACATCTATCCGACGCGCTCATGGGACAAGGATGCGCTGATCCAGCCGAAGAGCCGCGCAGCCTTTGCCGCGCTGGTCGAGCAAGGCTGGTGCGACGCGATCCGCGAGCTGCATCCGGACGAGCGCATCTACACGTTCTGGGACTACAAGCGGAACCGCTGGCCGCGCGATGCGGGCCTGCGGCTCGACCATCTCCTGCTCAGCCCTGCCCTCGCCCCGCGCCTCGCCAAAGCCGGCGTCGACAAGAAGATCCGCGGCGAGGACGGCGCCAGCGATCACGCGCCGGCGTGGGTGGTATTGCGATGACCCAAACGCAGTCAGCAGCGGGCCGCCCGATAAAACCTGAAAACAACCCCATGCACAGTAGCTGGCCCCAGTCCGCTCAATGACTTACGGGTAAACCGAAATCAAAGTTGATCCGTCGGGCAAAACACTGGCATGATGTCACCATCGAAGGCGTCCACGTGGCGCCGAGGGCTCTTCAGATCGCCCCTTCATCGGGAATGTTGAGGACGGTGCCGCAAGCCTTGCAATGCACCGCGTCGGCATCGTGCCTCTGGAGCCCGCACGTCGGGCATGGAAACCGCACCTTATGGGGACTGAGGAGCGCGCGGGCGAGATTGAAGAACAGCGTCACGCCGAAAATCATGATCACGACGGTGATCAGACGACCGAACGTACCCGCCAGCGTGATGTCGCCGAAGCCGGTCGTCGTCAGCGCCGTGACGGTGAAATACAGGGCATCGGCATAGTTCCGGATCTCGTCGTTGCGAAACTTCTGGGTCTCGTAAACGATCCCGGTCATCACGAAGATGAAAACGGCGAGGTTCGTGACGGCGAAGATGACCTCTTCGTTGCGACGAAAGAACGGGGAATCGAGGCGCAGCCTCACGAGCATCTGGTAGTCGCGAAGCAGGCCCAACGTCCGCAGAATCCGGAGAAAGCCGCCCGCCTCGCCGGCAAGCGGCGCCAGGAAGGATACGATCGCAACCATGTCTGCCCACGTCGCGAGCTGGGTGAATTTTTGAAACGGATGCCGATCGACCAGGAGCCGGGCGGAGAAGTCGGCCAGCAGAATAACGCCGAACAGGACGTCGAGCGTCTCGACGATGTCACTGGGCGGCAGGAACGAGGTCGCAATAATGAACAGCACCGTCACGATATCGAAGATGAGCAGCGCATAACGGAAGCGCACGCCGTCCGGCGTTGCGCCCTCGTAAAGGAGTCGGACGTTGCTTTTGAGAGACGTGAGGGTCACTGCACCATGATCGCGGTTTGCACGGATGTTGGCAACTCGGAGCGTGTGCCGCAACCGACGACGTCTGTATACCTAGAGTGGGCCTCGCGATTAGGAACCCGGACCGCGACGCGGTGTTCAGCTCTCTTTGGGGGCTGAATGCTCAAACCCGACGATTGTCGCAAGCTTGCGGAGCAATATCGAGCGCGCGCGAATGATGCCACATCGGCGAAGCGCCTCGCCAATGTGCTTCTGAGCGTTTCCAACGCCTATCTCGCTCTGGCGAGCCAACTGGAGCTCCTTGCGTCCGTCGAACATCAGGAGCACGCGAGGAGAGCCGGTCGGAACGTTCAAGGCTGAGCCGTCAGACGAAAGATGCAAACCGAGCCGGCGGCGGCGCCATGAAGCCTCATCATTGCGGTGCCCCGCGATCGAGTTCGCCCCGCTGATCACTCGGAGGGAAGCCTCTTGACCTCCGCGGCCTGGTAAGCATACTGGTCTGACCACGATCAGACCAAGAGACGGGGATGGAGTTCAAGCGAGCCGCCGACGGCGAAAAGGGGTTCGAGAAGGTGTTTGCCTTCCTGCGCGAGCGCCTGCTTACCGGCTCGCTCAGGCCGGGCGACCGCCTGATTTCGGAGCGCGAGCTCGCCACCCTGCTCGGCGTCAGCCGGCCAATCGTCCGCGAGGCGCTGCGCGCCCTCACCGTCCTCGGGATCGTCGAGATCCGCGACCGCATCGGCACCGTCGTGACGCGGCCAGATGTCTCGGTGCTGAACGACTTCTTCACCTTCGCCCTCGCCCAGCAGGCCGACATGCTCGAGGACGTCATGCAGGCGCGCGTCGCGATCGAATGCCAGGCGATCCGGCTCGCCTGCGAGCGCGCCAACATCGCCGATTTCGAACGGCTGCAGCGCGCGCTGACGAAGATCGGCGAGACCATCGACGAAGCCGATGCCGGCGGCATGGCGGATTTCGACTTCCACCGCGCGATCGTCGTCGCCTCACATTCGGAGACGCTGAGCGTGCTGCACGCCTCCATGGCGGGCCTGTTGACACATTCGCATCGCAGCCGCCGCGAGCTGGTGCAGGCCTTCCCGTCGATGAAGACCTACCTTGTCGACGATCACCGCCGCATCTTCGAAGCCCTCATTGCGCGCGATCCCGAGCGCGCGGATGCGACGCTGCGCAAGCATTTCGCCATCGGCGACGAATACCGCAGACGCGCCGTCGTCGGCGACATCGACAAGACCAGTGCCTCGGGCTGATCGCGCACAGCCCTTCAATCAAGACGCCAATTAAACAAGAAACGGACTGACGACATGGGACGGAACGACAAGGGCAAGGTCGGCTTCATCGGCATCGGCACGATGGGGCGGGAGATGGTGCGCAACCTGCAGGCGGCGGGCCACGCGGTCCGCGTCTTCGATCTGAACGAAGCCGCGCTGGCCGACAGCGTCAAGGAAGGCGCGACGCGTGCCAAAAGCCCTGCCGATGCCGCGCAAGGCACCGATATCGTCATCACCATGCTGCCCGACACGCCGCACGTCGAGGCGACGATCTACGGCGAGCAGGGCCTGCTGAATTCCCCGCCGCCGGGCAAGCTGATCGTCGACATGAGCACGATCTCGCCGGTCGCCGTCCGCCGCATCCATTCGGACCTGCAGAAGACAGGCGTCGGCTTCATCGACGCGCCGGTCTCCGGCGGGCCGGTGGGCGCCAGGAGCGCCGCGCTCTCGATCATGGCCGGCGGCGATGCGGACACGTTCGCCAAGGCCGAGCCGTTCTTCCGCGCGATGGGCACGACCATCACCCATGTCGGCGCATCCGGCGCCGGCCAGACCGTCAAGCTCTGCAATCAGCTGATCTGCGGCATCAACATCCAGGCGATCTGCGAGGCGCTCGCGCTCGGCCGCGCTTCGGGCCTCGATCTCAACCTGCTCCGCCGGGTGCTGCTCGGCGGCTCCGCCGCTTCCTGGATGCTGGACAAGCTCGGCCCCGCGATGATCGCCGGCGACGTTTCCGCGGGTTTCCGGATCGATCTGCAGCTCAAAGACCTTCGCCTGGTGCAGGAGCACGCACAGGCCCTGAACGTGCCCCTGCCTGGCACCGCGCTCGTCACCAGCCAATATGTCGACGCGCGCGCCCATGGCGAAGGCAGCAACGGCAACCAAGCGCTGTTCCGCGTCTATGACCGCATGACCAACCAGACCACCGGCTGACCCTGGAACGATGAGCCTCCAACTCGACTTTCCCGCAGTGCTGGAGCGTTGGCCGAGTTTCCTCGCCGGCGCGGTGCTCACGCTGGAGTTGGCTTTCTTCGCGACCGTGCTCGGCGCCCTGCTCGGCACGCTGGCGGCGGTCGGACGCGGCACGCACAACGCGCTGATCGCGGGCGCCTGCAAGGTTTACGTCGAGACCATTCGCAACACGCCGCTGCTGGTGCAGATCTTCCTGGTTTACTTCGGCCTCGCCAGCCTCGGCCTGAAATACTCCGCCTTTACCGTGGCCGTTGCCGCGCTGACCATCAATGTCGGCGCCTATACCGCCGAGATCATGCGCGCCGGCTTCGAGGCGATCCCGCGCGGGCAGATCGAAGCCGCCGAGGGCCTCGCGCTGTCGCGCTTCCAGATCTACTGGCACATCATCCTGCTGCCGGCGGTCGAGAAGGTCTATCCTGCGCTCACGAGCCAGTTCGTGCTCCTGATGCTGGCCTCCTCGGTCTGCTCGCAGATCTCGGCCGAGGAGCTCACCGCGATCGCCAACTACATCCAGTCGGACACCTATCGCGCGTTCGAGACCTACATCATCGTCGCCGTGCTCTACGTCATCCTGTCGCTGGTGATGCGTGCCGGCTTCTGGGGCCTCGGCCTCCTCCTGTTTCCGCGCCGGCGCCGGCTCGGCACGCCGTTGTGAGATGACCATGGGCGGACATCTCAACATCAATCACCTGATGTTCCTCGGCCAGGGCGCGCTGTGGACCATTGGTCTGTCGCTGATCGCGCTGATCGGCGGCGGCATCGTCGGCTTCGTGATCGCACTGGCACGCATCTCGCCGCTGAAATCGGTGCGGCTCGCCAGTGCGATCTATGTCCAGTTGATCCAGGGCACGCCGCTGCTCGTCATCCTGTTCCTCGGCTATTTCGGTCTTGCCGCGATCGGCCTGAAGGTCTCGCCGCTGGTCGCGGCCGGTGCCTCGCTGACGCTCTACGTCGCCGCCTATCTCGGCGAGATCTGGCGCGGGTGCATCCAGTCTGTGCCGAAGCCGCAATGGGAGGCCGCCGAAGGCCTGGCGCTGAGCCGCACCCAGCGCATGGTCAAGGTGATCCTGCCGCAGGCGATCCGCATCGCGACGCCGCCGACTGTCGGCTTCATGGTGCAGATCATCAAGAACACCTCGCTCGCGTCCGTGGTCGGCTTCGTCGAGCTGATGCGCTCAGGCCAGATCGTCAACAACTCGCTGTTCGAACCGTTCGCCATCTACGCCATCATCGCCGTCACCTACTTCGCCATGTGCTATCCCCTGTCGCTGTTCAGCCAGAGGCTGGAACGGCGGATGGGACGTGGCAGGTCCAACCTCGCGCCAGCCTGACATGCAGCAAAACGCCCCCTCCTCCGAACCGATCGTGTCGCTCCACAACGTGCAGAAGAGCTTTGGCGCGCTCCGCGTGCTCGACGGCGTCTCCTTTGCCGTTGCACGTGGCGAGGTGCTCGCCCTGATCGGCCGCTCCGGCTCCGGCAAGAGCACGGCGCTGCGCTGCATCGACCGCTTCGAGAAGGTCGACGGCGGCCAGATCGTGGTCTGCGGGCATCGCGTCGACCGTCCCGACGTGAACTTGCGTGCGCTACGCCAGGACGTCGGCATCGTGTTCCAGAGCTACAATCTGTTTCCGCACCTCACCATCGAGCAGAACATCACGCTCGCGCCCTGCGCGGTGAAGGGCATGGCGACGTCGCAGGCCAAGGATCTCGCACGAAAAGTTCTGGCGCAGGTCGGGCTGGATGAAAAGCTGCACGCCTATCCCGAGCAGCTCTCGGGCGGCCAGCAGCAGCGCGCCGCAATCGCCCGCTCGCTCGCCATGCAGCCGAAGGTGATGCTGTTCGACGAGGTCACCTCCGCGCTCGATCCCGAACTCACCGGCGAAGTGCTGAAGGTGATCGAACAGCTCGCGGCTGACGGCATGACCATGGTGATGGTTACCCACGAAATGGGCTTCGCCAAGGGCATCGCCGACCGGATCGTGTTCATGCATCGAGGCAAGGTCCACGAGACCGGACCTGCCTCGATCCTGACGTCGCCGACCACGCCCGAACTCACGCAATTCGTGGGGACGGGGAACCTAAAATCATAACAGGGAGAGGAGAACCAAGGGATGACCAACAGAATGGTGCTGGGGACTGCCGCCGCGTTGTGCGGCCTCATCATGATGGCGGCAACGCCCGCGTCGGCCGATCTGCTCGACGACATCATGAAGGCGAAGAAGATCCGCATATCGACCGACCTCGCCATCCCGCCCTCGGGCATGATGGATTCCACGATGAAGCCGACGGGCTCCGATGTCGAAGTGGCGCAGATGCTCGCCAAGGATTGGGGCCTCGAGCTGGAATTCATCCAGACCACCGGTGCGACCCGCATCCCGAACGTCCTGACCGGCAAGGCCGACATCATCATCTCGACCCTGTCGGTGACGGCCGAGCGTGCCAAGGTGATCGACTTCACCAAGCGCTATGCGACGCTGCAATCCGACGTCGGCTGCCTGAAATCGTCGACCGTGAAGGACTGGCCGGACCTGAAGGACAAGTCGATCGGCGTCTCGCGCGGCACCACGCAGGACACAACCTTGTCCAACATGAAGGACAAGGACCTCAAAATCGCGCGCTATGACGACGATGCCACCATGGTGACGGCGGCGGTGTCGGGCCAGGTCGACTGCGTCGGCTCGTCCGCGACAATCATCAACCAGATCGGCGTGAAGAATCCCTCGCGCGTGTTCGAGTCCCGGATTCCGCTGGCGACCTTCGACCTCGCGATCGGCCTGAAGAAGGGTGAGCAGCCGCTGATGGACAAGCTCAACGCCTGGATCACCGACAACGTCAAGAACGGCAAGCTCAACGCCATCTACAAGAAATTCCATGGCGTCGATCTGCCGGCGGACATGCGCAGCTGAACGGCGGGGAAAGACATCGTGACAGCCGCGCGCGGCTGTCACGGTCAATGCAAAGATCAAGAAGGACAAAGAATGCGTCTCGTCATCGGATCCGACCACGCCGGCTGGCCGCTCAAACAGACCGTCATCGACCACATCCGCAAGCTCGGCCACGAGGTCATCGACGTCGGCTCCTATGACGACAAGCCGGTGGATTTCCCCGACATCGCCCGCGCCGTGGCGGCGAAGGTGACGTCGGGCGAAGCCGCGCGCGGCATCATGGTGTGCGGCACCGGCGTTGGCGCCTCGATCGCCGCCAACAAGATGAAGGGCATCCGCGCCGCGGTCTGCCACGACGTCCACTCCGCGCATCAGAGCGTCGAGCATGACGACGTCAACGTCATGTGCATCGGCGCGCAGATCGTCGGCGCCTGGCTCGCTGTCGATCTCGTGTCGTCGTACCTGTCCGCCGAATTCTCCACCGACGAGGATTTCCGCCGCCGCGTCGAGAAGCTGCGCGTCATGGACGAGGAAGGCTGAGGGCTCTCCGCCATGATCCTGGTGTTCGGATCGCTAAACATCGATCTGGTCGCGCAGGTCCCGGTGATTCCAGGTCCCGGCCGAACGGTGCTGGCGCCGTCCTACCGGACGCATTTCGGCGGCAAGGGTGCCAATCAGGCCGTTGCCGCCGCGCGGATCGCCGGGCCTGGACGCGTGAGCATGGCTGGCCGCGTCGGCCGGGACGGATTTGGCGACAGCGCGATCGAGAACCTCAGAGCCAACGGCGTCGACGCCGACCGCGTCATCAGAGCCGACGAGCCGACCGGCTGCGCTTTCATCACCGTCGATCAGGCCGGCGAGAACGCAATCACGGTGGCGAGCGGCGCCAACATGACGGCGCGTGCCGGCGATCTTGCGAGCGAGCTGTTCAATTTGGACACCGTGCTAGTGCTTCAGATGGAGGTGCCCTTTGCGCACGCGCTGGAAGCTGCCCGAAGAACCGCCGCGGCCTCCGGCACCGTCATCTGGAACCTTGCACCCGTTCCGGAGCAGATGACGCGTGAGATGGTCACCGAGCTTCTCGCCGTCACCGACTATCTCCTCGTCAACGAGCACGAGGCGCGCGACGCCGCCACCGCCATCGGCCTGGCGTCCGCCGACTACGAAGCCGCAAGCGCCGGACTCGCGAAGTCCGGCAACCTCACCTGCATTGTCACCGCCGGCGCACAAGGCGCGCTCGCCGTGACGGCGGAAGGCACCCGCCTGCGGGCGCCCGCCCAGCGCATCACGCCGGTGGACACGACCGGCGCCGGCGACACCTTCGTCGGCGCCTTTGCGGCGATGATCAGCGAAGGCGTGTCGCTGCAACGCGCGCTCGAAGTGAGTTGCGAAGCGGCGGCTTTGAAATGCCTCAAGGCCGGCGCCCAGACCGGCATGCCCATGCGCAGCGCGATGGGCTCCCTCGCGTAGGACTGATCGCCCGCATCGCTGCCCGCGGCTAAACTCTCCCGATTCCTGGAGGCTGTTTTGGCCTTTCTCTTCGTCCTCGCCGTCGGCCTCGTCGCCGGCACCATCTCCGGCATCGTCGGCACCGGCTCGTCGATCATGCTGATGCCGGTGCTGGTCTATGCCTATGGGCCGAAGGAGGCCGTGCCGATCATGGCGGTGGCCTCCGTCATGGCGAATTTTTCGCGGATCCTGGCCTGGTGGCGCGAGGTCGATTGGCGGGCCTGCGCGGCCTATTCGGTCACGGGCATCCCGGCGGCGGCGCTCGGCGCGCGGACGCTGCTGGCACTGCCCTCGCATGCCGTCGATCTCACCATCGGCCTCTTCCTGATCGCGATGGTGCCGGTGCGGCACTTTCTGGCGCGGCACGAGCTCAAGGCCAATCTCTGGCATCTCGCCATCGGGGGCGCGCTGATCGGCTATCTCACTGGCATCGTGGTCTCGACCGGGCCGCTCAGCGTGCCGTTGTTCCTGTTCTATGGCCTGTCCAAGGGCGCGTTCCTCGCCACCGAAGCGGCCTCCTCGCTCGGGCTCTATTTCGCGAAGTCGGTGACTTTCGAGCGTTTCGGCGCCCTGACCGGGGAGGTCTTCATCAAGGGTCTGATCGCGGGCGCCTCACTGATGTCGGGCGCCTTCATCGCCAAACGCTTCGTGCTGCATCTGAGGCCGGAAACCTTCCGCCTGCTGATGGACGCGATCATGATCGCGGCGGGGCTCTCGATGCTCTGGACCGCAACGCAGCCGTGACCCAGCCGCTACTCAGACGGCGAATTCGGGGGTGATCGATGGGCCGTCAGAGACGACGCGGCTCGCCACGGCCGGCTGCCCGTCGAGCCATTGCAGCACGGCCTCGAGTGGCTGCGGCCGCTGATAGAGGAACCCCTGCCCGAGCCGCACGCCGATCTCGCGCATGGCCTCCGCCTGCTCGGCGCGCTCGATGCCTTCGGCGACCAATGTCAGTCCCAGCGTGGCGGCGAGCGAGGCGATGACGCCGACAATGGCCTTGTCCTCGGCGCTGTCGGGGATCTCGCTGATGAACGCCTTGTCGATCTTCACCTTGTCGAGCGGAAACCGGCGCAGATGGGCGAGCGAAGAGTAGCCCGTGCCGAAATCGTCGAGCGCGATCGTGGCTCCCAGGCGCCGCAGGCGATGCAGCGTTTCGGAGGCGCTGGCGATGTTGTTGATCAGCGACCCTTCCGTGATCTCGAGCTCGAGCATCGATGCCGCGACACCGAAGCGCGCACAGGTCGCGCGCAGCTCGGCGGCGAGCGAGTGGTCGGCAAGCTCGGACGGCGGCAGATTGATCGCGATCCGCAGCTGCGGCCTGCCCGCAGCGGCCAATTGCTGCAAGGCCCGGCAGGCATCGGTCAGCACGTAGCGGGTCAGCCGCGCATTGTTCCCGCTGCGCTCGATCAGCGGCAGGAATTCGCCGGGGCCGATCACGCCGTGCTCGGGATGGCGCCAGCGGATCAGCGCTTCCAGACCGACGACCTCATGGCTGTCGAGATCGACCTGGCTCTGGTACCAGACCTCGAACTGGCCCTCGGCGAAGCCGGTGGGAATGGCGAGCTCGAGATCCCTGCGGCGGCGATAGTCGCGCTGAAGCGCTTCGTCCAGCACGGCGACCGTGCCGGGCGCCTTGCTCTTGGCGTGATAGAGCGCGATGTCGGCGAGCGTCGGCAGATGCGACAGTTCCGGATCGTCGGCGTGGCGCACGGCAAGACCGATGCTGGCGCGCGGCACCACCTGCTTGTCATGGAGGCGGATCGGCTCGGAAATGGCATCGAGCACGCGTTGAGCGAATGCGTGCGCGGCCTGCTCGTCGCTCACCTCGGGGCGAATGACGACGAACTCGTCGCCGCCGAGCCGGGCGACCCAGTCCTCGGCTTCGACCGCGCGACGAAGGCGCTGCGAAATCTGGACCAGGAACGCATCGCCGGCCTCGTGACCGAAGGTGTCGTTGATGCCCTTGAAGTCGTCGAGATCGATGAAGCAGAACGCGACCAGCGTATCCGGCGCGCCTCCATTCTGGCTCGTCACGGCGAGGCGCTCGGTCAGGGAGCGCCGGTTCGGCAGCCCGGTGAGCGGATCGTGCGTCGCCATGTGCCCGAGCCGGTCCAGCGCGCCCGACGTCGTGTGCTGCATGGCGTTGAAAGCGCGCGCGAGCTGCCCGAATTCGTTCGAGGACGTGACATCGGCCGGATAGGCCCGGCCGTCCTGCTTGCTGCGCTGGATCGCCGACATCATGGCCGCGAGCGGCCGGCCGATGAAGATGTTGGCGGAGATGCGCATGGCGATCAGGGTCGCGAACGTTGCGAGCAGCCCGACGACGAGCAGCAGCATCAGGCGGCTGCCCGCATCCGCGTACAGCGTCGCACGCGAATACGCGATGGCGATGCGGCCGGCCTGAACGGCCATATTGCCGTTGCTGTAGTGGATCGGGTGCGAGACTTCGGCGACCGACTGGCCTTGGGGGCGCGCGACCACGCGGGCGATCGCAGCGCCGGTATCGTCATAGACGGCCGCCGCCGCAATGGTCTCGTCGTGCATGATCTCGTTGAGCACGCCCGTGACCTGGTCGTAGCGCATCTTCCAGAGCGGCTCGGCGATCAGCTCGGCCCGGCTCTCGGCGACGCGGGCCATGCGGGCGTCGAGTTGCCTGAGCTGCGACCAGAAGCTCGATGCCTCGACGCCGGCGGAGGCGAGCAATTGCACCAGCAGCAGAACGGGCACGGTGGCCCAGATCATCGCGTGGACGACCGAGCGCAAGCGCGGCGGCGCTGCCTGCTCGTTGCGATCCGGCTCGGTCATCGCCTCATCCTTGCGCATCAGTCGGCAACGCCTTCGGCGACCGGCAGCGACGAAATGAGCGCATCGAGGGAAAAGTCATATTGGCCGCAGCGCCCGGCCCTCGCCCGGAACCGCGCGAAGTCGATCCGGTCGAACGCACGGGTCTTGATGAGGTCGCCGACCGAAGCGAGATTGTCGCGCGTGATCGCCGACGTCTTGACCTCGACGCGGGGCGAGACGGCTGCAAAATCGCAGCCATCGGCATAATCGCGCAGGAGAATGACGGACCAGCCGCCGAGCAGGAAATGCCCGCCATCGGTCAGGAGCATGCGGCCCGCCTTGATCTCGCGCAGCGCATCCTCCGACCAGTTGAGGCCGACCACCTGGATGTTCTCGCCGGGCACGAGGCCGGCGGCGATCGTCGCGCGCAGCGCGCCGAGCGCCATCGGATCGTTTCCGGCCCAGATCCCGGCGGGCCGGATCTGCTTGCGCGCGGCCCAGCTCAGGTAGTTTGCCGTGACCCGCTCGGCCTCGGACTTCGTCCAGTTGGCGAACAGCATGCGGTCCACCACGACGTCGGACGCAGCATCCACCGCGAGCGTGAGGCCGGCGTTGCGGGCGATTGAGGCAGGCGTGGTCTCGTCGCCACCGATGCCGAGAATGTGGATCTTGCCGTCCGCGCTCTGCCATTTCTCGGCACGCGCCGCGGTGATCAGCGCATTGGCCATCCGCGCGCCCGCGGTCTGAAGATCGGTCGTGATGTCGCCGAGCCAGGTCTTGAGCTTCTGCCTCGGCGGTCCAAGGCGCACCGCGTCCTCGCCGATCAGCGTGTTCGAAAGCAGCAGCGTCTTGACGCCCGCGGCTTCGGCCGCCTCGAGGATGGGAACGGCGGCGGACTCCTCGTTCGACAGGATGAGGAAATCGGGCTTGTCGGGACGGGCCACCACGCCGAAGCCGAGCTCCTGCATGGTGCGGTGGTTCCGCTCGCTGGTCAGCACCTCGACATGCGCGTCGAGCTTGCGGCCGGCGGCCTGCATGGTCTGCGCGACCATGTCCCAATAGACCTCGCCGGACTTGCCGGGATTGACGAAGACGATGTTGAGCGGCTTGGCGATGCTACCGCCAACGGACCCGAAGACGCCGCAGGCCATGCCCGCCGCGAGCAATATTTGCAGGAATCTCGTCAATTTCGCCGCCCCCATTGGTTCCGAGATTGGACCCACGTCCGCTAAGAATTGGCAAAATCGCACCGGGCACAGCGGCGCAGGGCTAACGAAAGGTATATCTCCTCTGCCGAATTGAGATATTCGAAGCGCCGGCGATCGGCCTGCCAATCCGTGCTATCAGCACATCTGAAACCCGCGACTCGCGCTCCCCATGGCCAAATCCACACTGTCCTTCGTCTGCCAGAACTGCGGCGCGGCCTATAACCGCTGGCAGGGCAAGTGCGAGTCCTGCGGCGAGTGGAATACGCTGGCGGAAGAAGACACCAGCGGCAGCGTGCCGGTGTCGATCCGCTCCAAGCGCAAGGGAAGAACCTTCGCGCTGGAGAGTCTCGCCGGAAAGAGCCCGGATGCGCCGCGCCTGTCCTCGGGGATGACCGAGCTCGACCGCGTTACCGGCGGCGGCTTCGTGCGCGGCTCGGTGCTGCTGGTCGGCGGCGATCCCGGAATCGGCAAGTCGACGCTGCTGACGCAGGCGACCAGCCTGCTCGCGCGCGCCGGCCACCGCGTCGTCTACATCTCCGGCGAAGAGGCGGTCGCCCAGGTGCGCCTGCGCGCCGAGCGCCTCGGGCTGTCGGACGCGCCGGTGCAGCTCGCGGCCGAGACCTCGGTCGAGGACATCGTCTCGACGCTGTCGGAGGGCGCGGTGCCCCGGCTGATCGTGATCGACTCGATCCAGACCATGTGGACCGACACGGTGGAATCCGCACCCGGCACGGTGACGCAGGTGCGCGCCTCGGCGCAGGCGCTGATCCGCTTCGCCAAAAAGACCGGGGCCGCCATCATCCTGGTCGGCCACGTCACCAAGGACGGCCAGATCGCCGGCCCCCGCGTGGTCGAGCACATGGTCGATGCGGTGATGTCGTTCGAGGGCGAAGGCTCACAGCAATTCCGCATCCTGCGCGCGGTGAAGAACCGCTTCGGACCGACCGACGAGATCGGCGTGTTCGAGATGACGGGCCTCGGCCTGCGCGAGGTCACCAACCCCTCCGAGCTGTTCCTGTCCGAGCGCGATCTCGGCACGCCCGGCACCGCGGTCTTTGCCGGCATCGAGGGCACGAGGCCCGTGCTGGTCGAATTGCAGGCACTGGTGGCCCCGACCTCGCTCGGCACCCCGCGCCGGGCCGTGGTCGGCTGGGATCCGAGCCGGCTCTCAATGGTGCTGGCGGTGCTGGAGGCCCATTGCGGGGTCAAGCTGTCCGGCCACGACGTCTATCTGAACGTTGCCGGCGGCCTTCGCATCCACGAGCCCGCGGCCGACCTCGCCGCCGCCGCGGCCCTGGTGTCGTCGCTGGTTAATGCGCAGTTACCCACCGATGCCGTCTATTTCGGCGAAATCTCGCTGTCGGGCGTGGTGCGCCCGGTGGCGCAGACCCCGGCCCGGCTCAAGGAAGCGGCAAAGCTCGGCTTCCAGCGCGCCGTGCTGCCCGAATCGGCACGGGGCGATGCGGGCGGCGATGCCGGACTGTCCCTGAACGCGGTGAACAGCCTGACGACATTGGTGGCCGAGATCGCAGCGCGGGGCTCCCGCCGGGGCGAATCCGGTGCACAGCCAGAGAAAAATGCCACACCGGCCAGATTCCGCCGCGGAGAGGGTTAGGTGGAGGTGACGCCGGAGGCCTCCGCCGCTATACAGCCGTCACAAAAGCAGCATGGGATTGCGTGGTTGCGGCCTTGCCGGGAACGCCGTCTGCCCTTCTTTTAGGGCAGCGGCCAAGCACCGATTCGCTAGAGCACCTTTGAAGTACGAGCGGACCAGACCAGCCGATGCCAGTAACCATCCTCGACCTGATCCTGCTCGGTGTGATGCTGATCTCGGGCCTGCTCGCGATGGTTCGCGGCTTCATGCGCGAAATCCTGTCGATCGCGGCCTGGGGTGCCGCGGCGATCGTGACGCTGTATTCGTTCTCGAAGCTGCTGCCGACCGCCAAGACCTATTTCAACAACGACACGGTCGCGAGCGTCGTCGTGGTGGCCGGCGTGTTCATCGGCACCCTGGTCGTGGTCTCCGTCATCACGGTCCGGATCTCCGACATGATCCTGGATTCGCGGATCGGCGCGCTGGATCGGACCCTCGGCTTCCTGTTTGGGCTGGCTCGCGGGCTTTTGATCGTCGTGGTCGCGTTCCTGTTTTTCACCTGGCTGGTGCCGGACAAGCAGCGCCCCGACTGGGTCAGCGGGGCCAAGTCCCGCGTGGTGCTGCAGGGAACCGGGGATTGGCTGATGGCCCTCTTGCCTGACGACCCCGAGAACACCATCTTGAAGAGATTCAAGAAAAACAAACCAGATGATGATCAAGCTGAATCCGAGCAGCAGCCTTCGGGCAGTGGCGACGGGTACAGTAAGTCGGCTCGTGACGGCATGAAAAAGCTGATCGAGAAACCTGCGGCGCGTTGATAGGGCCCCAAAAGAGAGGCGAGAACGAGATGCGACACCCTGACCAGGACGCCCTGCTTGATCTCGATCCAAACGCCGGTCCAGGCCCGGCGGCGCTTGAGCTTCAGGACGATCTGGAAGGCGATACGCTGCGCGAGGAATGCGGCGTCTTCGGCATCTACGGCCACCCTGATGCGGCCGCCATCACCGCGCTCGGCCTTCACGCGCTCCAGCACCGCGGCCAGGAGGCCGCCGGCATCGTCTCCTACGACGGCAGCCGCTTCCACTCCGAACGCCGCCTCGGCCTCGTCGGCGACACCTTCTCCCGCCGCGAGGTGATCGACCGCCTGCCCGGCAATGTCGCGGTCGGCCATGTCCGCTACGCCACGACCGGCGCGACCATCCTGCGCAACGTGCAGCCGCTGTTCGCCGAGCTCAATGCCGGCGGTCTCGCGGTCGCTCACAACGGCAACCTCTCCAACGGCCTGACGTTGCGCCGCGAGCTCGTCAAGAACGGCGCGATGATGCAATCGACCTCCGACACCGAGGTGATCCTGCACCTGGTGGCGCGCTCCAAGCGCGTCCGCTTCATCGAGCGCTACATCGACGCGCTGCGCGAGATCGAGGGCGCCTATGCGCTGGTCTCGCTGACCAACAAGAAGCTGGTCGGCGCCCGCGATCCGCGCGGCATCCGCCCGCTGGTGCTCGGCGAGCTCGACGGCTGCCCGATCCTGACTTCCGAGACCTGTGCGCTCGACATCATCGGCGCCCGCTTCGTGCGCGACATCGAGCCCGGCGAAGTCATCGTGTTCGACGAGAACGGCCAGGACATCCACAAGCCGTTCCCGCCGATGGCGCCGCGCCCCTGCATCTTCGAATACATCTACTTCTCGCGGCCGGATTCCATCGTGCACGGCCGCTCGGTCTACGAGGTGCGCAAGAATTTCGGCGCGCAGCTCGCGCGCGAGAGCCACGTTCCGGTCGACGTCGTGGTGCCGGTGCCGGATTCCGGCGTGCCGGCCGCGGTCGGCTACAGCCAGTATTCCGGCGTGCCGTTCGAACTCGGCATCATCCGTAACCATTATGTCGGCCGCACCTTCATCCAGCCGACGCAGGCGATCCGCGAATCCGGCGTGCGCATGAAGCATTCGGCCAACCGCGCCGCGATCGAAGGCAAGCGCATCATCCTGATCGACGACTCGCTGGTGCGCGGCACCACCTCCAAGAAGATCGTGCGCATGATGCGCGATGCCGGTGCCAAGGAAGTGCACTTCCGCCTCGCTTCGCCCCCGATCCTCTATCCCGATTATTACGGCATCGACCTGCCCGACCGCGGCGGCCTGCTGGCGGCGACGCATTCGCTGGAGGAGATGCGCGAGCTCATCGGCGCCGACTCGCTCGCCTTCCTGTCGATCGACGGCATGTACCGCGCCATGGGCGAGCCAGGCCGCGACCCCGCCAATCCGAAGTTTGCCGATCACTGCTTCACCGGCGTCTATCCGACCCACCTCACCGACCAGACCCAGACCGAGCCGCAGCCGCGGCAATTGTCGCTGCTGGCCGAGGCGAGCTGACCAAGGATCGTCCCCGGGGGCTCATCGGAGACTTCTTTTCGTCATGGCCGGGCTTGTCCCGGCCATCTTCGTCTGTAATACCCGCCGCAAAGAACGTGGATGCCCGGGACGAGCCCGGGCATGACGGAAGTATTCGACGATGACCAAACCTCTCGCCAACCGTATCGCTCTCGTCACCGGCGCCTCGCGCGGCATCGGTTTCGCCACGGCAATCGCACTGGCGAAAGCCGGCGCGCATATTGTGGCCACCGCACGCACGCAAGGAGGGCTGGAAGAGCTCGACGACGAGATCCGCAAAGACGGCGGCAGCGCCACCCTGGTGCCGCTCAACCTCACCGATTCCGACGGCATCGCGCGTCTCGGCGCCGGCCTGCACGAGCGCTACGGCAAGCTCGACATCCTCGTCGGCAATGCCGGCGTGCTCGGCCCCTCCTCGCCGATCGGCCATATCGAGCTGAAGACCTTCAACGACGTGATGGCGGTGAACGTCTCCGCGAACTTCCAGCTGATCCGCTGCATGGAACCGCTGCTGAAGCAGTCCGATGCCGGCCGCGCCGTGTTCATCACCTCGGGTGCCGCCAACAAGGCCACCGCTTACGTCAGCCCCTACGCGGCCTCCAAGGCCGCACTGGAGACGCTGGCACGTGCCTGGGCGCAGGAAACCGCAAACACGAAGCTGCGCGTCAACCTGTTCAATCCGGGCCCGGTGCGCACCCGCATGCGGGCCACCCTGATGCCCGGCGAGGATCCGGCGACGCTCGACACGCCCGAGCAGGTCGCAGAATTCATCGTGCCGCTGTGCGCGCCCGACTGGACCGAGACCGGCAAATTCTACGATTACAAGACCCGCACCCTGATGAGCTTCCGCGCGCCGGCCTGATTGCCCTCCGACGCCTTGGACGTCATGCCGGCGGTAATGTCCGTACCGCCGAGTTCGATACCGGAAAGCACATTTAGAATTTCAAGCCGACATCGAACGCGCTGAAATAGCGTCTCAACGCATTTTGCCCAAAAGTTAACCGATGGATGACGCTACGACGCAGCGTCATCCGGCTTTAGGTGCATTGCCGTCGGCCATGGGACACGGTAGAGCGTCAATTGGAATAAGGCTCCCGAAGAGAGCCGTCCGCATATTTGACAATGGAGGAAGCCTTTATGACGATGCCCGCACGCCGCGCCGCGGCTCTTCTGGCCTGTGCCGCTTTCGGCTTTGCCACATCCGCCTTCGCGCAAGACAAGACCATCAAGATCGGCGTGCTCAACGACATGTCGAGCCTCTATGCCGACATCGGCGGCCCGAACTCGGTGGCGGCAGTGAAGATGGCGGTCGAGGATTCCGGCCTGAAGGCCAAGGGCTGGACCATCGAGGTGCTCTCCGGCGATCACCAGAACAAGCCCGACATCGGCGTCAACATCGCCCGGCAATGGATCGACGCCGACAAGGTCGACGCCATCGCCGACACGCCGAGCTCCGGCGTCGCGCTCGCGGTGAGCAACCTCGTCAAGGAAAAGAATGCGGTGCTGCTCAATTCGGGTGCGGCCACCGCCGACCTCACCGGCAAGGCCTGCACGCCCAACACCGTGTCCTTCACCTACGACACCTACATGCTCGCCAACGGCACCGGCAAGGCGCTGACCAAGGCGGGCGGCGACAGCTGGTTCTTCCTCACCGCGGATTATGCCTTCGGCCATGCGCTGGAGCGTGATACCGGCGCGGTCGTCACGGCGACCGGCGGCAAGGTGCTCGGCGGCGTCAAGCATCCGCTGAACACGGCCGACTTCTCCTCCTTCCTGCTGCAAGCGCAGTCCTCCAAGGCCAAGATCATCGGCCTTGCCAATGCGGGCGGCGACACCACCAACGCGATCAAGCAGGCCGCCGAGTTCGGCATCGTCCAGGGCGGCCAGAAGCTCGCCGCGCTGCTGCTGTTCATCAACGACGTGCACTCGCTCGGCCTGAAGACCGCGCAGGGCCTGACCTTCACCGAGTCGTTCTACTGGGACCTCAACGACCAGACCCGCGAATGGTCGAAGCGTTTCCAGAAGGTCTCGCCCAAGGGCTCGATGCCCTCGATGACGGTTGCGGGCCTCTACGCCGAGATCCTGCATTACCTGAAGGCGATGGAAGCGCTCGGCAGCAATCCGCGTGACGGCGCCAAGGTCGTCGCCAAGATGAAGGAGCTACCGACCGACGATCCGCTGTTCGGCAAGGGCCCGCTGCGCCAGGACGGACGCCGCCTCATCCCCGCCTATCTGTTCGAGGTGAAGAAGCCCGAGGAGTCGAAGGGGCCGTGGGACTATTACAAGCTGGTCGCCACCATCGCGCCGGAAGATGCGGCCAAGCCGCTCAAGGACAGCGACTGCCCGCTGGTGAAGAAGTAGGATCGTAGGGTGGGTTAGCATGCGGCTGCGCAAAGCGCAGTCCGCTGGCGTAACCCACCTCTTCCGCCTCCGCGGAAATGAAAGAGGTGGGTTACGCCTCACGGTTTGCGCTTCGCGCGAACCGCGAGGCTAACCCACCCTACGAGACTGTCCTGGTCGCACCCAGCGACCGCACCGCGATCGCCACGCACACCACCATCAGCACCGCGGCGAGCAGGAACGGGGCGCCGGGCAGATGCAGCGGCGCGCTGGCGCCGATGAAATAGGAAAATGTCAGCGTGAACAGGAACGGGCCGACGAGCTGCGACACGCTCTGCACGCTCGCGGTTGCGCCCTGCAGCTGGCCCTGCTGATCCGGCGCGACGAGCCGCGTCATCAGCGCTTGCGAGGCGGCACCGGAGATGCCCCACAGCGCCAGAATGGGAATCCCGAGCCAGGATAGCGGTCCGGTCGGCGCAGCGCCGAGGACCACGAATCCGATCGCGCCGCAGCAGAGGCCGAGCAGGAGCGCGTTGCGCTCGCCGAGCGCATGCACGATGGGGCCGATCGCAAAGCCCTGCACCACCATGGCGCAGATGCCGACCATGGCGAGCGTCAAGCCCACCGTCTTGGCATCCCAGCCGTAGCGATAGGTCGCGTAGAGCACGAAGGTCGAGGGCAGCACGACATGGGCGACCTGCGCGATGAAGTTGACGATCGACAACGCGGCAAGCAGCGCGTCGGAGCGCAGCAGATGCAGCGCCCCGAGCGGACTGGCGCTGCGCCAGCGCAGCGGCGCGCGCTTGTCGGGCGCAAGCGACTCCGGCAGCACGAACAGGCCATAGAGCGCGTTGGCGAAGCTCAGGGCCGCCGCGGCCCAGAACGGCAGGCGCGGATCGATATCGCCGAGCAGGCCGCCGAGCGCTGGCCCCAAGATGAAGCCGGCGCCGAAGGCCGCACCGATCCGGCCGAAGACCGCCGCACGCCGTTCCGGCGGCGTGATGTCGGCGATATAGGCGAAGGCGGTCGAGATGCTCGCCGAGGTGATGCCGGAGATCACGCGGCCGATGAACAGCCACGCAAGCGACGGCGCCAGCGCCATCAAGACGTAGTCGGCTGCGAGCCCGAAATTCGACAGCAGCACCACCGGCCGGCGTCCGAAACGATCGGACAGCGCACCAAGCACCGGCGAGAACACGAACTGCATCAAGGCCCAGGCGGTGCCGAACAGGCCGAAAATGCGCGCGGCATGTGCGGTGTCGTCGTCGACGAAGCTTTCGATCAGCTTCGGCAGGACCGGCATGATCACGCCGAGCGCGACCATGTCGAGCAGGATGGTGACGAAGATGAAGGCGACCGCGCCGCGCGGGGCCGGCGCTGCGTCCTGCACCACCGCCTCGCCGGCACCGTCGCTCACGATGCCCGCTTGCGCTTGTGCGCGAAGGGATTGGCCTTCTCGCGCAGCGTGATGCGCACCGGCGTGCCCGGCAGCTCGAAGGTCTCGCGCATGGAATTGGTGAGATAGCGCAAGTAGGATTGCGGCACGGCGTCGGCACGCGAGCAGAACAACACGAAGCTCGGCGGCCGGGCCTTGGTCTGCGTGATGTAGTTCAGCTTCAGCCTGCGGCCGGAGACCGCCGGCGGCGGGTTGGCCTGGATCGCCTGCTCGAACCAGCGATTGAGCGCCGAGGTCGGCACGCGCCTGTTCCAGATCGCATAGGCGTCCTGGATCGCCTGCATCAGGCGATCGATGCCCTCGCCCATCAAGCCCGAGACGGCGACGATGGGCACGCCCTTGAGCTGCGGCAGCCAATGATCGGCATCGCGGCGCAGGCCGGAGATCGCGCCGCCGCCCTTGGTCTCCATCAGATCCCATTTGTTGACGGCGAGCACGACCGCCCGTCCCTCGCGCTCGATCAGGTCGGCGATGCGCAGGTCCTGCTCCTCGAAGCGGTTCTGCGAATCCATCATCAGCACGACGACCTCGGCAAAGCGCACCGCGCGCAGTGCATCCGCAACCGACAGCTTTTCCAGCTTCTCCTCGATACGCGAGCGCCGGCGCAGGCCCGCGGTGTCGAAGACGCGGAAATCGCGGCCCTTCCAGTTGATCTCGACCGCGATGGAATCGCGCGTGGTGCCGGCCTCGGGGCTCGTCAGCAGGCGCTCCTCGCCGAGCAGATGGTTGATCAGCGTCGACTTGCCGGCATTGGGCCGGCCGACGATCGCGACCCGGATCGGGCGCGTCGCGGCCTCTTCCTCCGAGATCGGCGCGTCGTCCTCATCGTCATCTTCCTCGACGGGTTCGGGCATTAGCTTCGCGAGCGCATCGTAGAGCTCGCCCATGCCCTCGCCGTGCTCGGCCGAGATCTGGATGGGATCGCCGAGGCCGAGCGCGAACGCTTCCATCGCGCCGGCATCGCCGTGCTTGCCCTCGCTCTTGTTGGCGATGAGCAGCACCGGCTTGTCGGCCTTGCGGGCGAAATCGGCGAAGGCGCGATCGGTCGGCGTCAGGCCGATGCGGGCATCGATCACGAAGAACAGCGCGTCGGCCTGCGCGATCGCGGTCTCGGTCTGCTCCTGCATGCGCGCGGTCAGCGAGCCCTTGGCGCCCTCGTCGAGGCCGGCGGTATCGATGATGGTGAAGCGGAGATCACCGAGCCTGGCCTCGCCTTCGCGGCGGTCGCGGGTGACGCCCGGCAGGTCATCGACCAGCGCGAGCTTCTGCCCAACCAGGCGGTTGAACAGCGTCGACTTGCCGACATTGGGCCGGCCGATGATGGCGATCGTGAAGGACATCGGTCATTCGTGCGCTGCCGAGGCTGCGCCTGTCAATGCAACGGGAAATATTGTTTGAGCATGATCTTTTCGGAAAACCGCTTCACACTTTGCGCTAGCGCGGCCCTCCGGGTCCGGATCATGCTCTAGCGCGAGAAGCTGCCGCTCGGCAGCGGTGCCGGGAAGGCGCTCTGCGATTGCTGCTGCGGGGGCTTGGTCGGCTGCGCCTGCTGGGTCGGCTGCGCCTGCTGGGCCGGCTGATCTGGCGGCGGCGCGGTGGTGCGCCTGCGGACGATCTTGTGCTTGGGCGGCGGAGCGGACGTCGCCGGCGCTGCCTCCGGCTGCGCCTCGCCGTCGACCTCGCCGACGGGTGCCTCGGCCGGCGCGGCGGACTGCTTGGTATTCTTTGCCTTGGCCCCCTTTGCCGGCTTGGCCGGCTCCGGCTCGGCAGGCAGGGCCGCGACGGCGGGTGCGTTGGGATCGGGCTGCTGCTGCTGTGCGCCTTTGTACAGGTCCCTCGGCACGCCCTGCTCGAGCCCCGGCACCCCCTCGGGGAAGACCGGCTTGCGGTCGCCCGGCAGCTTCTTCTTGGTGTCGAGGAAGTCGAGCAGATCGCTCGGATCGAAGCTGGAGCAGCCGCCCAGGACGCCGGTGAAGGCGATCAGGACGGCGGCTGCGATCAAGCGTGGCGTGCGGCGCATCTTGGTGTCTCGTTACGTCAGAGAACCGTCGTCAGCTTTTGGCGACGGGTGGCAACAAAGCCTGGAGCGCCTCGGCGCGAGAGCGCAGGCCGGGCGGCGTTTCGCCGTCTCCGTCAATCGCCTCGAGCCATTTGCGGGCTGCAGTCATGTCGTTGTTACGCCAGGCCGACAGCGCCAGCATCTCACGGGCGGTGTGGCGGAAGGTCGATTTCGGCGCGGCGGAAGCTTCCAGCCGCTGCTGGATGTCGGCATAGCCGGCGCTGTCGAGCAGGAGCCCCGCGGCGCGGATCTTGGCCAGATCCTGCCACTCGCCGCCAATGCTGCGGTCCGCGGCGATGTCGTCATACATCTTCGCGGCCGCCTTGGGATCGCGGCTCGCGGCCTCGGCCGCAGCACGCAGCCGCGCCAGGGTGCGATAGCCGGACGGCGCCTTGGCGGCGAGCTCGGTGAAGGCTTTCTCGGCGTCCTCGTGCTTGCCTTGCTCGGACAGCTCGGCGGCCTTCTCGAAAGCGGCGCCGGCCGCGGCGGCCTTCTGGGCCTCCAGATACCTATAACCCTGCCAGCCACCGGCACCGGCGACGATCAGCACCATCAGCGCGATGAAGTAGATCGAATACTTGTCCCACAGCTTCTTGAACTGTTCGCGACGTACTTCCTCGTTGACTTCGTCAAATAATTCAGACACTTATGCCAATCCCATGCCCGTCCGGGTGCGCGCGCCAAAGCGTTCGCGTCAGGAATCCCGTCCCCGTGTGGCGGCGAGGTAGCCTAACGATATGGCGGTGGCAAGGCAAAGCGAGCCCGATCAAGGCGTTAACCACCCGGGACATCCCCGGATGCCCCTGCCCGGCTCAAGCTCCCAGCAGCTCCCGCAGCTGTCGCTTCAGCACCTTGCCGTTGGCGTTGCGCGGCAGGGGGTCTGTCGTGATCGCCATGGTTTCGGGAACCTTGTAGTCGGACAGGCGCTCGGCGCACCAGGCGCGCAGGTCCGTATCGGTTACCGGCTGTCGCGTCACCACCACGGCGTGGACGCGCTCACCCAGCACCGGGCAAGGCCTGGCAATGATCGCGCTCTCGACCACGGCGGGATGGCCTGCCAGCACGGATTCGACCTCGGCCGAATAGATCTTCAGGCCGCCGCGATTGATCATGTCCTTCTGCCGGTCGAACACGCGAACGAAGCCTTCCGCATCGACCGAGCCGAGATCGCCGGAATGCCAGAATCCGCCCGTAAAGCTTTCGGCGGTGGCCTTCGGGTTATTCCAGTAGCCCCTGATGACGGAGGCGCTCTGGATCCAGAGCTCGCCGATCTCGCCGGGAGGCAGCTCGCGCCCGTCCGGGCCCATCACAGCGATGCGCGCGCCGGGACACGGCAGACCGACGCTGTCGATGTGGCGCTCGGTCAGCTCGCCCGGCATGATAGTCGAGGGCGAGGTCGTCTCGGTCGCGCCGTAGCAGTTCATCAGCTTCAGGCCGGGAATCTTCGCCTTGAGCTTCTCGATGGTGGCGACCGGCATCGGCGCGCCGCCGAAGCCGCCGATGCGCCAGCTCGAGAGATCATAGCTGTCGAAATCGGGCTGGAGCAGGCAGAGATTGTACATCGCGGGCACCATCACCGTGTAGGTGACGCGCTCGCGCGCGGCGAGCTTGAGGTAATCGGCGGCCTTGAACTCGGGCATGATGATCAGCGCGCCGCCACAGCGGATCATCGTCGTGATGTTGGCGACGACTCCGGTGACATGGCCGAGCGGCACCGCCGCGATCGAGCGATCGGCCTGCGTCAATTGCAGGCAGGACACGAACACCATGGAGGAATGGACGATGTTGCAATGGGCCAGCATCGCGCCCTTCGGCTTGCCCGTGGTGCCGGAGGTGTAGAGGATCATCGCGGTGTCCTCTTCGCTCACCTCGATCGGTGCCACGGCCGGCGGATTGTCGCCGAGCACTGCGAAACGCGACAGAGCCGGATCATCGGCGACGGCAATGCGATGGATCACATCGGGCACGTCCTTTGCGTCGGGCAGTCGCTCGGCGAGCGAGGCCTCGTGGATCAGGATCTTCGCGCCGCAATCGGCGAGCACATAGGCGATCTCCGGCTTCTGCTGGCGCGTGCTGAGCAGCACGGTCACCAGCCCCTCATGTGCCGCGGCAAACAGCAGCAGCGGAAATTCGATGCGGTTGCCGAGCAGGATGGCGACGCGATCGCCACGCTGCAATCCGAGCTTACGCAATCCCGCAGCGATCCGCGCCGCCTGCTCCGCTGCCTGCTGCCAGCTCAGCCGGACATTGCCGCAGATCAAGGCTTCGCCATCGGCATTGCGGCCGCGCGCCTCCGCGATCATCGCCCAGAGGCTCGATGGCCGATCGCAAAATGCCGGCACCACCCGCTCGCCAAAGCGCGCTTCGAGCCGCATCGGCGGGATCTGAGATTGCGACCAGTCCATGGATACCCTCGGCTTGTTGCTCTCGTTATCTTCCCCGCACGGTCAGGCGAGCCCCGTCTTGCGCCGATCGGCTAGACCCCGATCACGGGCACACCGATCACCACCGGATGGAACGCGAAGGCCAGGGCCAGATAGGCGACCACGCCGACCGCGACCGCGATCAGATCGTTGGTGGGGCCGCCGACCGGAATCGGCGGAGCACCGGCGTCGGTGCGAGCTTTCAGCGAGATGCGGTCATAGACCGCCCAGGCGAGGAACGAGCCGAACAGGATGATGGAGCCGAGATCGCCATTAGCGAGCAGATGCGCCGCCGCCCACAGCTTGATGCCGGCCAGCATCGGATGCTTCAGCGTCGCATAGATGCGGCCACGCATGTAGGACGCCACCACGAGGATGACTGCAGGCAGCATCAAGGCCAGCGCGATGTGCTTCATCGCCTTCGGCGGATACCAGACGTCGATCCAGCCGGAGCTGCGGTAATGGGCATAGCCCCAGATGATCAGCACCAACCCCGCCAGTGAGACCGCCGAATAGAGGAGCTTGTAGGTCCCCTCGCCCAGCCTCGCGATCGCCTGCGCGCGGGCCTTCCGTCTGGTTGTGAAAATATGGGATGCAAAAAACAGCACCAGCCCCAGGATCATGACCAGCAGACCCACGACATCCTCCCCGCAAAGCAGCCCCCGCCACTGAGGTATCATCGATCGGCCGATGCTCGCAACTCGCGCGCTATTTGCCGAGCTCCCGATTGTCGACATAACGGATCGCGATGGGCCGCCCGGCCAACGCTCCGCCGAGCCCGCTGGTCAATTTCAGCGGCAGACAGGCCTTCAGCGATGCATTGATGGCGTTCAGATAGGTCGTCCGGGTGTCCGCCGGCACGCCCGCAGTCGCGTATGTGAGGCGCGGCGGGCCGATCAGGCCGCCGGTCTTGTTGAAGCTGAAGCGCACCGACATCTGCATGCCTGCGCGCGCATGGTCCGATGGCGGCGACCAGCAGCTGCGCAGCGCGGCGAAGAGGTCGCCGATCGTGTCGAGATCGTGATCGGGCTTCCGGTATTTGGCGCGGTCGGCCTCGGCAGGCACGCTCTCGATCGTGAGCTGGAGGTTCTGGCCGTAAGGGTAGTCGATCTCGGGAATACAGGGGCCGGGCTCGAGCGGGCTGCAATAGGATGGCGTGCAGGGCTCGCCGTCGAGCACGCTGCAAGGCTCGTGCGCGAACGGAATCGGATTGATCTGGCGTCGCTGCGCGTCGGCGGCGATCGAGGTCATTGCCAGCAAGGCAAGAACAAGAATGCAGCGCCACATGTACCGGGACCGCAATGGCATTTGCAACAGGTGGCGACGGCTATAAAAGCTTCAAGACTGGCCGCGATGGTTCGCTTCACTCGACAATCTGATCCGCTTGCGCCACCAGCGTGGGCGGTAAATTCAGCCCCAACGCGTTGGCTGCCTTGAGATTGAGCAGGAACTGGAATTCATTCGGTTGTTGGACTGGCAAGTCTGCGGGACGGGTTCCTCTCAAGACGCGGTCGACATAATCCGCCGAGCGACCGACGAGCTGCGTAATCGAGACTCCGTAAGACATCAGCCCGCCGTCCGTGACGAAGGACGGGAACGGATACATCGCCGGCAGACGATGCGCGGCCGCCAAGTTCAGAATCAATTGCCGATGAACGAGTGGAAATGCGTCGGGAAAGATCAGCAGCCCGCCGTCTGGCTGCTCTGCAAAGCGGGAGATCGCCTGTTCGAGCTCGGCGGCGTTGTGCGCCGGCGCCGGAACGAGCTGGAGCTGGACTGCCGGAATGGCCGCTTGCACGGACGGCATCAAGATCATGGGCGCCGTGCGCGGATTGAAGATTGCGGCAACCCGTCGTATCGCCGGGGCCGCCTGCTTGAGCAATTGCAGCCACTTGCCGGCCATTTCAGGCTCGAAAGTCGTGAAGCCCGTGATATTTCCGCCCGGCTTGCCCAGGCTTTGGACGAAACCGGCACCCACGGGATCGGCAACGACCGTGAAGATGATCGGCAAGGTCGGCGCGCGTCGCCTCAGGGCTTCCACAGAGGGAGTGCCGATTGCCAGAAGCACATCCCGCCCCCACTTCACGAGCTCCGCCGCCTGGGCATCGGCAACATTCGGATCGCCGGCCCACCAGCGATACTCGATATGGATGTTGCGCTCCTGTTCCCAACCGAGTTCACCCAGACGCTGTCTCAGTTTCTGGTAGCCGGCCTGGCTCTCCGGATCGCTCGACCTGCCTCCCGCCAACACACCGATCCGCCGCACATTCCCCTGCGCGGATGTGCTCAGCGGATAGGCCGCCGCGCCTGCAGCGAGCATGATGAATTCGCGCCGCCTCATGACCGTCGACCTCGCTATGCGTTGCCGTCCTGCATCACGGAGAACGTCTGGGAAACATTACCCCTTTTTCTGACGTCCTTGACGTTGCTAAACTCGATACCCTCGGCACGCTCCCGGGTGTAGCCGAGGTAGAACTCGTTCCGAGCGAGATAGACGGGATCGCCGTCGACGTCGTCGGCAATGCTCGAATTATTGGCGGCGATGAAGCTGTCGAGCTTCTTGCGGTCCTCCGAGGAGACCCAGCGCGCCAGCTGGAACTCGCTGACCTCGAACTCGACCGGCAGCGAATATTCCGCCTCGAGCCGGGCCTTGAGCACATCGAGCTGCAGCGCGCCGACCACCCCGACCAGCGCCGGGGCGCCGTCGCGGGGGCGGAACACCTGCACCACGCCCTCTTCCGACATCTGCTGCAGCGCTTCCTTCAGCTTCT
Organism: Bradyrhizobium sp. IC3195; assembly: GCF_020193585.1. Taxonomy (NCBI): domain Bacteria; kingdom Pseudomonadati; phylum Pseudomonadota; class Alphaproteobacteria; order Hyphomicrobiales; family Nitrobacteraceae; genus Bradyrhizobium; species Bradyrhizobium sp. IC3195. Next base: position 402,456 of record NZ_JADYVG010000001.1, on the reverse strand, counting down.
TCGCCTTCATCGCGTCGGTGAGACGGACACGGCGGACGATTTCCGGCGCGAAGCTCGGCACGCCGACGAAGTTGAAATCCTCGCCCTCGGTCAGCGTATCGCCGATGCGCAGCGTGCCGTGGTTGGGAATGCCGACGACGTCGCCGGCGAAGGCTTCGTCCGCGACCGAGCGGTCCTGCGCGAAGAAGAATTGCGGGCTCGACAGCGGCATGCTCTTGCCGGTGCGCACGAGCTTGGCCTTCATGCCGCGGCTGAGCTTGCCCGAGCACAGGCGCGCAAACGCGATGCGGTCGCGGTGGTTGGGATCCATGTTGGCCTGGATCTTGAACACGAAGGCGCTCATCCTGGGATCGGTGGCCTCGACCTTGCGCTGGTCGCTGTCCTGCGCGCGCGGCTCGGGCGCAAACTTGCCGAGGCCCTCCAGGAGGTCTCCGACGCCGAAATTACGCAGCGCGCTGCCGAAATAGACCGGCGTCAGGTGGCCTTCGCGGAACGCGTCCAGCTCGAACGGCTTCGACGCCTCGGTGACGAGCTCGAGCTCGTCCTTCACGGCGGAGACGTCGAGATTGGCGTTGAGCTTGGCGAGCTCTTCGATCTCGATCTCGAGCGCCGCGCCGGTCTTGGCGCCGCCGCCTTCGAGCAGGCGCACGCCGCCATTGACGACGTCATAGGTGCCGAGGAAGTCGCGGCCGCGGCCGACCGGCCAGGTCATCGGCGTGGTGTCGAGCGCCAGCGTCTTCTCGATCTCGTCGAGCAGCTCGAACACGTCGCGACTCTCGCGGTCCATCTTGTTGATGAAGGTGATGATCGGGATGTCGCGCAGACGGCACACCTCGAACAGCTTTCGGGTGCGCGCCTCGATACCCTTGGCCGCGTCGATCACCATCACGGCGGAATCGACCGCCGTCAGCGTGCGATAGGTATCTTCCGAAAAGTCCTCGTGGCCCGGCGTGTCCAGCAGGTTGAAGACGAGGCCTTCGAACTCGAAGGTCATCACCGAGGTCACCACCGAGATGCCGCGTTCGCGCTCGATCTTCATCCAGTCCGAACGCGTGTTGCGCCGCTCGCCCTTGGCCTTGACCTGGCCGGCGAGGTTGATAGCGCCGCCGAACAGCAGCAGCTTTTCGGTCAGCGTGGTCTTGCCGGCGTCGGGATGGGAGATGATCGCAAAGGTCCGCCGCCTCGCCACCTCGGCGGCAAGCGGGGAACGGGCCGGCGATTCGGCTGTGGTGGCGGCGATGTCGGACATGGCGGGAGCGTGTGGCAGGGAAAACGGGCCTGATCAAGCCTCATTTGGTGATTGCGGAGACTTCCGGCCAGCCCCATATCGGCGCTTGAATATATCAGTCTTGGGGGAGGACGGCCTCCCCGCCCATCAGCACCTCAGCCGCGGGGACGACCCTGCCTTGAATGGAGGGTCGCCATGGCCTGGAGCATCCTGTTCGTCGCCGGTCTTCTCGAAATCACCTGGGCGATCGGCCTGAAATACACCGAGGGTTTTACCAGGCTTGTTCCGTCCGCGGTCACGCTCGCGGCCATGGCCGGCAGCGTCATCCTGCTCGGATTTGCGCTCAAATCCCTGCCCGTCGGAACCGCCTATGCGGTCTGGACCGGCATCGGCGCGGTCGGCACCGCGACGCTCGGCATGGTTCTGTTCGGCGAGCCGGCGACGGCCTTCCGCCTCGCCAGCATCGGCCTGATCGTCGCCGGCATCGTCGGACTAAAGCTCGTCACTTGACGAGCTGGACCACCCACCAGGTCAGCGCGGCCACGATGCCTGAGGCCGGGATCGTGATCACCCAGGCATAGACGATCGAGCTTGCGACGTTCCAGCGCACGGCCGAGACGCGGCGGGCGGCACCGACGCCGACGATGGCGCCGGTGATGGTGTGGGTGGTCGAGACGGGAACCCCGAGATAGGTCGCCATGAACAGGGTCACCGCGCCTCCCGTCTCGGCGCAAAAGCCCTGCATCGGGGTCAATTTCGTGATGCGCAGGCCCATGGTGCGGACGATGCGCCATCCGCCCATCAGCGTGCCCAGCGCCATCGCCGCCTGGCACGACAGCACCACCCAGAACGGCACCGAGAACTCGCTGCCGAGATGGCCCTGCGAATAGAGCAACACCGCGATGATGCCCATGGTCTTCTGCGCGTCGTTGCCGCCATGGCCGAGCGAATAGAGCGAAGCGGAGACGAATTGCAGGATGCGGAAGGCGCGGTCGACCGCGAACGGCGTCGAGCGCACCGAGGCCCAGGACACGATCGCAACCAGCGCCATTGCGAGCAGGAAGCCAACCAGCGGCGACAGCACGATCGCCAGCACGGTCTTGGACAGGCCGCTCCACACCGCGGCCGAAATACCGGCCTTGGCCAAGCCGCCGCCGACTAGCCCGCCGATCAGCGCGTGCGACGACGACGATGGAATGCCGAGCGCCCAGGTCACGAGGTTCCAGACGATGGCGCCGACGAGGGCTGCGAAGATCACCTGGGCGTCGACGACCGCGGGATCGATGATGCCGGTGCCGATGGTCTGGGCGACGTGCAGCCCGAACACCAGGAACGCGATGAAATTGAAGAACGCGGCCCAAAACACCGCGAATTGCGGCCGCAGCACTCGGGTCGAGACGATGGTCGCGATCGAATTGGCGGCGTCGTGCAGGCCGTTCAGGAAGTCGAACAGCAGAGCGACGGCGATCAAGCCGACCAGGACGGGAAAAGCCAACGCAGCATCCACGGCGGCCCTGCCCTACACTTGCTCGATGACGATGCTGTTGATCTCGTTGGCGACGTCATCGAAACGGTCGGCCACCTTCTCGAGATGGTCGTAGATCTCGACCCCTACGATGAAATCCATCGCATTGCCGTCGCGATGCTTGAGGAACAGCTCCTTCAGGCCGATGTCGTGGAGATCGTCGACACGGCCCTCGAGCTTGCCGAGCTCCTCGGTGATCGCGGTCAGCATGGCGACGTTCTTGCCGATCTCCTGCATCAGCGGCAGCGCACGGCCGACCAGATTGGCGCATTCGATCAAGAGTCCGCCGATCTCGCGCATCGGCGGCTCGAAACTGCGCACCTCGAACAGCATCACGGCCTTGGCCGTCTGCTGCATCTGGTCGATGGCATCGTCCAGCGACGTGATCAGGTTCTTGATGTCGCCGCGGTCGAACGGGGTGATGAAGGTGCGGCGCACCGCCGTCAGCACCTCGCGGGTGATATTGTCGGCGTCGTTCTCGAACTGGTTGACGCGCTGGCAATAGACCGGCGTCTCCTCGCCCCCGTTGAGCATGCCCTGGAGCGCGACCGCGCCCTGGATCACGGTCTGGGCATGGCGGTCGAACAGGTCGAAGAACCGCTCTTCCCTGGGCAGGAACGCACGAAACCATCGCATCATGGGGACAAACTACCGGTTGGAAAATGGTCAGGCCCGCAAGGGCTGTCACAAAACTGTCATAGACCATTTTCGATCCGCGCGCGTGTCGCCTCACGCCGGCGGAGCCGGATCATCCACCGCTTTCATGCATCAATGAAATTGATGCAATATCAGTTACTTAGAGCGAACGCCGGAAGTAATGCGCGATTTCGCCGACGACACCGCGGCGGAAGGTCAGCACGCAGACCACGAAGATCGCGCCTTGGATCACCGTCACCCACTGGCCGAAGCCGGCCAGATATTGCTGCATGGCGATGATCACGAAGGCGCCGACCACGGGACCGAAAACGGTGCCGAGCCCGCCGACCAGCGTCATCAGCACGACCTCGCCCGACATCGTCCAGTGCACGTCGGTGAGCGAAGCGTTCTGCGCCACGAACACCTTCAGCGCACCGGCAAGGCCGGCGAGCGTCCCCGACAGCACGAAGGCCAGGAACTTGTATTGGTCGGTGCGGTAGCCGAGCGAGATCGCGCGCTGCTCGTTCTCGCGGATCGACTTCAGCACCTCGCCGAACGGCGAGTTGATGATGCGGAAGATCAGGAGGAAGCCGGCGAGGAAGCCGACCAGCACGACATAGTACAGCACCGTCGGCTTGGACAGATCGAGCACGCCGAACATGCGTCCCTGTGGGATGCCCTGGATGCCGTCCTCACCATGGGTGAACGGGGCCTGGAGATAGATGAAGTACAGGAGCTGCGACAGCGCCAGCGTAATCATCGAGAAATAGATGCCCTGGCGTCGGATCGAGATGTAGCCGGTGACGATCGAGAGCACGAACGCCGCGGCGACGCCGACGAGAATGCCGAGCTCGGGCGGCAGCGCCCAGACCTTCAGCGCATGCGCGCTGCAATAGCCGGCCGTGCCTAAGAACATCGCGTGGCCGAACGACAGCAAGCCGCCATAGCCGACCAGCAGATTGAAGGCGCAGGCGAGCAGCGCAAAGCACAGCGCCTGCATCACGAAGAACGGATAGACGCCCGTGAACGGCACCGCTGCGAGCAGCAGCGCCATCACTGCGAATACAATCATCTCGTCGCGCATTGCGCGCGGGGTCACAGGAAGCGTGTCGTCCGTCAGGGTTGTCATCTCAGGCCGCCCTTCCCGTCAATCCCGTCGGCTTCACCAGCAGCACCAGCACCATCAGCACGAACACGACGGTGTTGGAGGCCTCGGGGTAGAAATACTTGGTCAGGCCCTCGATCACGCCGAGCGCAAAGCCGGTGATGATGGAGCCCATGATCGAGCCCATGCCGCCGATCACCACCACCGCGAACACGACGATGATGAGGTCGGCACCCATCAGCGGCCGCACCTGGTTGATCGGCGCCGAGAGCACGCCGGCGAGCGCGGCAAGGCCGACGCCGAGACCGTAAGTCAGCGTGATCATGCGCGGCACGTTGATGCCGAAGGCACGCACCAAGGTCGGATTTTCGGTGGCGGCGCGCAGGTAGGCGCCGAGCTGCGTCTTCTCGATCAGGAACCAGGTCGCAAGGCAAACCGCCAGCGAGAACACGACGACCCAGCCGCGGTAGATCGGCAGGAACATGAAGCCGAGATTCATGCCGCCCCTGAGCTGGTCGGGAATGGCGTAAGGCAGGCCCGAGGAGCCGAAATAGTTCTGGAACACGCCCTGCACGATCAGCGCGATGCCGAAGGTCAGGAGCAGACCGTAGAGATGATCGAGCCCGGTCAGCCATTGCAGCATGGTCCGTTCCAGGATCATGCCGAAGATGCCGACGATGATCGGCGCCAGCAGCAGCGCCCACCAATAGTTGATGCCGCCGAGGTTCAACAGGAAATAGGCGACGAAGGCGCCCATCATGTAGAGCGCGCCATGGGCGAAATTGATGATGTTGAGCATGCCGAAGATGACGGCAAGCCCGAGACTGAGCAGCGCGTAGAACGAGCCGTTGATCAGTCCCACCAGTAGCTGAGCGTAGAGAGCCTGCATCGATCCCGCACCCGGTCCCTTCTATTCCTCAACAACAGGCCGGCACCGCTGCGGCGCCGGCCCGCATCGTTCACCGTTACTTCTTCACCAGCGGACAGGCGCTTTCCGACAGCGGCCGGAAGGCCAGGTCGCCGGGGGTCGTGCCGATCAGCTTGTAATAATCCCAGGGGCCCTTGGATTCCTCGGGCTTCTTGACCTCGAACAGATAGGCCGGATGCAGCTTGCGACCGTCCGCACGGATCGTTCCCTTGCCGAACAACGCATCGTCGGTCGGCATCTCCTTCATCTTGGCGACCACCTTGGCCCCGTCATGCGGATTGCCGCCCATCGCCTCCAGCGCCTTGAAGTAATGCAGCAGGCCCGAATAGACCCCGGCCTGCACCATCGAGGGCATCGCCTTGTTCTTCATCCGCTCGGAGAAGCGTTTGGAGAAGGCGCGCGTGCCGTCGTTCATGTCCCAATAGAAGGTCTCGGTGAAGTTCAAGCCCTGCGCCACCTTCAGACCGAGCGAGTGCACGTCAGTGATGAAGAGCAGCAGACCCGCGAGCTTTTGGCCGCCCGAGACGATGCCGAACTCGGACGCCTGCTTGATGGTGTTGGTGGTGTCGCCGCCGGCATTCGCCATGCCGATGATCTTGGCTTTGGAGGCCTGCGCCTGAAGCAGGAAGGACGAGAAGTCAGCGGTATTCAGGGGATGCTTGACGTTGCCGATCACCTTGCCGCCCGACTTCACCACCACCGCGGCGGTGTCGCGCTCGAGGGCATGGCCAAAGGCGTAGTCCGCGGTGAGAAAATACCAGGTGTCGCCGCCCGCCTTCACCAGCGCCTGCCCGGTACTGTTGGCCAGCATATAGGTATCATAGACCCAGTGGACCGTATTCGGAGAGCATTGCGCGTTGGTGAGATCCGACGTCGCCGCACCTGTGTTGATCAGGATGGAATTCTTCTCTTTGACGATATTGTTCACCGCCAGCGCAACGCCGGAGTTCAGGACATCCATGAAGATGTCGACCTTCTCGACGTCGATCCATTGCCGAGCAATCGTGGAGCCGATGTCGGGCTTGTTCTGATGGTCGGCGGAGATCAGGTCGAGCTTCCAGCCCTTGGCAGCGAGCCCGGAATCCTCGATCGCCATCTGTGCGGCGACGGTCGAGCCGGCGCCACCGAGATCGGCATAAAGTCCTGAATTGTCGGTCAGCACGCCGATTTTGATGTTCTTGTCCTGCGCGACCGCGCCGCCTGCCGCGCCGAGCGCCAGGGCCGTCCCGAGCAACATTGCCGAAATGCTGTGCTTCATAATCCGACCTCCCAATATTCCTTTGATAGTTACTCTCGATCGTCCGGCCTGCTCGGCTACACACCGAGATAGGTGTGGAGCTTGTCCATGTTGGCGGCAAGCTCCGAATTGGAAAACCCGTCAATGATCTTGCCGTGCTCGACTACGTAATAGCGGTCGGCGACGGTGGAAGCGAAGCGGAAGTTCTGCTCGACCAGGAGGATCGTGAAGCCCTCCTTCTTGAGCCGCGCAATGGTATGGCCGATCTGCTGGATGATGACGGGTGCAAGACCCTCGGTCGGCTCGTCCAGCATCAGAAAGCTCGCGCCGGTGCGTAGGATGCGCGCGATCGCCAGCATCTGCTGCTCGCCGCCCGACAGCTTGGTGCCCTGGCTGTTCAGCCGCTCCTTCAGGTTCGGGAACAGCTCGAAGATCTGGTCGAGCGGCAAACCGCCTTCGCGGACAACCGGCGGCAGCATCAAATTCTCGCGGACGTCGAGGCTGGAGAATATGCCCCGCTCTTCCGGACAGAAGGCGACGCCCATGCGCGCGATCTTGTCGGAGGTCGCGCGGATGATCTCCTGGTTGTTGAACTTCACCGAGCCGGTGCGCTTGCCGATGATGCCCATGATCGACTTCAGCGTCGTCGTCTTGCCGGCGCCGTTGCGCCCGAGCAGGGTGACGACCTCGCCCGCGTTCACGTCGAAGTTGATCCCGTGCAGGATGTGAGACTCGCCGTACCAGGCTTCCAAGTTGCGGACTTGCAAGATGTTCCCGCCAGTCGCAGCCCTGGCCGGAGCCTCGGCGATCGCTGTATCAGGCATGACCGGCTCCCAGGTAAGCTTCCTTGACGCGCTCGTCCTTGGTGAGCTCGGAGTAGTGGCCTTGCGCGAGCACCTGCCCGCGCGTCAGCACGGTGATGATATCGGAGAGGTTGGCCACGACGCTTAAGTTATGCTCGACCATCAGGATGGTGTATTTCGCGGAGATGCGCTTGATCAGCGCCGCGATCTTGTCGATGTCCTCGTGGCCCATGCCGGCCATCGGCTCGTCGAGCAGCATCATCTCCGGGTCGAGCGCCAGCGTGGTCGCAATCTCAAGTGCACGCTTGCGCCCATAGGGCATCTCGACCGCCGGCGTGTTGGCAAACTCGTTGAGGCCGACATCGTTCAACAGCTCGCGCGCGCGGTCGTTGAAGCGGTTGAGCACCGACTTGGAGCGCCAGAAATCGAACGAAGAGCCATGCTGGCGCTGCAGCGCGACACGGACGTTCTCGAGCGCGGTGAGATGGGGAAACACCGCCGAAATCTGGAACGAACGGACCAGCCCCATGCGGGCCACATCCGCCGGCGCCATCGCGGTGATGTCCTGCCCTTTGTACAGGATTTTCCCGGCCGACGGCTTGAGGAACTTGGTCAGAAGATTGAAGCAGGTCGTCTTGCCGGCCCCGTTCGGGCCGATCAACGCATGAATGCTCCCACGGCGAACCTTGAGCGCAACGTCGCGGACGGCGAAGAAGCCCGCGAACTCCTTGGTCAAGCCTTCCGTTTCGAGAATGAACTCATCGGCCAAACAGTTTTCCCCCTGCCCGCGCGCGGCGCGTGGCTGTCCTTGTTGCTTCGGCTGTCCGGAGGACTTGCAGCCCACCGGGGCGCCGCCTCCGGGCGCGGAATATGCCGGAGGTGACGGGGGTTAGGCAAGGCGGAAAGCTGAGCAGGTCAGGCCTCCGGCCGGGGTACAAATGCTCCCTTAGTCGCAGAGGTCGATGTCGTGCCTGCCCGGCCTTTCCGGTTCGCAAGGCACCGGCCATCAAGCCGTCGTTAACGGTCTTTCGTCTCGCGCGCCAGCCTTCATCGAAAATTTTCCCGCAAGCCCGATCATCCCAGGGTTTTCACGCGCGGAGAATATTGTCTTGGATTTTGCAAGCGCCGCTCCCTCCGTCGTCAAGTCGATCCGCCAGCGTGATCTCCTCAACACGTGGCTGCGACTTTATGCGCGCCAGCAGATCGCTCCCGCGATCTGGGAGTATCAGCCCGCGCGGCTCGAGGAGGAGCTGTCGGATCTCATCTATTATACGGTGGAGCTTTCGACGCCGACGCCGCGTCTGGTCATCCAGAGCGAAGGCACGCGCATCTCGCGCGCCTATGGGCATACCGGCAAGGGCGTTTCGCTCGATGATTACGTCGGGCCGCGGCTCGCACCATACGTGATGCCGATCTATCATGAATGCGTCGCGCGCGGCCTTCCGATCTACAGCGTTGCCGACGTCGACGACGCCTATGGCCGAATCGTCGCGTATGAGCGGCTGCTGCTGCCGTTCCTGACCGACGGCAGGGTCAGCCACGTCATCGCGTCAGTAAAGACCTTCTGCGAGGACGGCGGCTTCGAGATCAAGAATCTGATGCGCGGAAATGACGCGCTCCCGCGCCCGAAGCTGCGGGCCGTGATCGATCGCGAGCTGTTTCATCGCGCCCCCGGCCGCATCGCACCCGCCGATCCGGTCGAGTTCTCGGACCAGCCGGGCCGCGCCATCTCCAACGAGATCATTGAGCTGAACTAGCCGTCAGCGCGCCTTGCCGCCGACCTCCTTGGCATAGATATCCGGCTTGAAGCCGACCAACAGCTTGCCGCCGATTTCGAGCACCGGCCGCTTGATCATCGATGGTTGCGCTAGCATCAAGGCCAGCGCCTTCTTCTCGGTGAGGCCTTCCTTGTCGGAGTCGGGCAGCTTCTTGAAGGTCGTCCCGGCGCGATTGAGCAGGGTCTCCCAACCGACCTTGTCGCTCCACTGCTTCAGCCTGTCCCTCTCGACACCCGCCGCCTTGTAGTCGTGAAACGCGTAAGCCACGCCATGGCCATCGAGCCAGGCGCGGGCCTTCTTCATGGTGTCGCAGTTCTTGATGCCGTAGATGATGGTGGGCAAGACGGTCCTCGCGCATGGCGTAGCAATGATGTGCGTGGCGTTGTACGAAACTCCGCGTCGCGCGACAATGTCGCGAGACGCGTCACCCCACCGAACGGACATCCCATGCACGTCACCCACGATCCCGCAGCGGCGGCCGCACCGACCATCGACTTCGACATATTCCTCGCGGTCGACGTCCGTGTCGGCACCATCGTCGACGCCAAACCGTTTCCGGAAGCGCGCAAGCCGGCCTGGCGGCTGTGGATCGATTTCGGCCCCGCCATCGGCGTGCGCAAGAGCTCGGCCCAGATCACCGAAAACCACCCGCTCGAAAGTCTCGTGGGCCAACAGGTCGCGGCCGTCGTCAATTTCCCGCCGCGCCAGATCGGCCCGGTCGTCTCCGAGGTGCTGACGCTCGGCTTCCCCGATGCCGACGGCAAGGTGGTGCTGGTGCAGCCGAGCAAGCCGGTGCCGAACGGCGGACGGCTGTTCTAGCCTCAGGGTCTTGTCAGGGCCTTGCCGGAATGTTCAATCCGCGCTGCACCGCGGGACGCGCGAGGCCGCGTTCGAGCCAGGCGCCGACCGCCTTGAACTGGGCGAATTCGACGAGATCGCCGGCGCCATAAAAGCCGATGAGATTGCGCACCCAGCCGAGCATGGAGATGTCGGCAATGGTGTAGTCGTCATCCATGAACCATTGCCGGCCGGCCAGATGCGTATCCATCACGCCGAGCAGGCGCTTGGCTTCGGCGACGTAGCGGTCACGAGGCCGCTTGTCCTCGTAATCCTTGCCGGCGAATTTGTGGAAGAAGCCGACCTGACCGAACATCGGCCCGACGCTGCCCATCTGGAAGTGCAGCCACTGCAGCGTCTGATAACGCCGCGCGGCATCCTGCGGCAGCAGCTTGCCGGTCTTCTCCGCGAGATATTGCAGGATCGCCCCGGACTCGAACAGCGCCAATGGTTTCCTGTCGCGGGGACCGTTGGGATCGAGGATCGCCGGAATCTTACCGTTGGGATTGAGCGAGAGGAATTCGGGCGTCTTCTGGTCGTCCTTGCCGAAGTCGACCAGATGCGCTTCGTAAGGAAGCTCGATCTCCTCCAGCATGATCGAAACCTTGACGCCGTTCGGCGTCGGCAGCGAATAGAGCTGAAGTAATTCCGGATGCTTGGGTGGCCAGCGCCTGGTGATCGGAAAGACTGACAGACGGTCCCAGTTGGGGACAGGAATGGAGGACATATCGGACATCGGGACTCTGGGTGCATGGACTGAGGCGTGCTCAATCTAGGCAAGGTACCGCACCGCGCAAGTCACTTCCGGCTGTGCTAGGGCGGCAGTGTCGCCATCGCCACGAACGGGGGCATTGCTTCATACTGCAGCCGAGACTCGATGAACCGTTGACCCGTGATCAGCAGCAGGGCCGTAAAGGCAACCGCGAGCATCGCGGTCGCCAATTGGCACACGTCGTACATTGTATTGTATATCCCTCGACAGCCTCTGGCGTAGAACGTCGGCTCAGGCGCCACGTTCCAGGCGACGACAAAATATTGCTATTTTTTCCCGATCTCGCTGCGACGGCATCGCTCTGTTCCGGCGGCTCTCAAAGGGACCAATGGCCCCCTCGCGCGTTGTCGCTTAATGAACATCGAGAAACGCGCCCTGCTCGACCACGCCGAACGCTGTCGCCGCGTCGCGAACGATCTCACGCACAGCAAAGCGGCGCAGCGGTTGCGGGCGATGGCCGAGGAGTACGAAGCGAGAGCAACAAGACTGGACGACGAAGACGTCCGCTCGACTCCAAGCCGCAATAGTCGCTGCCGGCTGGAAGGTAAAGGCGAGCGGCAGGGCTGATCGCCTTCAGAAGTTGATCTCCATCCGTAGTCCGCGCGGATCGATCCTGCCGTCACCAACGGATTGCGTGCTGTCGCGCGCTGCGACAGCGCAGGCACAGGCGTCGATGAGATCGTCGCGACCGATCCCGGTGCCGTGGCGAAGCGTGAGCCATCTCTTGACCTCAGTGAAGCCGCGGCCTCTCAAAAGCGCGATACGCTGCTCGCGGCCCCGCGGCGAGGACTTCGGTTCGAGCCGCACGCGTCCTGCCAGATTCCAGAAGATCAATTCCGGATGCGCTTCGCCGATCGTCGCCTGCCGCGCCGGCGTCATGGCTTTGTCGACCTCCCTCATCTTGTCCCTGATATTCCAGAGCTGCGCCGACACGCCCCTGCCCTCGCCTTCGTGCTTCCAGTAATGGCGATTGGCCGCCGCCATGTCGTGGAACGCCCAGAGGTCGCGGCGCGCGCCGAGAAACACGGCTGGGCCGATCAGTTCGCGTGCGCGCAAATCGCAGGCGCGGTAGCCGCTCGCGTTCAGTCCGATCGGCATGTCGATCATCGCGCGGGCGTGCGGGATTGCGAGCAGACGCATCAGGCTCGGCGAATAATCGAAGCCTTGATCGCCGCGCTCGTCAATCCACGCTGCGACCCAGCCGAAGCGAAATCCGTCGAGCCCCAGATAGTTTTTGCAAGTCATGCGTCCGTCAATTTCAGTTTCCTCGCGCGTCTCGCTTGACATCCGCAAGTTGCGGGCGTATGTCCCGCGCCCTCGCAAGCACTTCCGTTTGCGACAGACACCATGAACCGAGCGATGTCGTACCGCTACGAAAGAATTATCCGCATACCGAATAGCCCAAAGCTGTTCGATTGCGCATGCCCGGCTCATGGGAGCGATCTTGCCTGACCGCGAGATCGACAGTCCGCTTCTCACGGACCCTCCCGAGCCTGCCGCTCCGGAGGGTTTTTTGTTGCCCGCCGCGCGGCCCCACCGAACATCCCGGCAATGGCCGGAACGAGAGACCCGGATCTCGGGGCTCGCGCTGGAGAGGCGCGTGCCCAAATGCGCGGGGCCTGCCGGAGGGAACGAGGCGATGAGCCGGACACCGATGGCAGAGCGAACCCAGTGGGTTCGCAATGTGCGGCGCGTCGACAGCGCCGCGATCGAATTTTTGTAACTCGGTTTGCCGTGAGGGATCGCGGCTCAACCGACGCTGGTGGTGAAGATGTCGGATACTTCTCCACACGGCACAGCGGGTATGCCTCCCGCCTTTGACACACGCACCGGGATGCGGCCTCGGAAAAGGCTTGCACGCGGCCCGGCGCAGGATCTGTCCGTTGGGGACAGAGACTGTGTTGTTGTCACTGAAAGCCGATATCGCCCGTTCCCCAGCCTACCCATCAATGGCCGATGCGAAAGCACCGGCCTGGCGGTGGTGAAGATGTCTGTTACTTCGTGGTAAAGGCGTGAAAGCGCCGAGCAGGTTCGAACCCTGCGCGCCGAAAGGCGGATCGCCCGCAAGGGCAGCAACAGCATCGATCGTTCCCCGCCAACCCATCACGATCCGTGGTGAAGATTTCTGTTACTTCGCCTGCAACGCGAGAGGTCGCGGGTTCGAATCCCGCCCGGTGTCCCATGCACCGGTAGCTCAGAGGATAGAGCGCTTTCCGGCGAGCTTCGGCTCGTCGGGTACAGCAATCGCCCGTTCCCGGATCGTGTCCCCTAGCCACCGCCGGTGGTGAAGAGCGCTGTTACTTCGGATCGCAATGTCGAAGGTTCGACTCCTTCCGGACGAAAGTCCGTAGCTCAGCGGTAGAGCATGTGACTTGCCCGCAAGGGCAGTACAGCCTCGCCTGTTCCCCGGCACCGTTTCCATCCCCATCAACCCAAGAGGAGGCCATCATGGTCAGGCTCAACAAGATCGTTCGCGCCTTCACGCGGGAGGGCGCACGCGCAATTCGCTTCACGCCCGAGATGGAGCTGAAGCGCGCGCTGATGAACTGCCTCCTGTGGGAGGACCAGTTCTACGAGGATGGCGTCGCCATCGCCGACCGCATCAAGGCCCTCGTGCCCAAGGTCGCGCCCGCGCGCGTCGCGCAGCTTGCGATCGAGGCGCGCGAGGTGATGAAGCTGCGGCACGCACCGCTCCTCGTCATCCGCGAGATGGCGCGGAACGAGAAGCACCGCACCCTCGTTGCCGACACGCTCGCCCAGGTGATCCAGCGTCCCGACGAGATGACGGAGCTGCTCGCGATCTACTGGGCGGATGCGCTGGGGCCGATGCAGCAGCGCAAGCGCCAGCCGGTCTCGGCACAGGTGAAGAAGGGTCTTGCCCGCGCGCTGACCAAGTTCGACGCCTATCAGCTCGCCAAGTGGGACCGCGACGGCGCGGTGCGGATCAGGGACGTTCTGTTCCTGGTGCACGCCAAGCCGAAAGACGCCGATCAGGCGAAGGTGTGGAAGCAGCTCGTCGATGGCGAGCTCGCCTCCCCCGACACCTGGGAGGTTTCGCTCTCGGCCGGCAAGAACAAGCGCGAGACCTTCGAGCGGCTGATCGCCGAGCGAAAGCTCGGCGGCCTGGCGCTACTGCGCAATCTGCGCCTGATGCAGAACGCGCAGGTCCCGCGCGAGACCATCGCAGGCGCGATCGAGGCGATGCGGACGGATCGTATCCTGCCCTATCGCTTCATCACGGCGGCGCGCTATGCGCCGGACTTCGAGCCCGAGCTCGAGGCTGCGATGCTCAAGTCGATCAAGGACCATGTGCGGCTTCCGGGCCGCACCCGGCTCCTGATCGACGTGTCCGGCTCGATGTTCGCGACCCTCTCCGCGCAGTCGGAAATGACGCGCGCGGAGGCGGCGTGTGGCCTTGCCATTCTCGCCCGCGAGATCTGCGACGAGGTCGAGATCTTCACCTTCTCCAACGAGGTCGTGAAGGTCCCTCCCCGCCGCGGTTTCGCGCTGCGGGATGCGATCATCAACTCGCAGCCGCATGGCGGAACCTATCTCGGCAAGGCGGTGACGGAGATCGACCGCAAGGGCGATCGCCTCATCGTCTTCACCGACGAGCAGAGCCACGACCAGGTGCCCGAGCCGAGGGCGCGCGGCACCATGGTCAACGTGGCCTCGTATCAGCACGGCGTCGGTCACGGCGCCTGGACCCGCGTCAACGGCTTCTCCGAGGCCGTGGTCGCGTGGATCGCGGCGTCCGAGACGGCGTTGACCTGACGCGCAACAACAATGGCCCCGGACTTGAGATGCGCCCGGGGCCAGCGAAATCTCTGAAATGATCCGCCCGCCCCCGTTATGGTGCGCGCGGAATGACAAGGATCTACGACCATGCGACGACCCGATCCCTACATGGAACGCGCCCGCGAGCTCTGCCTCGCCGCCGGTGTCGATCCCGACTCGCGCGTCGGCGAAGGCCGCGGCCAGCCGGCCTGGTGCCTGTACAAGGACGCAGCGCGCAAGGAGCATCTTGCCCGCGAGGCCAATGCGACCGCGAGCTCGATTGCCGCGTTCCGGACGCAGGACGCCCGCTTCCAGAATGCGCCGCTGAAGGTGTTCGGCCCGCATGAGGAGGCGACGATCGCGCAGATGCGCAATTGCATGGCCATCGGCAATGTCGTCTCCGGCGTGATCTGCGCCGACGGCCATCTCGGCTATGCGCAGCCGGTCGGCGGGGTCATCGCCTATGAGAAGCAGATCAGCATCTCCGGCGTCGGCTTCGACATTGGCTGCGGCAACATGGCGGCTCGGCTCGACACGCGCTTCGACGACATCGCGGGGATCGCTCCCACGATCATCCGCGACGTCGCCAAGGTAATCTCGTTCGGCGTCGGACGTGCCAACGCGGAACGGGCCGAGCACGACCTGTTCGACGACGGCGAGGCCTGGCGCGAAAGCGACATGGAGGACTACCGTCAGAAGGCGGTGAAGCAGCTCGGCACGGTCGGATCGGGCAACCACTATGTCGACCTCATGCGCGACGAGGAAGGCTTCGTCTGGATCGGCGTCCACTTCGGCAGCCGCGGTCTCGGGCACACCTCCGCGACGCGCTACCTCAAGGCCGCCGGCGGCAAGGACGGCATGAACGTCCCGCCCGCCGTAGTCGACGAGGACAGCGAGCTCGGCCGCCGCTACATCGCGGCGATGCAGCTCGCCGGGCGCTATGCCTATGCGGGCCGCGAATGGGTCGTCGAGCGCGTCCGCCAGATCATCGGCGGCAGCGTGACCGAGAGCGTGCACAACCACCACAATTATGCCTGGCGTGAGACCCACGACGGCAAGGATCTGTGGGTGGTGCGCAAGGGCGCGACGCCGGCGTTTCCCGGCCAGAAGGGGTTCGTCGGAGGCTCGATGGGCGACGACGCCGTCATCCTCGAAGGCGTCGACAGCCCGGAAGCCAAGGCCTCGCTCTACTCGACCGTGCACGGCGCCGGTCGCCTGTTCGGACGACGTGAGGCGAAGCGGCGCTTCTCGCGCGAGGAGATGGACCGTTGGCTGAACGAGCGCGGCGTCACCTTGATCGGTGCCGACCTCGACGAGAGCCCGATGGCCTATCGCCGCCTGCCGGACGTGCTGGCCCAGCACGCCGGCACCGTGCGCGTGCTGCACACGCTGCGGCCATTCGCCGTCGCCATGGCCGGCGAAGGCGAGTTCGATCCGTGGAAGGACTAAAGCGAAACCGTGGGCGGGAGGCGACGTCTCCCGCCCACGTCACTCCATTTTCTTTCTTTGAATCCGGTCGCCTCTCATCTCGTCAGATATTCGCGCATCAACGCGCGGGCGCGATGCAGCCGCGCCTTCACGGTCTGCCTGCTCGCGCCGAGCGCGGCGGCAATCTCGTCGATCGTCATCTCCTTGACGTCGCGCATCAGCGCGACATCACGATAGTGCAGCGGCAGCGCCTCGAACGCCGCGGCGACGTCGAGCCGCAGATCGGCCTCAGGGCGCAACAGCAGTGCGGCCTCCGCCTCGGCACCATCAACAGTCGGCACGAGGCCGGTTCGGCGTGCAAGCCGCAGGCATTCGCGCCGGACCACGCTGAACAACCAGGCCGACAATGCCAGCAGCGAACGGATCGTGCCGACGTGGCGGAACAGGATCCAGAGGGCCTCCTGCGTCGCATCCTCGGCGTCCGCCGAGCTGCGGCAGGTTGCCCGCGCATAGCGACGAATATCTGGCTGCGTCGTCTCGAGCAGACGCGCAATCGCCTCGGCATCGCCGAGCCGCGCGGCCTCGAACAGGTTTGGCGAGATCGCCGCCGCGCTCACGACACCCCTCCCTTGCCGATGCCCGCTATCGCGCACATCGGACAATAACCGACGAGACCGGTCAGCGCGAAGCCGGCGCCACCGAGCGCGACCAGCCATGCTGTCGCGCCGGCAAGATAAACGAACGCCGCAGCCGCCACCGCAATCCCCAGGACGACCCGCACCACCTGATGCAGTCCGCCGATGTTCTTCCTATAGAATCCCATCACATCCTCCGATATGGGCCGAGACCGATTGCCTCGACCAACAAGAGGACGCGACGGCCAAGAAGGATTCGCGCTGACGGAAGATTTTTTTGCGATCAGGCTCCGACCGCCTGATAGGCCAGGCGCTTGAACTCGAAGAAGAACGGATTCCAGAAGCCCATATAGCGCTGGGCCATCAGCACGCCCGCCGTATTGGCTTCCGGACAGATCCACCAATGGGTCCCGGCCAGGCCGCCCCATTGGAATTCACCGGTCGAGTTCGGCGGATCGAACGGTGTCGGCCCGAAGGTGACGGCGCCGCCGAGGCCAAAGCCCTTGCCGGGAATCGGGCCGAGATTGGCAAAGCGGATGGTCTGGCCTGCGGGCAGCTGGTTCGTCATCATCTGCCGCAGCGTTTCCGGCTTCAGCAACGCATCGGACCCGGGCAGCAGCGCACACAGCAGCGCGAGCATGTCCGGCAAGGTCGAAACCAGACCGCCGCCGCCCGAGAGCCGCGGCAGCGGCCGCCGATAGGCTTGCGGGTAAGGCAGATGGTCGGCCCGCGTGAGGCCGGGCTTCATGGGGTCGAGCACGTCGGCGCCGTTGTAGAGCGCGACCAGCCTGCCCTGCTGTGTCTCGGGGACATAAAAGCCGGTGTCGGTCATGCCGAGGGAATCGAAGATGCGCGCCTTCAGGAAGGCGTCGAGCGGCTGGCCCGAGACGACCTCGACCACACGGCCGAGCACGTCGGTCGCCACGGAATATTCCCAGGCCGTGCCAGGGTGATAGGACAGCGGCAGGTCGGCGAGCCTGTCGATCATGTCGCTGAGCGGCGTTAGCGGATTGAGCACGCGCGCCTCGTTGTAACCCTTGAACAGCACCGTGCCGGGATCGAAGATGCCGTAGCTGAGGCCGGAGGTGTGGGTCAGGAGCTGGCGGATCGTGATCGGGCTCTTCGCCGGCTCGACATCGGCAAGGCTCGAAGCGTTCTGCTTCAGCACCTTGCGATTGCCGAGCTGCGGCAGGAATTTTTCGACTGCGTCATCGAGGCCGATGCGGCCTTGCTCGACCAGCAGCATGATCGCGCAGGTGACGAAGATCTTGGTGTTGGAGAACGCCCGGAAGATATGATCGGGCCGCAGCGCAGTGTTGGCCTCTCGGTCGGCAAAGCCCACGCATTGCTGATCGACCACCTCGCGGCCGCGCAGCACGGCCCAGGATACGCCGGGAATGATCTCCTGATCGACGTAGCGCTGCATCGCCGTCCGTACGGCGGAAAAATCAGTCGTTCTGGCGTCCATGTGCTCCCCCCCGATTTGTGGTTGGAATCGATATAGCGCGATTTCTCAGGATATGAAGCCCACGGTGCAGCTCATCCCTGCTTCATCAGCACGGTGACCTGCAGCCGGCGCCGAATCCGCATGCCCTGCCGCTGGTACAGCGCGATGGCAGACGTATTGCTCGCGAACACGTGCAGGAACGGAATTTCGCCGCGCGCCTCGATCTGGCGCGCGATGGCGGCGAGCAACGCCTGTGCGTAACCGCGACCGCGATGATCGGGATGCACGCAGATCGCCGTCATCTCGGTGAAATTGCCCGGCTTCATCCGCTCGCCGGCCATGGCGACCAGCTCGCCGCGTGCACGGATGCCGAGGAATGTGCCGAGCTCGTGCGTCCGCGCCGCAAACGGCCCGGGCTTGGTCAGCTCGGTCAGCGCCATCATGGCGGGAACGTCAGTCGCGCCGAGGCGGACGATCTCGGCATCGCGCAGCGAAGTGTCGGCGGGCGAGCCGATCAACTGCTCGCCGGGCTCCGCGAGCAGCACCTTGAAGCCGGCGGGAATTTCGACGGGCTCGGGCGTGAACAGCACTGCGACTTGCGAACCCGACATGAGATCGCCGAGCGCCGCAAAACTTGCCGCGGACATGTCCGCCATATCGGCAAACGGCGTCATGTCCACGGGATAGCGCAGAGCCCGCGGGCCGCCCTCGGCCAGATGCTTCTGGCTCGTCGTCAACGCGCTCCAGATCGGGCGATCCAGCAGCGCCTCATCGCTCGCGGACATCGGCCTAATCCTTGTCGAAGCTGACGATGACGGCGGCATTGGCGATCAGGATGGGATCGTTGGCCACTTCCGTGGCCGAGGGGATCTCCAGCCCGCCCTTGACCGCGGTGACGGTCACGGTGCCGTAAGGCAGCTCCTTGGCGACGGCTTCCTTGTCGACGGCTTCTGGATTCGGCACGCCGATCGTGACGTCCACGAACATGTCGTTCGCGGTCTTGCCGATCATCCGGAAGAAGCCGAGGCTGGAATGCCTGATGGCATCGGAGACCGCGCGCTTGGCCGCCTTGGTGGCGTCCCTGCCGTGGACGTCGACGCCCATGCCCATCTCGGTGACACAACGAACGCGAGGCATGCTTTATTCCTGTGGCTGGTTGGGTAGTGGAGAGTTTCGACGATCGGCACGCCCAACACAAGTGTGGTTGTCATGTTGAACCGAGACGTGCGCCACAGGCTCCGTCATTGCGAGCGCAGCGAAGCAATCCAGAATCTTTCCGCGGTGACAGTCTGGATTGCTTCGTCGCAAGGGCTCCTCGCAATGACGAACGGTGAGAGCGTCGCACAAAATTCACGCCTTCGCCTTCTCGTGCGCCCGCAACTCGTCGACCAGCACCCGCACGTTCTCCGAATAATCGATCGGGACCACGACCAGATGCACGCCGCCCTCCCTGAAGGCGGCATCGAGCGTCGTGCCGAAGCTGTCGATGCTTTCGATGCGATGACCCTTGGCGCCATAAGCCTTGGCGTATAGTGCAAAATCCGGATTGCCAAACGTCATGCCGTAATCGGCAAAGCGGTCGACGGCCTGCTTCCAGCGGATCATGCCGTAGGCCTTGTCCTCCAGCACCAGCACGACCAGGTTGAGCTTGAGGCGGACCGCCGTCTCCATCTCCTGGCTGTTCATCATGAAGCCGCCGTCGCCGGCAACCGCAAGCACGCGGCGGTCGGGATAGAGCATCGCGGCCATCATCCCCGACGGCAGGCCGGCGCCCATGGTCGCCAGCGCATTGTCGAGCAGCAGCGTGTTGGCGACGCGGGTGCGGTAGTTGCGCGCAAACCAGATCTTGTACATGCCGTTGTCGAGGGCGACGATGCCGTTCTCCGGAATCACCTGGCGGATGTCGTGCACGATGCGCTGCGGCGTCGGCGGCCAGCGCGCTTCGGTGGCGCGGTCGGCGATGTGCTTCAGTATCTCTTCGCGCAGCGGCAGCAGCGCCGCGGCCTGCGGCAGCTTGCCTTCGAGTCGATCCGCCAGCAGCTCCAGGCTCGGGCCGACGTCCCCTACGACCTCGGCATCGGGGAAATAGACCTGCTCGACGCTCGCCGGCGTGTAGCTGACGTGAATGACCTTCGGGCCCGAGGGCCCCATGATGAAGGGCGGTTTCTCGATCGGGTCGTGACCGATCGCAACGATCAGGTCGGCGGCGTCAATGGCATCATGCACATAGTCACGCTCGGATAAGGCGGCAGTGCCCATGTAGAGATTGGTGCCGCCGGGCACGGTGCCCTTGCCCATCTGAGTCGTGAAGAACGGAATGCCGGTCCGCCGCACGAAGCTTGCGATGCCGTGTGTCGACCGCGGCCGGCTGGTCGCAGCGCCCATCATCACCAGCGGGCGCTTGGCGGCCATGATCATCTCGGCGGCGCGGTCGAGCGCGGCGCGATGGGCGACCGGGATTTCGATCGGATGGACCGGGATCACGGGGACCGCAGGCACCTCGTCCCCGGCAACGTCCTCGGGCAGTTCGAGATGCACCGGCCCGGGCCGCTCCTCCATCGCGACGCGAAAGGCGTCGCGCACCACGGTCGGGATGCTGGAGGCGCTGACGATCTGCCGCGACAGTTTCGTGAGCGGCTTCATGGTCGCCACCACGTCCACGATCTGAAAGCGGGCCTGCCGGCTGCTCATGATCGGCTTCTGGCCGGTGATCAGGATCATCGGCATGCCACCGAGATGCGCGTAGGCGGCGCCCGTCGACAGGTTGAGAGCACCCGGGCCGAGCGTCGACAGACAAACGCCGGGCTTGCCGGTCAGCCGCCCGTGGGTGGCGGCCATGAAGGCGGCGGCCTGCTCGTGGCGGGTCAGGATCAGCTCGATCCTCGAAGCACGCAGCGATTCAACCAGATCGAGATTCTCTTCGCCGGGGATGCCGAAGATGCGGTCAACACCCTCATTCTCCAACGCCGCGACAAACAGGTCCGATCCCTTCGCTTTGCGTTCCATCCCGCCCAATGCCGCCTCCGCTCGTTGTGAATTCAGACTCCCCGAGCGGCCGCATGGTAACGGCTCGCGACACGGGAACAACTCACAAAGAGGCGCGCAACTGCAACTCGATCAGCTCTCGCTCGATTGACAAGCCGAGATATCTGACTAAAGTCAGATATCATGCTCGATCCCGTCTCCCGCGTTCGCCGCTTCAACCGCGCCGTCACCTCTGCCGTCGGAGCGCTCGATACGTCGTTTCTCGGGCGCGGCCGGCCGCTCGGGGCGGCGCGCGTGCTCAATGCGATCGGGCACGGGCGATCGGACGTGGCGGAGATCCGCGACTATCTCGGTCTCGATTCCGGGCTGATGAGCCGGCTGCTCCGCAGCCTCGAGGACGAGGGGCTGATCGAGACCGCCGCACGCGAGGACGATGCGCGGCGGCGCATGGCAACGCTCACACGGGCGGGCCGGCGCGAGTTCGCAGCCTACGAGGCGCTGTCCAACGCGCAGGCCGAAGGCCTCCTCGCGCAACATTCGCAACGCGAGGCGTTGCTGGCGGCGATGGACCTGATCGCCTCCGCGCTGACGCGCGAGCGCGTCGCGCTGGAGGAGACGGATCCGCGCTGCGAGCAAGCGCGCTACTGCCTCGGCGAGTACTATGCCGAGCTCGGCCGCCGCTTCAGCCAGGGCTTTGACGTCTCGCTGTCACGCGACCCCGACGCCAAGGACATGCGCCGGCCGCGCGGCACATTCCTCGTTGCGATGTCGGACACGCTGCCGATCGGCTGCGTCGGCTTGAAGGGCACCGATCACGGCTACGCCGAGATCAAGCGGCTGTGGGTCGCGCCCGCCGCGCGCGGGCTGCGGCTCGGCCGCCGCCTGATGGATGCGGCCGAGAGCGCCGCGCGCGAGCTCGGCATCGCGCTGCTGCGGCTCGACACCAACAGCGCACTGCCCGAAGCCGGTCAGCTCTATCGCAGCACGGGCTGGCGCGAGATCCCGCGGTTCAACGACGATCCCTATCCGGACCTCTTCTTCGAAAAGCGCCTCTGACGCTGGACCGGTTCGCGGTCCTCGCGCGTTGGTCGAGGCCGTGGGAGCTTCGATAATGATGAGAGACGACCTCGCCGACATCTACCGCGCCTACATCGCTTGCCTGAATCGGCGGGATTGGCCGGCACTCGGACAATTCGTGCATGAGGAGGCCACCCACAACGCGCGGCCCCTTGGGCTTGCGGGCTATCGCGCGATGCTGGAACGGGATGTTCGGGAGATCCCCGATCTGCAGTTCCATATCGAGATGCTGATCTCCGATCCTCCCCGCATCGCCGCCCGATTGAAGTTTGACTGCACACCGGTCGGGACATTCGTTGGTCTTGCGGTCAACGGGCGGCGCGTGTCCTTCTGCGAAAACGTCTTCTACGAATTTCTCGACGGCAAGATCCGGCAGGTCTGGTCGGTGATCGACAAGGCCGCGATCGAGGCGCAGCTCTGACGCCACGCCTCGATCTCGAATTCACGCCGCCGCGGGCGCCACCTCGCCTTGCGGCTTTGCGAAGGGGCGGAACGTCATGGCCATCAGGAAGGCCCCTAAGCCCATCGCCCAGGAGGCGATGTAGAGCCAGGCATAGCTGGAGAAGGCATCGTAGATCAGGCCGCCGGCGAGCGGGCCGGTCGCCATGCCGAGGCTGCCTGCCATCGCCGTGCCGCCGATCACCGTGCCCATCATCTTGAGCGGGAAGTTCTCGCGGATCAGAACGGCATAGAGTGGCATAGTGCCGGCATAGATGAAGCCGAAGATCGCGCCGACCGCATAGAACGTCGTCAGCTGTTGCGCGAAGACATAAGCGAGCGCGCCGAAGGCCTGCAGCAACAGGCCCGAGACCAGCACGCGCTTGGCGCCGAAGCGGTCGCCCATCAGGCCGAAGGCGATGCGCCCGCCGAGGCCGGCAAATCCCTCGATGCTGTAGATCGTCACCGCTGCGACCAGCGGGATGCCGCAGCTCACGGCATAGCTGACGGTGTGGATGATCGGGCCGGAATGCGTCGCGCAGCAGAAGAAGTTGGTGGCGAGGAGGATCAGGAATTGCGGCGAGCGCAACGCCTCGCCCATCGACATCTCGTTTTGTCCGGCGGTTTCGCCGGCGGGCGCGGCCGGACCTTGCGCGAGCGCCGGCGGACGGCGCACCAGGAACGAGACCGGGATCATGATGGCGCCGACCACGAGCGCGATGATCTGCATCGAGGTGCGCCAGTCGTGGCCGGAGACGAGCCAGGCCGCCAGCGGCGACATCGTCATCGGCGCCATGCCCATGCCGGCCGAGACCAGCGACACGGCGAGGCCGCGATTGGAGTCGAACCAGCCCGTGACGGTCGCCATCATGGGCGCGAAGATCGCAGCGCAAGCGGCGCCGACCAGCAGGCCGAACACGATCTGGAACACGAGAAGCGAGGTGGCGTGGCTCGCCGCAAACAGGCTGAGCGTCAGCACGACCGATCCCGTCACCACCACCGGCAGCGGCCCGAACCGGTCGGACAGCGTGCCCCAAGCCATGCTGGTGAAGGCCATCGCCAGAAAGCCGATCGTCATCGCGCTGGAGATGCCGGTCACCGACCAGCCGGTGTCCTTGGTGATCGGCTGCAGGAACACCGGCAGCGAAAACATGCCGCCGATCGCGACGCAGCCAAGCACGCCGCCGGCGGCGACGATCACCCAGCGATAGTTGGACGAAGTCATTTCAGTCTCCCGTCAGGTCTATCTCGCGTGGAAGACGAATGGGAACTGAGCCCGCCGACAGGCCGACGTCATTTTTGCCGCACGCTTTCGTGAGCGGTCAGCAAAACTCGAAAAACAACCCCATGCACAGTAGCCGGCGCTAGCGGGATCAATGACTTACCTACCAGGAACGACAGCTCAGCGGCTCCCTGTCCTCGCGCGACATCATCACAGATCGGTTTGACACGTCGGGCAAAACAGCCGCAGAATGACAGCATCCCACACATATTGATCTGGTCCGCGATGTTCATCGTGATGATGCTTCGCGCCGCCGGTCTGTTGGTGGATTGCAGGGAGTCCCACATGCCAAAGATCGACGTCGCCACCGTGCCGGCTCGCAAGGGCTCCGGCTATCCGGCGCCTTTCAGCGCGCCTTGCGCCGAGCGCATTCGCAAGCGGCTCGGCGATGCCGGAGGCTTGTCGGATTTCGGCGTCAACCTGATGCGGCTGCCGCCGGGCACCTGGTCGAGCCAGCGGCACTGGCATTCGCACGAGGACGAGTTCGTCTACATTCTCGAAGGCGAAGTGACGCTGATCGAGGATGGCGGCGAAACCGTGCTGCACGCCGGCGATTGCGCCGCCTTCCCCAAGGCCAGCGGCAACGGCCATCACATGATCAACAGGTCGAGCGTGACGGCGGTCTATCTCGAGATCGGCTCACGCTCGCCAGCCGACCTCATCACCTGCTCCGACATCGACATGATGAGCCCGGCATCGGACGGCCGCTTCCTGCACAAGGACGGCACACCCTATCCGTAAGTGACATTGCGGCTCACAGGGCCGCACTACGGCGCCAGTCGCCGACCGTGAGCCAGACCGCCGAGACCAGGAAGTAGATCGCGCCGACGGCGGCATAGCCCGCGACATTCGCAATCGACGGCACCGCAGGCGTCGCGGCCTGGAAGATGAAGAAGCCGCCCGCCAGGGCCGACTGGCCACCGCTGAGCACCATGGCCCATTGCGCGCCGAGACGCTTCCAGCGCCGCACGGCCGTGCCGAGCTGGAGCAGTCCGGACAGGATCGCCCAGGCTCCGAAGATTCCGAGCACCCAGTTCATGCTGACCTGCAAGGCCAGGATGACCGCAATGGTGGTGGCGAGGCTGACCAGCACGTTCAGGCCCTGCGTGCGGTTCTGGTTCAAGCCACCGCTCCAGAGCGCGTCGAGATAATTGGCGGCAGCGTCCCAGGCCGGATAGGCAACGAGCAACGTCGCTGCGATCACTGCCGATGACGGCGCGATCGCGAGGGCCGCAATGACCCAAGCGACGGAAAACGCGGCACGCATGAAGTAGTACTGCTTCAGCCATTGCGCCTGGTCGGCGCCCAAAGCCATCTCGCTGGTTCTCATTTTCTGCTCCTTACCTACTAGTTGGTAGTTTACGTACGACGCCGAAGCACCGCCCTGCCCGGCCTGTGCCGATCTCGTCAGTGCCTGGTGGAAAGCCGCTCCAGCAGCGGCCGGGTGATTGTCCCGAAGATTTTTGGATCGCCATAGGCCCGCGCCGACAGCATCGCGCCGTGAACGGTTGCCATGAATCCCTCCGCCTCGGCCCGCGCGGTGCCGGAGAGATGGAGCCGGCCTTGCCGCTTGCCGCGCTCCATCACCGAAGCCAGCCACGACGACACGGAGCGGAAATGCGCGCGGACTTCGAGCGCCACTTCCTCGGGCAGAATCGGAAGCTCACTGGCAAGGAGCGCGCAGACGCAGAAGGGAGCCGTCGCATCCTTGATGCACGCCTCCCAATAGGCGATGTAGCTTTTGAGCTGCTCGGCGGGGTCGGCGACATTGCGCTCGAGCGCCGACAGCCCTGCCTGGGCCTCCTCGCGATAGCGCGACACCAGGGTGCGGACCAGATCGACCTTGCTGGCAAAGTGGTGGTGGATGCTCGGCTTGCGGATGCCGACGACATCGGCGATGTCGGCGTAACTGAAGCCGTTGTAGCCGCCAGCGATGATCAGCGTGCGGGCGCAGCCAAGAATGTCGTCGGCGGTCGAGGAAGCGGTGCTCATGGCGCTTAGCTACCTTCCAGTAGGTAGGCGGTCAAGCGAGGATGCTTCAATGATCCGTGAGTGAGTGGTAGGAGCCCTGCATGACCATCCGCCCGATCGTGCGCTATCCCGACCGCCGGCTCGCGCTGCCGGCCCGCCCCGTCACCGCGTTCGACGATTCCTTGCGCGAGCTCGCGCAGGATCTGCTCGACACAATGCGCGCCGCGCCCGGCATCGGCATCACCGCGCCGCATATCGGCGTACCCTTGCGCGTCGTGGTGCTGGAGCTCGACGCGAAGGACGGCCCGCAGACCTACGTCAATCCGGAGATCACATGGGTCTCGCCGGAGATGATCATGCACCGCGAAGGCAGCGTCTCGATGCCGGGGATCAACGACGAGGTGCAGCGACACGCGCGGGTGCGGATCAGCTATCGGGATCTCGACGGCAACATGCACACCGAGGAGTCCGAAGCCCTGCGAGCTGTCTGCCATCAGCACGAGATCGACCAGCTCGACGGCATGTTCTGGATTCAGCGGCTGTCGCGGCTGAAGCGGGAGCGGCTGGTGAAGAAGTTCGAGAAGATGTCGCGGAATTCGTAGGGTGGATTAGCGCAGCGTAATCCACCTGAGTACGACAAAATGAGAGAGATGGTGAATTACGCCGCCCGCTGCGCTTCGCGGCGGCCTGCTAATCCACCCTACGCTACTGCCTGTGTGGGACACCCCGGATTACGCTGCGCTCCATCCAGGCTACGGAGCCCGATTACGCCCTCTTCCCTGTCCGCTTGATGATCGGCGCCTTGCGACGCTCGCGCTTCCCGCGCGCGATCTCGGTGGCGAGCGCGTCCAGCTTCGGCTCCCAGAAAATCCTGAACTGGCCGACCCAGGCATCGACCGCTTGCAGCCCGGCGGCGTCGACCGAATAGAGGCGCCTTTGCGCCTCCGCCCGGACGCTCGCAAAGCCGCTCTCGCGCAGCACCTTGAGGTGCTGCGAGACGGCCGCCTGGGTGATGCCGAACTCGGCCCCGATGACTTCGACGACCTCGCCGGACGCCATCTCCTTGAGGCCGAGCAGCTCGAGGATGCGGCGGCGCACGGGATCGGCGAGGACCTCGAAGGCGTGCATCAGCTTCCGGTGCCGGGATGAACGATGTCGGGCGGCATCTCGCCGCGATAGAATGCGATGGTGCGGTCCGAGCGCTGCTTCGCCTCGTCAGGATCGACCCCGCTTGCGACATGCGCCGCACGCCAATATTCGCCGCTCGTCGTCATGAAGTCCTTGCCCTCGGGCGAGACCATCCACGCCTCCGCCGTTTCATGATCGACCGATGCCCCGGTCGCAAGATATCGCTCAAGTCCCGCAAGCGCGAGGTCCCAACCGATACCGACCGCACCCGGACCGAACTGATTCCAATGATCCTCGATGATCGCGGTGTGCTCAAGCGTCAGGCGCGCCTGGCTCCGCTCGGCTTTCAGGCTGACGTCGATCCAGCTCGTGGCGCCGCCGAATTCCCAGGTCGCGGCGAAATGGGTGGGCGGCGTGCAGGACGTGATGGTGCCGCCGGCATTGCCCTTGACCTGGTAGCGTCCGCCGAGCCGGAGGTCGCCCTCGACCGGCGCAAACCAGCGCGGGATCCGCTCCCTGCTGGTCACGGCGTCCCAGAGATCGTCGACGCTGGTGTCGTAGAGCCGCGTTAGCGTCACCGCGCTCGCCGGCTTGCCGTCTCTCTCCAAGCTCCTCACCGAGCGCGTCACAAGCCCCAAGACCCTGGCGACGTCGATCTGCATTTTCGGTTCTCCCTGTGGTTCATCCGCCGAACAAATATCGATCGCGACTAATATAAGTCAATACTTATATTGCGCGGCGTTCCGCTGCGTCAAACCGCCCGCGAGGCGGAACCAAACAACGGCCACGGCGTCTATCGGTGCCCTCCCCCAGCCCCACAAGACGGAATGACCTCATGAAAGTTCGCAAATTCGCCATCGCCGACGCCTCGCTCGAGCGCTCACCGGGACAGGATGGCGATATTTTCGTCGCCAACATGGTCGACCAGCGCCAGGGCGGACCTATCACGATCGGCTTCGGCCGCTACGCGCCGAACCAAAATCTCAAGGAGACGATGAAGGTCGACGATGTCATGATCGTCCTCGAAGGGAAGCTGTCGGTCACGAGCGACGGCAGCACCGTGACCGCGGGGCCCGGCGAGATCGTCCATATGCCGAAGGGCGAGACGGTCACGATCCGCTCGCACGAGCAAGGCGCCGTCACCGCCTATGTCACTTATCCGCATTGGCAGGAGGCGCATGAGTGAGGCACGAGCTGCGACGCCCTACCCGCCGGGCATCAGCGCCTTCGCCAGCTCGTAGGGCGGATTAGCCGAAGGCGTAATCCGCCATCTGCCAACACGGCGCGACGATAGATGGTGGATTACGCCGGCGGGCTGCGCTTCGCGCAACCGCAGGCTAATCCACCTTACCCGCCCGTCACTAGCGCCTTCGCCAGCGCCATATAGGCCGGCAGCGTCACGGGATCGTTGGCGGCGTTACCCGCCATCGGATGCGAGGCGTAGCGTGCGATCACCATCTCGGCCTTGGGATCGATGTAGATGCCCTGGCCGTAGACGCCGCGCGCCATGTAGGCGCCGTGCTCATTGTGCGTGATCCACCATTGATTGCGGTAGGAGGCGCCCGGCAGTGTGGTGTAGCCGGCCGGCTTGAATTTTTCGGGATCGCCGCCGCGCGCGATGTCCTCGACCACCTGCGACGGCACGATCTGGCGGCCCTTGAAGCGGCCGTGGTTGCGCATGGTCTCGCCGAAGCGGGCGAGATCGCGCAACGTGGTGGAGAGGCCGCCGCCGCCGCTCTCGGTGCCGATGCGATCGACGTGATAATGCGCATCCTCCTCCGCGCCCATCGGCTGCCAGATCCGCTCCGACAAGAGATCGGACAGCGTCAGCCCGCTGGCACGCCGGCAGATCCACGCCAGCACGTCGGTGTTGACGGTCTTGTAGGCAAAGGCCGTGCCGTGCTCGCCCTGCTTCTTCTGCGCGATGAGGAAATCGAAGATGGTGGTCGGGCCGTCATAGCCCGGCGGAATCGGCGCCATGCCGTTGGCGCGCCTGAGGCCCCACACGTCCGAGTTCTTGTCGGTGTAGATTTCGGTGTAGGCGAGCCCCGTGGTCATATCCATGACCTCGTGCACACGCGCATCGCCGAACGCGCTTGGCTTCAGCTCCGGAACATAGTCGACGACGGGCGCCTGCGGGTCGATCCTGCCCTCGGCGACCAGAATCCCCGCGAGCACGCCGGTGAACGACTTCGTCACGGACATCGCGATATGCGGCTTGTGCGGCTTCAACGCGCCGAAATAGCGCTCATAGATCAGCCTGCCCCGATGCAGCACCGCGATGCCGTCGGTGTAGGTCTCCTCCAGCATCTTCTCGAAGGTCATGGGACGCCCGTCCATCGTGGTCGAGGCGACCGCGCCGATGTCATGCTCCGCGCGCGGCAGCACCGATGCCGGCCCCGCCCCGCGCCAGACGTTCACGGTCGGCACCAGCTGGCGGATGTTGCTCCAGGCCCAGCGAAGCTCGGGGAAGCTGCGGAAAGAGCCGTCCTGGAAGGTGATGAGGCGGTCGGGGGATGGCGGGAAGCCGCGCATATAGCCGAGGGTTTCGGGGTCGGTTTCAGCGGCAGCAGGCTGCTGGCTGGCGGCAGTCGCGACGGACATTAAGCGGGCTCCTTGGAGACGATGCGGATGTCGTATCACGGGAGCAGAGGTCGGGCATCCGACGTTTGTGCCGGGGAGCTACGCACAGTCGGGATGACGTGGCCAAGCATGGCACGCGAGGGGCTCGCAGCGCCGCACTATGCCGAGAGGAGTGGCAGCCTGCCGATCCTGCCCGCTCCGGATTCCTCATCCCGCCTTGAGCAACCACCGGATCGGCAATGCGATCACGAAGAGCGTGGTGACACCTGCAGCCCACAGCGTCACGAACCATAGCAGCTGCCTCCAAGTCCGCGATGCGCGCAGCATCAGTGATACCCCTCGCCGTGCCGCACCTTGCCGCGGAAGATCCAATAGACGTAGCCGGTATAGACAAGGATCACCGGTACCAGCACCGCCGCGCCAACGAGCAGGAATAACTGGCTGCTGGGATGCGTGGCTGCCTGCCAGATCGTAATCGAGGGCGGCACGATCATCGGCCACATGCTAATGCCCAGCCCGGCATAGGACAGCAGGAAAAAGCCCAGCGCGCACAGGAACGGCATCCCATCCTCGCCCTTTGCGAGCGCGCGGTGAAAGCGCCATGCCAGCAGGGCCAAGAGACCTGGCACAGGCGCTGCGTAAAGCATGTTCGGCAGCGTCAGCCATCGCTCCCGGAACGCAGGGCTTTGGATGACCATCATCAGTGATATGAGGCCGATGAAGCCGAGTGTCGCAAATCCGAGAACGCGTGCGTAGTTGCGGCAGCGTGCCTGAAGCGCGCCGTCGGTCTTCCAGATCAGCCAGCATGCGCCGAGCAGGCCGTAGCCGACGACAAGAGCAATACCGGTCAAAACCGAGAAAGGTGTCAGCCAGTCCCACCACCCGCCGGCGTAAGCACGCCCCTCCACGCGGATGCCCTGCACGATGGCACCAAGGCAAACGCCCTGGAGCAATGCGGCCGCAAAGCTGCCCCACGAGAAGGCGCGGTCCCACCATATTTCACCAGCCGACGTCCGCGCTCGAAACCGCATTTCAAAGGCTACTCCGCGGAACACCAGCGCCAGCAGCATCAGAATGAGCGGCATGTACAGCGCAGGAAAAATCGTCGCGTAGGCCAGTGGAAACACGGCGAACAATCCGCCGCCACCGAGGACGAGCCAGGTTTCGTTGCCGTCCCAGACCGGTGCCACCGAGTTGACCATGACATCGCGATCGGGCCTCGCCACCTCGGCCGGAAACAGGATGCCGACGCCGAGGTCGAAGCCGTCCATCACGACGTAGAGCAGCACGGCCGTGGCGATCAGCAGCGCCCAAATCAATGTGAGGTCGATGCTCATGGCCGGATCCCCGCTTGCCGCGGCTCTGCTCTGTGCGTGTCTGACCCTGCTATCAAGGCTGGCGCCGGCGTGATGCCGGCCGTGCGGACCGGCTGGCCTTGTGGCGGTCCGTGCTCGCCGGCTTCAGGGGTCTGGCGGAAGAGGTGAAACAGATAAGCAATCCCCGCGCCGAAAACGACAAAGTACACGACAACGAATGCCGCCAGAGACGCGGCCACCGCCGGCGCTGCGATCGGCGCCACGCTATCGGCGGTCCTCAGCAGTCCATAAACCGTGAATGGCTGGCGTCCCGCCTCCGTCACCGTCCATCCGGCCGTCACAGCGATCAGCCCCGACGGCCCCATGGCCACGGCAAAGCGGTGCAGCCATGGCGTGTCGTACAGAGCGTCGCGCCAACGCAGAACGAGCGAGGCCATGCCGAGCACGATCATCAGAATCCCCAGGCCGACCATGATGCGGAACGCCCAGAAGACGAGCGGAATGTTGGTCGGCCAGGTGTCTTTCGGGAAAGCCTTGAGCCCCTTGACCTCTCCATCAAGGCTATGCGTGAGATAGAGGCTCGCAAAGCCAGGAATGGCAATTTGGCCGCGCGTCACCCCGGCTTCGGCGTCCGGCATTCCGAACAGGATGGAAGGCGCGCGGCGCTCGGTCTCGAAGTGACCCTCCATGGCGGCGACCTTGGTGGGCTGGTGGTGATACGAATTCACCCCATGCAGATCGCCGATCAGAAGCTGTAGCGGGGCCACGATCGCGGCCATCCACATCGCCATTGAAAACATGATGCGTGCGCGTTCGTTCATCCTGTTCCGCAGCAGGTGCCAGGCGCCCACGGCTCCCACGATCATCGCGGTCGTCAGGTAAGCCGCCGTCACCGTGTGGGCGAAGCGATAAGGGAACGACGGATTGAAGATGATCGCGAGCCAGCTCTCGGGGATGAATTGGCCGTCCGCTCCCATCGCGTGTCCTGCCGGCGTCTGCATCCAGGAATTTGCGGCTAGAATCCAGAAGGCCGAGAGCAAGGTGCCGCCCGCGACGAAACAGGTCGCGACGAAATGCAGGCGCGGGCCAACGCGTCCCAGGCCGAAGAGCATGACTCCAAGGAAGCCGGCCTCGAGAAAGAATGCCGTCAGCACCTCGTAGCCGAGGAGCGGCCCGAGCACCGGGGATGTCTTGTCGGCAAACACCGACCAATTCGTGCCGAACTGGTATGACATGACCAAGCCCGACACCACGCCCATGGCGAAAGCGACGGCGAAAATCTTCAGCCAATAGCGGTAGGTATCGAGATAGGCGCCGCGGCCCGTCCACAGCCACAGCCCTTCGAGCACGGCAAGATAGCTCGCCAGTCCGATGGTGAAGGCCGGAAATAGGAAGTGCCAGACCACCGTGAAGGCAAACTGGAAGCGCGCGAGATCCAACGCGCTGGGTAATAAGTCGGACATAGCTCCGCCCCCGACATCAAGTGCGGCCCGCAGCTAACGCTTTCAACCTACGCTTGTTCCAGCTGCCTCGAACATCCGATGTCGAGGGTTTTAAGCATTCTCTGCGGGCGCTGTCCTTGAAGGCTATCCTCGGCACATTACCATCTCAATATGCCGGAATGTCCTACCCCGCGCACGGCCTGAACGGACGAGTTGCGGTTGAGTTCGACGCGCAGAGGCCGTTCTGCCGGCTTCGAAGAGCCGGCGCCGAGCTTCTTTGATCAATGCAAGTTCTGGCGCGCTGCCGTTGGGCAAGCCTCACAAGAGGCCATTGTCCTTGAGCAGTTGAACTTCATCACCCGTAATCCAGCCGAAAACCTTCAGCAGCCCATCATTCTGCTCAAGCAGATAGGCATTGGTAAAAGGCACGTCGATACGCCTGCCATCTTTCTCGAATTCGCTGCTCCAGCCCACGTGGACAAGGCAATGTGTTTCATCGATCGAATGCATCTCGATCTCGGAGACGGTGACCGCCTTGTTTCCGATCTGACGGTAGCGCTCGTATCCTTTTGAAATCCGCTCGACAAAAGCGTGATCGTTGTCCCCTGCCATGACACCCTTTGGTCCTGCAGCGATATATTGGGTGGAAAAAAGCGAACGAAAAAACTCCTCATCAAGAGTACCGTCCAAGCCATCTCTGAAGGCTTGGGCATATCGTTCAAAGAACTGTTCCACTTCGCTTGTCGAGATGGTCATCGCAACTCCTCCTTCGACTTCGAGAAAATGTTGCCAGATCCGCCGCAAGCTGACGGTGCGCTACCTATCGATCTTGGCAAAGATGGACCCTGTGCCAGCGACGCGAGTCTTGCCGGCGCTCGCAAGCACCAGCTTGAAAACGAAGAAGCCCGCATCTCTGCGGGCGTTCCAGGGTTTCACCTTTCTGGTTCCGGGCCGTGCCAACCAACCAGATCACTCCCACTCGATCGTCCCCGGCGGCTTGCTGGTCACATCATACACCACGCGGTTCACGCCCTTCACCTCGTTGATGATGCGCGTCGCGGTCTCCCCTAAGAACTTCATGTCGAACTGGTAGAAGTCCGCGGTCATTCCGTCGGTCGAGGTCACCGCGCGCAGGCCAACGACGTAATCGTAAGTGCGGCCGTCGCCCATGACGCCGACGGTCTTTACCGGGAGCAGCACCGCAAAAGCCTGCCAGATCTCGTCGTAGAGGCCGTGCTTCCTGATCTGGTCGATGTAGACAGCGTCCGCCTTGCGCAGGATGTCGAGCTTATCCCTGGTGATCTCGCCGGGGCAGCGGATGGCAAGGCCCGGACCCGGGAACGGGTGGCGGCCGACGAAGATTTCGGGGAGGCCGAGCTCGCGCCCGAGCTTGCGCACCTCGTCCTTGAACAGCTCGCGCAGGGGCTCGACGAGCTTCATGTTCATGCGCTCGGGCAGGCCGCCGACATTGTGGTGCGACTTGATGGTCACCGAGGGGCCGCCGGTGAAGGAGACGCTCTCGATCACGTCGGGGTAGAGCGTGCCTTGGGCGAGGAAGTCGGCGCCGCCGATCTTCTTGGCCTCAGCCTCGAACACCTCGATGAAGAGGCGGCCGATGGTCTTGCGCTTGGCTTCGGGGTCGGTGACGCCCTCTAACTCGCCGAGGAATTGCTTGGAGGCGTCCACGTGCACGAGCGGGATGTTGTAATGGTGGCGGAAGAGGTCGACGACCTGCTCGGCCTCGTTGAGGCGCATCAAGCCGTGATCGACGAACACACACGTCAGCTGGTCGCCAATGGCCTCGTGGATCAGGACGGCCGCCACGGCCGAATCGACGCCGCCAGACAGGCCGCAGATCACCCTGCCCTTGCCGACCTGCTGGCGGATCTTTGCGATCTCCTCCTCGCGGAAGGCGCGCATGGTCCAGTCGCCGGTGAGGCCGGCGATCTTGCGCACGAAATTGCGGATGAGCTTTGCGCCGTCGGGCGTGTGCACCACTTCGGGGTGGAACATCAAGCCGTAATATTTGCGCTTCTCGTCCTGGATGATTGCGAAGGGCGCATTCGGCGAGGTGCCGGCGACGGAGAAGCCCGGCGGCATCCTGGTGATGCGGTCGCCATGGCTCATCCAGACCTGGTTCTTGCTGCCTGACGACCAGACATCGGCGAACAGCTGGCTCTCGGCCTTCACCTCGACATCGGCGCGGCCGAATTCGCGGTGATGGCCGCCCTCGACCTCGCCCCCTAACTGGGCCGCCATGGTCATCTGGCCGTAGCAGATGCCCATCACCGGCACGCCGGAATCGAAGATGAGTTGCGGGGCGCGGGGTGAGCCGGCTTCATGCACCGACTCGGGGCCGCCGGAGAGGATCACCGCTTTCGGCTTCATCTCCTCGAAGGCGGCTTCCGCCTTGTTGAACGGGACGATCTCGCAATAGACGCCGTCCTCGCGCACGCGACGCGCGATCAGCTGCGTCACCTGGCTGCCGAAGTCGACGATGAGAATCTTGTCGTGCGCCGAGGCCACCGAGGGCGTCGACGCGGAGCGGTCGTTCTGTGCTGCTGTCATGGCCAGCCAATACGCTGGCGGCGCGCGGGCCGCAACCGCGGTGGTGGAGCGCCCACATGCTTCTTTGGGCATGGACACGAGGCGCTTAGGTAAGTAATATTTACCTAATTTGGTCAACGCAAACGTCGTCGCAACGCTAACGAGCGCTCCAAGAAAAAGCGGCCACATCGGGGCGACGATCAAGCCTCGCGCCCGCAATGACGGAGGCAACAGCGTTCGCTAACAAGAGCGGCGCCGGCTCCGAGACAGGATCGCCCCCATGAAACTCCCCACCTCCCCCTTCACCGTCACCGACTGGAGCAAGGTTGAGCCGACCACGCATCCCGGCGAGAGCGGCGAGGCTACATGGCGCACGCTCAACATCGGCGAACTCCGCGTGCGGATGGTGGAGTACTCGCCGGGCTATCTCGCCGATCACTGGTGCGACCGCGGCCACGTGCTCTACGTGCTGAAGGGCGAGCTCGATAGCGAGCTGCGCGACGGGCGCAAATTCAAGCTCACGGCGGGGATGAGCTACCAGGTATCGGACTTCGGCGACGCCGCGCACCGGTCCTCGACGACGACGGGCGCCACGCTCTTCATCGTCGACTGAGGCGCGCCGACGGTTAATTTGCACCGCAAAATAGCAAAGTCGCGCGACGTTTCGGGTCGCGGGTGGTGCCTTGAAGTGGCCCCAAATTCTCGCTATATTGTGATCATCGATACTTGGCCGAACGACTGGGCCGCTTCGCTTCGTTGCTGACGGGCGCGCACGCTTCAGATGAATTCTCCAAACATCGACTCATCAGGGACTATGGGCGCAATGCTGCGTACCGGTCTGCGTGCGTACCTCTCTAACTAAACAAGGAAATTCCCATGGCTATGGGCACCGTGAAGTGGTTCAACACCCAAAAGGGTTATGGTTTCATCCAGCCGGATGACGGCCAGAAGGACGTGTTCGTTCACATCAGCGCCGTCGAGCGCGCTGGCCTCTCCTCCCTCAACGAGGGTCAGAAGGTCTCGTTCGACATCGTCGCCGACCGCCGCAGCGGCAAGTCGTCGGCAGATAATCTCCGCGTCGGCTAACGCCCTCGCACCGTTCTGACCGCGGACGTACCGGCAGAACGTTGGAACTCGAAAGCCCCGCGACCGGGATCGGTCTGCGGGGCTTTTGTTTTTGATGTCATTCCGGGGCGCCCGCAGGGCGAACCCGGAACCCATGGACCCGCGGAGACCGCCGCACGATGGATTCCGGGCTCGCGCTACGCGCGCCCCGGAATGACAACGTCGATCAGCCGGTCTTTTTCAGCACCGACACGAAAAACCCATCCGTCCCGGTCCGGCGCGGCGTCATCAGCCAGCCCTCGGCTGACTGCAGCGCAGCCTCGCCAAAGGCTTCCGCCTTGTCCCAGAGCACGCTTGCAGTCTGCTCGGGCGGGACGACCGAGAACTCGCCATGTCGGCCGACGAACGCCCTCACCTGCTCGCCGTTCTCCTCCGCCAGCACCGAGCAGGTGATGTAGGCGATGCGGCCGCCCGGCTTGACCAGCGGAACCGCGCGCTCCAGCACCTCGGCCTGGTCGCGCAGGCGGATCTCCAGCGCGCCGGGGCGCATGCGCCATTTGGCATCGGGGTTGCGGCGCCAGGTGCCGGTTCCGGTGCAGGGCGCGTCGATCACGACGAGGTCGGCGGTGCTGCGGATGTCGGCAAGCGAATCGGCCTCGCCCTTGGGCGTGCGGATGTCGGCGTTGTGGACGCCGGCGCGCGACAGCCGCTCATGGATCGGCGCGAGCTGGCGCTTGTCGCGGTCGGTCGCGATCAGCCGGCCCTTGCCCTGCATCAGGGCGGCCAGCGCCAGCGTCTTGCCGCCGGCGCCGGCGCAGAGATCGATCACCTGCTCGCCGGGTTTTGCCGCTGTAAACTGGGCCGCAAGCTGCGATCCCTCATCCTGCACTTCAATCGCGCCCTTGATGAAATCCTCTTCCGCCTGGATGCCGGGGTTGCGCGCATCGGCCGAAAGCTCGATGCGCAGGCCGGTTGCGGACCAGGGCGTCGGTTTTGCATGAAGATGAGAAAGCGCCTTCAGCGCCTTGTCGCGGTTGGATTTTAGCGTGTTGACGCGCAGGTCCAGCGGCGCCCGGCTCGCCATCGCGGCCGCCTCCGCGGCGCGATCCTCGCCGAACACTTTTGCAAGGTGCGGGTCGAGCCATTCCGGGTAGTCGCCGGCGACGGCGGCAGGTGCGTCCTGGAGGGAGCGCGAGGCGAGCGCCGCCTGCTCGGCCTCGGTCAGCGGCGCCGGCGCAAAGCGGCTGCCGTCGAACAAGGCGCCCATGGTCGCCGTGTCCATGTTGCGCTCGAGGCGGAGCATGCCGATCAGCCGGGCCCGCGCGGTATCGGAATCCATCAGCCAGGCGCTCGAGACGTAGCGGCGCAGCACATCCCAGACGAGGCCGGCGATGGCCGCGCGGTCGCCGGAACCGGCGAAGCGGTGCGCGGTGCCCCACTCCTTCAGCGCCTTCGCCGCGGGCACGCGGTCCCTTTCGATGGTGTCGATCAGTTCGATGGCTGCGGACAGCCGGGCAGCAGGGGTCATTCGCGTTCTTTCAAGTGGTGCGCAGCGCCTAGATCAGCAGCAAAAGCTTCAGCGCGAAGTAAATCCACATCGCGAGCAGCACCAGCACGCCGGCGAGCCAGACCGTGGAGCGGCGGCCGAGATCGTTGGAGGAAACGAACACGCCGGCATGGGCAAAGCGCGTCACCACGAACACCCAGGACATCAGCACGATGAAGAGATCGGCGCGGCGCAAGGGCAATGCCAGCGCAATCAGGACATAGAACAGCACCGGCAGCTCGAACTGGTTGCGGTAGCAATTGGCGATTTGTGTGGCGCCCTTCGGCCAGTTCGGCTCGCCGAGCGCAATGTCACGGATCTTGGTCTCGCCGGAGACCAAGGTCTTGCGGCGCGCCAGGACCATGCCGATCAGCAGCGCGAAGGTGAGAGCGACCTGCACGAAGACCGGCAGCAGGACCATTTGAACGGACATCGGAACTTTCCCGGGAGGCGAAATGCCGCCGACGTCATTAGCCGCGACTTTTGGCGCTGACAATGAACGACTTGAACCGGCATTCCCGCTTCCCCGACCAACCCCAGATTGTTGAAGCGATTTCGGCCCCTTGGGCCCCGAGGCGAGACAGCCATGAATTCCTTGTCCAGCTTGTTCAGCGAAGCCGCCGCGGGCCAGCTCGGCCTCCTGATGTCGGCACTGTCGGGGATCGCGGCAGCGCTCGCGGTCGCGCTGGCCATGACGGTCTACTTCCGCCTGAGCTATCGGACCTGGCGGGACGTCGCCCGGCATGGCCTGGCGACCTTGGCCGCGCTCGCGCTGTTCGCCTTTGCCGCCTACGACATGCGTCACGCGGCGCTCGCCTATCTCGGTCTCAACCCCTCCAAGCCCGCCGTCGAGTTCGAGATCCGCATGCCCCGGGAGATGCTGGCGGCGGTGGGCGACAGCCAGATCGAGCTGCACACCGACCGCAACCAGACATTGGCGCTGGTGGACGGCGTGCGCGACCTCTCGGACGGCCGGGCCGTGCTGCGCGGCGCAGTGGTGCTCAACCACCGCACGGCCGATCGCGTTCTGGTCGTGAACCTCTCAGGCAAGGGCGTCTTCGAGTTCCGCCTCCGCCTGCCGGCCGAGCCGCATCGCTCCGGCCAGTTCGGCCCCTGGCACCTCGCCGACCGCATCGCTTCCCCGCTCGCCGGAGCCGTCGCCCCGCAGGACGGCTACAGCATCCGCTACCGCGTGCTTTAAACTTTGTTCGCTGCGATCCATACCCGCGCCGTCATCGTTCCGACGCGCGGCGACGGGTAGGATGATCGCATGTCCGAATTTCGTCTCACGCAGATTTCCGACACCCATCTTGGCCGGCGCTTTCCCGGCCTGATCGCCAACTTCGCGGCGATCAGCGAGCATATCGACGCCGGTAGGCCCGATCTCGTCGTCAACACCGGCGATGTCTCGTTCGACGGGCCGACCAGCCGCGACGACGTCGAATTCGCGAAGAGCCTGCACGACGCGCTGCCCGTCACCTGCCGCTATCTCCCCGGCAATCACGATATCGGGGACAATCCGACCGCGATCGGGCCGGCGCCGAAGCCGCCGGTCAGCGAGACGCACCGCCAGCAGTTCTGCGACATCATCGGCGAAGATCATTGGGCGTTTGACGCCGCGGGCTGGCGCTTCATCGGCCTCAATTCGCTGGTGATGAATTCGGGCCTCGCCTTCGAGGCCGAGCAGCTCGACTGGCTGTCTCAGGAAATCTCGCGCGTGAACGGCAGGCCGGTCGCACTGTTCCTGCACAAGCCGCTGTTCCTCAACCTGCCCGACGACGCCGAGACGCCGGAGACGTCGATCCGCTACGTGCCGCAGCCGGCGCGGGCGCGGCTGATCGAGATGTTCGGCAAGGTCGACCTGCGTCTCATCGCCAGCGGGCACGTGCACCAGCGCCGCGACTTCACCTTCCGCCACACCCGCCACGTCTGGGCGCCGTCAGCGGGCTTCGTCATCAACGATCAGCGCCAGGACCGGATCGCGATCAAGGAAGTCGGCCTGGTCGAATACCGCTTCCAGCCCGACAGTCTCGAGGTCCGCCACATCAGGGCGGCCGGCCAGGTCGATGTCGATATCGAGGAGCTGCTGATCCAGATGGGCGACGGGCACTGATAAAATCGGCTGCGTGCAGTAGGCGCGCTTGA
Source organism: Bradyrhizobium sp. IC3195 (assembly GCF_020193585.1). Lineage (NCBI taxonomy): Bacteria > Pseudomonadati > Pseudomonadota > Alphaproteobacteria > Hyphomicrobiales > Nitrobacteraceae > Bradyrhizobium > Bradyrhizobium sp. IC3195. The sequence goes on along the minus strand of NZ_JADYVG010000001.1, from coordinate 362,795 downwards.
TGTCCGCCTGTCACTCAACACCTAGCGCAGAGCCGGACACGCGTGCTCCACATCCCGACCCCGTAAGCGAGGCCTGTCTCGTGGTTCTGGAGCTTCGGCTTGCGACCAACAGGAACATCGCTGGCTCCGCGCGCATTGAAGGACGATCAGACTACGTCGATGGAGGCCCCATGACCAGGACAACGCTGAATGAAGCGAGGCTGACCAATTTGGCCACGGCTTGCGCGGCCTTGGCACTCGTCCTCACGATGGTTCCGGCAACGGCGCAGGAGGCTGGGCGCTCGAGAGTCGGCACACTCACGTGCAACATATCGCCCGGAGTCGGCATGATTGTTGCGGGACAACGGCAGCTGAGCTGCATCTATGCATCGGCACGAGGCAGGGCGCGCGAGGCTTACGAAGGCACCGTCAGCACGCTTGGTCTCGACATAGGAGCCACGTCCGGCGGTCAGCTCGTTTGGACCGTGTTTGCGCCAACGACAGTTCGCCGGGCAGCCTTGGCCGGAACTTATGCGGGCGCGACCGCCGGCGGCACTGTCGGCGCCGGAGTTGGTGCCAACCTCCTGGTGGGCGGCTCGGATCGTACGATTGCCTTGCAGCCGGTGTCCGTCCAGGCGCAGACAGGTGTGAACGTCGCAGCAGGCATATCAAGAATGGAATTGCGGCCGGTTGCTGCGCCTGCACGCGGCAAGGCCCAGTGACGGCCGTCGCTGCCGATCTCAGGAGTTCGTCATTGAGTTGACGACCTCCACGATGGCGGCGGGGTCTGCGTACGTGACCATATGCCCGGCATTTGGAACAAGGTGAAGATCGGACCGAGGCAGTGCTTGATGTAAATCCTGCGCTTGTCTGAATTCGATCACTTGGTCCTCTGTTCCGTGGAATATCTGCACTCGCTCGCCGATGGCTGGATAATAAGCTTGGAATTGTGTTGCAGTTGGAATGAGGAGTGCACTTTCCTCCGCAGCCGCCCTCAACTGTGTGGGTCTGAGCACCAAAGACGCTGGAAATTCATTCCTGAACGTCTGCGGGACAGAACGGGGCGCAAAGATCTTGCGAAGAGCTCCTGGCAGGACGGCCCACGAAACGATCGGCGCGACAGTGTAACTGACCAGGTCGCCCAGGACCGGTATGGCTGGACCTGACATCAGCCACACGTCCAATCGGCCGGTCGGGAAATAGTACCCTGACGCAAGCACAAGACCCTGGGTCGGATAATCCTTTCGCACGGCGAGAGCGATAGCGACCAAGGCGCCCCAAGAATGGCCGAGCACAACCGGATTGCGGATTCCAAGTTGATTGAGCGCCTTCGCCAGCAGAGCGGCTTGAGCTGCCGCGGTCCATATTCGGAGCCGCGGCCGCTGACTATAGCCAAAGCCTGGGCGATCGAAGCACACCACGCGATTGGTGCGGGCAAGAAGATCGACCAGACCGCTGATCGTGAAGTCCTGGATCATGGATCCGTTGCCATGGAGCAGCACGACGCAAGGAGCGGCCGGATCCCCTCGATCGACATAGTGGAGCACTACGCCGTCGCATTCGAGGAACTTGCCGATTGGTGGATTCCTCCACTCGGCCAGTTTGGAGAAGCCGATGTTACCGACGACGAGAAGCGCCAATAACAAGGCAGCGATGAGCAACACGGTTTCAGCGGTGGTCATTACTGACCCTTGTTGATCGAGGGTATGAACATGAGACCCGCGGTGCCAAGCAAGTGAACCAATCCATGGAGTAATTGGAAGTTGAAGCGCTCGTTCCTGCGCGCGATCGCGGAGGATTGATTAAAAATCACGTGCCCCGGAACGGTCCAGAAATGCCCACGTTGGCCGCTAAGGATCGCACCTGTGACGGAGAGGATCCGACGTCACCAACAATAACCAAGGAGCAACAGATGGCTAATCCACGCCAGGAGGAAAAGTCTACGCAAAGCCCTGAGGACACAATGCGCCGCGCCGCCGAAAGGACCGCTGAGCAAACCAGACGGATCGGCTTAGCTACCGCTGAGGCCAGCGAGGAGGTGGCCCAAGCCAGCAGTCACCTGCTGCAACAGAATGCCGAGATGTTGCAAAACAGTTGGCGCTTCGGCGTCGACATGGCCACTGTAATGTTGGGCCGGTCTGCTGATCAGCTTGGTCGCACGTTCGGTGTGACGGGCAATGAAACGGAGCAGGCAACAGAACGATCGGTCCGCAACGCTGAAGCAATCATGTACTCTACAACCGCGGTCGTCAAAGGAATGAACGGCGTCTCACGCGAGTACTTCGATTTCGTTCGACAGCAGATCGAGAGGACCATGGACCGTATGAATGAACTCTGGCGCTGCCGAACTCCGCAGGATTTGGCGGCTGTGCAGACCGATCTGATGCGCGATTCGATCAGAAGCGCCCTCGATACCAGCCGCCGGATGGCGGACATGTCTTTGAAGGTGGCTGACGATGCAGGAAACCATATTACTCAGAGTATCGAACGCATGCGGCACGCCGCCTAAAGCGCGACGCGATTAAGATGAATCGTCATCGCGCTTTGGGTTACTGTTTGAGCATGAGCTTTTCGGAAAACCGCCACCCACTTTTCCGAATCATGCTGTAGCGCACTGTCACAGCCATGGCGCACATGTGCGGCTGAACCTCAGCCGCTCTTGTGTTGCGGCCTCGCGAAAGACTCAAGCCACGCTTTTGAGATCCTGCTGGATCGCGGCGAGCAGCGATTGCAGCGCAGCGCTGTTCACCGGCTTGGCCTCGGTGCCGGCTGGCTGAGCAGCGGGGCGCTGCGCAGCTTTCACGGGACGCTTCGGGAATGGCGGAGGCGCAGGCATTGCGGCCGGGGCGAATTCGTCCTCGTCCTCGGCGTGAACGAACTTGCCATGGATGACGTCGTCGCGACGGCCCATGATGAACATGGTCGCCCAATAGCCGACGGCCAGGAGGATGACGCAGAAAATACCAATCTCTAACATCGCAGCACCTAAAATATGCGCGATGATTCAATGCCTTCGTCCGGCCGTCAATGAACAGGCGGTCACACCCGCGGCTTTTGCGGGCAGGTGTGACCATTTGGTGACTCTTTCTTAACTATCCCCACGCGGCGTGTGGCCGCGGGGCCACGTGAGTCCCATTCCCTGTCGCCTAAAGCGCGATCAATGCGCTCGCGCTTTAGGTTGTTGTTTGGGCATGATCTTTCCGGAAAACCGCTTCGCACTTTTCCGGATCATGCCTAGGCCTTGTCCGGCCCGACCCGGACCAACTGTTTGCCGAAATTGGCGCCCTTCAGCAGGCCCATGAAGGCGCCGGGGGCGCTTTCCAGGCCCTCGGTGACGAACTCCTTGTACTTGACCTTGCCGTCGCGAACCCAAGCGGACATGTCGCGCAGGAAGTCGCCGTGGCGGGCGGCAAAGTCTGAGACGATGAAGCCGCGGAAGGTCAGCCGCTTGGTCAGCGTGGCGCGCATCAGGCTGGCGGCCCATTTCGGCGGCTTGGCCTCGGTGTCGTTGTAATGGGCGATCAGGCCGCACACCGGCACGCGCGCAAACGGGTTGAGCAGCGGGAACACCGCCTCGAACACCGCACCGCCGACATTCTCGAAATAGACGTCGATGCCCTTTGGGCAGGCTTCCTTCAGCTTGGCGGCGAGATCGGGATCGCGGTGATCGATGCAGGCATCGAAACCGAGCTCCTTCACGACGTAGTCGCACTTGTCCTTGCCGCCGGCGATGCCGACCGCGCGTGCGCCCTTGATCTTCGCGATCTGCCCCACCGCCGAACCGACCGCGCCGGACGCACCGGCAACGACGACAGTCTCGCCCGGTTGCGGCTTGCCGATGTCGAGCAGGCCGGTATAGGCGGTCATGCCGGGCATGCCGAGCACGCCGATCGAGGTCGAGATCGGCCCGAGCTTGGGGTCCACCTTAATCAGGCCCTTGCCGTTCGAGATCGCATGAGTCTGCCAGCCCGGGCGGATGCGCACGATATCACCGACCGCGAAATCGGGATTGTTGGAGGCCGCGACCTCGCTGACCGCCTCGCCTTCCATCACGCCGCCGACCGGCACCGGAGCTGCGTAGGACGGCCCTTCGCTCATGCGCCCGCGCATATAGGGATCGAGCGACAGCCAGATCGTGCGCAGCAGGACTTCGCCCTGCCCTGGCGTCGGAACGGCGAATTCCTCCAGGCGAAAATCAGACGGCTTGGGTTCGCCGACGGGACGCGCGGCGAGAACGATGCGTTTGGCTTGGGCCATGGCTTCCTCCTTTTGTCTTTCGATACGGACGGAAGCGGAGGCAGCGAGGCGCGTCAACACAAAAGCGGTGAGCGGTTGGCCCCTCGGAGCCGAGGGCGCGTCAGCGTCGATTCAAGGCCTATCGCCGATCAAGCCTGTTCAGATCCGTTGTCGCCGTTTCCAGCATTTTGTGCCGAGACAGCGTCCTTCATTCGGGTAGCCCGGCCATCCGCATGCCCTCCGAGGCGAGCGCGAAATCCTGCGGGCGGCGGACGAGCAGCCAATCTTCCAAAACGCCAACCCGTAAAGTCGGATCCAGCCTGCGAACGTGGGCCATCGCTTCTCGGGCGTCGTCCATCCGCCCGGCCAGCGCATGGCTCGCCGCCATGAAGGCGGCCACCCGCAGGACGTTCGGCATCTGCCGCGACGCCCGCTGCAGTGACGCCACCGCCTCGTCGAAGCGGCGGCAATACAGATGTCCCATCGCGATCCCGGTCTGCATCTGAAATATCTCGGGGTCGAGCGGGCTGAGCCGCATGGCGCGACTGAAATAGTCGATCGCGCCGTCGTGTTCGCCCATCGAGATTCGTTGATACCCGCCGAGATACCAGATCGTCGACGAATTCGGATTGAGCACCAGCGCGCGGTCTACATGGGCGACGCAGGTGTCCAGATCGCCGCCGAAATGGGGCCATGCGTGGCCGCCACGGCACAATGCAACTGCGTCGTTCTTGTTCAGCGTCACCGCGCGCTGGCACAACCGCGCCGCCTCGGCGCCATCGGCGGCGCGGTCTGCGAGCCAGCGATTCATCTTGCGCCAGTAAAAGCACCACGCCGCCATGCCATAAGCCGCAGCAAAGTCCGGATCGCGATCGATCGCCCCGTAGAACAGTGGCAACGCCGCATCGATTCCGTCGCGGGTCGCGGTGTGGAATTGCGCCAGCCCGCGGAGATAATAGTCGTAGGCATCGAGGCTTTCGGTCGGTTTGCGCTTGGCGCGTTCGATTTCGGCGAGTTCGAGCTGCGGCGCAATCGCGCCGACGACGCTGGCCGTGATCTGGTCCTGCAGTTCGAAGATGTCGTCCATCGCGCTCTCGAACCGTTCAGCCCACAGATGAGCGCCGGTAGAGGCGTCGATCAATTGTCCGGTGATGCGCACGCGGCCAGCGGAGCGGCGCACGCTGCCTTCCAGGACGTAGCGCACGCCCAGTTCGCGGCCAATTTGCTTCACATCGACCGCGCGGCCCTTGTAGGTGAAGCTGGAATTGCGGGCGATCACGAACAGCCAGCGGATTCGCGACAGACCGAAGATGATGTCTTCGACGACGCCGTCGGCGAAGTAGTCCTGAGCGGGGTCCCCGCTCAGGTTCAGAAACGGCAGCACTGCGATCGAGGGCCGGTCGGGCAGGTCGAGCGCGGCAACCGGCTTCTCCGCCGACGGCACGATCGCGATGCGCTGATCGGCCGCTACGTGCACCTCGCCGACGAAGCGGAACCCCTTGCGCGGAACGGTTCGAATCAGCCGCTGTCCCTCTCCACTGTCTTCTAGCGCCCTGCGCACAGCGTTGATGTGGCTGGCCAGCGTCGATTCCGAGACGATCCGCCCGCCCCAGACCGTGTCGAACAGATCATTCTTGCTGACGACGTGGCCGCGGTTGCGCACCAGATACAGCAGCAGATCGAAAGCCTGCGGCGTGAGGCTGACCGCCTCGGAGTCCCGCCGCAACTCCCGCCGGTCCTCATCGAGGACATAGGCTTCGAAGGTGAACCGCACCACAAAGACCCTGATTGAAACCCGAGCGGCATCCCGCTCTCGGCGCACCCAGCCGATGCTGCTGCGCCCTGTTTGGACGAAACTGCAAGTAGATTTCAAGCAAAAACCAAGGGCGCTGCACGTCCATACCAAGGTCTTGGGCCGGATTCCGGCGCATCCTTGCCGCCTCTAGAGCGAACGAGACGCGAGGGCACAATGAAGATCGTGGTGATCGGCGGCAGCGGCCTGATCGGAAGCAATGTGGTGCGCAGGCTTCAGGCCAAAGGCCACGAGGTGGTCGCGGCCTCGCCCTCCTCCGGCGTCAACACATTGACCCGCGAGGGCCTCGCCGAGGCAGTCGACGGTGCACAAGTCGTAATCGACGTCGCGAACTCGCCGGCCTTCGACGACAAGACCGCGATGGATTTCTTCCGGACCTCGGGCCGCAACCTGCTGGCGGCCGAAACCGCCGCCGAGGTGAAGCATCATCTCGCGCTGTCGGTGGTGGGCACCGACCGACTGCAGACGAGCGGCTATTTCCGCGCAAAGCTTGTGCAAGAGGAGCTCATCCAAGCATCAAGCCTTCCATACACCATCCTGCGCGCGACCCAGTTCTTCGAATTCATCGACGCGATCATCGCAGGCGGCGCCGAGGGCGACGTGATCCGGCTGTCGCCTGCGCATCTCCAGCCCGTCGCTGCCGACGACGTCGCGGCCACACTGACCGAATTGGCGCTCGGTCCGCCCCGCAACCGCATAGTCGAGATCGCTGGTCCCGAAAGGCGCGGCCTCGATGACTTCGCGCAGCAGGTTCTGGCCGCCAGGGGCGACACGCGCCGAGTGATCCCCGATATCCACGCCGACTATTTCGGCCTGACCCTGAACGATCAGTCGCTGACGCCGGGCGACGAGCCGCAGCTCGGGCGGACCCGGCTCGCCGACTGGCTCCACAACTCTCTCCTCACCCCAAAGGACGCAAAACGATGAGCACGATCACCACTAGGGACGGCACCGAGATCTATTACAAGGACTGGGGCCAAGGCCCTGTCGTGACCTTCTCGCACGGCTGGCCGCTGAATGCAGACGCCTGGGACGGCCAGATGCTGTTCCTTGCCCAGCACGGCTTTCGCGTCGTCGCGCACGACCGGCGCGGGCATGGTCGCTCCAGCCAGGCCTCGGAGCACAACGACATGAACGGCTATGCCGACGATCTCGCCGCGGTGATCGAAGCGCTTGATTTACGGGACGCCACGCTGATCGGCCATTCCACCGGCGGTGGCGAGGTCGCGCGCTATATCGGCCGCCATGGTACCGGTCGCGTCGCCAAGGCGGTACTGATCGCGGCGGTGCCGCCGATCATGCTGAAGACCGAAGCCAACCCGGAGGGACTTCCGATCGAGGTGTTCGACGCCATTCGTGCAGGCGTCGCCGGCGACCGGTCGCAATACTACAAGGATCTGGCGATTGCCTTCTACGGCGCAAACCGACCTGGTGCAAAAGTCTCGCCGGGCACGCTCGACCAGTTCTGGCTGTGGAGCATGCAGGCAGGCGCCAAGAATGCCTATGAGAGCGTCAAAGCTTTCTCGGAAACTGATTTCACCGAGGACCTGAAGAAGTTCGACGTGCCGACCCTGGTCCTGCACGGCGAAGACGACCAGATCGTGCCGGTCAAGGACTCCGCGCGCAAATCGGCGAAGCTCATCAAGGGCGCCAAGGACGTCTACTACCCGGGGGCTCCGCACGGCCTGACGGCCACCCATCAGGATCAGATCAACGCCGAGCTGCTGAAATTCATCCGGAGCTAGCGATCTCGTTCACCTGAATTGCAGATCAACGAGAAAGACAGCAGCATGGACAAACCTGCCCACCGCAGCCTCGCGGGCGTCGTCGTTCCCGACGCTCCCATAGTCGATGCCGCAATCGAACATGCGCGGCAGCACTGCGCGCCTTATCTGTTCAACCACGTCGTCCGCTCGTGGCTGTTCGCGGCCAGGCTCGGACAATTGCAGAACGTCGTGCACGATGAGGAGGTGCTCGCGGTCGGCACCCTGCTGCACGACATCACGCTGAATGAAAGCTTCGCCGGACCGCGCCGCTTCGAGGTCGAAGGCGCGGACCAGGCGCGGCACTTTGCCGCCGAGCGCGGCTTCGACCGGCGCCGCGCCCAGCTGATCTGGGACAGCGTCGCGCTGAACTCGACCCCGTCGATCGCTCTCTACAAAGAGAGCGAGGTTGCACTCGCCACAGCCGGCATCTGCTTCGACGTCATCGGGCTGCAATACGACGTCATTCCCGCCGCCGAAGTGTCGCGGATCATCGCCGAATTCCCGCGAATGCAGATCAAGCGGCAATTCCGCCGCTGCTTCTGCCATATCGCAAGCACCAGGCCGGAAACAAGCTACGACAATTTCATCCGAGATTTCGGCGAGCGCTTTGTCGAAGGATACAGGGCGCCTTCGGTGGTTGATCTGGTGGATGCAGCGCCATTCGCCGAGTAGGATTGCATCTCAACCCGACCTGAGCGACCGCGACGACAAGGTTATCCGAAATCCGGTCGCGGGCCGCTCCGGTCGAACCAAGCACGGCTGTATCTTATCGCGCGTTAAACGCGCGCGCGAGCGAAGCGCCTAACCCCCGCCCGGATAGTTCGGGCTCTCGCGCGTGATGGTGACGTCGTGGACGTGGCTTTCGCGCAGGCCAGCGCCGGTGATGCGGACGAACTGGGCCTTGTCGTGCAGCTCCTTCATGTCGCGCGCGCCGACATAGCCCATCGCGGCGCGCAAGCCGCCGGCGAGCTGATGCATGACGTTGCCGACCGGGCCCTTGTAGGGCACCTGGCCCTCGATGCCCTCAGGCACGAGCTTGAGCGTGTCCTTGATGTCCTGCTGGAAGTAGCGGTCGGCCGATCCCCGCGCCATCGCGCCGACCGAGCCCATGCCGCGATAGGCCTTGTAGGAACGGCCCTGCCACAAAAACACTTCGCCGGGCGTCTCGTCGGTGCCGGCGAGCAGCGAACCGACCATGGCGATGTCGGCGCCGGCCGCGAGCGCTTTCGCAAGGTCGCCGGAAAATTTGATGCCGCCATCGGCGATGACGGGGATGTCGGCCTTCTTCGCCGCTTCGACCGCATCCATGATCGCGGTGAGCTGGGGCACGCCGACGCCGGCGACGATGCGCGTGGTGCAGATCGAGCCCGGGCCGATGCCGACCTTGATGCAATCCGCGCCCGCATCGATCAGCGCCTGCGCGCCTTCCGTGGTGGCAACGTTGCCGGCGACCACCTGCACCGAATTGGACAGGCGCTTGATGCGGTTCACCGCCTGCAGCACGTGACGGGAATGGCCGTGCGCGGTGTCGACGACGACAAGGTCGACGCCGGCATCGATCAGCCGCTCGGTGCGCTCGAATCCGGTATCGCCGACCGTGGTGGCGGCAGCGACGCGAAGACGCCCCTGCCCGTCCTTGCAGGCGAGCGGATGAGCAACCGCCTTCTCCATGTCCTTCACGGTGATGAGCCCGACGCAGCGATATTGATCGTCGACCACCAGCAGCTTCTCGATGCGGTGCTGGTGCAGCATCCGCCGCGCCTCATCCTGGTTGACATTCTCACGGACCGTGACGAGCCCTTCACGGGTCATCAGCTCGGAGACTTTTTGCCGGCGGTCGGTGGCAAAGCGCACGTCGCGGTTGGTGAGGATGCCGACCAGCTTGCCGGGCGTGTTCTTGCCGGCGCCGGTGACGACGGGAATGCCGGAGATGCCGTGATCGCTCATCAGCTTGAGCGCGTCGTCGAGCGTGGCGTCGGGGCTGATGGTGAGCGGGTTCACCACCATGCCGGACTCGTAGCGCTTGACCTGCCGCACCTGGGCGGCCTGCCCTTCGGGATCGAAATTGCGGTGGATGACGCCAAGGCCGCCGGCCTGCGCCATGGCGATCGCCATGCGGGCCTCGGTGACGGTGTCCATGGCCGAGGCCATGATCGGGATGTTGAGCGGAATGGCGCGGGTGACGCGAGAGCGAATGTCGACCTCGCCCGGCATGACGTCGGACAGGCCCGGCTTCAACAGCACGTCGTCGAACGTAAAGGCTTCGCGGATGCCCTGAAGTTGCACCGTGGCCATCTGCCAACTCCTTCCTGCGGCCCTGCCGCAAATGGTAATGGATGAGCGCCGCCCTCGGCGTCCCTTGCGGCAACGCCTTGAGAATCGGAGCCCATCGGTGGGGTTGACGCGGGTCGATAGCACGGCCGCGTGACGAATCAAAGCAATTCGGGCGGCTGGCCAGCCATGCACAGGGGTTTTTGGCCGGATTCACGGTGAAAGGCTCGGTACACCGTCCCTCCACCGGTCATTCCGGGGCGCGACGAAGTCGCGAGCCCGAAATCCATCGCGTAGCGGATGCTGCGGTCCGATGGATTCCGGGTTCGCGCCAAGTGGGCGCGCCCCGGAATGACGAAAGACGGTCACACCGTTGTTACGCGGGATTTAGGTGCCATGCATGGATCCGCAATGGTCGGCGGCGGACGGCGGTGATAAGCCGCAACTCCACTCCTCCTTCCGATTTCATTGCCCTCATGGTCGACAAGCAACGCGTCATTCCGCTGATCGTGGCCACGGCTCTCTTTATGGAGAACATGGATTCGACCGTGATCGCCACCTCGCTGCCGGCGATCGCGGCCGACATCGGCACCAGCCCGCTGACGCTGAAGCTCGCGATCACCTCCTATCTGCTGTCGCTCGCGGTGTTCATTCCGGCGAGCGGCTGGACCGCCGACCGGTTCGGCGCGCGGATGGTGTTCGCGATCGCCGTCGGCGTGTTCATGGTCGGCTCGGTCGGCTGCGCGCTCTCGACCTCGGTCACCGACTTCGTGTTCGCGCGCATCCTGCAAGGCATGGGCGGCGCCATGATGACGCCGGTCGGGCGCCTCGTGCTGCTGCGTTCGGTCGATAAGAGCGCGCTGGTCAACGCCATGGCTTGGGTGACGGTCCCTGCCCTGATCGGTCCCGTGATCGGCCCGCCGCTCGGCGGCTTCATCACGACCTATGCGTCCTGGCACTGGATCTTCCTGATCAACATCCCGATCGGGCTGCTCGGGATCTTCATGGCGCTGAAGTACATCGACCCGATCAAGAGCGAGGAACGCGAGCCGTTCGATCTCTACGGCATGGTGCTCTCTGGGCTGGGGCTCGCAGGCATCGCCTTCGGCCTTTCCGTCGCCGGCCTCAACCTGTTGCCGTGGAGCACCGTCGCCGCGTTGATCGTGGGCGGTGCGATCTCGATGACGCTCTACGTCATCCATGCGCGGCGGACCGGATCGCCGGTGCTGGACTTCTCGCTCCTGAAGCTGCCGACGCTGCGCGCCGCCGTGTTCGGCGGCTTCCTGTTCCGGCTCGGCATCGGCGCACTACCGTTCCTGCTGCCGCTCCTGATGCAGATCGGCTTCGGCCTGTCGCCGTTCCATTCCGGCCTCGTCACCTTTGCCTCCTCGCTCGGGGCGATGGGCATGAAGACGCTGGCGGCGCGCATCATCCGCACCTTCGGCTTCCGCAATTTGATGACGGTGAACGCGATCGTCAGCGCGTTCTTCCTCGGCGTCTGCGCGCTGTTCACGGTGACGACGCCGCTGCTCATCATCATGGTGATCCTGGTGGTCGGCGGCTTCTTCCGCTCGCTGCAGTTCACCGCGATCAACACGGTCGCCTATGCCGACGTCGAGACCGCGCAAATGAGCCGCGCCACAACCCTCGTCAGCGTCAACCAGCAGCTCGCGATCTCGGCCGGCGTCGCCGTCGGCGCGGCCTGTGTCGAGACGACGATGTGGTTCAGCCACGTCAGCGAGCTCAACGCCACGGTGTTCGCGCCCGCCTTCGTCGTGGTGGCGCTGACCTCGGCGGCCTCGAGCTGGTTCTTCTGGCAGATGCCCGCGGACGCAGGCCACGAGATTTCGGGGCGCAAGGCGGTGGAGATCGCGAGCCGCAAGGGCGCCGGCAAGGGCGCAGAGAAGGCTGCGGTCAAGGCGGCGTCCGAGGATACGCAGGACATGCGGGATCAGCGGCTGGGGTAGTCTCCTCCCGTCATTGCGAGCGAAGCGAAGCAATCCAGAATCTCTCCGCAGAAGCACTCTGGATTGCTTCGTCGCAAGAGCTCCTCGCAATGACGGAGTACGTAGCTACGCCGCTCCGCCGCCTCGAAATCCCGTCGCCAGCACATAGCGTTCGGACGAATCCTGCCGGCTCGCCGCCGGCTTGACGTGACGCACGGTGGCGAAGTCGCGCTTGAGCTGGGCCAGCAGCTCAGCGTCGGCGCCGCTCTGGAACGTTTTCGCCAGGAACGTGCCGCCGGGTTTGAGCACGTCGCAGGCAAAGGCCGCCGCCGTCTCGACCAGGCCGACGATGCGGAGCTGGTCGGTCTTGCGGTGGCCGGTGGTGTTGGCGGCCATGTCGGACATCACGACGTCGGCCTTGCCGCCCAGCATCGCGGTGAGCTTCTCCGGCGCGTCGTTGTCCATGAAGTCGAGCTGCGCGAAATCCACGCCCGGAATCTCGGGCATCTCCAACAGATCGATGGCGACGACCTTGCCCTTGCCTTCCAATGATCCGACGCGCTTGGCGGCGATCTGGCTCCAGCCGCCGGGCGCCGCGCCGAGATCGACCACGGCCATGCCAGGCTTCAGAAGCCGGAACTTGTCGTCGATCTCCAGCAGCTTGAACGCGGCGCGGGAGCGATAGCCCGCCGCCTTGGCTTTGGCGACGTAGGGATCGTTGAGCTGCCGCTCCAGCCACAGCTTCGACGACAATTTGCGCTTGCCGCCGGTCTTGACCTGAACGTGCAAGCGGCCGGTAGTGTCCTTGGCCATACTCACCAGCTCCTGAGCGCGCCGTCCTCGCGCATCATCTCGACCAGCATGCCCTCGCGCAAGCCGCGGTCGGCGACGCGCAGGCGCGGCAGCGGAAAGGCGCGGCGGATAGCGTCGAGGATGGCGCAGCCCGCCAGGACGAGATCGGCGCGCTCGACGCTGATGCAGCTGTTGGCGGCACGCTCCTCGTAGCTCATGCCGAGCAGCTTGTTGATGGTCGCGGTGATGTCGGCATCGTTCATCCAGATGCTGTCGATGCGGCGGCGGTCATAGCGCGCGAGGTTGAGATGGATGCCGGCCAGCGTCGTCACCGTGCCCGACGTGCCGAGCAGGTGCATGTCGGCGAGATCGCGGCCGTGCTCCTCGGCGAATGGCGCGACGTGGCTTGCGACCTCCTGCTCCATGGCGGCATAGATCTCTGGCGTGACGTCGCGTCCGCCGAACTGCTCAGCGAGCGTGACCACACCATAGGGAATCGACATCCAGGCTTTTATGCGCGGCTCCGGATTGGTGGCGTCGCGCTCGATCCGCACCAGCTCGGTGGAGCCGCCGCCGATGTCGAACAGGATCGCGCCCCGCCCCCTGGGGTCGACCAGCGGCGAGCAACCCAGCACGGCGAGCGCGGCCTCGGTCTCGCGGTCGATCACCTCGAGCTCGATGCCGGTCTCGGCCGCAACGCGGCTGCGGAAACCTTCCGCGTTCGAAGCCGCGCGGCAGGCTTCGGTCGCGATCAGCCGCAGCCGACGCGCCTTCCGCAGATTGATCTTGTCGCGGCAGATGCTGAGCGCGGCGATGGCGCGCTCGATCGCGGCGTCGCTAATGCACCCCGTCGCCGAGACGCCCTCCCCGAGCCGGATGATGCGCGAGAAGGAATCGACCACACGAAAGCCGTCCTGAGTCGGACAGGCGATCAGCAGCCTGCAATTGTTGGTGCCGAGGTCCAGCGCCGCATAGACGCCGGTTCCCGGCGCCTGCGCGCCGACGGCCGGATTGGTGGCCAACGCCACCGCCGCCATCGACCCCTCCAGCTCGCTATGCGGCGCATGGCCGTCGCGGAGCCGCGTGTGGTCATTCATACAAACTGTCTTTCCGCGGCCGGTCGGGCCGGTCTGGAATTGATTATTCGCCTGAAACATTAGCAGCGCGGCAGGCCTGCGCAACAACGCATCACATGGGACCATGTCCAATCGTGCGTTGTCGTGAACGGGGGTGGTGGGTTATTTGAGGGAGTCCGGTGCTCCGCTGCCGCGAAAATGCGCAAATGCCGGCTTTTCAGGTCAAATCCCATGCAAGAACACACCAAATCGTCGACGCTCGAGAACGCTATTGCACTGCAAAAGTATGGCGTCGGGCAACCGGTCCGCCGCAAGGAGGATGACACGCTGGTGCGCGGCAAGGGCCGCTACACCGACGATTTCAACCTGCCGAACCAGGCCTATGCCGTAGTCGTCCGCTCGACCCATGCCCATGGATTCATCCGCAGCATCGGCCTCGATGCCGCCAAGGCCATGCCGGGCGTGCTGGGGGCGTGGTCCGGGAAGGATCTTGATGCCGCCGGCTATGGCCCCTTCACCTGCGGCCTGCCGCTGAAGAGCCGCGACGGCTCGCCCCTGCTCCAGACCAACCGCCAGCCCCTGGCGACCGACAAGGTCCGCTTCGTCGGCGATCCCGTCGCCTTCGTGGTGGCCGAGACGCTGGCTCAGGCGCGCGACGCGGCCGAGGCGGTCGAGCTCGACATCGAGCCGCTGCCGGCGGTGACGGACCCGGAGCAAGCCGCCAAGCCCGGCGCGCCGCAGCTCTATGACCACATTCCTGGTAACGTCGCGCTCGACTACCACTATGGCGACATGGACAAGGTGAACGCCGCCTTCGCCAGCGCCGCTCATGTGACCAAGCTCGACATCGAGAACACCCGCGTTGCCGTGGTCTCGATGGAGCCGCGCGTGGGGCTTGCCTCCTACGACAAGAAGACCGAGCGCTACACGCTTCAGGTGCCGACGCAGGGCGTTGCCGGCAACCGCGCCAACCTCGCCAAGAACCTGAAGGTGCCGAACGAGAAGGTGCGCATTCTCACCGCCAATGTCGGCGGCTCCTTCGGCATGAAGAACATCAACTATCCCGAGTACATGTGCATTCTGTATGCGGCGAAGGCACTGGGACGCCCGGTGAAGTGGCTGGACGAGCGCTCCACCAGCTTCCTCTCCGACAGCCACGGCCGCGCCCAGAAGATCCACGCCGAGCTCGCGCTCGATGCCGAGGGGCAGTTCCTCGCGGCAAAGCTGTCCGGCTACGGCAATCTCGGCGCCTACATCACCGGCGTCGCGCCGGGGCCGCTTTCGCTCAACACCGGCAAGAACTTCTCCAGCGTCTATCGCACGCCGCTGATGGCGGTCGACATCAAGGTGGTGCTGACCAACACCACGCTGATGGGGGCCTATCGCGGTGCCGGCCGGCCCGAGGCGAACTATTACATGGAGCGGCTGATCGACCGCGCCGCCGACGAGATGGGCATCAACCGGCTGACCTTGCGCAAGCGCAACTTCATCAAGCCGAACCAGATCCCGTTCGCGGCGTCCTCCGGCGTCACCTACGACAGCGGCGACTTCCAGGCCGTGTTCAACAAGGCGCTCGAGATCTCCGACCACGAGAACTTCGCCAAGCGCAAGAAGGAGAGCAAGAAGGCGGGCAAGCTGCGCGGCATTGCGGTCGGCTCCTATCTCGAGGTCACGGCGCCGCCGAGCCCCGAGCTCGGCAAGATCGTGTTCGATCCTGACGGCACCGTGCAGCTCATCACCGGCACGCTCGACTACGGCCAGGGCCACGCCACCCCGTTCGCGCAGGTGCTGTGCGATCAGCTCGGCGTCCCCTTCGAGAGCGTCAAGCTCGTGCAGGGCGACAGCGATATCGTCCACACCGGCAACGGCACCGGCGGATCGCGCTCGATCACCGCGACGGGCCAGGCCATCGTGGGGGCCGCAAAGCTCGTCATCGAGAAGGGCAAACGCGCCGCTGCACATATGCTGGAAGCATCCGAAGCCGATATCGAGTTTGCCGACGGCAGCTTTACGATCGCCGGCACCGATCGCAGCATCGACATCATGGAGCTCGCCAAGCGTCTGCATGACGGCAAGGTGCCGGAGGGCGTGCCTGACAGCCTCGATGTCGACCACACCAGCGAACCGGTCGCCTCGGCGTTCCCGAACGGCTGCCACGTCGCCGAGGTCGAGATCGACCCGGACACCGGTGTGGTGCAGATCGTGCGCTACAGCGCGGTCAACGATTTCGGCACGGTGATCAACCCGATGCTGGTCGCGGGCCAGCTCCATGGCGGCGTGGTCCAGGGCATCGGCCAGGCCCTGATGGAGCACATTCGCTACGACGACAATGGCCAGCCGATCACGGGCTCGCTGATGGACTACGCCCTGCCCCGCGCGGAGGACGTCCCCAACATGACGGTCGGCGACCACCCGGTGCCCGCCACCACCAACCCGCTCGGCAGCAAGGGCTGCGGCGAAGCCGGCTGCGCCGGCAGCCTGTCGACGGTGGTGAACGCGGTGCTCGACGCGCTGTCGGAGTACGGCATCAAGCACATCGACATGCCGCTGACCCCCGAGCGGGTGTGGCGCGCGATCCAGGAGGCGAAGGCCAAGGCGGCGTAAGGGGCACTGTCGTCGCCACAAACTCTACTGTCATCGCCCGGCTTGACCGGGCGATCCAGTACTCCGAGACGGCAGCGATTGACCGAGAAGCTGCGGCGTACTGGATTCCCCGCCTTCGCGGGGAATGACGACGTCCTTGATTGACGGGCGTGGGCTTTCCCAACTGTCCGCTACGCCGCCGCCTGCTCGCGCGGCTGGTAGATCGCGGTGTGCTGGCAATGCGCGAGCGGCGTCGTGCCGTTGGCGACGACCAGCGCGTCGAACTCGACGAAGCGGTGGCCCTTCTTCTCGTAATTCGCAGTGACCTTGGCCCGCGCCGTGATCTCGTCGCCGGCGCGCGCGGCGGACAGCAGCTGCATGCGGCTGCCCACGTGGATCCAGGGACCCAGGATGGTGTTGTCCACCAGGACGCGGTTCATGACGCGCTGGATCAGGCCGGGATGGCCGAGGCTCTCGCGGGCAAAAATCGGATCGGCCTCCCTGACGTCAGTGAGATAGTCGGCCGCATCCTGCCCGGCCCACCGGCGCGGCGTCGTGCCCAGCCATTTGCCCAGCTCGAATGTCGCAGGACTGACAGGCTTGCGCTCGGCGGCGGCGGGGACTTCGACATAGTCGCTCAACGACAATGCCGGCACCGCCGCCGGCAGCGACGCCGTTCCCGTGGCACACAGCTCGGTGCGACTGAACACCTCGATGGTCAGCAGGCCGTTGTGCTCGGTGGCATCGACATCGGCGGTCTCGCCGTCATAGACCGGCTTTATGAAGCGGGCCTCGACCAGCCCGCGCGACAGGAAGTCCCGTCCCCAGCGCGCGATCGGCACGTGCATCATGTAGGCGAAGACGTCGACGCCGGGGACCAGCCCGCCGGAAAAGCCGAAGCGGCGGGCCACATTGTCGTCGTGCATCTTGTTCTCGGACTGCCTGGCGGTGTTGTAGGCCTCGACGCGGTAGGTTTCGAGCCGGTTCGGCATGACTGGCCTTTCCCTGTTCTTGTTGTTTCGGGAGCGATCGTAGGGCCTGAGGAACTGGGGTCAATCCCCTCGCCTTTGCGGCCCGAATGCGGTACCACGCGGCGGAATGACCGAGACCCCGACCCGCATCTATGTCGACGCCGACGCCTGTCCGGTGAAGGACGAAATCTATCGCGTGGCGCTCCGGCACGGCGTGCCCGTGATCGTGGTCGCCGGCAATTTCATCCGCGTGCCGCAGGACCCTCTGATCGAGCGCATCGCCGCGGGCAGCGGCATGGACGCCGCGGACGACTGGATCGCCGAGCGCGCCAGGCCCGGCGACGTGGTTGTGACCTCGGACATTCCGCTGGCGAGCCGCTGTGTGAAGGCGGGCGCCGACGTGATCGCGCCGAACGGCAAGCCGTTCACCGAAGAATCGATCGGGATGACGCTGGCGGTGCGCAATCTGATGACGGACCTGCGATCGGCCGGCGAAGTCACCGGCGGCCCGCGCTCGTTCTCGCCGCGAGACCGCTCCAGCTTCCTCTCGGCGCTCGACCAGACACTGCGCCGGATCCAGCGCCGCCGCGCAGATCAGGCCGCAACGAGCCAAAGTTAGCCATGGCCCCGCCGCTGATCCAACTCAAAGACATCAGGCTGACCTTCGGCGGCACGCCGCTGCTGTCGGGCGTCGAGCTCAACGTCGCGCCATCCGAACGGGTCTGCCTGATCGGCCGCAACGGCTCCGGCAAATCGACCCTGCTGAAGATCGCGGCCGGCCTGGTCGAGCCTGACGCCGGCACACGCTTCGTGCAGCCCGGCGCAACGGTGCGCTACCTGCCGCAGGAGCCGGATTTCGGCGCGCACAAGAGCACGCTCGCCTATGTCGAGTCCGGGCTCGCGCCGGGGGACGACCAGCACCAGGCGCGCTATCTCCTGGAGCAGCTCGGCCTCAC
This sequence comes from Bradyrhizobium sp. IC3195, assembly GCF_020193585.1. Classification (NCBI taxonomy): domain Bacteria; kingdom Pseudomonadati; phylum Pseudomonadota; class Alphaproteobacteria; order Hyphomicrobiales; family Nitrobacteraceae; genus Bradyrhizobium; species Bradyrhizobium sp. IC3195. The sequence continues at coordinate 344,406 of NZ_JADYVG010000001.1, read as the reverse complement.
CGGCGAGGAGAACCCGCACAACCTCTCCGGTGGCGAGGCGCGCCGCGCGGCGCTGGCCTTCGTGCTGGCGCCCTCGCCCGACATCCTGCTGCTGGACGAGCCGACCAACCATCTCGATCTCGCCACCATCGAATGGCTGGAGCAGGAGCTCGACTCCAGGCGCAGCGCGCTCGTCATCATCAGCCACGACCGTCGCTTCCTGACCAATCTCTCGCGCTCCACCGCTTGGCTCGATCGCGGCCGGATCAAGCAGATCGATCGCGGCTTTGCCTCGTTCGAGAGCTGGCGCGACGAGGTGCTGGCCGAGGAGGAGCGCGACCAGCACAAGCTCGACCGCAAGATCGTCGACGAGGAGCACTGGCTGCGCCACGGCGTCTCCGGCCGCCGCAAGCGCAACGTCAAGCGGCTCGCCAATCTGCATGCGCTGCGCGCCCAGCGCCGCAACTATCGCGGCACCGCCGGCAGCGCCAACCTCGCAGCCAGCGAAGCCGAGCAGTCCGGCAAGCTGGTGATCGAGGCCAAGGGCATCACGAAATCCTACGGCGAGCGCAAGATCGTCGAGAATTTCTCCACCCGCATCCAGCGCGGCGACCGGCTCGGCATCATCGGGCCGAACGGCGCCGGCAAGACCACGCTGGTCAACCTGCTCACCGGCGGCATGCAGCCGGATTCCGGGACGATACGTCTCGGCGCCAATCTGGAGATGGCGACGCTCGACCAGCATCGCGAAAGCCTCGATCCGAAATCGACACTGGCGGAAGCGCTCACAGGCGGCCGCGGCGATCAAATCATGGTCGGCGGCAAGCCGAAGCACGTCGTCGGCTACATGAAGGACTTCCTGTTCGCGCAGGAGCAACGCGGCACACCGCTGGAGGTACTCTCGGGCGGGGAGCGCGGCCGGCTGATGCTGGCGCGGGCGCTGGCAAAGCCGTCGAACCTCCTGGTGCTGGACGAGCCGACCAACGATCTCGACCTCGAAACGCTCGACGTGCTCGAGGAGATGCTTGGCGACTACGAGGGCACCGTGATCCTCATCAGCCACGACCGCGACTTCCTCGACCGCGTCGTCACCTCCGTGATCGCGCCCGAGGGGAACGGCAAGTGGATCGAATATGCCGGCGGCTACAGCGACATGCTGAGCCAACGCGGTGCGGACCTCAAGCGCGAGACAGCGAAGGCGCAAGCTCCCGTGGAGAAGAAAGAGGAGCGCGCCGCGGCCCCCTCGTCCGCGCCCAAGCGCAAGCTCAGCTTCAACGAGAAGCACGCGCTGGAAACGCTGCCGAAGAAGATAGAAACGCTGCACTCCGATATTGCAAAATTGCAGCGCGTGCTCGACGATCCCGGTCTCTATGCGAAAGATCGCAAAAAATTCGACGACACCTCGGCTGCCATCGCCAAGGCGCACGAAGAACTGTCCGCCGCCGAAGAGCGTTGGCTCGAACTCGAAATGCTCCGCGAAGAGATTGAACAGGCATAACTCATGACAACAACTCTTGCAGCCAAGATCGCCCGCGAATACGGCACACCCTGTGCCGTCATCGACATGGACCGGGTCGAGCGCAACATCGCGCGGATCCAGAAGGCCTGCGACGACGCCGGAATCGCCAATCGCCCCCACATCAAGACGCACAAGAACCCGACCATTGCCAAGATGCAGGTCGCGGCCGGCGCCAAGGGCATCACCTGCCAGAAACTGGGCGAAGCCGAGATCATGGCCAATGCCGGCATCGACGACATCCTGATCAGCTACAATCTGCTGGGCGATGAGAAGATGGCGCGGCTCGGCGCGCTGCAGGCGAAGGCCAACATGACGGTGGCGGCCGACAATTCGACCGTCGTCGCCGGCCTGCCTAAGGCGGCTGCGGCGTCAGGCCGCCCGCTCTCGGTCGTGGTCGAATGCGATACCGGGCGCAAGCGCGCAGGCGTCGAAACGCCGGCGGAGGCGATTGCGCTGGCGCGCGAGATCGCTTCGTCCAAGGGGCTCGAATTCGCCGGCTTCATGCTCTACCCCACTGAGACCGGGTGGACGGACGCGCAAAGATTCTACGACGAGGCGCTGGCCGGCGTGCGCGCGCACGGGCTCGACGCCAAGATCGTCTCGACCGGCGGCACGCCGAACCTCGTCAATATCGGCAAGCTCAAGGGCGGCACCGAGCATCGCTTCGGCACCTACATCTACAACGATCGCATGCAGGTCGCCGCAGGCTCAGCGACCTGGGATGATTGCGCGCTGCATATCTATTCGACGGTGGTGAGCCGCGCTGCGCCCGAGCGCGGCATCTTGGACGCCGGCTCGAAGACGCTGACCACGGATACCGGCGGGCTCGACGGCCACGGCCTGATCCTGGAGCATCCCGAAGCCAGAATCGCCAAATTCGCCGAGGAACACGGCTTCCTCGATCTCTCCCGCAGCAATACCCGGCCCAATGTCGGCGATGTCGTGCGCATCGTGCCGAACCACGTCTGCGTCGTCGTCAACATGATGGACGAGGTGGTGATGGTGCGCGGCGAGGAGATCATCGGCACGCTGCCGGTGGCCGCGCGTGGGAAGCTGCGGTAGGTGTACGCGCGCCGTTGCCACGGCCGTCATTGCGAGGAGCTCTTGCGACGAAGCAATCCAGACTTCCGCGGAGGAGGGATTCTGGATTGCTTCGCTGCGCTCGCATTGACGGGGGTTAGCGTTTGAGCCACTCCAGCGCGCCCCTGCCCGCGGCAGCCCCAGTCGCGAAGGACGCCTGCAAGAGATAGCCGCCGGTCGGCGCCTCCCAATCCAGCATCTCGCCGGCGGCGAACACACCTTGCAATTTGCGCAGCATGAATTGCTCGTCGAGCTCGTCGAACATAATTCCACCCGCGGTCGAGATCGCGCGATCGATCGGCGCCACTCCGGTGAGCTGAACTGGAATGGCATTGATCAGCCCTGCGAGCTCCGCCGGCGAGAACGCGGCCAGCGGCCGGCCGGAGGCGAAGGCTGCCTCCTGCATCAATCCGATGCCGACCGGCGACAATTGCGCGGCCTTGCGCAGGAAGTTCGCCAGCGATTGCTTGCCACGCACGCCTGACAGCCGCGTGGTCAGCGCAGCGGCGTCGAGATCGGGCCGCAACCCGATCATCAGCGTCGCCTGTCCGAGATTCAGCACAGCCTCGCGTAGTTCCGCCGAGAGCGCGTAGATCGCACCGCCTTCGATGCCGCTGCGGGTGATCATCGCCTCTCCGCGAACCGTGTGCGCGCGAAGCGTCAGCGCCACGCCCTTGAGCGGCTGGCCTTCGAAACGGTCGCGGAAGACTTTGGACCAAGCGACCGTGAAGCCGGAATTGGCCGGCCGCAGCTTCGAGACGGCAATGCCCTTTGCAGCGAGGATATCGACCCAGCCGGCGTCCGAGCCGAGCCGCGGCCAGCTTGCGCCGCCGAGCGCGAGCAGCGTGGCGTTCGCTTCGATGGCGGAGACGCCTTTCGGCGTCTGAAAGATCAACCGGCCCTCGCCGTCCCAGCCGATCCAGCGATGGCGAAAAGCAAAGCGGACACCGGCGGCATCGAGCCGCCGCAGCCAGGCGCGCAGCAAGGGCGAGGCCTTGAACGTTTTCGGAAACACGCGTCCGCTGCTGCCGACGAAGGTCGGCTCGCCCAGCGCCTCGCTCCAGGCTCGCAGCGCATCGGGCGAAAATGCCTCGACCGCCGCCTGCAGCTTCGGTGCGGCCTCGCGGTAGCGCGCCATGAATTGGGGCAGCGGTTCGCTGTGAGTGAGGTTGAGTCCGCCGCGGCCGGCCATCAGGAATTTGCGTCCCGCCGACGGCATCGCGTCGTAGACAGTGACGCGGGCGCCGCCTGACGCCAGCACCTCCGCCGCCATCAGCCCGGCGGGACCTGCGCCGATGACGGCGACGTCGGTCAGAGCTTGATCCCCGCCCGCGCCGCGGCCTGGGCGACGTATTTCTGCGTCTGCTCGAACGCGCCCTGCAGCGCCCTGGCCTTCGACATGTCGCTGATCTCGGCGAAATGCGCGGCGATCGCATCCGGCGTCCACTCGCTCTCCGGCAGGTTGATGCCTTCGCTCTCCAAAATCTTGATCACCGCAAACGAGCCGGCACCGGCGCCCATGATGGTGCGGGTCGGCGCATCCTCGCTCAGCATGTACTCGACCGCGGGGGTGATCGCGTTCGCCTTCATCAGCTGCAGCGCCTGCGGCGGCAGCAGCTCTTCCGTCATGCGGGTCGCAGCCGTCGGCGAGATGATGTTGACGCGAATGTCGTTCTTGCGGCCCTCCTCGGCGAGCACGTTCATCAAGCCGACCATGCCGGATTTCGCGGCGCCGTAATTGGCCTGGCCGAAATTGCCGTAGAGGCCCGAGGACGACGTCGTCAGCACGATGCGGCCGTAATTGCGGTCACGCATGCCGGCCCAGGCTGCCTTGCAGCAATAGAAGGTGCCGACGAGATGCACGTCGAGTACCTTCTGGAAATCGGTCACCTCCATCTTGCCGAACGACTTGTCGCGCAGGATGCCGGCATTGGCGCACAAGAGATCGACGCTGCCCCACTCCTTGGTAGCGCGCTCGACCATGGCGGTGACCTGCTCGAAATTGGAGACGTCGGCGCCGTCGGCCATCGCGATGCCGCCGGCCTTGCGGATCTCCTCGACCACGGCCTCGGCCGGCGACAGCGAGCCTCCGGTGCCGTCGCGCGCGCCACCGAAATCGTTGACCACGACCTTGGCGCCGCGGCTCGCCAGCCCCAGCGCATGCGCGCGTCCGAGACCATTGCCCGCGCCGGTGACGATGGCGACGCGTCCGTCGAACCTGATTGGCATAGTGGGTTTCCCAGATGTTAGCCGTCATGGCCGGGTTTGACCCGGCCATCCATCAAAATCGACAGGCTTTTGAGCAGCGATGGGTTGCCGGGTCAAGCCCGGCAAGGACGGCACGGGCCTACTCGAAATAGATCAGGCCGAGCCAGTCGGCGACGAGCGCCGGTTTATCCTCGCCCTCGATCTCGACCGTGACGTTGGTGCGGGACTGGAGCTCGCCTGGCTTGCGGAGCTTGGCTTCCGCCAGCACGAAGCGGCCACGGACGCGCTTGCCCGAGCGCACCGGCGAGATGAAGCGCAGCCTGTCGAAGCCGTAATTCACGCCCATCGTGGTGCCCGCAATCACGGGCATCACCTCGTAGGACATGATCGACAGCAGCGACATCGTGAGAAAACCGTGCGCAATGGTGGTGCCGAACGCGGTTTCCTTCTTCGCGCGTTCCGGATCGATGTGGATGAACTGGTGATCCTCGATCACGTCGGCATAGCTGTCGATGCGGGGCTGATCGATCAGGTGCCACGACGATACGCCGATCTCCTTGCCGATCATGGCCTGATAGGCCTCGAGCGTAACAGGCGGCTTCTTCCAGACTTCGTTCACTTAGGTCTCACTCCGTGTCTTCGCCAGCTCCGGAAAATCCTCCTCACGGAATTCCCGGCCGCGCAAGGGATCGCTGCGATCGTCGTCGCGTTCGAGCCGTCGTAGCTGGACGCGGCGGATCTTTCCAGAGATCGTCTTCGGCAGCTCGGTGACGATTTCGAGGCGGCGGATGCGCTTGAACGGGGCCAGACGCGCGTGCAGGTGCTTGAAGATCGATAGCGCGGTTTCCGGCGAGCGTTCTGCACCCGCGGTCAGCAGCACGAACGCCTTGGGGATCGCGAGCCGGATTGGATCCGGGCTCGGCACCACCGCAGCTTCCGCGACCAGCTCGTGCTCGAGCAGGACGCTCTCCAGTTCGAACGGGCTGATGCGATAATCGGAGGATTTGAAGACGTCGTCAGAGCGGCCGACGAAGGTCAAGTAGCCGTCCTCATCCGCGAAAACGACGTCGCCGCTGCGATAGAGCGCGCCTGCGGCGCCGGACAATTTGCCGTCGTCGCCCTGATAGCCCTGCATCAGGCCGGCGGGACGGTCGGCGCCGAGCACCAGCGTCACCTCGCCCTCCTTTGCGGGATGACCGTCGGCATCGCTGATCTGCACGCGATAGCCCGGCAACGGACGGCCCATCGAGCCGATCTTGATCGGCTGGCCCGGCGAATTGCCGGCTAGCGCAGTCGTTTCGGTCTGGCCGTAGCCGTCGCGTATGGTGAGGCCCCAGGCCGCCTGCACCTGATCGATCACTTCAGGATTGAGCGGCTCGCCGGCGCCGCAGACCTCGCGAAGCGCCACCTTGAACGAGGCGAGGTTCTCCTGGATGAACAGCCGCCACACCGTCGGCGGCGCGCACAGCGTGGTGACGCCGCAGCGGCCGATGGTGGCAAGCAGCGCCTTGGCATCAAAGCGCGGCTGGTTGACCACGAACACGGTCGCGCCCGCATTCCACGGCGCGAAGAAGCAGCTCCAGGCATGCTTGGCCCAGCCGGGCGAGGAGATGTTGAGATGGACGTCGCCGGGCTTCAGCCCGATCCAGTACATCGTCGAGAGATGGCCGACCGGATAGCTGCGCTGACTGTGTCGCACCAATTTCGGTTTTGCTGTCGTACCCGAGGTAAAATATAGCAGCATCGGATCGTCGGCATTGGTCGGAGCATCAGGCGCGAAGCTTTCGGAAGCTTTTGCTGCTTCGTCATATGCCAGCCAACCGTCGGAGCCCGCGCCGACGACGATGCGAACGACATTCTCGGCGCCTAGGCTCGTGAATTTCGCCACCTGGTCCTGCGCGGCCACCACCGCCCTCGCCTTGCCGCGATCGAGCCGGTCGCGCAGCTCGTCGGCCGTCAGCAGCGTCGTGGCGGGAATGACGACCACGCCGAGCTTCATCGCGGCAAGCATCGTCTCCCACAGCGGAACCACGTTGCCGAGCAGCAGCAGGAGATGGTCGCCGCGCCTCAGGCCCTGCGCGCGGAGGAAGTTGGCGACCTGGTTGGAGCGGCGCGACAGCGCCGCGAAGGACAGCTTCGTCTGCTTGTCCTGAGCGGCATCGACGATCCAGAGCGCGGGCCGATCCTTGCTGTCCGCATTGGCCGCGAGCTCGGCGTCGAACCAGTCGAGCGCCCAGTTGAAAGGAACCGGATCAGGCCAGCGGAAACCTTTGACCGCAGCCTCGTAATCCGTGCGGTGTTGCAGAAGGAACGCGCGTGCTTCCTGGAATGTGGTCATCAAGCTTTCCCGGCTAAACTCCTAACGTGCTTGATAATTCCGGAAAAATCCACCCCGCCCTGGCCGGCTGCGTCGAAAGACTGATAGATCTCCTGCGCATGCTTGCCGAGCGGCGTCGCCGCGCCGGCAGCCTTGGCGGCATCCTGCGCCAGGGTGAGGTCCTTCACCATCAGCGCGGAGGCAAAGCCCGGCTTGTAATCGTTGTTGGCCGGCGAGGTCGGCACCGGGCCCGGCACCGGGCAATAGGTCGTCAGCGACCAGCACTGGCCGGACGAGGTCGAGGCCACATCGAACAGCGCCTGATGCGAGAGCCCGAGCTTTTCACCGAGCGCAAAGGCCTCGCTCACCGCGATCATGGAAATGCCGAGGATCATGTTGTTGCAGATCTTTGCGGCCTGGCCGGCACCGGCGCCGCCGCAATGCACGATCTTCTTGCCCATGTTCTCGAGCACGGGCTTGGCCGCGGCAAATGCCTTCTCCTCGCCGCCGCACATGAAGGTGAGCGTCGCACCCTTGGCACCGCCCGTGCCGCCGGAGACCGGCGCATCGACCGAGAGCACGCCGTGCTTGGCGGCGAGCGCATGCGCGGCTCGCGCGCTTTCGACGTCGATGGTGGAGCTGTCGATGATGAGCGCACCCTTGGTCATGGCGGGCACGACCTCGTTCCAGACGCCGAGCACATGCTTGCCTGCGGGCAGCATGGTGACGACGACATCGGCGCCCTTCACCGCGGCCGGAGCGCTGTCGGCGATGCTGGCGCCATCGGTCTTGGCCTGATTGCGCGAGGCTTCGACGAGATCGAACGCCACCACCTTGTGGCCGGCCTTGACGAGGTTGGCCGCCATCGGGCCGCCCATGTTGCCGAGACCGATGAATGCGATCGTCGCCATTGTCGTTTCCTCCGCTACAGCGTTGTTAATTGAACTTCAATTCGTCCGCGCCGATCTCGGCGAAATAGGGCGCAAGCACCTCCGGCGTCACATCCTCGATCCGCGGCGGCGACCAGGTCGGGTTGCGGTCCTTGTCGATCACGGCGGCGCGCACGCCCTCGCGAAAATCATCGCTCCGAAACACCTCCAGCGCGGCGCGGTATTCGCGAACCAGGCACTCTTCCAGGCTCGATCCGCGCGCAAGGCGCAGTAGCTTCAGCGTGACCACCATGCCGCGCGGCGATTTTTCGTTCAGCGTCTTCAGCGTGGCCAGCGCGAACTCGGAACCATCGCGCTTCAGCGCAGCGACAATGTCCTCCATGCGGTCGAAGCCGAACAACGCATCGATGACCGGCTCCCTGGCGGCGACCGGCCCCGCAGTCTCGCCGGAGGCGAAGCCGTCGATGAGCTTGCTGACATCGGCTGCGGTCGCACCGGACCGCAGCTTGGTCAGCGCCTCGCGCAGCTCCGGCAATCTCACGGCCGGCACCACCCAATCGGCAAACTTCGCGTGGATCGCGTCCGGCCCGTTCATGGTCTGGCCGGTCAGCCCGAAATAGGTGCCGATCTCGCCCGGCGAATGCGACAGCAGATAGGTGCCGCCGACATCGGGGAAGAAGCCGAGGCCGACTTCGGGCATCGCGAGCTTGGTCCGATCGGTGACGATACGGTGGCTGGCATGGGCGGACAGACCGACACCGCCGCCCATCACGATGCCGTCCATGAAGGCGACATAGGGTTTTGGAAATTTCTTGATCCGGGCATTGAGGATGTACTCCTCGCGCCACAGGATCTTGCCGAGGTCGCCATTGACCTTGGAACTTTCCCAGAGCGTGCGGATGTCGCCACCGGCGCAGAGGCCGCGCTCGCCGGCGCCTTCCAGCAGGATCACGGCAACGGCAGGATCAGCCTCGAAGCGGTCGAGCGCCTTGTCGATGTCGCGAAACATCTCCAGCGTCACGGCGTTGATCGCCTTGGGACGATTGAGCCTGATGATGCCGGCCGCGCCTTCGACGCGCGCGACCAGATCGCCCTCTTCCGCTCCGCTCATCGCGCGCCCTCGATCAGTTTGCGCGCCACGATGAGCCGCATGATTTCATTGGTGCCTTCGAGGATCTGGTGCACGCGTAAGTCGCGCACGATCTTCTCGATGCCGTATTCGCTGAGGTAGCCGTAGCCGCCGTGGAGTTGCAGCGCATGGTTGGCAACCTCGAACCCGACATCGGTGCCGAAGCGTTTAGCCATGGCGCAGAGCATGGTGGCGTCGGGGTCTTTGCGATCGAGCGCCGCGGCGGCGCGCCACAGGAAGGTGCGCGCGGCCTCCAACTCGATCGCCATGTCGGCGAGACGGAATTGCAGCGCCTGGAATTCGTCGAGCCGCTTCCCGAACGCCTTGCGCTCCTTCATGTAGGCGCGCGCCTTGTCGAGTGCTGCTTGCGCGCCGCCGAGCGAGCACGCCGTAATGTTGAGACGGCCGCCGTCGAGGCCGGCCATCGCGATCTTGAAGCCTGTGCCCTCCTCGCTCAGGCGATTGGCCACAGGCACGCGGGCGTTCTCGAATATCACCGCGCGGGTCGGCTGCGCGTTCCAGCCCATCTTGCGTTCATTGGCGCCGAAGGAGACACCCGGCGCCTTGCCGTCGATCACGAGCGTCGAGATGCCGCCGGGACCGTCGCCACCGGTACGTACCATCGCGACCAGAATATCCGTTCCGCCAGCGCCGGAGATGAATTGCTTCTGGCCGTTTAGGACGTAGTGGTCGCCGTCGCGCACGGCGCGCGTGCGCAGCGCCGCGGCGTCCGAGCCGGCACCCGGCTCGGTCAGGCAGTAGCTTGCGATCAGCTCCATGGTGCAGAGCTTCGGCAGCCATTGGTGGCGCTGGGTGTCGCTGCCGAAGGCATCGATCATCCAGCTCGCCATGTTGTGGATGGAGATGAAGGCCGAGGTGGTCGGGCAGCCCGTCGCCAGCGCCTCGAAGATCAGCGCTGCGTCGAACCGCGTCATGGCGGAGCCGCCAACATCGTCGCGGATATAGATGCCGCCCATGCCGAGCTTGGCGGCTTCGCGCATCACCTCGACTGGAAAATACTTCTCCTCGTCCCAACGCAGCGCGTGCGGCGCGATCTTCTCGGCCGCAAACGCCAATGCCATGTCGCGAACCGCGATCTGATCCTCATTCAGAGCGAACTGCATGCCGGGCTGCTCTTTCTTTCGTCATTGCGAGCGAAGCGAAGCAATCCAGACCGTCTCCGCGGAAAGATACTGGATTGCTTCGTCGCTACGCTCCTCGCAATGACAGGCTGGGCTACAGCCTTACTTCATCAGCGGGATCGAGAACTCCGCGCCTTCCTTGACGCCGGACGGCCAGCGCGAGGTCACCGTCTTGGTCTTGGTGTAGAAGCGGATCGAATCCGGTCCGTGCTGGTTGAGATCGCCGAAGCCCGATTTCTTCCAGCCGCCGAAGGTGTAATAAGCGATCGGCACCGGGATCGGCACGTTGATGCCGACCATGCCGACGTTGACCCTGGCCGCGAAGTCGCGCGCGGCATCGCCGTCGCGGGTGAAGATGGCAACGCCGTTGCCGTAATCGTGGTCGGAAGGCAGCGCCAGCGCCTCCTTGTAGTCGTGCGCGCGCACCACCGAGAGCACCGGGCCAAAGATCTCTTCCTTGTAGATCCGCATGTCCTTGGTGACGTTGTCGAACAGCGAGCCGCCGAGATAGAAGCCGTTCTCGTAGCCCTGCATCTTGAAGCCGCGGCCGTCGACGGCGAGCGTCGCGCCTTCCTTGACGCCGATGTCGATGTAGCTCTTGACCTTCTCGACCGCCTCGCGGGTCACGAGCGGACCGTAGTCGGCCGACGGATCGATCGAGGTGCCGATCTTGAGCGACTCGACGCGCGGGATCAGCTTTTCCATAAGGCGGTCGGCGGTGGACTTGCCGACGGGGACCGCGACGGAAACGGCCATGCAGCGCTCGCCGGCCGAGCCGTAGCCGGCGCCGATCAGCGCGTCCACGGCCTGATCCATGTCGGCGTCGGGCATAACGATGGCGTGGTTCTTGGCGCCGCCGAAGCACTGGCAGCGCTTGCCCGTCTGCGCGGCGCGCTCGTAGATGTATTGCGCAATCGGCGTCGAGCCGACGAAGCCGATGGCCTTGATGTCGGGATCGTCGAGGATGGCGTCGACCGCCTCCTTGTCGCCGTTGACGACGTTGAGGATGCCGGCCGGCAGGCCCGCTTCCATCATGAGTTCAGCGAGCAGCATCGGCACGCCGGGGTCGCGCTCCGAGGGCTTGAGGATGAAAGCGTTGCCGCAGGCGATCGCCGGCGCAAACTTCCACATCGGGATCATCGCCGGGAAATTGAACGGCGTAATGCCTGCGACGACGCCGAGCGGCTGACGCATCGAATAGATGTCGATGCCGGGGCCAGCGCCTTCGGTGTACTCGCCCTTCATCAGATGCGGAATGCCGCAAGCGAATTCCGCGACTTCTAGGCCGCGCTGGATGTCGCCCTTGGCGTCGGGGACGGTCTTGCCGTGCTCGCGCGCGAGCAGCTCGGCGAGCTTGTCGTAATCGCGCTGGACCAGCTCAACAAATTTCATCATGACGCGGGCGCGGCGCTGCGGGTTGGTCGCGGCCCATTCGGGCTGTGCGGCGCGCGCGTTCTCGACGGCGGCGCGGACCTCGGCCTTGGACGCCAGCGCCACCTTGGCCTGAACGTCACCGGTCATCGGCTCGAAAACGTCGGCGGTGCGGCCAGAGGTGCCCTTGACCTCCTTGCCACCGATGAAATGTCCGATTGAACGCATGGAATGGTCTCCTTCAGGCCGAGCGTGGTCGCTTTGACAAATCCTATTGACCTGCATTTTATAGGATTCAAGTCTGAGATAATGCACCATAGATGTGCGAAAATGCTGGATCAAGGCGCTATCGATTGGGACGACTTTCGCTTCGTGCTGGCCATCGTGCGGGGCGGCTCGGTGTCGGCTGCGGCAAAACAGCTGGGGGTCGACCATGCCACCGTGATCCGCCGCGTCGACCGGCTGGAGAAGCACCTCTCGGCCAAGCTGTTCGACCGGCGCAAGACCGGCTACCTCCTCACCGAGGCCGGCCAGCGCGTCGCCGACAGCGCCGAAGCCATGGAATCGACCATTGTTGCCAATCAGGAGCAGGTCGGCGGCTCCGTGGCGCGGCTGACCGGGACGGTGCGGATCGGCGCGCCTGATGGGTTCGGCACCGCCTTCCTGGCGCCGCGGCTGACGCCGTTCGCGGACCGCTATCCCGATCTCGACTTGCAACTTGTAGCAACCGCGCGGCTGTTCAGCCTCTCCAAGCGCGAGGCCGACATCGCCATCAGCCTGACCATGCCGAAGGAAGGTCGCATCGTCGGGCGCAAGCTGCTCGACTACCGCCTCGGGCTCTACGCGGCCCCCGCCTATCTCGACCGCTTCCCGAAAATCGCCTCGCGGCAGGATCTGACGCAGCACCGCTTCGTCGGCTACATCGAGGAACTCTTGTTCACGCCTGAGCTCGACTATCTGCCGCAGGTGTCGCCGCGGATCTCGGCGCGCTTCCGCAGCGCCAATCTGATCGCGCAGCTCAACGCCACCCTCTCCGGCTTCGGCATCGCGGTGCTGCCGCATTTCATGGCGAGCGACTATCCGCAGCTTGTCGCCGTGCTGCCCGAAGAGATCTCGATCACGCGGACGTTCTGGATGCTGATGCACGCCGACAGTAAGGACCTGGCGCGGATCAGGGCCGTGGCGGATTACATCTCGGAGATTGTCGAGCGCGAGCGGGCGTTGTTTGCTGGGCGGTGAACGGCGGTCTCGTAGGGGTCTCGTAGGGTAGGTTAGCCGAAGGCGTAACCCACCTCTTCCGTCTCCGCGGACGAACACAGTGGTGGGTTACGCCAAGCGAATGCGCTTCGCGCAATCGCATGGCTAACCCACCCTACACGGCATTTCGCCTAGTTCTGTTTCGCCTTCTTCGCGGCCGCCACCTTCGACTCACGCTTCGCTCCCTCAAGCGCGTGGTCCCGGCCGGCCTTCAGCATCTCGTCGGACAATTCGCTCGAGCCGGCGATGCGCGCCAGCAGCATGGTTCCGGCCATCGTCGCGAGCGTCGCGATCGCCTGCTTGCGTGCCGCCTTGCGGGGCATGTTCGGGATGGTGTCGGTCAGGGCCTCGATCATCTCATCCAGCTTGCCGGCAAAGGCCTTGCGTGTCTTCGGACTCTCGCGGGCGATCTCGGCTCCCAGCGCGGGAATCGAGCAGCCGTGACCGGGATTGTCGCGATGCAGCGTGGACAAATAGCTTTCCGCGATCAGCGCCAGCCGCTTTTCCGGAGCGACCTCGCCGGTGAGCTTGCGCCAGTGTTCCATCGAACGGTCCATCGCGTAGGCAAAAGCCTCGATCACCAGCGCCTCGCGGGAATCGAAATGCGCGTAAAAGCCGCCGTGGGTCAGGCCCGCCTCCTTCATGAGGTCGGCGACGCCGATACCGTGGGCGCCCTTCTCCCGCAGCCGCACCGAGGCCTTCTTCACGATGCGATCGTGGGTTTCCTGCTTGTGTTCCCGGGAATAGCGCATGCGGATCTCATTGAATGTCGGAGATCATCTCATAACACGCAAATGCCGCGATGGGTGCATTAATTCATGTCAAGTTGCTTCCGATCATGGAGAACGTTGCAGTTGCGTGCACCGCGAGGGCTCCCTTCCCGTCGCGAACGAAACCCTCGGTATAGCTGGTCTGCCGCCCCAGCTTGATGATCTTGCCCTCGGCCGAGATCAGCCCCGAGCGAACCGACAGGGGGCGGAGAAACGTCAGCTTCAGATCGAGGGTCACCGAGCTTTGTCCGGCCTCGAGCCGGGTCGAGATGGCACATCCCATCGCGGTATCGAGCAGCGCCGCGGCGGTCGCGCCGTGGAGAAGACCGATGGTGTTTTCGAGATCCTCGCGCGGCTGCAGTTCCATGACGATACGGCCCGGCTCGACCACGGCCATGGTGAAACCTATCAGCTTGGCGAAGGGCGGCGGCGGCAGGCGGCCGTCACGGATGCCCAGCATGGCATCCATGCCCGACAGGCCCATCGCCGCCCGCGCCACCGGCGCAGGCACCTGCCAGTCCACTACGCGTTCCCGCCTCTGCGCGGGCGAAAACAGGTCGGGTTGATCGTCACCGGTCATGGCAGCCTCTTTAGATGATATTCGTCATACTATGCCACGGACTTCACGCTGGCAACCCGCCCTCCCCGCCGCTTGACAAGACGTACGTTTCGGCCCGGAAGTGATCCCGACTGGCGCGCCCCGCGCATGTCCACGAAACCTTTCGAGATCCCACGATGGAAATGCTCAACAATCATTGCGGCGTGACGCGCGATGCGCGCGGCGTCGTTCATGTCGCGATCTGCAACGCCGGCCCGCTCAACATCCTCGGCTCGCCCGTGACCGACGCCGTGCGCGAAGGCCTGCAGCAGCTCGCATCCGACCGCAGCATCCGCGTCGTGGTGCTGCGCGGACAGAGCGAGAAGAGCCTGATCGGCGGAGCCGACATCAAGGAGATGGCCGGGCTCGACCAGACATCCGCCGAGGCCTTCATCAGCCGCCTGCGCGATCTCTGCGAGGCGGTGCGCGCCTTCCCTGCCCCGATCATCGCACGCATGCCGGGCTGGTGCCTCGGCGGCGGGCTCGAAGTGGCGGCGGCCTGCGACTTCCGCGTCGCCGCGCATGATGCCCATTTCGGCATGCCCGAGGTGCGTGTCGGCATCCCCTCGGTGATCCATGCCGCGCTGTTGCCGCGCCTGATCGGTTGGGCCCGCGCGCGCTGGCTGGTGATGACGGCGGAGAACATCGATGCAGCCACGGCGCTGGCATGGGGCCTGGTCGACAAGGTCGCTGCGCCCGGCGAGCTCGATGCCGAGGTCGAGCATCTGGTGAAGGCCTTGCTCGAATGCGGCCCCGAGGCGCTGCGCTCGCAAAAGGCGCTGCTGCGGCAATGGGAGGAACTGCCGCTGACCGAGTCGGTGAATTTGAGCGTGAAAGTGTTCGGCGAGTCATTCCTGACGGACGAGCCGACGCGGCTGATGGGCGCGTTTGTCAACCGGAAGCGGTAGACGCGAGGAAGCAACATCGCAGCCAAGAAAAGACGGTGTCATGCCCCGCCTAGTGCGCAGTTGCGCACGGGGGCGGGGCCTCCAGTACGCCGCGCCTTCCCGGTTCTAGCCGCGTGGCCTCTGGAATACTGGATTGCCCGCCTTCGCGGGCAATGACAGCGTACTGTGGGTAAGCAGCCCCCAATCGCACGACCAAATCTCATCCGGCCCACGACATTTTCTCATCCCTGTCGCGGTTGCATTTTTTGCGACGCATCATATGATGTCCATCATCTTACACGTCATCGCCAGGGAGTTCTCGTCATGGCCGAAGCCGCCGAGCCCGTCGTCATCGTCTCCGCCGCACGCACCCCGCTCGGCCGCTTCATGGGCGAGTTGTCGCCGCTCCCGGCCCACAAGCTCGGCTCACATGTGATCGGTGCGGCGCTGGAGCGCGCCAAGCTCGCGCCCGAGAAGGTCGACGAGGTCTTCATGGGCTGCGTGCTGCCGGCAGGCCAAGGTCAGGCGCCGGCGCGGCAGGCAGCGCGGAGCGCCGGTCTGCCCGATGCGACAGGCGCCACCACCGTCAACAAGGTCTGCGGTTCCGGCATGAAGGCGACCATGCTGGCGCACGACATCATCCGCGCCGGATCGGCCGAGATCGTCGTCTCCGGCGGCATGGAGAGCATGAGCAACGCGCCCTACCTGCTCGCCAAGGCGCGCGGCGGCTATCGCGTCGGCCACGACCGCATCATCGACCACATGATGATGGACGGCCTGGAGGACGCCTACGAGACCGGCCGTTCCATGGGCGATTTCGGCGAAGCTACCGCGGAAGCCTATCAATTCACCCGCAAGGACCAGGACGCCTATGCGATGGAGACGCTCAGCCGCGCCCGCAAGGCCGTCGAGGGCGGCGCGTTCAAGGCCGAGATCGCGCCGATCACGCTGACCGAAAAGGCCGGCCCGCGCGTGATCGCCAATGACGAGCATCCGCTCAAGGTCGACCCCGCCAAGATCCCCGGATTGAAGCCGGCATTCCGCGCCAACGGCACCATCACGCCGGCCGCCTCCTCCGCCAATGCCGACGGCGCCGCCGCGCTGGTGCTGACGAAGCGCGCACTTGCTGACCGGAGCGGCCTGCCTGTTCTCGCCGAGATCAAGGGCCATGCCACCCACAGCCAGGAGCCGCAATGGTTCACCACGGCACCGATCCCGGCGATCCGCAAGCTGCTGGACAAGGTCGGCTGGAGCGCGGGCGACGTCGACCTGTTCGAGATCAACGAGGCCTTCGCCGTGGTGGCGATGGCGGCGCAGCGCGACCTCGGCATTCCCCGCGAGAAGCTCAACGTCAACGGCGGCGCCTGCGCGCTGGGCCACCCCATCGGCGCCACCGGCGCGCGGCTGATCGTGACGCTGCTGCATGCGCTGGAGGCCAACAACCTCAAGCGCGGCATCGCCGCACTCTGCATCGGCGGCGGTGAAGCCACGGCCATCGCGGTGGAACGCCGCTGACGCGGACGTCCGGAAACGAGGGAACTCTGTCATTTGCGACAGATACATCCCGTGTCATTCTCTAGACTGACGCAGGTCTGTCTCGGCCTGCCCATCAATGTTGAGGCCCAATGATCTCGAACTGGCTCGCGGCAGCACTGTCCCGCCGTAACATTCATTACGGTTGGGTGATGGTCGGCGTGACTTTCCTCACCGCGCTGATCAGCGCCGGCACGGTCGGCGCGCCCGGCGTGTTCATCGTTCCCCTGCAGAAGGAGTTCGGCTGGAGCACGGCGGAGATCTCGTCCGCGCTGTCGATCCGCTTCATCCTGTTCGGACTGATGGCGCCGTTCGCGGCCGCCCTGCTCAACCGCTATGGCCTGCGCAACGTCACGCTGGCCGCCCAGCTGATCGTGGTCTCGGCGCTCGTGCTCTCGCTCGGCATGACGGAGGTCTGGCAGCTCATTGCCCTCTGGGGCGTGGTGATCGGGATCGGCACCGGCATGACGGCCTTGGTGCTCGGCGCGACCATCGCCACGCGCTGGTTCGCGGCACGACGCGGCCTCGTCATCGGCATCATGACGGCGAGCGTTGCCACCGGCCAGCTCGTGTTCCTGCCGCTGCTGGCAAGCCTCACCGAGCGCTATGGCTGGCGCCTCGCGCTCGGTCTCGTCTGCATCATGCTCGGTGTTTCCGCGCTGGCCGTGCTGCTCGCGATGCGTGACCGCCCCAGCGACGTCGGCCTGCGGCCGTTCGGCGACGAAGGCACCGCACCCTTGCCCGCGCCGCCCGTCAGCCACGGCTCGATCACGGGCGTTGCACTCGGCACGCTACGCGACGCCTCGACGTCGATGACGTTCTGGATCCTGTTCGCGACCTTCTTCATCTGCGGCGCCTCCACCAACGGGCTGGTGCAGGTGCACCTGATCCCGATGTGCCTCGATTTCGGCATCCCGCAGGTGCAGGCGGCGAGCCTGCTGGCGGCGATGGGCATCTTCGACTTCTTCGGCACGATCATGTCGGGCTGGCTGTCCGACCGCTACGACAATCGCTGGCTCCTGTTCTGGTACTACGGCCTGCGCGGGCTCTCGCTGATCTTCCTGCCGTTCAGCGATTTCTCCTTCTACGGCCTCTCGGTCTTCGCGATGTTCTATGGTCTCGACTGGATCGCGACGGTGCCGCCGACGGTGCGGCTCACCGCGCAAAAGTTCGGGCCCGAGCGCGCCAATCTGGTGTTCGGCTGGATATTCGCCGGCCATCAGCTCGGCGCCGGCGCCGCGGCGTTCGGCGCGGGGTTCTCGCGCACAGTCTACCAGAGCTACCTGCCCGCCTTCTTCATCGCCGGCGCGCTCTGCGTGTTCGCGGCCCTGATCGTGCTGGCGCTGTCGCGGCAGCCGAAGCCGCAAGTGGCGATGGCGTGAGAAGGAACCACGTCTTCTGCCTTCCGGTTTGACAGAAGAAACAGAGCCCCGCAGTGTCGTGAAGGCGGGCCAAATCGTTCCGACATGACCACGCCGCAAAGATGCCTCCTATGCTGTGGCGATGACAGACAGGCCTGGACGGACGCGCAAGCATGCCCTTCGGATTGGCACGGCGGGATGGAACGTGCCGTCCCAGCATGCGGATGCGTTCAAGGCCGAGGGCTCCCACCTTGAGCGCTACGCCTCAGTGCTGAACTGCACCGAGATCAACACGTCGTTCTATCGTCCGCATCGGCGCACGACATATGAGCGATGGAGCGCTGCGGTGCCGGCCGGCTTCCGTTTTGCGGTCAAGGTCCCGCAATCGATCAGCCATGCGCCGGAGCTGAGGTTCGATCGCGCGGACGTCGATCGGTTGTGCGAGGAGATTTCCGGCCTTGGGCAAAAGCTCGGCGTGCTGCTGCTGCAATTGCCTTCGTCGACAATCTTCGCAAGGCGCGGCGCCGGGAAGCTCGTAATAGCGCTGCAGAAAGGGGGGCAGGTGCCGGTGGTTTGCGAGCCACGGCACGCGAGCTGGTTCACCAGGCCGGCCGACGACTGGCTGGCGCAACGAGGCGTCGCGCGGGTGGCCGCGGATCCACCGCGTGCCGCCAATGGCGCTGCGCCCGGCGGCTGGACCGGGCTGGCCTATTTTCGGCTTCACGGTTCACCGAGGGTCTATTATTCCAGCTATGACGCGGCTGCCTTGGCGGCGCTCAAGGTGCGGCTGGCCGGATGCGCGGCGGCCTCGGTCTGGTGCATTTTCGACAACACCGCTTCGGGCGCAGCCATGGCCAATGCCCGCCAGCTGGTTGAAGCCCGATAGCGCCAGACCGTTCGCTCGCGGATTACTCCGTGAAAGTCTTTGAGGATTCTTCGGCATTTGCGCCGGCGTCGTTTGATAATTCGCGCTCGGCTTCTCGCCAGAACTCGTCCTGGCGGCCCTCCGGCTTGCCTGCGAGTTCCCAAAGCTGGTGGGCTCTCACCCGGATGAGCTCCTCGTCAACCTTCGCCATGCGGCTCTCCTGTTGTGCCGAGAGGCAAACGTCGTGCTGCTGCGGACCGTTCCAAGCGGTCAGGCCGACCCAAACTCCCCACACGCGTGGCGCATTGCCGTTAGACTCGGCAGCCTAAACGTGGACAATGGCTGCGGCGCTTCGCGCGCTCAGTACACACAAAGATGTGCCAGAGGAAACAAATGCCGCTCCCGACGTCCCTGCCCACCATCCCGACCGCTCCCGTGACCGAACCATTGCGCGATGCGTTGCGCGCGATCGTCGGCGACAAAGGCCTGATCGAGGACGAGCATGGCAAGCAGCCGTTTGTGACGGATTGGCGGGGATTGCTGGTCGGCAACGCCGGCGCCGTCGTTCGCCCTCGCAGCACCGAGGAGGTCTCGAAAGTGGTCCGGCTCTGCCACGAGCACGGCGTCGCGATCGTGCCGCAGGGCGGCAACACCGGCCTGATGGGCGGGGCGACGCCCTGGCCTGCGCACACCGGCATCGTGCTGTCGCTCGGCCGGATGAACCGCGTGCTGGATGTCGATCCCGTCGGCTATTCGATGACGGTCGAGGCCGGCTGCGTGTTACAGACGCTTCAGGAGACCGCAAGCGAGCACGACCGCTTCCTGCCGCTGAGCCTCGGTGCCCAGGGCTCCTGCATGATCGGCGGCAATCTCTCCACCAACGCCGGCGGCGTGCAGGTGCTGCGCTACGGCAATGCCCGCAATCTCGTGCTGGGGCTCGAGGTCGTGCTGCCGAATGGCGAGGTCTGGGACGGATTGCGCGCGCTCAAGAAGGACAACACCGGCTACGACCTCAAGCACCTGTTCATGGGCGCCGAGGGGACGCTGGGCATCATCACCAAGGCCGTGCTCAAGCTGTGGCCGGCACCGAAGGACGTCTGCACGGCGTGGCTGGCGATCCGCGATCCCCGCGCGGCGCTGGAAATCCTGTCCGAGGCGCACGCGGCATCCGAGGACAATGTCGGCTCCTGCGAGCTGCTCAGCCGGGCGGCCATCGACCTTTCCCTGCGCCACATTCCCGGGACGCAGGATCCGCTGAAGGCGGATACGCCCTGGTACCTGCTGCTGGAATGGTCGTCGGCGCGCCCGCGGCAGGACGGAACCGAGGGCATGTCCGGCAAGATGGAGCAGTTTCTCGCCGATCAACTCGAGGCCGGCCGCGTGCTGGATGCGGCGATCGCGCACACATTCGGTCAATCGCGCAACATGTGGCGCATCCGCGAAGCAATGGCGGAGGCCTCACGCGCCGAGGGACCGGGGATCAGTTTCGACGTGTCGGTGGCGATTTCAGGGATTCCGGAGTTCATCGACAAGGGCCTCAAGGCCGTGCTCGACATTCTCCCGACCATCCGGCCCTATCCGCTCGGCCATATCGGCGACGGCAATCTGCATTTCTCGTTCATGGGACCGAAGGGCATGGACCAGCAGACGCTGAACCAATACGCGCCCGCCATCACGCGCGCCGTGAACGATCTCGTCACCTCCATGGGCGGCTCGATCTCGGCGGAGCACGGCATCGGCATCGACAAGCTCGACGAGCTCAGCCACTACCGCTCCAAGACCGAGCTCGACATCATGCGCACCATCAAACGCGCGCTCGATCCGCACAACATCATGAATCCCGGCAAGGTGCTCCGGCTGTGATCGGCTCGGCGTTCGGCGTTGGCGGGTCGCAAAGATGTTGCGACCCGTCCGCCGTTTTTGGAGCGCTATCCGCTGCCCTCAAGCCACCGAGCCGCCGCGCGGGTTGACAATCGTATACCCTCGCAGCGAACGCGCGTGGATTCGCGTCGCGCGCCCACCCGAGTTGGCGTCATAGGCCATCCAGACGTCGCCTCCGAGGTGCTGTTCAAGGACGAAAACGTGTCCTCGTCGCGCAGCAACCATTCCCGGTGCGGGTGATGTCCTGGGAAAGCGGAGCCAATTGGACGCAAGATTCAATTCCGGCACGATACGGCCGAACACGCGCAGAGCCGCGCCGCAGCCGCAGAACGACGAAGGGCAACCGGCCGGACGGCCACCGACAATGCGAGCGCCGTGGGCACCGGAGACGGCCGCCGGCGTGGTCGTGCTCCCAGCATCAGTCACCGTCAGTTGTGTCGAGCGGTACGCTTGCAGTGTGGACCTGGAAATCAGCGAAGATCTGGAAGCCAGTGAGGGCTTGGCAACCCGCTCGCGTCGCGTCTGCGAATACGAAAAGTCGCAGGGCATGGTGACGTTGCATTCAGGAGCTTGATGAATGCGATAAGGGCGCGCTTCCGAAGCGACAGAACCCAGGGCAACGAAGACGCACGCAGAAAATACTCGCTTGAACATTGCAGGACTCCAAATGAGAGACCCTGCCCCGGGCAAAGAGACCAATAACAGTTTGGCTGAAATGGGCCTAAAGCGCGGCTGAAACTGGCTGCGATCGCGCGCCACGACTGCACGATCTCATAGCCTACACGTAGCGCCTGAGATGATTAACTCGCAGCGCTCGAATGCTCGATCAGCGCGTCAAGCTGGCGGCATGCAACCAAGTCGGACCGCGCGAGGCAAGTATCCATCAGCGCTCCTCCTCCCCGCACTGCCAGGATCGCCAGAACTCGCTGCCGCTCATTGCATCATTGCGGCCGCGATCTTCTCCGCTGACATCAACACCGGAAAGTTGGTGTTGGCGCATGGCACCACCGGGAAGATCGAGGCATCGACGACGCGCAGGCCCTGCACGCCCTTGACGCGGCCCTGATTGTCGACCACCGCCATCGGATCCTCAGTGCGGCCCATGCGGCACGAGCACGAGGCGTGCCAGACGCCGATCGTCGCCTTGCGCACGAAGGCTTCCAGCGCCTCGTCGTCGTTCATCACCTGATCGAAGGTGAAGCCTTCGACGACGAAATTGTCGATCATGTAGTGACGCAGCGCCGCCGGCCCGTCCATCAGGGTCGCGGCGATCGTGGTGAGAATCTTGTTCCTGGTGTTGACCACGCCGATCTTGCGGACGCGATCGGTATAGGCGGCCGGAAACGGCTTGTCCGTCACCTTCCTGACCACCTCGCTCATCTGGATCGCTGCCATCTTGCGGAAACCGCTCATCAGGCGATCGAGATCGCGGCGGTCGGACAGCAGGTTGAACTCGACGATCGGCTCTGCCGAAGGATCGCGCGAGGCGAGCTTGACCTGCCCGGTCTCGGAATAGGTCTTGTTGACGAAGGTCAGGAGCGAGCCGATCTGCGCGCCGACGGCGTGCCAGGCCGATTTGCTGATGACGACGACGAACATGTCGCCCTTGGGCACATCAGGCAGCCCGGAGGAGTAGCGCAGGCCGAGCTGCATGTGGCGCCTGGTGTGCTCGTTCATGCGCGCGCCGCGGCGGACAAAGGACGACAGCGAGATCGAGGGATGATCCATCAGGCGTTGGCCGACTCCCGGCAAGGCCGCCAGCACGGGAATGCCCAGGTCCTTGAGGTGACCGACGGGGCCGATGCCGGCGCGGAGCAGATGCGCCGGCGAATGAATGGCGCCGCTGGAGAGGATGATCTCGCGTCCACGGAATTCCTGCTCGCGGCCGTCGACCATCGCCTTCACGCCGACACAGCGCGTGCCTTCGAACAGCAGCTCTCGCACCTGCGTGTTTGTCGAAATCGCAAGGTTCGCACGCGCGCGGGTGTCGCGATCGAGATAACCCATCGCGGCCGAGACGCGCTGCTCGGCCTGGTTGGAATGCGTCACCGGGAAGAAGCCGTCGACGAATTCGCCGTTCTGGTCGGCCACGAATTGATGACCGGCCTGCTGGAAGGCCTGCGCGAACGCCTCCGAATGCCGCGTCCAGTGCTCGCGCGGGATGCGGCGGACAGGGATCCTTCCGTCCTTGCCGTGATACGGTCCGTCGAAATCGAGGTCGCGCTCCACCTTCTTGAAGAACGGCAGCACGTCGGCCCACGACCACCCCTCGGCGCCGCGCGCCTCCCATTCGTCGTAGTCGGTTGGGGCGCCGCGGTTGGCCATCTGCCCGTTGATCGACGAGCCGCCGCCCAGCACGCGTGCCTGCTCGTATTTGCGCAAGGGCGGCCGCGATTCCTCGGGATTGTTGTGGCTGACGACCTGGGTCGTCACCTTGAGCTCGGTCCAGTGAAAGCGCGGATCGAAATAGGCGGTGCCGGGATAGCTGTCCCTGATCTCGGCTGGCTCGTTGCCGGGTGGCGTGTCCTGACCGGCTTCGCAGAGCAGGACCCTATTGGCGCTCCTGGCGGAGAGTCGGTGGGCCAGCACGGACCCCGCCGAGCCGCCGCCCACGATGATGAAGTCGTACACGATTGGCGCTTCCTCTTGTTCTTGTTGGCGGAGCTTAGCGCGTTATTGTTTTGCCGTGGAAGTGTCTTGGATTGTGTCGATGCCGCACCTCGTGTCCCGGACGCACTGCAACGCTTCAAGCGTTGCGGCGCTGAGCCGGGACCCAGGAGGCTCCAGATTCGCTGTGGCATGGGCCCCGGCTCTGCAGCGCACCGCTGAACTGGACGATGCTTCGCATCGCCAGGGCAGCGGCGCGCTGCGTCCGGGGCACGAGCGTCATGACTTGGCACAAGGATGCTAAGGCCTGATCGTCATATTCTCCGGCGGCCCCGGCTTTCGCAGCGGCTCCGCGAGCCGGGCAAACTCGCACAGGAGCGATCGCGTCTTCCTGGGATCGATGATCTCCTCGACCCAGAATTTTTCGGCCGAGCGGAACGGCGAGCGGAGCTTGTTGAGCCGCTCCTCGATCTCCTTCAGCTTCGCCGCCTTGTCTTCCGCCGCGTCGATGTCGGCGCGGTAAGCGGCTTCGATACCGCCTTCGAGCGGCAGCGAGCCCCAATAGGCCGAGGGCCAGGCATAGCGGATCGAGAAGCGGTCGGCCGGCTGGTGCACGACACCGGCGACGCCGAACGCATTGCGCAGGATCACGGTGCACCAGGGCACCGTGGTCTGGTTCACCGCCGCCATGGCGCGCACGCCGTGGCGGATGGTGGCGGCCTTCTCCGCATCAAGGCCGATCATGAAGCCGGGGCAGTCCATGAGATAGACGACCGGCAGGTGGAAGGTCTCGGCGAAGTCGACCCAGCGCACCACTTTCTGGCAGGCATCCGCGGTCCAGGATCCGCCATAGTGGAAGCTATCGCTGGCGAGCAGCAGCACCGCCCTGCCCTCGAGCCGCGCGAGGCCGACGATGATCGGCTTGCCGAAGTTTTTTGCGACCTCGAAGAACGAGCCCTTGTCGACGACGGACTCGATGATGGGCCGCATCTTGTAGACCTGCTTGCGGTTGCGCGGCACCGCGTTCATCAGCGCTTCGTCGCTGCGTTCAGGACTGTCCGTGCAGGGCAAGGTCGGCGGCAGCTCGTAGACCGATGACGGCAGGTAGGAGAGGAAGCGCCGCGCGCAGGCGAACGCCTCCTCCTCGGTGTCGACCGCATGATCCACCGCGCCGGCGCGGGTCTGGATGTCGGCGCCGCCGAGCTCCTCCTTGGTAAGGTCCTGCCCCAGCGCCTTCACCACCGGCGGACCCGCGACGAACATCGCGGACTTCCGCGTCATGATGGAATAGTGGCTGGCGGCAAGACGCGCGGCGCCCAGGCCCGCCACCGAGCCGAGGCCGAGCGCGACCACCGGCACGCGCGACAGATTCTCCGTCGTGAAGCGATACCAGCGCGTGCCGCCGATGCCGCCGGGCAGATTGGCCGCGCCCTTGGTCTCGATGGTCTTGACCGAGCCGCCGCCGCCGGAGCCTTCGATGATGCGGACGATGGGCAGCCGGAAATCGTGCGCCATCTCCTCCGCCATCAGCGGCTTGGCCGAGATCGACGCATCCGCCGAGCCGCCGCGCACGGTGAAATCGTCGCCGACCACGACCAATGTGCGGCCGTCGACGCGCGCGCGGCCGAACACGCAATTAGCCGGCGTGAGCTTCTTCAGATCGCCGCTGGAATCGTACTCGCCGATGCCGGAGACGGCACCGATCTCGTGAAAGCTGCCTTTGTCGATCAGCTTGTCGATACGCTCCCGAACAGTCAGCCGGCCCTGGTCATGCTGTCGCTTGACCTTGTCAACGCCGCCCATCTCCCGCGCGAAGGCTTCGCGCCGGGCGAGCTCGTCGAGTTCCGGCTTCCAGTTCATTCACTCCCTCCGAATGGATCGGCTTGTTATTGTTGTGCACGGCCATGGCGACCGGCTTGCGCGAGATGCGGTTGTTGAAGGCGTCGCCTTCCGCGCCTTCCATCAGGCTGCCGAGCGAGCGGCCAAGCTGGAGCATCAGTGGTGCGACTTCGTCGTGCAGACGCTGCTCGTCATACATCGCCGACAGAAGACCGATCGTGATGACCACGAAGGTCTGGTACTGCGGCGACCAGATCGGCACCGCGAGGCCGTTGATGTGCGGGCTCCAGAGGCCGCAGGCGACGACATAGCCGCGCTCGCGCAACATCTGCCGGTTGGCCTCGATGCGGGGCTTGAGAATCTTCGCAGCTTCGGGGGCTTCCCGCTCCATGTCCGCGACGAAGGCATCACCGACTTCCGGCGCGAGCGCCGCGGTGTAGGCCGCGCCCGCGGCGGTCGAGGCCATCGAGATGCGGCTGCCGGTGCCCTCGTGCAAGCCGAGCGCCGTCGCCGAACGCGCGAACTGGAGATAGACGAGATGGAAGCGGTCGGGGACGACGAAGCCGACCGTGCCCGGCAGCTGCTCGGCGACTTCCTGCAGCCGCTGGCGAATCATGCTGCGCAGCTGCGCGCCCTTCATCATCGAAGCACTCATCGCCACCGCGCTCGGGCCGATGCGATACTTCTGGTCGCGCGGGAGATACACGAGCTGGCCCATGCGGGTCAGCGTATGCGTGAGCCGCGATACCGTCGAGCGCGGCAGACCGCAGCGATTTGAAATCTCGAGATTGCCGAGTCGCGCCTCGTGGCCCTCGAAGCATCGCAATACGTCGAACGCGCGCGACACCACCTGGATCACATCACCCTCACCGGCTTCGCCAGCGAGCGCACCTTGCCTGCTCAACCGCTCCGAACGTCGTCCCATGATCCCTACCGTTGTGTTCCGCTGTGCGGAATTAAATTCCACTTGCAGACGACGCTACCTCAGGCATTTTGCGACGACAACAAAAAGGCGATGGCATGCCAGAAATTAAGATCGTCACGGAGGTCGCGGGACGCATCTGCGCAACTCCCGTGCAAGTTGGAGGAACCGTCGCGGATGGCGATGACGTTGTGGTGGTCGAAGCGATGAAGATGGAGATCCCAGTGCCCTCGCCCGCAAACGGCACCATCACATCGCTTCTGGTAAAGGTCGATGACGTCGTTGCGGAGGGACAGGCGATAGCGATCGTCGCGAACTGAGCGTCTTATCCGGTCTTTTCCGCGACAATGTGTCAGTCGCATTCCCACGCGCGCTGTATGGCGTTGCCATCGCTTGATCGCGGTGACATGATCGGTTTCAAACAAAACGTTGTTTCAAACAAAGAATGAAAATCTTCGCGGCAAAGCGAAGATCATTGGAGGGAAACATGCTTCGTGGGCTGCTCGTGCTCGCGCCTGCTCTGGTGGCGGGCATTTCTTTTGCGTCTACACGCTATTCGTTCGCCGAAGACATCAAGCTGCCGGCGACATTGACTTTCACCGCTTATGACACCGGCACCGCCGGATTCAACATCGCGGTCGGCGTCGGCAAGATGATGAAGGACAAGTACGGCACCGACGTGCGCGTGCTCCCCGCAGGCAACGACGTCGCGCGCCTCGCGCCGCTGCGCGCCAAGCGCGCGGTTTCCGCGGCGATGGGGTCGGGCACCTACTTCGCGCAGGAAGGCGTGTTCGAGTTCGGCTCGAAGGAATGGGGTCCGCAGCCGCTGCAGACCCTGCTCTCGACCGTCGACTGCAATTGCGCCTCGCTTGCGGTGGCCGCCGACACCGGCGTGAAGGAGCTGAAGGACCTCAAGGGCAAGCGCGTCGGCTTCGTGGTCGGCTCACCCGCGCTGAACCAGAACTCGCTCGCGGTGCTCGCCTTCGCCGGGCTGACGCAAAAGGACGTCAAGGCTGTCGAATTCGCCAGCTACGGCGCGATGTGGAAAGGGCTGATCAATAACGACGTCGATGCCGCCTTCGGCACCACCATCACCGGTCCCGCCAAGGAGGCCGAGGCTTCGCCGCGCGGGTTGATCTGGCCGCCGCTGCCTGCCAAGGACAAGGAGGGTTGGGCGCGGATGCAGAAGGTCGGCTCGTTCTTCTTCCCGCAGCTGGCGACCTGCGGTGCCGGCATCTCGCCGGAGAAGCCGATCGAGCTCGGCAATTATCCCTACCCGATCTTCGTCGCCTACGCCTCGCAACCGGCCGACCAGGTCTATGCGATCACCAAGGCGATGATCGTCAACTACGACGCTTATAAGGACTCCGCGCCCGGCGCCGGCGGACTCGCGGCCAACCGCCAGACCAAGAACTGGGTGGTGCCGGTGCATCCCGGCGCGGTGAAGGCGTTGAAAGAGGCCGGCCAATGGAGCGACGCTCAGGAGGCACACAACAACCAGCTGATCAAGCGGCAGGAGGTGCTGGCGGCCGCCTGGGCCGATTACGGCAAGTCCAATCCGCCGTCGGACGACAAGGCGTTCCTCGAAGGCTGGACGAAGGCGCGTGCCGCGGCGCTAGCGAAAGCGGGCATGCCGAACGGGTTCGAGGAATAGTGCGAGGTGTTGTTAGGCGTGATCGTTGCCTCGCGAGAAGTGCGCCCCCTCTCCCGCTTGCGGGAGAGGGTTGGGGAGAGGGTGCCTCCGCGGTGGGATTCCCCCAGAGGAGAAAGCCCTCACCCGGCGCTTCGCGCCGACCTCTCCCGCACGCGGGAGAGGTTGAGCGCGCGGCCAGAGCGGTTCAAACAACTGCCGTTTGCCTGATTGCGTTCACCAGCCCACGCGCGGGATCGATGATGTCCTCTTCCACTTCCACCGTCCCGCAAGACGAGCCCAAGCGCGTCGTGTTCGATGATCCCCATGGCGCCGCCGGCAACATGCAGGAAGCGGAAGTCACGCGCGTTCGCACGTTGCGCGGCGCGTGGCGCTGGACGCTGATCGTTGCGACCGCCGCGACGATCCTGCTCTGCATCAACCAGCAATTCTCGCTGCGCTTCTTCGTCGGATACACCCAGCTCAACACGGAATATTTCTATCTCCTGATCGCGTTGATGCTGCCATTCACGTTCCTGATCTTTCCGGGCACCGGACGCGCGCCGCTCGACCGCGTTCCCTGGTATGACCTCGTCCTGTTCGTCGTGACCTTCGCGGCGGCGCTCATGCTGATGGTTAACGTGCGCAAGGCGGCGGAGGCCGGCTGGGAATTCGGCGGCGCGCCCAACACGGTGATCGCCGCAGGTCTCGTGATGTGGGTGATGCTGATGGAAGCGTTGCGCCGCACCGGCGGCTGGAGCCTGCTCCTCAGCGTTCTGCCCTTCACTGTCTATCCCCTGTTCGCCGAAGCCCGCTGGCTCGGACCGTTCCGTGGCACGCAATCGACGCTCGAGCAGGCGACCGCCTATCACGTGCTCTCGGGCGAGAGCCTGCTCGGCATCCCCATCCAGGCGTTCGCCGACACCGTGATCGGCTTTTTGGTGTTCGGCACCGCGCTGATGATGACGGGCGC
Source organism: Bradyrhizobium sp. IC3195 (assembly GCF_020193585.1). Classification (NCBI taxonomy): domain Bacteria; kingdom Pseudomonadati; phylum Pseudomonadota; class Alphaproteobacteria; order Hyphomicrobiales; family Nitrobacteraceae; genus Bradyrhizobium; species Bradyrhizobium sp. IC3195. Next base: position 315,648 of record NZ_JADYVG010000001.1, on the reverse strand, counting down.
CGGAAAGTTCTTCATCAACCTGGCCTTCGCGTTGTGTGGCACCTTTCGCGGCGGCGCGGCAAAAGTCTGTATCTTTGCCAGCGGCCTGCTCGGCATGATGTCGGGTTCGATCATCTCCAACGTGCTCACCGCCGGCACCATGACCATCCCGGTGATGAAGAAGAGCGGCTTTCGCGCCTCCTATGCCGCCGCGATCGAGGCCTGCGCCTCGACCGGCGCCGTGCTGGCGCCGCCAGTGATGGGTGCGACCGCTTTCGTGATCGCCCAGTTCCTCAACGTCAGCTACGCCGATGTCGCCCTCGCCGCAATCATTCCGGCCGTGCTCTACTACGTCGGCCTCTTCATGCAGGTCGACGCTTACGCGGCGCGCCACAAGCTGAAAGGTATTCCCCGCGCCGAGCTGCCGCGGATCATGGATACGATCAAGGACGGCTGGTACTACGTCTTCGTCATCGCGCTTCTGATCGTGATGCTGCTCTACTTCAAGCGCGAGAGCCACGCGCCGTTCTACGCCACCGCGCTGCTTCTCGTGCTCAACCAGTTCTTCTCGAAGGACACGCGCTGGACATTTGCGACGATCGGCAAGTTCCTGGAGGTCAACGGCCGCACCTTCGTCGAGCTGGTCGGCATCCTCGCCGGCTGCGGCCTGCTGATCGGCGCGTTCTCGATGACGGGCGTGGTGTCGAGCCTTGCCAACGACCTCCTGCACATCGCCGGCGACAATGCCTTCCTGCTGCTCGGCATGTGCGCCCTCACCAGCCTCATTCTCGGCCTTGGGCTGACGACGACGGCCTGCTACATCTTCCTCGCCATCCTGGTCGCGCCTGCGCTGGAGAAGCTCGGGCTCAACCGCATGGCGGTGCACATGTTCATCTTCTATTGGGGCATGCTGTCGTCGATCACCCCGCCGGTCGCGATCGCTTCCTTCGCAGCTGCCGGCATCGCCGGATCGCCGGCCATGAAGACCGGCTGGGAATCGATGTGGGTCGGCAGCATCATCTATTTCCTGCCATTCTTCTTCGTGCTCAATCCGGCGCTGGTGCTGCAGGGTTCGAGCCCATACCTCGCCGGGCTCGGCCTGATGGGCCTCGCCGCCTTCGGTACGCTGTTCATCTGCGGCGGCATCCAGGGCTACCAGCCTTTCGTCGGGGACTTGCGCGGCACAGGCAGCCTGGAATGGCCCATCCGTGTGCTGCTGGTGATCGGCGGCTTCGTGGTGGCGACCCCCGGCGGCGGCATCATGCCGCTGTCGCAGATGCAAGTGACGCTGCTCGGCCTTGGCATCCTGCTGCCGACGATCCTGATCGCGCTTCTCTTGGTCCGGCGCCCGCCTGTGATGCCGGACGGGTTGCGCGTGCTCTGATTGCGTTGCACAAGGGAGGCGATGAAACCGCTCTCGCCTCTCGCCACCGCCTGGACCCGTTCGAAGCCGCCCCTGCTGCGGTTTCTGGGCAAATGCCTCAGCGAATTCTCCGCCGAAACGTCGGGCCATGTCGCCGATTACATTCCCGAGCTCGGCAAGGCGGACCCTGCCTATTTCGGCATCAGCCTGGCGACGCTTGACGGCCATGTCTATGAAGTCGGCGACTCCAGGGTGCCCTTCACCATCCAGTCGATGTCGAAACCCTTCGTGTTCGCGCTGGCGCTGGACCTGCTCGGCGCCGGCAAGGTCGAAGGCGCGATCGGCGTCGAACCCTCCGGCGATCCCTTCAACTCGATCCGGCTCAATTCCGAGAACCATCCGTTCAACCCGATGGTCAATGCCGGCGCGATCGCCTGCACCGGGTTGATCTACGACAGCAAGGGCGCGGAGGCTTTCGAGCAGATCCGCCTTGCGCTCAGCCGTTTTGCAGGCCGCGACCTTTCCGTCGACGACGCCGTCTATTCTTCCGAGAGCCAGACCGGCGACCGCAACCGCGCCATCGGCTATCTGCTCAAGACCAACGCGGTGATCTCGGACAACGTCGCCGGCGTGCTCGACGTCTATTTCCGGCAATGCGCCGTGCTGGTGACCGCGCGCGATATCGCGGTGATGGCGGCAACGCTCGCCAATCGCGGCATCAATCCGGTCACCGGCGAGCAGGTGCTGAGCGCCTACGCGATCTCGCGCACGCTGTCGGTGATGACGTCGTCGGGCATGTACGACTATGCCGGCGAGTGGATCTACCGCATCGGCATCCCCGCCAAGAGCGGCGTCGGCGGCGGCATCCTGGCCGCGCTCCCTGCCCGCCTCGGCCTCGGCAGCTATTCGCCAAAGCTCGACAAGCACGGCAACAGCGTGCGCGGCATCAAGGTCTGCGAGGCGCTGTCCTCGCATTACGACCTGCACATGCTCAACCGCAGCGACGACGCACGCAACGCCGTCATCGCCGACTACGACATCGGCAAGAGCCCGTCGCGCCGCGTGCGCCGCCCGCAGGAGCGCGAGATCCTGGCGGCCCACGAGCAGGAGGTGCGCATCATCGAACTGGTCGGCACGCTGTCGCTGTCGGCGGTGGATTACGTCTCGCGCCGGATCGCGGGACGACCGCGGCCGCAATTCGTGATCTTCGATCTCCACCGCGTGACCTCGACTACGCGGGCCGGCGCACGACTTGTGGCCGAAGCGTTCGAGGAATTGGCCGCGCTGAATGTCACGGTGGTTTTGTCGGGCGTCCGGCGCGCCTCCAAGGAATGGAATACGTTACGCGAATGGACCGCTGAGCTGAAGAACGTGCGCGATTTCTATCTGCTCGACACTGCGATCGAATGGGCCGAAGACCAGATCGTCTATCGCTACGGCGGCTCGATCGATTTTCACGAGACCACCGAGCTAGCCGAACAGCCGCTGTTGACCGGGCTGAGCGAGGAAGAGCTGACGGATCTCGCCTCGCTCTGCACCATCAGGACCTATCAATCCGGCGCCAAAATCCTCACGGCCGGCGACCCCGCCGATGCCCTGTACTTCCTGCGCAGCGGCGCTGTGCACGTCACCTTGCCCGATGGCGTCAGGCTGGCTACGCTCACCGCCGGCATGGCGTTCGGCGAGATGGCGCTGCTGGAACAAACCCGCTCCGCCGACGTGTTCGCCGACATGGCAGCGACGGCATGCGAGGTGCCGCTGAAGGATTTCGAGCGCTTCCGCAAGCAGCACCCCCGCGCCAGCGAATGCATCATGCGTAACCTGGCCCAGCTTCTGGCCGACCGCCTGATCGTCGCCAACGCCAAGGTGGATATTCTGACCTCGACGTGAGCGGTTCATGCGCAACAGATCGTCATGCCCGGGCTTGTCCCGGGCATCAACGTTCTTCGTGCTGCGCGGCAAGTCGTGGATGGCCGGGACAAGCCCGGCCATGACGCCGGAGCTCCCAGCTTTCACTTGCTCTACCGGCTCGCCGCTTCGCTGATGCGTCGCCTGATCTTGGCGGCACTGGCGTTGAGCAGCGCGGACGGCTGCTGGCCGGTGGCGGCGCACAGGCAGGCCCAGTAGTAGACGACATCGCCAAGCTCTTCGACGAGACCGGCCTTGTCGAGCCAGTCGTCGCGCAGGAGCTTCTTGATGTGCTCGGCGACCTCGCCCGCCTCAGCGGCAAGGCCCAGCCCGAGATAAGACAACCGCTCGTTCGACGGATGCTCGTCGACTTTGGCAATAGTTGCGGCCCAGGCCGCATATTCATCGATTGTCATGAGCATCCCTCGCAAGCCGAGCTTTGGATCAGCCGACCACTTCGGTGACGGGCTGAAGATCGATCTCGAATGTTTCCAGGAACTTCGACGTCATGATGTAGAAGCCGACCGAGAGCTGGAGCTCGACCAGCGCGGCCGGTGTCAGCTTCGATGCGATCGCCTTGAAGGTCGCATCCGTCGGCTTCGTCAGCTTCACGATCTCGTCGGTGAAGGCGAGCGCGGCGCGCTGCACCTCATTGAAGCAGGATGCGGCCTGCCAGTTCTCGAGCGCCTCGTTCTGCTCGTCGGTGACGCCGACATTCTTGCCGATGCGCTTGTGCGCGACGATCTCATAGGGTGCCTCGCACAGAATGCCGGTACGGGTGATCGCAAGCTCGCGCACGATGGGGTCGAGCTCGCCCTTGTGCCTGATTGCGCCCCCGAGGCGGCAATATTGCTCAAAGTAACTCGGCGAATGCGCCATCATCCGGAAGATGTTGGCATGGCGGTTCTTGTCGAGGATTTCGCGGGTGCGGTCGGATGCCTTGGACGGGTCGCTGTACTGAATGCGGGCCATGATTTTCCTAAAGTTTCCCTGATCTTTTGATGCTTTTTGTCGCCATTGGCGAAGGTTCCCGAAGACTCTATTCGCGTGGGGACGCACGAGCAACATCATCGAGTCAAATTGCCGCCGCATTGCTGATCGACCCTGACACAGTCGATATTCGCCGCGGGGGACAAATCGCGGCGGATACTCGCAAGGGGTGTTCCGAGTAAAAACAATTGGCCGTCGTAAGCGCTCACCGCGCAACGATGAGTCACGCCCAAGTCTAGGGAGAAAACGGCATGAAGGAAGCCACCAAGGGGGCAGCCTCGGGAGCGCTCGCGCATATGCTGGCGGTGACGGCGATGCTCGTCATCGCCAGCATCTTGTTCTACGGGCGTTAGAGTATTTCGATTGCGCATGATCTTTTCGGAAAACCGCTTCACACTTTTCCGGATCAGGCGCTCAGCGTTTTCGTCATTCCGGGGTGGCTCTCGCACAAGCCAAGCCCAGAATTCCCGTTCCAGGCTCGGTCGCATGACCGCCCCCGAATGACGGATCCCTCGGTTGGCGTGTAGCCCGGATGAAGCGCAGCGCAATCCGGGAAGTCTGTCCGCGAGGTGCGAATCCCGGATTTCGCTGCGCTCCATCCGGGCTACATTCGCGTTTCCCTATTTGGTTTTGGCAAAGAACGGCACCAGCTTGCCGGCAAAGGGCTTGAAGCTCGCAATGACCGAATCGCCGATGGCGAGGTCATTCTCGCCGTGGGCCATCATGCGAAAACCCTCGGCGCAATCGACCAGCAGGATGTTGTAGGGCACGTGCGCGCGCGTCTCGGGCGTTGCCGCGCGGCAGACCAACGAGGTCGCATACACCCTGCCCTTGCCGCTGGCGCGCTGCTCGCGCGGGTCCGATTCGCCACAAGCTGCGCAGAAGGCCCGATGAAAATACTGTACATGCCCGCATGCGGTGCAGGCCTGGTAGGTGATGGCCTCTTCACCCTTGGTCCAGTCCGCCAGACGCTCACTCATCGCACCCGCTCCAGGAACATGCTGACGTGAGACGACAGCACGCCGCCATCGCCGTGCAGCAGTACAATCGAGGCGTCGCGGACCTGGCGGCTAGCCGCCCGCCCCGTCATCTGCAAATGCGCCTCGACGAGATGCGCCATGGCGCCGCCGACGCCGCAATGGCCGTAACTGAGCAGGCCGCCATGGGTATTCAGCGGCATCGCGCCGTCACGGCTGAAATGGCCGGCGCGCACGCGCGCGGCCGCCTCGCCGCGGCCGGCGAGACCGAGGTCTTCCAGCAGCATCGCGAGCGTGATCGTAAAGCTGTCGTAGATCGCGGCGTAGCGCACGTCGGAGATCGCGAGACCCGTGGCCGCCTTTGCACGCGCGATGGAGATCTCGGCGCCAAGCTCGCTGAGGGCGGGCGCTGCCGTGACATGCTGATGCGTGTGGGCCTGGGCGCAGCCGCGGATACGCACGCCCGCTTCCCCGGTTCGCTCGCGGCTGACAACGAACGCCGCGCCGCCGTCGGAGACCGGGCAGCAATCGAGCAGCTTGAGCGGCAGCGCCACTGGCTTGGAGGCCATGACGTCGGCGACATTGATGGGATCGTGGAATTGCGCGCCGGGATGGGTGCAGGCGTGGGCACGCATCAGCACCGCGAATTCGGCGAGATCCTCTTCGGTCACGCCGTATTCGTGCATGTATCGGTTGGCCACGAGGCCGTAATAAGCGGGAATGGTCGGTCCTAACGGCACCTCGTAGTCGGGATGGCCGACCTGCGCCAGCGCCTGGATCGAGGCATCGCGGCTCTGCCCGGTGAGCCGGTTCTCGCCAGCGACCACCAGAACGTTCCGGCAGACACCTGACGCGACGAGATGATGTGCAAGCATCGTCATCGCAAGACCCGTGGCGCCGCCGACCTGGACGGCATGGGCGTAAGACGGGCGGATACCAAAATGCTCGGCGAAGACGGTGGCGAGCATGATGTGCGGGGAGACCGTGGAATAGCCGCAGAGGATGCCGTCGATGTCGGTGCGCTTGAGGCCGGCATCGTCGAGCGCGGCTTGCGCGGCCTCGCTCATCAGGTCGAGCGAGGACGAGCCCTCGTGCTTGCCGAACGACGTGAGGCCGACGCCGGTGATGAAGCTCATGGTGCCATTTCTCCACCGTCATTCCGGGGCGCGACGAAGTCGCGAGCCCGGAATCCATCGAACGGCATGTGCGGAGGATGAATGGATTCCGGGCTCGCGCCCAAGTGGGCGCGCCCCGGAATGACGGATGAGAGAAGCGTGGTCATCTCCACTCCCCCTACTCCAGTGCGTCACGCGTGACGCCGTCGCGCACCATGGCTGCGATCTCGTCAGCGGAATAGCCGATCTCGCGCAAAATCTCGGCGCCGTGCTCGTTGAGCCGCGGCGCCAGGCGTACCGGCTCGGCTTCGGTCTCGGACCAGGTCGCCGTCACTTTCATGCTGCGGATCGGACCTTCGGTCGGATGGGTCACCACCGGGAAAAAGCCGGTCGCCTCCAGATGCTCATCGTGCAGGATCGAGGCGAGATCGTGCATCGGCATCACAGGCACGTCGGCTTTCGTCAGCAGGTCGATCCATTCCGCCGTGGTCCGCGTCTCGAAGATGCGGGCGAGCTCGGCATACACCACATTGATATTGGCGGCCCGGCCGGCGAAGGTTGCAAATGTGGGATCGGCGCGCAGGTCGTCGCGCCCCGTGGCCTTGAAGAAGTTCTCCCACTGCTTGTCGTTGTAGACGATGACGCTGAGATAGCCGTCCGAGGTCTTGTAGGGCCTGCGGTCGCGCGAGAGATGGCGGGCATAGCCGCCCTTGTCGAGCGGCGGCTCGAACGTGAGCCCGCCCATGTGGTCGCCCATGACGAAGCCGGCCATGGTCTCGAACATCGGAATGTCCAGACGCTGGCCGCGGCCGGTGCGGTCGCGGTGCACGAGGCTGGCGCAGATCGCGCCGACCGCGGTGAGGCCGACGATACGGTCGACGAGCGCGTTCGGCACGTAGCGCGGCACGCCGTCGCCGGTCTGCGCCATCAGCGCCGGCAGCGCCGTGGCGCCCTGGATCAGGTCGTCGTAAGCGGGTTTTGCGGCATAGGGCCCGTCCTGGCCGAAGCCGAACACGCCGGCATAGACCAGGCGCGGGTTGATGGCGGAGACGACGTCGTAGCCGAGCTGAAGCCGCGCCATCGCCTGCGGGCGGACGTTGTAGACCAGGACGTCGGCGTCCTTCAAAAGCCGCAGCACGGCTTCGCGCCCCGCAGCCTTCTTCAGATCGAGACAGATCGAGCGCTTGCTGCGGTTGGTGTTGAGAAATACCGGCCCCATGCCGGCGTGACGCATCGGGCCGATCAGGCGGGTGACGTCGCCGTCCAGCGATTCCACCTTGACGACGTCGGCACCGTAATCGCCGAGCATTTGGGTCGCATAAGGGCCCATCAGCACGGTGGTCATGTCGACGACCTTGATGCCTTTCAGCGGCCCCATCGTTCGCTCCCGATTGCGCCGAGCCCAACTGCCCACGCGATTTCGGTCCAGCTAACGGCAGTGCCGCCGCTCGCGCAAGGGCGGGCGGCGTATGGCGGCATGCGCCGCGGGGCGACGTCGGCCGCTATTTCTTCTGACGGGATTCCCGGATCTTCAGGAGCCGGTCGAGTTCGTCATTCTGCTGATTGATCCGGTCGGCGATGCGCGACTCGTTCTGCTCGCCGGAGGCGGCAGCGGCCTGCTCGATGAGCTGGCGGATATTGTCTTCGAGGATCGCGATACGATCGTTGAGTGCGTCCATCGACAGTGAATCTTCGTAGTTAGTGCTCATGATGCATTTCCCGCAAAATCAATCAGAGCATTAAGGGGGCCGCGCGAGCCCCACCATGATCTAACGCAAAGAAATAAGGCGGGCATGGCGTATGGCGCCTTTGCCCACCCTACAGGATCAAACTACTTCAGCGGCTCCAGGACGGAGACGTAGTTGGCGACGGCCGCGCCACCCATGTTGAAGATGCCGCCGAGCTTGGCGTTCTTGAGCTGCATGCCCTCGGGCGCCTGGCCCGCGAGCTGCATCGCGGTCATCACATGCATGGAGACGCCGGTGGCGCCGATCGGATGGCCCTTGGCCTTGAGGCCGCCGGACGGATTGACCGGCAGCTTGCCGTCCTTGAGCGTCCAGCCTTCTTTGATGGCGCGGGCGCCCTGCCCCTTCGGCGTCAGACCCATCGCTTCGTACTCGATCAGCTCGGCGACGGTGAAGCAGTCATGGGTCTCGACGAAGGAGAGATCGGACAGCGTGACACCGGCCTTCTCCAGCGCCCGCTGCCAGGCGACCGTGCAGCCCTCGAACTGCAGGATGTCGCGCTTACTCATCGGCAGGAAGTCCTGGGCGTGCGCAGTGGCGCGGAAGCCGATCGACTTGGTCATGCCCTTGGCCGTCTCGGCATCGGCCAGCACCAGCGCAGCGGCGCCGTCGGAGACCAGCGAGCAGTCCGTCCGCTTCAGCGGGCCGGCGACATAGGGGTTCTTCTCGCTCTCGGCGCGGCAGAAGTCGAAGCCGAAGTCCTTGCGCATCTGGGCGAAGGGATTGGCGACGCCGTTCTTGTGGTTCTTGGCCGCGATCAGCGCCAGCGCATCGGACTGGTCGCCGTATTTCTGGAAGTAGGAGCTGGCGATCTTGCCGAACACGCCGGCGAAACCGCCGACCGTGTCGCCGTCCTCAGGGAGGTAGGAAGCCTTGAGCAGGTTCTTGCCGATCTCGGCGCTCGGCGTGCGCGTCATCTGCTCGACGCCGACGACCAGCACAATCTTGGCCGCCCCTGCGGCAATCGCGCGCAGGCCCTGATGCACGGCGGCAGATCCCGTGGCGCAGGCGTTCTCGACACGGGTCGCCGGCTTGAAGCGCAGCTTGGGATCGGCCTGCAGTACCAGCGACGCCGTGAAATCCTGCGGCGAGAAGCCGGCGTTGAAATGGCCGAGCACGATCTCGTCGACATCACCGGCCGAGATGCCGGCATCCGCCAGCGCCTCATTGGCGACGCGGGTGACGAGGCTTTCGACGGTTTCGGTGTCGAACTTGCCGAACGGCGTATGCGCCCATCCGACGATGCTGGCGGTCATGGTCATTTCTCCCTGGAGGCCTCTTCCTGAGCTAAGTCTTAGCCCAGGGATGGCAAGACTTCACGCGGCTTTCAGCGCCTTGAGGGTCCGCTCGCAGATGGCAGTTATGCCGGCCCAGTTCCCGGCCCGGATTTCCGCCGTCGGGCACAGCCAGGACCCGCCAACCGCAACGACATTGGGTTCAGCCAGCCAGGTCGCGGCATTGGCCTCGCCCACCCCGCCGGTCGGGCAGAACCGCACGTTCGGGAACGGCCCGCCGAGGGCGCGCAGGCCCTTGATGCCGCCGGCCTGCTCCGCCGGGAAGAACTTTGCGACGTCGAAACCGTAGGACAGCGCCATCATCAGTTCCGAGGCCGTGGCAATCCCTGGCGCGAACGGCAAGGAGCTGTCGGTCGCGGCCTTGAGCAGATCGGGGGTCAGGCCCGGGCTGATGCCGAACGCGACGCCGAGCTTCTCGACGCGGCTGAAGTCGGACGGGTTGAGAATGGTCCCGATGCCGACGACCGCCTCGGGGACCTCGGTCATCATCGCGCGCGCCGCCTCGATCGCAACGGGGGTGCGCAAGGTCACCTCCAGCGTGCGGACCCCGCCGGCAACCAGCGCGCGCGCCAGCGGCACCGCATCCTGGATGCGCTCGATGGTGAGGACGGGAATGACGGTCGCAGCCTTGAACAGCGCGACGAGGTGGTTCTGTTGGGCAGCCGTGGTCATGGGTCTCGATTCATTTGGTCGCTGTCTAATTGTTGGCCTGGCGGGACGCCGCCGGCCGGTGCCGCTTCTTCGGCGGCATGGCATAGCCCGGAATGATGGCGCCGGGATAGCAGATCACGAGGCTGGCGAGCCGATGTCCTGATAGGGCCGCCTCCACCGGCTCGGCGCCGGCGAGCCGGGCCGCTATATAGGCCGCGGCGAAGCTGTCGCCGGCGGCAGTGGTATCGACCACAGGCTTGGTCATGGGCTCGGCGCGGACCTCGCTGGCGCCGCCGGGGTAGCGCAACAGGCTCACCGGCTCGGGCAGACGGAACACCAGTTCCGGGGTTGGGATGCGCGCCATCAGCTGGTCGTGACTTTCGCCGGGATGGAGCGCGAGCAGATCCTCGGTCGAGGTCAGCACGATGTCGGCGGCCGCGAAGGCGGTCGCAAACACCTCCCGCGCGATATCGCGGTCGGGCCAGCCGCGCGCGCGGAAATTGGTGTCGAACACGAAGCGAGTGCCGAGCAGGCGCGCGCGCTTGATGGCGCCGAACAGGCGCTCGCGCCCGGCCGCGTCGTAGATCGAGAGCGTGATCGCAGAGAGATAGACGACGTCGTAGCTCATCAGCGAGTTGAGCAGTTCGTCCGTCTCCGGCAGGCTCATCAGCTGGCGCGCGGCCGCACTGTCGCGCCAATGGAAGAACTGGCGCTCGCCCTCCGCATCCGTCTGGATCATGTAGAGGCCGGGCAGCTTGCCCGCGAGCCGCACGACACGCCGCGTGCCGACGCCTTCCGCATTCCAGGCAGCGACCATCTCGTCGCTCAGGGCGTCATCGCCGAGCGCGGTGAGATAATCGACCTTGACGTCCAGCCGCGCCAGATACACCGCCGTGTTGAGGGTGTCGCCGCCGAAGCCGCGTGAGTACAGGCCACCGCCCTGCCCCTGCCCGGCGGACGCGCCGCCCTGGGCCTGCCGCAGCTCGACCATGCATTCGCCGATGCAAGCAACGCTCGCCATCATCAGGGCCCGCTCAGTCCGAGCTCAGGCGACGAAATTGCCGCCGAGCTCGTCTTCGATGTGAATGCGGATGATATCGTCGAACGTCTTCTCGGCGGTGGTGAAGCCGAGTTCGCGCGACCGCCTGGCATCGAAATTGCGCGGCCAGCCGCCGACGATGCCGACGATGAAGGGATCGGGCTCGCGCTTGATGCGCGCGGCGACCTTCTCGCCCGCAACCCGCTTCAAGGCGGCGATCTGCTCGCCGACCGTGGCCGACAGGCCCGGCATGGTCAGGTTGCGGCGCGGGCCGACAGTGGCGAGATCCATGGTGCCGGCGTGAAGCAGGAAGCCGACGGCCGAGCGAGGCGTCGCGTGCCAGTGGCGGACGTCCTCGGAGACCGGGAGGATCGCTTCCTTGCCGGCGAGCGGTTCGCGCAGAATGTTGGAGAAGAAGCCCGATGCCGCCTTGTTGGGCAGGCCCGGCCGGATGCAGATGGTCGGCAGGCGGATGCCGATGCCGTCAAGGAAGCCGCGGCGGGAATAATCGGCGAGCAGAAGTTCGCCGATCGCCTTCTGCGTGCCGTAGCTGAGCAGCGGGGTATGGAAGAACTCGTCGCCGATCGCATCGGGAAACGGCGCGCCGAACACTGCGATCGAGGACGTGAACACCACGCGCGGCTTGTAGCCGCCGCCCGCAAGGCGGATCGCATCGAGCAGCATCCGCGTGCCGTCGAGATTGATGCGATAGCCCTTGTCGAAGTCGAGCTCGGCCTCGCCGGAGACGATCGCGGCGAGATGGAAGATCACGTCGGGGCGACCTGCGATCAGCTTCTCAGCCGCGCCCGGGACGGCGAAATCGCCCGAGACGGTCTCGACGGCAAAACCGGCCTGCTCCGGCTTCTTCGGCTCGACCACGTCATGCATGGTCAGCTTGGTGATATCGCTCTTGCCGAGCCGGCCGTCGCGCAGCAGCCGTTCACAGAGCTTGCGGCCGACCATGCCGGCGGCGCCGAGAACCAGAATGTGCAAGAGCTCAACTCCTTCTTATTGGCCGGACTTATTGGCCGGAGCGCGCCGCTCTTGAAACCATTGGCGCGCCCTCGGCAAGCCCCGCGATCATTCCTTCACGGCGCCGGTCATCGCCGACACATAATGCTCCACGAAGAAGGCGTAAAGGATCACGAGCGGCAGCGAGCCGGCCAGCGCGCCCGCCATCAGCGAGCCCCAGCGGTAGATGTCACCGTCCACGAACTCGTTCACGATCGCGACCGGCACCGTCTTGTTGCTGGTCGATTGCAGGAAGGTCAGGGCGTAGATGAACTCGTTCCAGCACAGCGTGAAGCAGAAGATGAAGGCCGAGATCAGGCCGGGAATGGCCAGCGGCACGACGATCTTGATCAGGATCTGCCAGCGGCTCGCCCCGTCGATCAGCGCGCATTCCTCGAGCTCGAAGGGGATGGTCTTGAAATAGCCCATCAACAGCCAGGTCGAGAACGGGATCAGGATGGTCGGATAGGTCAGGATCAGCGCCAGCGGCGAATCGAACAGGCCGTACTGATACACGACCGTGGCGAGCGGAATGAACAGGATCGACGGCGGCACCAGATAGGCGAGGAAGATCAGCCCGCCGACGAGATTGGCACCCTTGTAACGCAAGCGCACGATGGCATAGGCGGCGAACACCGAGGCGATGATCGAGAGTATCGTGGCGCAGATCGCCACATACATCGTGTTCCAGAGCCAGTACGGATAGTAGCTCTCGAACAGCAGCTTGTGGAAGTGCTTGAAGGTCGGATTCCAGGTCCAGAACGGATTGTACTTGTCGAGGTCGAGCAGCTGCTCGTCGGGTTTCACCGAGGTCAGCGCCATCCAGTAGAATGGGAACAGCAGGACGACGACGATGATCGCGAGCGGCAGGTACAGCGTCACCAGCCTGCGCGGCACCGACTGCAGATAGCTCATGCCCTCGCTGTGATCATCCTTCGCGACTGTCGGAGCCGAGCTATGCAGGACGGCCTTGAGATCGATCCGCGAGGTGGGGAGATCAGTCATTGTTTTCTCCCTGCTGCCACTTGCGGCGCTGCAATCCGAACCACGAGACCATGATCGCGGCGAGCAGGAACGGAATCATCGCGCTGGAGATCGCGGCCCCCTCGCCGAGCTGCCCGGCGATGATCGCGCGCTGATAGGACAGGGTCGCCATCAGATGAGTGGCGTTGACCGGGCCGCCACGCGTCATCGCCCAGATCAGCTGGAAGTCGGTGAAGGTGAACAGCACCGAGAAGGTCATCACGACGGCGATGATCGGCGTCAAGAGCGGATAGGTGATGTAGCGGAAATTCTGCCAGCGCGTGGCGCCGTCGAGCGTCGCGGCTTCATAGAGCGACGGCGAGACGGTCTGGAGGCCTGCGAGCAGCGTGATCGCGACGAACGGCACGCCGCGCCAGATATTGGCGAAGATCACGCAAATGCGTGCCCAGGTCGTGTCGCCGAGGAAGTTGATGTTTTGGTTGATGATCCCGAGATGCTTCAGCGACCAGGAGATGATCGAGAATTGCGAGTCGAAGATCCACCAGAAAGCGAGCGCGGAGAGCACCGTCGGAACGATGAAGGGGATGAGCACCATCGCGCGCAGCATCGCCTTGAACGGCATGTGCTCGTTGAGCAGCAGCGCAAGGTAGAGGCCGATGCCGAATTTGAAGGCGCTGGCGACGAAGGTGTAGAGCAGCGTATTGAACACCGACAGCCAGAAGATGGAATCGTCCCACAGCCACTCGTAGTTCTCGAAGGCGATGAACTGTCCGACCCTGCCGATGCGCGTGTCCGTGAAGGACAGCCAGATGCCCAGCCCAAGCGGATAGGCCAGGAAGAAGATCAGGAACACCATGGCCGGCACCATGAACCAGAAGCCGAGCCAGTTGCGATTGTATTTGAGCTGGGTCCAGGCGCCAGCCTCGGTCATCTGAGGCTTGGCCCGGGGAATTGCGACATCAGCCATGCCCGATATCCCTGATCGAAATGTTGACGAGCGGGCGACCCAAGAGCCGCCCGCTCCGTGACTGTTCAGCGATAGATGCGCTTCAGCTGGCGCTCGGCTTCCGCCATCGCGCCCTTCACATCCTTGGCGCCGGTGCAGTAATTGGCGAACATGTCGACGACGATGAAGTCGGCGATCGCGGTTGCCGCCTTCTCGCCGACGGTGCCGATGCCGGACGCCGGTAGCGTGCGCTTGGAGGCCTGCGAGAACACTGCGTTCTTGGGATCGGCCGTCCAGATCGGCGCCGACTCATAGGCGTTCAGGGTCTGCGTCAGATAGCCCTGCGCGCCGGCCAGCCACTTCTCGTAGTTCTCCTTCTCCAGCATGAAGGCGACGAAGGCCTTTGCCGCATTCGGATATTTGGTGAAGTTGAAGGCGAGGATCGGCAGCGCCAGCTGCAGCTCGGTCGGCTTGCCGACCGGACCGACCGGCCAGAGCGCGTGATAGGTGTCCTCGGTGAGCTCCTTCTTGCTGGGATCGGTCTTGGCGGCGACGTAGATCGAGATGCCGTTCGCCGTGCAATAGAGCTCGCCGGCGAGATACGCCTTGTTGTTGGAGGAATCGTTCCAGGACGCCGTGCCCGGAATGAAGTTGTCGTACAGCGCCTTGCAATATTCCAGCGCCTTCGCCGTCTCCGGCGAATTGATGACGATCTTGTCGTTCTGGTCGACCGTGTAGGCACCGTGGCCCCACAGCACCCAGTGCAGCCAGGAATTGCCGTCGCCCGAGGCGTGACCGAGCGCGAAGCCGGCCGGCGTATTGTTGGCCTTGAGCGCCTTGCACATCTCGAGGAAGCCGGGAAAGTCCTTCGGGAATTCCTTGAAGCCAGCCTTGTCGAGCGCCGACTTGCGGTAGGTCATGTAACCGCCGTTGGTGGCGACGGGAATGCCGAGCCAGTCGTTGCCGAGCTTGCAGGTCTTGGCAGCCGCATCGGTCCAGCCGCCGTACTTGTTGCCGAGATAATCGGCGACATCGTTCATCTTCAGCACTTTGGTCGGGAACAGCTGCGGCAGGGTGTGCAGACCCCAGGCGAGATCGAGGCCGGAGCCGGTGTTGGCCGCAACCGAGGCCTTCGGCTGCACGTCCTCGAAGGACTCGCTGAAGGTGTTCATCTCGGTGCCGGTCGCGGCCTTGAACGCCGCCACCATCGCGTTGAACGCATCGTCCTCCGCCGGCACGAAGCGCTTCCAGCGCATCACCGTCAGCTTGGCGCCGGGCTCGGCCTTCCAGGGCGCGCTCTGCGCCCAGGCCTTGGCGAAGTCGAACAGTGCCGGCCCCGTCAGCATGCCGGTCGCAGCCAAAGCGGTGCCGCCTTGAAGCAGAGACCGGCGGGTAAAGTCTTGCATGTTGTCCTCCCTGTGATGCTTTTTGTCGTCTTATGCTTTGTCGTCTGATGCGTTAGGCGTTCATGCGTTTGCCCGTCGCATCGTCGAACAGATGGACCAGCGATGGCTCGGGCTTCAGCCGCACCTTGTCGCCCGGATTGAACTGGTGACGCTCGCGGAAGACCGCGACGACCTGCTCGCCGCCGAGCTTGGCAAACACCTGCGTCTCCGAGCCGGTCGGCTCGACGACGATGATCTCGGCCTCGGCGCCGTCATCGGCGATGGTGAAGTGCTCCGGCCGCACGCCATAGACCGCAGGACGGCCGTCGGAATTGGCGGGCGCGGTCTTGAGCGGGAGCTTGACGCCGTTCGGTCCTTCGAAGCTCGCAACGCCGTTGACGCGCACATGGCCTTTGAGGAAGTTCATGGCAGGCGAGCCGATGAAGCCGGCGACGAACTGGTTGTCGGGCTTGTCGTAGAGCTCGAGCGGGGTGCCCATCTGCTCGACGATGCCGTCATGCATGACAACGATCTTGTCGGCCATGGTCATGGCCTCGATCTGGTCGTGGGTGACGTAGACGGTCGTCGTCTTCAGCCGCTGGTGCAGCTCCTTGATCTCGGTGCGCATGGCCACGCGCAGCTTGGCGTCCAGGTTCGACAACGGCTCGTCGAACAGGAACACCTGCGGATCGCGCACGATGGCGCGGCCCATGGCGACGCGCTGGCGCTGACCGCCGGAGAGCTGTCGCGGATAGCGGTCGAGCAGCGGCGACAGCGCGAGGATCTCGGCGGCGCGCTTGACGCGCTTGTTGATCTCGTCCGAGCTGGCATTCCGCAGCTTGAGCGAGAAGCCCATATTGTCGGCGACCGTCATGTGCGGATAGAGCGCGTAGTTCTGGAAGACCATCGCAATGTCCCGCTCCTTGGGCTGGACATTGTTGACGACGCGGTCGCCGATCGAGATCGTCCCGGAAGTGATGTTCTCGAGGCCGGCGAGCATGCGCAGAAGCGTCGACTTGCCGCAGCCGGAGGGGCCGACCAGGACGACGAACTGGCCGTCCTCGATCGGAATCGTCACGCCGTGCAGGACTTCAAAATTGCCGAACGATTTCCGCACGTCGCGGATTTGCACAGACGACATCTAGCTCCCTCCTCGAAAGTCCACGGCGCCTCTCGCGCCGCGACCGTCTTGTTTTTCGGACTTTACCGAACCAGGCCCGATATTAGCGGGCAACATTGTCGGTAGTTTGTGCGGTTTTGGCAATTTGTCTTTGGTTAGTCGTTGCTGGTAGCGCTGTCAACGTTCCTTTGTTTGCGGGACTGACTGTGTTAAGAGCAGCAAATGGGTCGAAAACGCACTAAGTCAGGCAAAATCCGGCTGGCCGAAGTGGCCGAGCTCGCCGGCGTCAGCCCGATTACCGCGTCGCGCTTTTTCCGCAATCCGGAGGCCCTGTCGGTCGCCAAGCGGACGCGGGTCGAGAGCGCCGCCAAGGAGCTCGGCTATGTGCCCAACCTTGCCGCGCGCGCCCTCGCCTCGCAACGCACCGAGGTCATCGGTGTCCTGATCCCATCGCTCACCAACAACGTGTTCTCGGACGTGCTGCGCGGCATCTATGACGCCTCAGAAGGCAGCCGCTACTCGATCCAGTTGTCCAACACGCGCTACAGCATTCTCCAGGAAGAGAAGTTGCTGCGTCTGTTTCTGGCACAGAAGCCGGCCGGGCTGATCGTCACCGGCATCGACCAGACCGCGGAGTCCCGCGCGATGCTTCAGGCCGCGGACTGTCCGATCGTGCAGATCATGGAGATAGGCCCGGACCCGGTCGACATGATGATCGGCTTTTCGCACTATGATGCGGCCCGCGCGGCGATCGCGCATCTGTTCGAGCAAGGTCACCGCAAGGTCGGCTTCGTCGGCGCGAGGATGGATCCCAGGGTGCAGCGGCGGCTGGACGGATATGTCTCGGCCATGAAGGACGCCGGATCGTTCGACCAGCGCCTGGTGGTCACGACGGCGACGCCGACCTCGGTGACGCTCGGCGGCGCCCTGTTCACCGATCTGCTGGCGCGCGAGCCGGACATCGATGCGGTGTTTTGCGCCAACGACGACCTCGCGCTCGGCGTGCTGTTCGAATGCCGGCGCCGGGAGATCGCAGTCCCCGGGCAGATCGCGATCGTCGGCTTCAACGATCTCGAATTCATGGCCGCCGCCGTCCCCACCCTCACCAGCGTCCGCACCAACCGCTATGAGATGGGCAAGACGGCCGCCGCCATGCTGATCGACGCGATCGAGGGCCGCCGCCCGGAGCAGCCGGTGCTCGATCTCGGCTTCAAGGTGATCGAGCGGCAAAGCTCGTCGGCGCGACGTTCGGACAGCAGGCCAGCCGTATCAGGCGCGGGCGCGGCGAACAAAATGATAGCGTTACCAAGCAGCCACGACTAGTATCGGAATCGTGAGGAAACGACCCGCCACCGGGAAGGCAGATCATCGCGCGCGCCGTTGGGCACCGCACATGCCGACACCATGAGACGGACGGTAGTCGCGTTTGCATTGCAGGAGAAACCAATGACAAAGAAACCAACCAACGGGCATGCCGCCGGCAGCAACGGTACCCGCCGCCATCTTCGCTCGCAGGAATGGTTCAACAACCCGCACAATCCGGGCATGACCGCGCTCTACATGGAGCGTTACCTGAATTACGGCCTCACCCGCGCCGAGCTGCAATCCGGCAAGCCGATCATCGGCATCGCGCAGACCGGCAACGATCTGTCCCCCTGCAACCGCCATCATCTCGAGCTCGCGCACCGCGTCCGCGAAGGCATCCGCGAGGCCGGCGGCATCGCGATGGAATTCCCGACCCATCCCATTCAGGAGACCGGCAAGCGACCGACCGCGGCGCTCGACCGTAACCTCGCTTATCTCGGCCTCGTCGAAATTCTCTACGGCTATCCGCTCGACGGCGTGGTGCTGACCACCGGCTGCGACAAGACCACGCCGGCCTGCATGATGGCGGCCGCGACGGTGAACCTGCCCGCGATCGTGCTGTCGGGCGGCCCGATGCTGAACGGCTGGCACAATGGCGAGCGCACCGGCTCCGGCACCATCGTCTGGAAATCGCGCGAGCGGCTCGCGGCCGGCGAGATCGACTATGAAGAGTTCATGGAGATCGTGGCCTCCTCGGCGCCCTCGGTCGGTCATTGCAACACCATGGGGACGGCCTCGACCATGAACGGGCTTGCCGAAGCGCTCGGCTTCTCGCTGCCGGGCTGCGCGGCGATCCCGGCGCCCTATCGCGAGCGCGGCCAGATCGCTTACGAGACCGGAAAACGCATCGTCGAGATGGTCTGGGAGGATTTGAAGCCTTCCGACATCCTGACCCGCAAGGCGTTCGAGAACTGCATCGTGATCAATTCGGCGATCGGCGGCTCGACCAACGCGCCGATCCACATCAACGCCCTCGCCCGCCATATCGGCGTCGAGCTGTCGATCGAGGACTGGCAGAAGTTCGGCCACGACGTGCCGCTCCTGGTCAACATGCAGCCGGCCGGCTTCTATCTCGGCGAGGAATTTCACCGCGCCGGCGGCGTGCCCGCCGTGGTGCGCGAGTTGATGAAGCACAAGCGCATCCATGAGGACGCGGTCACGGTCAACGGCCGCGGCATCGGCGAGAACTGCAAGAACGCGCCCGCTCCCGACAACGACGTGATCTGGGCTTACGACAAGCCGCTGGTGAAGGACGCCGGCTTCCTGGTGCTGAAGGGCAATCTGTTCGATTCCGCGATCATGAAGACAAGCGTGATCTCCAAGGAATTCCGCGACCGCTACCTCAGCAACCCGAAGGACCTCAATGCCTTCGAGGGCCGCGCCATCGTGTTCGAGGGGCCGGAGGATTATCACGAGCGGATCGACGATCCCTCGCTCGACATCGACGAGCGCTGCGTGCTGTTCATCCGCGGCACCGGCCCGATCGGCTACCCCGGTGGAGCCGAGGTTGTGAACATGCAGCCGCCGGCGGCGCTGATCAAACGCGGCATCCTGTCCCTGCCCTGCATCGGCGACGGTCGCCAGTCCGGCACTTCTGGCTCGCCCTCGATCCTCAACGCCTCGCCTGAAGCGGCCGCCAATGGCGGGCTTGCCGTCCTCAAGACCGGCGACAAGGTCCGCATCGACCTCAACAAGGGCAGCGCCAACATCCTGATCTCGGACGAGGAGCTGAAGAAGCGCCATGCCGAGCTCAAGGCCAGCGGCGGCTTCAAGCATCCGCCGAACCAGACGCCGTGGCAGGAGATCTATCGCAACACCGTCGGCCAGCAATCGACCGGCGCCTGCATGGAGCTCGCCACAAGGTATCAGAACGTCGCTGGCACGTTCGGTGTGGCGCGGGACAATCACTGACACGGTCATTCCGGGGCGCGACGCAGTCGCGAGCCCGGAATCCATTCATCCACCGGCGCTGTGGCGCGATGGATTCCGGGTTCGCGCCAAGAGGCGCGCCCCGGAATGACGAAGGAAAATTCGCAGGAGAAACAACATGGCAGACCGCCTAAAGGGAAAGCGCGCCGTCGTCACGGCTGCCGCGGCAGGCATTGGGCGCGCTTGCGCCATCGCGTTCGCGCGTGAAGGCGCAACCGTCATCGCCACCGACATCAACGAGGCCGGCATCGCGAGCCTGACGAAGGAAGGCATCGCCGAGGTCGCAAAGCTCGACGTCCGCAACACCGCCGACGTCAACGCCTTCGCCAAGCGCGTCGGCAAGATCGACATCCTGCTCAACGCCGCCGGCTTCGTGCACCACGGCACCATCCTGGAATGTTCGGAAGAGGACTTTGACTTCTCATTCGATCTCAACGTCAAGTCGATGCACCGGACCATCAAGGCTTTCCTGCCCGACATGATCGCCGGCGGCGGCGGCGGCAGCATCGTCAACATCTCGTCCTGCGCGGCTTTGAGGCCGCCGGCGAACCGCTACGTCTACAGCTCGTCCAAAGCGGCGGTGTCGCTGCTGTCCCGCGCGGTCGCGCTCGACTTCATCACCAAGGGCATCCGCTGCAATTCGATCTGTCCCGGCACCGTCGAGACGCCTTCGATGCTCGACCGCGCGGCAGCCCAGGGCCCGCAGGGCAAGGAGATGTTCATCTCGCGCCAGAAGATGGGCCGGCTCGGCACCGCCGAGGAGATCGCCGCGATGGCGGTCTATCTCGGCAGCGACGAGAGCGCCTTCACCACCGGCGTCGATCTCGTCGTCGACGGCGGCTACATGCTCTGACGCAGGAAGGCCTCCGGCATGAACAAGATCGATCTCAACGGCCGCATCGCTATCGTCACCGGCGGCGCGCAGGGCTTTGGCCGCGCCATCACCGAGCGCTTCGTCGCCTCCGGCGCCAAGGTCGCGATCTGGGACTTTGACGCCGCGCTGGCCGAGAAGACGGCAAAGGAGATCGGCGGCGAAACGAATGTCTTCAAGGTCGACGTCACCGACACGGCGGCCGTCGAGCAGGCACGCGATGCGACGCTCAAGGCCTTCGGCAAGATCGACATTCTCGTCAACAACGCCGGCATCGCCGGGGTCAACAAGCCGGTGTGGGAGACGGACCTGGAGGAATGGCGGAAGGTGCTGCGCATCAACCTCGACGGCCCCTTCATCGTCTCCAAGGCGATCGTGCCCGAAATGCTCAAGCAGAAATACGGGCGGATCGTGAACATCGCCTCGATCGCAGGCAAGGAAGGCAACCCGAACGCCGCGCATTATTCGGCGTCCAAGGCCGGCCTGATCGCGCTGACGAAGTCGCTCGGCAAGGAGCTCGCCGGCCACGACATCCTCGTCAACGCGGTGACGCCGGCGGCGGCGAAGACGGCGATCTTCGACCAGATGACGCAGCAGCATATCGACTTCATGCTGTCGAAGATCCCGAAGGGGCGCTTCGTGCTGGTGGAAGAGCTCGCCGCGATGGTGAGCTGGCTTGCGTCGGAGGACTGCGCGTTCTCGACCGGCGCGGTGTTTGATATTTCCGGTGGGCGGGCGACCTATTGAGGACATCATGATCCGGGAAGGTGGTTGCCTGTGCGGCGCGGTGCGTTTCAAGGCGGAGGGCGAGCCGCTCAACGTCCGCATCTGCCATTGCCGCATCTGCCAGAAGGCGATGGGTTCGCCCTATTTCGCCCGCGCGCAGTTCGACCAGCGTGCGCTGAGCGTCGACGGCGAGACTGCACGCTACGCCTCCTCGGAGAATATCGATCGCGTGTTCTGCAAGCGCTGCGGCACGCGGCTTTTCGCCTGGCGCCGCAACGGCACGCTAGCGGGCGTTGCGCTCGCCACCTTCGATGATCGTAACGCCTTTGCGCCGACCGAGCACATCTGGGTGTCGGAAAAGCTCGCCTGGGTGAAGCTCGACGACGGCTTGGTGCAATATCCCGGGACGATCCCGGCGTGACTTTGCGCGACTGCACGGCGGCCGGCCGAAGCATCCATCTGCAGCGTGGCAATTCGGAACCGGCCACCCTATGTTGAGCCGAAGCGTTGCTGCGCCGGTTTGGTCAGGACGGCTGCAAGGCCGCTAGCTAACCGAAATGGATGAGCTGTGAACATTTCCTTGTACGACCTGTCGGTGTGGGTGCTTCCCCTCGTGCTCGCCATCACCTTCCATGAGGCCGCGCATGCCTTCGTCGCGGACCGGCTCGGGGACAACACGGCCGCGCAGCTCGGCCGCGTCAGCTTCAATCCTATCAGGCATATCGACCCGTTCGGCACCGTCATCCTGCCGGCGATGCTGCTGTTCGCGCATTCGCCGTTCCTGTTCGGCTACGCCAAGCCGGTGCCGGTAAACTTCCGCAAGCTGAACAATCCCAGGCTCGACATGGTCTGGGTAGCGCTGGCCGGACCCGCCACCAACATCCTGCTGGCGCTCGCCACCGCCCTCGCCTTCCATGCCCTGCCGCTGGTGCCCGCGAGCGCGGCGAAATGGGTTGCCGACAACCTCAAGAATGCCCTCATCATCAACGCCATCCTGGCCGTCTTCAACATGATGCCGATCCCGCCGCTGGACGGCGGCCGCGTCGCGGTCGGGCTGCTGCCGCGCCCCCTGGCCTTGCCGCTCGCCCGGCTCGAGCCGTTCGGTATGTTGATCCTGATCGGGCTCTTGATCCTGCTGCCGCTGGCGGGCTCGCAGTTAGGTCTAAATCTTGATGTTATTTCAGCAATACTGCGGACGTTGACCGGTTATGTGATTCAGGCTGTTCTCTTCCTGACCGGCAATGCGTAGTTGAACCGGAACACCCGAACACGAGCCGAAGGGCCAGAGGCCGACTTGGTCAAAGCTGCCGATATGCTGATCGCGCGACGCGCCGACACCCGCGCCCGCGCCGATTTTGCCACCTGGAAGATGATGGCTAAGCTCAACGGGGCGTCCGCGCTGCCTCCGGAGGCCCAGGAGTTCCTGAGCAGCTACAGGAACCTGCTGGCGCAGATGAGCGAAGGCGAAGCCACCGAGGCCACCATCGGTGCGATCTACAAGGCCTATTACGTCGAGATGGGTGGCGCTGGAAAGCCGCCCGACGTCCGTCCGCGCGAGGCCGAGCCGGCAGCGGATAATGTTACCGCTTTCCGGCGCCCGGCGCCGAAGCCGAAAAGCGCAGGTTTCTTCGGGACAGGCGCGGCCAGCGGAGCCCAGAAACGGCCCCTGCCCGTGGCGCTGATCTTCGCCTGCCTGGTGGTGGTCTATGTCGGGATCCGGCTCTACTGGCGTTGAGCCGACTTCTTGTTGGCGGTCTTCTTCGATTTCTCAGGGGCGAAGCTGATCTCGAGGGTGCGCTCGAAACGCTCCTCGGTCAGTTGAACCGGAGGCGGCTCGAAAGGATCCGCCTTGCGAACCATCGAGATCGCAGCTGCATCGTAGGCGGCGTCGCCGGACGACGCGATCACGTCGACCGAGACCACATTTCCCTTTCGGTTGAGCGCGAAACTCACCGTGACCTTCTGATTGGCGTTCTCTCTGCCTTCCGGATTGATCTGGTGCTGCTTGATACGCGCACTGATTTTCTTGTTCCAGTCCACCGTGATCTTCAGGATGTCCTTGCCGAGCCCAACCACCGGCGCCAGGGCCTTTTCGGCCTCGCGCGTTGCGTCCTCGAACGTTTGCCGGGCCATATCAACCTGCTTTGGGGCAGCCTCCATGGCGGGCGTTTCAACGGCAGCCGCCTTCGGATCGTCGTCCTGCTCCTTCTTCGCAACCTTTTCGCTGACAATGCGATCGGGATCCTCGGCCTCTTGCGGTCGATCTTGAGGAAGTTCCGTCTCCTTCAGTTCGGCCTTCTGCTCCGGAAGCTCCGGGCGCTCCTCTTGTGCCGCGGAGTCGTTTGGTCCGGTCGGCAAATCGGATTCCTGAGCCTCCGGCGAAGCCATCTCGACGGCGAACTCGGCTCCGGCCGCGCCGAGACCATCGCCGTCGTCGTCGCCGTGCAAATGCGCCAGCGCGAGCGCAGCACCGCCGAGATGCAGGGCGAGCGCGGCCGCCGCCGCCAGGATCCAGAGCTTCCGGGATGGTCTCGGTTCGTCCGCCATCGTTCCGTCTTCTTAAGGCTGGGCGGCGCCTGCCACAGGCGCCCCCGGTGCGCCTTCCAGCGCGACCAGCTTCACCCGCGTATAGCCGCCCGAGCGCAAGAGCTCCATCACGCCCATCAACTCGCCATAGGGCACCGAGCGATCAGCGCGCAGGAAAACGTACTTGTCCTTGCTCATCTCGGAAAGGCCGTCCAGGGTTCCGATCAACTCGGCCCGGTGAACGGCGTTCTCCCCGATCGCGAGCGTCAGATCGGGCTTGATGCTGAGATAGGTCGGCTTGTCCGGCTTCTTCTGCGGCGTCGCACTCGACGTCGGCAGATCGATCGGCAGGTCGACCGTGGACAGCGGCGCGGCGACCATGAAGATGATCAGCAGCACCAGGATGACGTCGATGAACGGCGTGACGTTGATGTCATGCGTTTCCGAGAAATCGTCGTCGTCATCATTGTCAGCGAGCGAAACGGCCATGGTCTACTCCGCCGCGCGCGAATGCACGCTGCCGTGGCTGCGGTCGAGATCACGCGACAGCAGTCGCCCCGCCGCGCCCGAGGCGCGGCTGACGAGCTCGAGATAGCCTTTCGTCACGCGCGAGAAGTGGTTGTAGATGATGACGGCGGGAATGGCGGCGACGAGGCCGATCGCGGTGGCGAGCAGCGCCTCGGCGATGCCGGGCGCGACCACGGCGAGGTTCGTGGTCTGCGACTTCGAGATGCCGATGAAGCTGTTCATGATGCCCCAGACCGTGCCGAACAGGCCGACGAAGGGCGAGGTCGAGCCGATGGTCGCGAGCACGCCCATGCCGATCCGGATGCGCCGTTGCTCCGCGCGCACGATCTCGGAAAAGCTCGAGGCGGCGCGTTCCTTGATGCCGGCATCGCTGGACAGGCCAGCCGACATCCGCGCTTCGCGCAACGCCGCCGCAAGGAACGACGGCAGGATGCCCTCCTTGGTGCCGAGCGCCATCTGCGCTTCGGCAAGCGAGCGCGCCTCCGCAATCTTCTTCAACGCCGCACGCAGCTTGCCGGAGGCGACCGACAGCTCGATCGACTTGGCGATGAAGACGGTCCAGGTCATCAGCGAAGCGAAGGCGAGCCCGATCATCACCGCCTTCACGATGACGTCCGCCGACATGAACATCACCCAGGGCGACAATTCCTTCATGGCCGCAGCCTCGGGCTTCGCACCCGCGGGATTGGCGGCCACCGGGGCGGCGCCCACGACGGCGGGAGCCGTCGAGGCCGCAGGCGCAGCTGCCGGGGGGACGGTCCCGGCAGCGGACGGCTGAGCCGTCGATGGGGCCGGTGCCGGCGGGCTCTGCGTCTGGGCGGAAACGGGGGATGCGAGCCAGGCAGACGCCAGCATCAAGGCTGCGGCAAGGCTTGCTTGAAAGGAGATGGTCTTCATACTTCGGCCCAGTAGCGAATGAGATTGTGATAGATACCCGTCAATTTGACCGTTTCGGGATCGTCACGCCCGAGCCGTTCCACCAGCGCCTGTATCGCGGTGTCGAGGCCATAGATCATGCTCCGGGCTTGATCGTCCCGTATCATGCTCTGAAGCCAGAAGAAAGACGCAACCCGCGTCCCCCTGGTCACGGGGGCGACGAGAGGTGCTGGAGGATAGAGCACAAGGCCCTCCAATTCCTGTCGTTCACACGCATCGAACGAATGTCGCCTGTTGCTATCGGCCACACAATTGCGGGTCAATGCGTGCCGTTCGCGAGAACCCTTGAATAGATCAAGATCAAAACGATTCTAAACTGCCCCGCTCTCTGAGCGAAGGATGCGTCCTAAACGCAAATCGATTGCTGGCCACTCGATCGCCGCTCTGGGTTTCATCAGCCACAGCAACTCGTCGACGGTCTTCGCAACGGCGCGCACGCGATCGGTGCTGTCCATGCCGGCGATGTTGGCGCCGTTGACAACGGCTTTGATCTCGTCGCGAAAGTCGGTGAGGAAGCACAAGGGATCGCGCTGCTCGTTGGTGACACGCGATCAATCCCTCGATCAGCATCTGGCACGCGATCAGCTTGCCGTTCAGCTCGTCCATGCTTTGCTCCGTCGCTGCGGCGCCGAAATGGACGATGCCGAAATCCATGGTAACCGAAACGGCTACGAGGCGACTTAGAACCGTTCTTGCGGCAGATCCGAAAGGCAGCGCGGCGCGGGGCCGATCGGTCCCGAGCACACTGCTCCGCGTGCTGCGCAAGACTTGCACGCCGGCCGATCGCGGCGGGAAAACGCGGCATTGCACGTCGCCGCGCCAACGAGCTGCCTACACGGTGCAAAGCTTTCCAATTGTTTAGGATTCTCACCCGATAGTGCTGTTTACTCTGGAAGTTGGCGTGTATTATACATCATGCTGGAACCGTACGATTGCCCCGATATTCATAGCCGAGGGCATACGAGCCGACACGAGACGACATGAACAAGTCCCGGCCGATCCTTTGGCTTCTGATCATCGCGGCCGTGGCTTCTGCGGGCTATTATGGTTGGCAGAAATTCGGCACGTCCGAGGCGGGAAAAACCCAGACCGCACAAAAAGGCCCGCCTCGCCCCTCCGCCGTCCCGGTCAGCGTTGCGCCGGTTCAGAAGACCGACTTTCCGGTCTATCTCACTGGTCTCGGCACGGTTCAGGGCTTTAACACGGTCCAGGTCCGAAGCCGTGTGGATGGCCAGATCGACAAGCTCGAATTTAGGGAAGGCCAGATCGTCAAGCAGGGCGATCTCCTGGTTTCGATCGATCCCCGCCCCTATCAGGCCACGCTTGACCAAGCCAAGGCCAAGAAGGCGCAGGACGAGGCCAGTCTCGCCAACGCCAATCTCGAGCTCCAGCGCGCCACGAAGCTCGGCGAATTTGCCACCGCCCAGCGCGTCGACACACAGCGCTCCACCGTCGCTCAGCTCACCGCCCAGATCGCCGCCGACGATGCCGCGATCTCCAACGCCCAGACCCAGCTCGACTACACCCAGATCAAGGCGCCGATCACCGGCGTGGCAGGCCTGCGTCAGGTCGACGTCGGCAACATCGTCAACGCTTCGTCGCAGACCGCCATCGTCACGATCTCGCAGGTCGAGCCGATCGCCGTGATCTTCACCGCGCCGGAAGACCAGCTCCCCTATATCAGCGAGGGCCAGAAGGCCGGCGCGCTCAAGGTGATCGCCTTCACCACCGACGGCAAGAGAACGCTGGCCGAGGGCAAGCTCGCGGTGATCAACAACCAGGTCGACGCGACCAGCGGCACGATCCGGCTCAAGGCGGTGTTCGACAACAAGGAAAGAACGCTGTGGCCGGGCCAATCGGTCTCGACGCGGCTCCTAGTGCGAACGCTGAAGGATGCGACGGTCGTTCCGGATGACGCGGTCCAGCGCTCCACCAACGGACTCTATGCCTATACGGTCAACCAGGACAACAAGGCCGAACTGCACAAGATCAAGGTCAGCTATGGCATCGACGGTCATTCGGTCATCGAGGAAGGATTGAGCCCCGGTCAGCAGGTGATCGTCGGCGGACAGTTCAAGGTGCAGCCCGGAAGCCTGGTGTCGACGGCGGTAGCAAGCTCGGATCCGACCCAGAACAAGGTTCGACAGCAATGATCGGGGGCGGGATTTCGGCGCCTTTCATCCGATATCCCATCGGCACCTCGCTGCTGATGGCCGGCATTCTCTTCGTCGGCCTGGTCGCCTATCCCCTGCTCCCGGTCGCGCCCCTGCCGCAGGTGGACTTTCCGACCATTCAGGTCACCGCCAATTTGCCCGGCGGCAGCCCCGAGACCATGGCTTCGTCGGTGGCGCAGCCGCTCGAGCGGCAATTCGCCCAGATTCCTGGCATCGCGCAGATGACCTCGACGAGCTATCTGGGCACGGCGTCGATCACCATCCAATTCGACCTCAACCGCAACATCGACGGCGCCGCCAACGACGTACAGGGTGCCATCAACGCGGCCAGCGGCCAGTTGCCGAGGAACCTGCCGTCGCCCCCGACCTACCGCAAGGTCAACCCCGCCGATGCGCCGATCCTGCTCCTGTCGGCGACGTCGGAGACGCTGCCGCTGACCAGCGTCAGCGATGCCGTCGACACCCAGCTAGCCCAGCAGATCAGCCAGCTCTCGGGCGTCGCCCAGGTCTTCATCGGCGGCCAGCAGAAACCCTCGATCCGCATTCAGGTCGATCCCGCAAAGCTGGTCGCCAAGGGCTTGTCGATGGAGGACATCCGCAGCCAGATCGCGATCACCACGGTCGACAGCCCCAAGGGCAATATCGACGGCGAGAAGCGGGCCTATACGATCTACGCCAACGACCAGCTCACTCACGCGAAGGACTGGAACGACGTCATCATCGCCTATCGCAACGGCGCTCCGTTGCGAATCCGCGATATCGGCCAAGCGGTCACCGCTGCCGAAGACGCCAAGCAGGCGGCGTGGGCCAACGGCAAGCGCGGCGTGTTCCTGGTGATCTTCAAGCAGCCCGGCGCCAACGTCATCGAAACCGTCGACAGGATCAAGGCGACCCTCCCTCGTCTCGTGGCGGCGATCCCGCCCGCGATCAAGATCGAGCTCATCAGCGACCGCACGGCGACCATCCGTGCCGCGGTCGAGGACGTCCAGTTCACGCTGCTCTTGACCATTGTGCTCGTGGTCATGGTCATCTTCATCTTCCTGCGCAGCTTCTGGGCGACGGTCATTCCTACCGTCACGGTCCCGCTGGCGCTGCTGGGCGCGTGCGCCCTGATGTGGCCGGTCGGCTATTCGCTCGACAATCTGTCGCTGATGGCGCTCACCATCGCGGTCGGTTTCGTGGTCGACGACGCCATCGTAATGCTCGAGAACATCACGCGCTACATCGAGGAAGGCGACTCGCCGATGGAGGCCGCCTTCAAGGGCTCCAAGGAAATCGGCTTCACGATCGTCTCCATCAGCATCTCGCTGGTCGCGGTGCTGATCCCGCTGCTCCTGATGGGCGGCATTATCGGGCGCCTGTTCCGCGAATTCGCCGTGGTGCTGGCGATGACGATCTTCGTTTCGATGTTCGTATCGCTGACGCTGACGCCGATGATGGCCTCACGCTTCCTGCGCGCCCATGGTGAGGTGCAGCACGGCCGCTTCTATCAATGGAGCGAGCGCGCCTTCGACGCAATGCTGCGCGGCTACAAATATGTGCTCGATCACGCCCTCGCCTGGCGGCGCACCACGCTCGCGATCTTCTTCGTCACGCTCGGCCTGTCGATCTACCTGTTCGTGCTGATCCCCAAGGGCTTCTTCCCGCAGCAGGACGTCGGCCTGATCACGGCCACGTCCGAAGCCTCGCAGGACATCTCGTTCAAGGAGATGGTGAGACGCCAGGAGCAACTCGGCAAGATCATCCTGGCCGATCCCGACGTTGCCAGCGTTGCCATGTCGATCGGCGGCAGCGGCCGTGCCGGCAACAACGGCAACCTGTTCATCACGCTGAAGCCGCGCAATGAGCGTGACGCTTCGGCCCAGCAGATCATCGCGCGTCTGCGTCCGCAGTTCGACAAGGTCCAGGGCGCCCGCCTCTACATGCAGGCGGCCCAGGACGTGCGGCTCGGCGGTCGACCCACGCGCACTCAGTTCGAATTCACGCTGCAAGACGCCAATCTGGACGAGCTGAACGAATGGGCGCCGAAGATCCTTGGCAAGATGCAGACACTGCCGGAGCTGCGCGACGTCGCGACCGACCAGCAGACGCAGGGCACGACGGTCCAGCTCAAGATCAACCGCGACACCGCCGCCCGCTACGGCATCCAGCCCCAGCTGATCGACGATACGCTGTATGATTCCTTCGGACAGCGGCAGGTCACGCAATATTTCACGCAGCTCAACACCTACAAGGTGATCCTGGAAGTCCTGCCGGAGATGCAGGGCGATCTCGAGACGCTAAACAAGCTCTACGTGAAATCGCCGCTGACCGGCGACCAGGTGCCGCTGTCGACCTTCGCGAGCTGGACCACCGATCCGGTCCGCCCGCTCTCGATCAGCCATCAAGGCCAGTTCCCGTCGATCACGATCAGCTTCAATCTCGCGCAAGGCGTCGCGCTCGGCCAGGCCACCGAGGCCGTGCAGAAGGCGATGGCGGAGCTCGGGACGCCGCCCACGCTGAATTCGAGCTTCCAGGGCACCGCGCAGGCGTTCCAGCAATCGCTCGGCACCGTGCCGCTCCTGATCCTCGCCGCGCTGGTCGTGGTCTATCTGATCCTCGGCATTCTCTACGAGAGCTACATCCATCCGATCACGATTCTGTCGACGCTACCCTCGGCCGGCGTCGGCGCGCTCGCGATCCTGATGGCGGCCGGATTCGACTTCAGCCTGATCGCGCTGATCGGCATCATCCTCCTGATCGGCATCGTGAAGAAGAACGGCATCATGATGGTGGACTTCGCGATTGCCGCCGAGCGCGACGAGCACAAGACGCCGGAGGAATCGATCCGCCAGGCCGCACTGCTGCGCTTCCGCCCGATCATGATGACGACGATGGCGGCCCTGCTCGGCGGCGTGCCCCTCATGCTCGGCCACGGCACCGGCGCCGAAATCCGCCAGCCGCTCGGCTACGCCATGGTCGGCGGCCTGATCGTCAGCCAGGCGCTGACGCTGTTCACCACGCCGGTCGTCTATCTCTACCTCGACAAGCTCAACAACTGGTTCTCGACCTGGGGCCGTTCGGACGACGAAGGCGAGGAGACGCCCGAGCACGGCAGCGTCAAGGAAGCCGCCGAGTAAGCTTGCGCCGCGCCTGCCGCGACGCTACAGCGAGACCCCGGTTCGCAAATGCGGTTTCCCATGCCTGTGCAATCCAGACTTGTCGCCCTTGTCGCTGCTGTCCTGTTGTCAGCGGGCGCAGCACACGCCCAACAGGGCGCCAAGAAGAACGCCGCGCCCGCCCCGGCCGCGCAGCCCGCGCCTGCCCCGACACAGGCGCAGGCTGACGGTGCTTCCGGACAGCCCGGCTGGATCGTCCGCTGCACCAGCGCAAGCCGCGACGCGCCGCTCGAATGCGCGATGGAGCAGAACGCGGTGCTGACCAAGACGGGCCAGACCGTCGTCCTGATCAACATCCGCATCGCGCCCGACACCCGCACGCCGATCGCGCTTCTGCAATTGCCGCTCGGCCTCAACCTTCCGGTCGGGGCCAAGCTCCAGGTCGACGAAGGCAACACGTTCGATCTCCAGATCCAGACCTGCGAGAATCGCGGCTGCTACGCCTCGACCCCGGTTGCGCCGGACCTGCTCGCCGCCTTGCGGTCGGGCAAGCAGCTGAAGGTCTCTTTTCAGAACATGGCCAAGGAGACCATCGCGATCCCGATGCCGCTCGGCGATTTCGCGGCGGCCTACGACAAGATCAAGTAGCGGGCTTCCTCACGTCACGATGTCGCTCGCCCGAAGCAGCGTCGTGAAGCCGCCATAGATCATGCGCTTGCCGTCGAGCGGCATGCCCTCGAACTTGATGCGCGGGTCCGCCATCACCTTCTTGTTGATGGCATCGCGGCTCTCGCGGTCCCGATAGACGATCCAGGCGAACACCACGACCTCGTCCTCCTTCGCGATCACAGCGCGCGGAAACGAGGTGAGCTCGCCATAGGGAACGTCGTCGCCGATGCATTCGACGTAGTCGAGCGCGCCGTGCTCCATCCAGATGGCGCAGGCTTGCGTCGCCAGCGCCTTGTAGGCCTCGATATTGTCCTTCGGCACGGCGAGAACGAAACCATCGACATAGGGCATTTGTGGATCTCCTTGGGTTGTCCAGCCCAAGGACGATACAGCGCGCGGCGATCCGACTTGGAAACGCAAATGTCAGGTGAGGCAAACCGCCGCGTGTGGTGAGATGGCGATGCATGCCCCGAACGCCTTGCAATCAACCCTGGGAACACGCCCGGAACTGGCTGCCCTTCGTGGATGACTGCCGGCGCCCGGCGCTCAATCCAGCCTGTCGCTGACGATTGGCGGGACGATCTTGTCGGCCTGGGCGCGTTGGATCGCGCATTCGCGGACGAAAAAGTCGATCAGCGCGCGAACCGAGGGGAGAAGTCCCCGGCGCGACGGGAATACGGCGTGCACGATGCCCGAACGGGGCCTCCAGTCAGGAAGGACGTGGACGAGGCGTCCCGCCTTGATGTCGTCGGCGACAAAGATGGTCGGGAGTTGGACAGCCCCTGCGCCGGCAATCGCCGCATCGCGGAGGACTGACATGTCGTCGGTGATCAGGCGCGGTGTATGCGGCACCAAGGTCGCTAGGCCATCTGCATGGTGCAGGTCCCAGGCATGGACCCGATCCGGTCGCTCCTGGTCGAGGCTGGGAAGGCCGTGGAGATCCGCCGGCGATTTTATTGTGCCGTGGATGAGTGAGGATGCAGCCACGAGACACTGGCTGCTTTCATCGAGCCAGCGCATCACGAGATCGCTGGTCTCAAGCGGCGGAAATCGCACACGGATCGAGAGGTCGAATCCTTCGGCGATCACATCGACGCGGCGGTTCGTGCTCTCCAGCCGCACCTGCACGCCGCGCTGCTGCATCATGAAGCGCGCGATCAGTTCGCCGAACTGGAAGGAGAGCAGGCCGCTCGGGCAACTCATGCGCACCACGCCGCGCGGCTCCGCCTGCACCGCGGCGACAATCTGCTCGGCCGCCTCGGCTTCGACGATCATCGCGACGCAGCGCTCATAAAAGTCCTGCCCGATGTCGGTCACCGAGAAGCGACGCGACGAGCGATTGAGGAGGCGAACGCCAAGGCGCTCCTCAAGCAGAAGGATACGGCGGCTCAGTTTCGATTTCTGAATCCCGAGGGCACGGCCCGCCGGCGCGAAGCCCCCATGCTCGACGACGGAGGCGAAATAGTAGAGGTCATTGAAGTCCTGCATCGTCCTAAGCATAGGACGCTGCGTCCCGTATGGCAATCTTTGAGCTTCATCGTCGCGCTTTTAGTCTTTTGTTGGTGAAGCGACGCAGCTCGACCGCGTCAGGAGGGCAACATGGCCAAGACGGTACTCGGCCGGTACGGCAATGACCGGCAGCATTGGGTGGGCGACGGTTTTCCAGTGCGCTCGCTCTTTTCGTACAACACACTGGGCGCGCATATTAGCCCGTTCCTCCTGCTCGACTATGCGGGACCGTATACCTTCGCGCCGACCATGCATCGGCGAGGCGTGAGCGAGCATCCCCATCGCGGCTTCGAAACCGTCACCATCGTTTACGAAGGCGAGGTCGAGCACCGTGATTCCGCCGGCAATGGCGGGGTGATCGGGCCCGGCGATGTGCAATGGATGACCGCCGCCGGCGGCATTCTCCATGAGGAATATCACTCGGCGGGCTTTGCCAAGGCGGGTGGACCGCTCCGCATGGTGCAGCTCTGGGTCAACCTGCCGGCCAAGGACAAGATGGCACCGGGCGGGTATCAGGGCATCGCGAAGGCGGACATTCCCAACGTCTCGCTCCCGCATGGTGCGGGGAAGGCGCGGGTCATCGCCGGCGCGTATCGCGGCATCAAAGGACCGGCCCGCACGTTCACGCCGATCAATGTGTGGGACCTGAGCCTGAAGGCCGATGCGGACCTCACGCTCGACCTGCCCGAGGGGCATACCGCGATGATCGTGGTGTTGACCGGGCATGTCACGGTCGGCCGCAGTCTGGACGCGGGTGCGGCGGAAATGCTGCTGCTCGACCGCAAGGGCAGCGATGTCGCCATTCACGCGAACGGAGTGGCGAAGCTGCTGGTGCTCACCGGCGATCCGATCGACGAGCCGATCGTGGGCTACGGGCCATTCGTCATGAACAGCGAGGCGGAAATCCGCCAAGCCATCGACGACCTCAACAGCGGGCGCTTCGTCACCGCCGCGGCGTGACTGTGGGGCCGGACTCACGTGTGGGTCCGGCCCCTTTTCCTTGCGGAAGGGTGTGCGCTCACTCGTCCGCGCGATCCCGGGCTCCGGCCCATTCCCAGCGCAGAACCCCGACCGATAAGAGAGGCCCAGCAATGGCCAGTGAACCGATCCGCAATCCGCAGACCGACCATCTTCTGACGCCGCAGAACGCGGCATTCATCATCATCGACTATCAGCCGATTCAGGTGTCCTCGATCCGCTCGATTCCGCGCGACGAGCTGGTGTTCAACATCGTGAGCACCGCCAAGGCGGCCGTGCATTACAAGCTTCCGATCGTCCATTCGACGGTCAATGTTGCAACCGGCCGCAACAAGCCACCCATTCAGGAACTGCAGGCCGTCCTCGGGCACCTGCCGACATACGACCGGACCTCGATCAACAGCTGGGAGGACACAGCGTTCAAGCAGGCGGTGAAGGCGATCGGCCGCCACAAGCTGATCATGACCGCGCTCTGGACCGAAGCCTGCCTGACGTTCCCGGCGCTGGACGCGATCCAGGAGGGCTATGAGGTCTATGTGCCGGTCGACGCGGTCGGCGGGACGTCGCTGGCCGCGCATGAGGCGGCGCTGCGCCGCATCGAGCAGGCCGGTGCCAAGCTGATCAGCCGGGTGCAGATGTATTGCGAGCTCCAGCGCGACTGGGCGCGCGAAGCGACCGTCCCGGGATTCATGGGCGTCTTCGAAAGCTTCGACGGGTTCAACCCCGAGAAAGCTGCGGGAGCAGTTCGATAGCAGGCTACGACCAAGGGGCTTCGCCCTCAAGGGCCCGTGTCGCAGAGAGACACGGGCCGCGCCTGGACGGGACCAGATGAGCCGCCCTGCCCATACAAGGCGGAGCATATCGGGCGCCTGATATGAGGCCGTGCTCAAATTCGAAGATGAAAGAAAAGGACAACGATGATCCATCTGGACGGGAAGCGTGCGTTGGTGACTGGCGGGGCGCGGGGCATCGGAGCCGCAATTACCTTGGCGCTGGCTGAGAACGGCGCGCACGTGGCGTTCACCTTTCAGCGTTCGGTCGAACAAGCCAACGCGGTGGTCAAGTCCGTGGAGGCGACAGGACGGCGCTCGGTCGCAATCCAGGCCGACAGCGCGGACCCGGGCGCCATCGTACGCTCCGTGCAAGAAGCCGTCTCGGGGCTCGGCGGACTCGACATCCTCGTCAACAATGCGGCGATCGGTCAGTACGGACTGATCGCTGATCTTGACGTGGCCAAATACCAAACTCTGATGGACGTCAACGTGCGAGCGCCAGTTCTGTTTGCCAAGGCTGTCATTCCCCATCTTTCCGCAGGAGGTCGCATCATCTCGATCGGATCGGATCTCGGCGAGCGCGTCCCGTTTCCCGGAGTGACCGCCTATGCGATGTCCAAGGCTGCCTTGATCTCCTTTACGCGCGGCTTGTCGCGTGAACTTGGCCCTAGGGGCATCACCGTGAATCTTGTCCAACCCGGGTCGGTAGACACGGATGCCAATCCGGCGGACGGGCCGACTTCCGCTGTCCAGAAGAGTCTTACATCGCTGGGGCGATTCGCTGAGCCGCGCGAAATCGCGAATGCTGTGGTCTTTCTGGCCAGCCCTTCGGCAAGCGTGATCACTGGCGCCACCCTGACCGTTGATGCAGGCGCAATCGCGTAAGGGAGGTCAATTGAAGCAACACTGACGCCTCGATTCCTAGAATTTCCTAAAGGAGGAACCCACCATGTCCACTCGTGCGCCCGCTCTTGCCCAGAGGTCGTCTACAGCCGAACCCGCCTCGACGGCATCGCCTTTGGCGGTACTGCGGTCGATTTTGTCGAATCCGACCGATCTGGATTTCGTCAAACAATTTACGACTGATGACTTCATCTATGTATCGCTCAACTATGAACACGCGGAACTGAAGCAGATCATGCCTTGGGCCGGAACAAACAAAGGCACCGAGGGACTGGTTCAGACCTTTATCGACGTCAGTCGTTATTGGACGATAGACGACTTCCAAATTCAGGACAGCTTTGAAAATAAGAACGGCGCCGCGATCTTTGGCTCCTTTACTTACACGTCAAACATTCTGGGTAAAACAGTGACATCACCCTTCGCGGTTCTGGCGCGCGGCGAGAACGGCAAGCTGTCCTACGTGCAGTTTATGGAAGATACCTTTGCAACAGTTCGCAGTTTCAGAGAAAGCGGCGAGTATCTCATCAAAGCAAGTCCAGACGGATCGGAAGCCCTCGTCTGACAGCTTATAGCTGCCTACGCGAAGCGATCATCGCGATCCCGTTCAGCTGGCGCGCCAAGCTCGGCCAGGGCGCGGCGCTCGACCTCAGCCCGCGATGAGCCGGCCGGAACCGTTGGTGGCCGAGGATCTCGATGCCGTCCCTAGCCGCGCGCCGGTGGGCAAGACTCGCTATAGGATCGACGGCGGATACGCCTGCGTTTCTTGCTGCGAATGTTTGATCTTTCCGACGAGGGCTATCGCGACGGCGCGCATAACTGGGGTGTCTATCAGGCGGCGGGCGCCCCGGCGTCGATCGAGCGATTCTTCCCGCCGAGCTAGGCCGAGCATGTGAGGCAGCACGAGCGGGCGACGAAGCACGATCATGATGTTCACGCCCGGACGCACCGATTTCGCGGTCAACTCCTCCATCGCGCAGATGTCTAGTCCGGTTTGGCAAAGCTGCCATTCGTGCGTAGAGCGAACCTCTCCGCGAGGGCTCGGATTGGCTTACGCTTGGCTCTTGGCTGTCCCCCATCCGGTGCCCGGCTACGTCGGACAGATCGCTGAGGTCATCTCAAAGTGAGCAGAATCGACCGGGTGCGGGGAGTAGTAGATCGTAGATGAGCGTACGTGGGAGTGCGTGGCTGGGGAACCTGGATTCGAACCAAGACAAACAGAGTCAGAGTCTGTTGTGCTACCGTTACACCATTCCCCAACGGAATAGTCGAACAAATTCAAAGACATAACTGATTTGTTCGACTGTGGCCGGGAAGCGCATCGCGCCAATCGCGGCTCAGGCGTGGCAGCCTTCTACCCGCTCGCATCTGGGCTGGCAAGCGCTGCGGTGGATGGATCGGGGGTCAGAGCAGGTTTGATCAGACGACGATGTGGTCGAAGTCTGCGGCGATCCGGGTGTTCGGGAAGATTTTTGCCGCCTCGGCGAGAATCTCCGCGTCCTCGTAGCGCCCTGACATATGCGTCAGCACAAGCTGTCCGACCTTGTTCGTGGCCGCAAAAGAGGCCGCTTCTGCCGCGGTGAGATGGCCGTAATTCCGCGCGGTCGGCGCGTCGCGATCGAGGAACGTCGCCTCGATCACCAGCATGTCGGCGCCGGCCACGTATTGCGACAATCCCTCAGTGGTCTCGGTGTCGCCGATCACGACGAGCTTGCTGCCGCCGCTCGGAGGACCCAGGACGTCTTCCGGATCGATAGTTCGGTTTGCAAACACGATCGGTCGGCCCGCGGCCAACTCGCCGCGCAAGGGACCGTCGGGAACACCGATCGCGACGAGGCGATCAGGCCGAAGATGACGGCGCGCGGGGCTTTGGAAGACGAAGCCGAAGCTGTCGGTGTCGCGGTGGCGTACCGGAAAACAATCGATGGTGAATTCACCGGCGTCGATGACTTGTCCTTCGGTCAGCGCTGCGAACGCGACGGCGATCGGCGCCCTGCCCGCGCCCCACAGGCCGGCGAGCATGCGGGTGACGAGGTCGAGCGTGCCCTCGCCGCCGTGAACGGTCATCTTCTCGGACGTCTGCCGCAAGCCGAGCGTCGAGAACAGTCCGGGGATGCCGAGCACGTGGTCGAGATGGGCGTGGGTGAGCAGGATGCGGTCGAGCCGCCGAAAGCCGGCGCCGCTGCGCAGCAGCTGACGCTGCGTGCCCTCGCCGCAATCGACCAGGACGCGCTTGCCTGCGGCTTCCACGAGAAGCGCCGGATGGTTGCGCTCCGCTGAGGGAACGCTCGCCGATGTTCCGAGAAACGTCAGGGCGAACATGGTCGTCGATATCCAGCGACCGCCCTTCTCCGCGTCGATACGGTTGACGGTCTCACCGTCCCCAATGCCACGCGAGCAGCAGCGCGTACAGGCCCATCGAGGCGGCATAGAGCACGGCAAGCAGCACGTAGCCGGCGATCTGGCGACCGAGCGTCGCCTTCGGCGTCACCCACCAGTCGAGCGCCTTGAAGGCGGCGGGCACCAGCCACCAGCCGAGCAGCTGCGTGCTGACGAGATTGCCGATGAACAGCGACAGCCAGACCGGCACGCCGTTTCTGTCGATCAGGGGCGCGCTGATGAAATAGCCCCAGAGGTAGACCACGGGATAAAGCACCAGGAGAACGATCAGGTTGCTCTTCCAGATGAAACCGGACCCTTGCTCGGGCGCCGACGTCTTGCCGGCCGGGAACCAGAAGTTGAAGCCATAGCTCGCCCGTTTCACGTTCATACCGGCGTTGAAGCGCGCGCCCTCCTTCAGCAGCGTCTGCCGCAACGGCGAGTCGAGCCAGGCATTGAGATTGGCATCGCTGTCGAAAGACAGGATGATGATCCATTCGTCGTGCAGGCCCGGAATCGGCCGCTCGATCTTGTGCCGCAGAAATCCCTTGAACTCGGCCTCCGCCGCCTGGATGCGCTGCTGCCATTTCAGGAATGGGTCCTCGAGTCCATCAGGGACTTTGAATGAGATGACGGCCGAGACCGCGCTGTCGCGCGGGACGCCGGTGTCGGGCAGGATATGGACGTCCTCCGAACCGACGAAGAAGCGCTGCACCTCCGCGATCAGCCTCGCCCGCACCTCGCTCTGCAGCCAGGCACGTGCCGCAGCGGGGCTCGCGAAACGCAGGATCGTCACCCAGTCCACATGCGCCGGCGGTCGCGGCGGCACCACTTCAAGGCTGAGGAAGCCTGGCCAGGCCTTGAGCACCTCGCCGACCTCACCGTTCCACCGGGCGAACGCAGCAAAGCCGTCGTCGGCGATGCGGCGCTGAATGACGAGAGCGACCGGCTGGCCGGTTGTTTCAGGAGATGCGCTCATTGGCAGCGGTCCGCCTCAGCCTTTCTTGTAGAGCCGCTTGCCCATCACCCAGGTCTCGTCGACGCAGCGATCGTCGCCGACCATCATGATGGCGAACAGCATGCTCGCGGCCTCGTCCATCGTGCGCGGGCCGGCGCCGTCGGCGATCAGCGATTGATGCCACGCTTGCGCGACCTGCCCGCCGTTCGGATCGAGCGCGACGAAATCGGCCTCCTTGCCCGGCTCGAAGTTGCCGAGCTTGTCGTCGATGTAGAGGCCTTCGGCGCCGCCGAGCGTGATCGACCAGAAACCGCGATAGGGCGAGAGCTTGTTGCGCTCGGCTTCCGCGAGGTCCTTGCGCGCGGGATCGATGCTGCCGTCGAGCAGCGTGTTGTTGCACATGCCGACCTTGTAGGCGTCGTCGAGCACGGAGATCATCGAGAAGCGGTTGCCGCCGCCGACATCGGTGCCGAACGACATCTTGACGCGATGCTCGGGATCGGTGGCGCGGCCGAGGCGGAACAGGCCACTGCCGAGGAACAGATTCGAGCACGGGCAGAACACCACCGCCGCGCCCTTCTTCGACATGCGGCGGAACTCGTTGTTGGAGAGATAGACGCCGTGGCCGCCGGAGAATCTCGGACCGACCAGGTCGAACTTCTCGTAGACACCGAGATAATCCTGGCAGTCCGGATGCTCGACCAGCACGCCGCTGCATTCGGCCGGATTCTCGGAGATGTGGGTGTTGACCCAGCAGTCCGGATGCTCGTGCTTGAGACGCTGACACGCTCTCAGCAATTCCGGCGAGGCACCAAAGGCGAAGCGCGGCGTGATGGCGTAGAGATTGCGGCCCTTGTTGTGGTACTGCGCGATCAGCCGCTTGCTGTCGCGATAGAAATTTTCCGGCGTATCGATGAAATCGGCCGGCGCGTTGCGATCGATCCCGGTGAGGCCCGCGATGACGCGCATGTTGCGCCTGCTCGCTTCCTCGAACAACTCCTCGGTCGAAACAGGCGAGGAGCTCGTGAAGGCCTGGCAGGTGGTGGTGCCTGAGGCGAGCAGCGCATCGAGGAAACGCTTCACGCCCTCGCGCGCGTAGTCGCGATCCCGGTATTTGAGCTCTTCCGGGTAGACCCATTTCTGCAGCCACGGCAGGAGCTGCTCACCATAGGCCCCTAACACGCGCGTCTGCGGCAGATGGATGTGGCCGTCGATGAAGCCGGGAACGATGATGCGGTCCTTGATGTGGGTGACCTCGACGCCCGGATGGGCGGCGGCAATCTTGTCATAAGGACCGAACGCCTTGATCACGCCGTCAGTGACGACCATGAGACCATCCTGGTGAAAGCGCGCGGCGGCCGGCTCGTTGCCGACGTGCTTCCAGGGATCGTCGACGAAATCGAAGAACGTGCCGCGAATTCCGACCGTGGTCATGATTTGGTTCCTTATTTAACTATGTGTCGCTTGCCGCGCCGACGGCAGCGAGATCGCGAGCAGCGTCCCCGCAATGGCGCAGAGGCCGAGATAGAGCCATCCGATCGGCGCCTGCGTCGCTTCGGGCAACACCGCCGTGATCGCCATGGCACCGCTCACGGCGAGATAGCAGAGCGCGCTGATGAGGCCGCCAACCAGGCCATGGTCGCGTTCGAACAGGCCAAGCGCCATGCCGTACATCATCGGGCACAGCACGCCGCAGCCGCCGAGCACCAGCGCGCCGCCGATCGTGATCGACGTAAAATCCAGACCTAGGGTCATGCCCGTTACGCTCAGGACCGCAGAGCCGGCGAGGAACAGCGCGAAGGCGCCGAAGCCCAGCATGCGCGCCGGCATGAAGCGTGCGAAATGCGCGCAGCCGAGCTCGCCGGCGAGATTGACCCCGCCAAGCCCGAGTGCGACGAGGCCGTAGATGGCCGCCGAATAGCCAAGACCGGTCTGGTAGAAGAACGGCGCAACGACGCCGAACGCCAGCTGCGCGCTGGCCGCCGCGGCAAAGACCACCACGAAGGCGAGGAAGCCCGGGCGGACCAGCGCATCGCGCAAGATACCGGCAGTGCGGCGCGGATCGAACGGCGCGCGCCGCTCTGCCGGCAATGTTTCGGGCAGAAGAAATGCGACGATCGTGGCGACGATCGCCGCGGCGACGGCAATGACGACGAAGACGCCGCGCCACGAGGTCAGCTCGACGATGAAGCCACCGGCTGCCGGCGCCAGCACCGGCGCAAGGCCCCAGGCGGCACCCAACAAGCCGGAGATCGCGGTGAGCTCGCGGCCGCGGAAACAATCGGCTGCGACCGCATAGGCGACGACGAGACAAGTGCAGCCGCCGATGCCTTGCAGGAAGCGCAAGCCGAGCAGCAGCGAGGCGCTGGTGGCCATCGCACAGGCGATGCTCATCGCGATCAGGACCGACAGGCCTGCGAGCAGCACGTTGCGGCGGCCGAGAGTGTCCGAGGCGATACCGACCGGCACCAGCGCCAGAGACATGCCGAGCATGTAAGCGGTGACGGTGTTCTGCATCGACGCCGCGTCAGCTGCGAGATCCACCACCATCTGCGGCAGGCCCGGCGTATAGGCATCGAGCGGGACCTGGCTGAACGGCACGACGCACAACAGGATCGGCACGATCCCACTCCTGGCGCGACCGGCGTCCGAAGCAAGTGCAGTCATGGCTTACGGCCCCTCGACTCCCGCCGGCT
This sequence comes from Bradyrhizobium sp. IC3195, assembly GCF_020193585.1. Lineage (NCBI taxonomy): Bacteria > Pseudomonadati > Pseudomonadota > Alphaproteobacteria > Hyphomicrobiales > Nitrobacteraceae > Bradyrhizobium > Bradyrhizobium sp. IC3195. The sequence continues at coordinate 274,125 of NZ_JADYVG010000001.1, read as the reverse complement.
CCGTCTTTTCGTGCGCGCAATGAGACACGATGCAGGCTGCGGATATTGACGCGCGGAACGTGCCAGAACTGTATGTAAAAACTCTTAGGGGTTCCCGTATCGATACGGTTTGCGGCGCTGGATGATCAGGCTCCGGGCACGCTCAAACAAAAATGCGAAAACAACCCCATGCACAGTACGAATCATTGAAGAATTTCGCGCCGCATGGTGCGGGTCCTGCCGGCGAAGGCCGTTTGACACGTCGGGCAGAACAGGCGCAAAGTTGCATGATCGCCGATCGTGAATCCGCAACTCGCGCCGACGCCGTTAACCGGTCGGAAGCCATGGCTGCTATGAAACGTGAGCCGGCCTCGACATCGGCACCACTGTCGATGGCGCGAGGCTCAACTCTATGCACGCGCCCGATCGCAGTTTGCACGAGGCCATGCTTGTCGGGCAGATGGATCGAGCCACGGCAGGCATCGGCAATCGAGGTTGGAAATGACTCTCCTCAGAAGTGACGGCGTGTGGTTGAACGAACCGAAACGATGGACGGCAGAGGACGATCGCCTCCAGGTCGTGACGGACAAAGGCACCGATTTCTGGCGCGAAACCCACTACGGCTTTAATCGTGACAGCGGGCATTTCCTGGGCTTTCCAACCGGCGAGGCATTCACCGCCAGCTTACGTGTACAGGGCGACTTCCAGGCGCTCTACGATCAGGCGGGCATCATGGTGCGCATCGACGCGCGACATTGGGTCAAGGCCGGCATCGAACTGTCGGACGGCCGCGCCATGCTTGCAAGCGTGCTAACCGACGGGCGATCGGACTGGGCAACGGCACCCTATGAGCATGATGCCGGAGACTTCTGGGTCCGCGCAACCGTCGCCGACGGCGTCCTTCGTCTACAAGTCTCGGCCGATGGCAAGACCTGGCCTCTCATGCGGCTAGCGCCGTTTCCGGCAGCAAGCTCCTATCTTGTGGGCCCGATGGCCTGCACGCCCGAGCGGGCGGGACTGGAAGTCGTGTTCTCGAACTTTCGTCTGACACCGCCGCTTGGAAAGGACCTTCACGACCTGAGCTAAGCGGCCTTGCGATCTATCGCGCTCCCGAGCGGGCAGATCGTCGTTCAGCGCAGGCCACTCGTCTCTACCCCCTGGCCGACTGCGCTTCCACCGCCTGCACGGCGACATCAGCGACCTGCCGCAGCGCTTCACGATCGGCGCCTGAAGACGCCATCACGCCCATGCCGACCGCCACCGCCGAGACATAGCGCGCGAGCGCGGCCGGATCGGCGCTCTCCTTGAGATCGCCCTCCGCCTTGGCCCGGACGAAACGGTCGCGGAGCTGGTCCTCGTTCTGGGCGCGGCGGGCGGCGAGCTCGAAGGGGACGTTTTCTGAGCCGGTGCCGCAGGCGATGCCGCCCTGCACGAGCAGGCAGCCGGGCGGATTGGCGGGATCGGTCTGCTTGTCGGCGATGCCCATCAGCATCCGCTCCGCCACCTGGCGAGCGGTGGGCGCTGCGACCACCTCGTCCATCCAGATGTTGCGCAGCGTGGTGTAGCGGTCGAGCGCAGCCTTCAGCAGGCCTTCCTTGTTGCCGAAGCAGGCGTAGAGACTGGGCGGATTGATGCCCATGGCCTCCGTGAGCTGGGCAATGGTCGCGCCCTCATAGCCATGGCGCCAAAACACTTCCATCGCCTGGTCCAACGCCGTTTCGGCGTCGAATTCGCGGGGGCGTCCCATGCCCATGTGCCTGTCTCCTCGGATTCGGCGTGCTGTCTCAGCCTAACGCCGGATCCTATCTATTTGTTCTAGCTTTCTTTTTCTTGTGTCTTCCAATCGTCGCGGTATCGGCGTACAATTTTCTTAGTGATTGGTACATAAGTATCTTGCACTGCGGTATCCAGCTCCACATCTGTAGTGAACACTACATATCTGGAGCGCGCAAATGCATCCCTCCCAAAATACCTCCCGCACCGGCCATTTCCGCCGCCTTCTGGGCGGCGTCGCCATCGTGGGCGCCCTCGCCGCGGCCGGCTCGATCGTGACCGGCCGCTATTTTCATGCGGCGCAAGCGACCGCACCGGCGGCCGCAGCTGAACAAGCCGTTTCCGTCACCGTCGCGATGATCGAGCCGCGGCAGACCGTGCTGTGGGACGATTTCTCCGGCCGGCTCGAGGCGATCAACCGTGTCGAGCTCCGCCCCCGCGTTGCGGGTGCGATCATGTCGGCGAACTTCACCGAGGGCGCGCTGGTGAAGGCCGGCGACGTGCTGTTCAAGATTGATCCCGCCCCCTATGCGGCCGAGGTCGACAAAGCTGCCGCCCAGCTCGAGGCCGCCAAAGCGCGCGTCGTCTTCACCCAAAGCGAGCTCGAGCGTGGCGCACAGCTCGTCGGCAACGCCGTGGTCACCCGGCGGGACTACGACCAGCGCGACAACGCCAATCGCGAAGCGATCGCCAACGTCAAGGCGGCCGAGGCGACGCTGCAGACCGCAAAGCTCAATCTCGACTACACCGAAGTGCGCGCGCCCGTGGATGGCCGCGTCGGCAAGATCGAGGTCACCGTCGGCAATCTCGTCGCCGCCGGCACCGCCTCGCCGGTGCTGACCTCGCTGGTCTCGGTCAATCCGATCTACGCCTCGTTCGATGCGGACGAAGAGGTGGTGCTGCGCGCGCTGAACTCGATCGCCGATGCTTCCGGCCAACGCGGCAAGCTCGACCAGATCCCGGTCGAGATGACGACCTCGGGCGGCTTGTCCGCGAAGGGCAACATCCAGCTCATCGACAACCAGGTCAACGGCCAGAGCGGCACCATCCGTGTCCGCGCGGTGTTCCGCAACGACGATGGGCGTCTTATCCCCGGCCAGTTCGCGCGCGTGCGCATGGGCCAGCCGAAGCAACAGGCGCTGGTGATGATCGACGAGCGCGCGATCGGCACCGACCAGGACAAGAAGTTCGTGATGGCAGTCGGCGACGACAGCCGCGCCGTGTACCGGCCGGTCACGCTCGGCGGCGCGGTCGATGGGCTTCGCATCGTCACCTCGGGCCTGAAGTCCGGCGACCGCATCATCGTCAATGGTCTGCAACGCGTGCGTCCGGGAGCCCTCCTCAAGACGGAGGTGGCGGCGATGGGTGCACGGGGGCCGCAGCAGGCGTCGAACCACAGCAACCAGGACGTGGTGGAGCGTTAATGCACCCCGTCATCCCGGGGCGCGCATCGCGCGAACTACGGTGCGCAATTGCGCACCTGAGAATCTCGAGCGTACGAAACTCCGAACACATCACCTCTGGATTCCGGGTTCGCGCTTCGCGCGCCCCGGAATGACGAGTGGAGGTCTCGGAGAACATCAGGATATTGCCCAGGGGCAAGGCCATGAATCTGTCAAAGTTCTTCATCGATCGTCCGATTTTCGCCGGCGTGCTGTCGGTCCTGATCTTCCTTGCCGGCCTGATCTCGCTGTTCGCGATGCCGATCTCGGAATATCCGGACGTCGTGCCGCCCTCCGTCGTGGTGCGCGCGACCTATCCCGGCGCCAACCCCAAGGTTATCGCGGAGACAGTGGCGACCCCGATCGAGGAGCAGATCAACGGCGTCGAGAACATGCTCTACATGTCGAGCCAGGCGACCACCGACGGCGCGATGACGCTGACGGTGACGTTCCGGCTCGGCACCGATCCCGACAAGGCGACGCAGCTGGTGCAGAACCGCGTGCAGCAGGCCGAGCCGCGCCTGCCGGCCGTGGTGCGCCAGCTCGGCATCATCACCAAGAAGTCCTCGCCCGACCTCACCATGGTGGTGCATCTTTTGTCGCCGAACGGCCGCTACGACATGACGTATTTGCGCAACTATGCCGTGCTCAACGTCAAGGACCGGCTGGCGCGGATCGACGGCGTCGGCGACGTCCAGCTCTATGGCGCCGGCGACTATTCGATGCGGGTCTGGGTCGATCCGCAGAAGGCGGCCGAGCACGGCCTGACCGCAAGCGACATCGTGCGCGCCATCCAGGCGCAGAACGTCGAGGCCGCCGCCGGCGTGGTCGGCTCCTCTCCGAACGTCAAAGGCATCGATCTCCAGCTCTCGGTCAATGCCGAAGGCCGGCTCGCCAACGAGGAGCAGTTCGGCGACATCGTGGTCAAGACCGGCACGCGCGGCGAGGTCGTTCGTCTGCGCGACGTCGCGCGCATCGAGCTCGGCGCGTCCGAATACGGCCTGCGCTCGCTGCTCGACAACAAGCATGCGGTGGCAATCCCGATCTCCCAGGCGCCGGGCTCCAACGCGCTGCAGATCTCCGACAACGTCCGCGCCACCATGGCGGAGATCAAGAAGAACATGCCGGAGGGCGTGTCCTACCAGATCGTCTACGACCCGACTCAGTTCGTTCGCTCCTCGATCGAAGCCGTTATCCACACGCTGTTGGAAGCCATCGCTCTCGTGGTGCTGGTGGTGATCCTGTTCCTCCAGACCTGGCGGGCCTCGATCATCCCCCTGCTGGCCGTGCCGGTGTCGATCGTCGGCACCTTCGCCGTGATGCACGTGTTCGGCTTCTCGATCAACGCGCTCACCCTGTTCGGCCTCGTGCTCGCCATCGGCATTGTCGTCGACGACGCCATCGTCGTGGTCGAGAACGTCGAGCGCAACATCGAGTCCGGGCTGTCGCCGCGCGATGCCACCTATCAGGCCATGCGCGAGGTCTCGGGCCCGATCATCGCGATCGCGCTGGTGCTGATCGCGGTGTTCGTGCCGCTCGCCTTCATCTCCGGCCTCACGGGACAGTTCTACAAGCAGTTCGCGCTGACGATCGCGATCTCGACGGTGATCTCGGCCATCAATTCGTTGACGCTGTCTCCGGCATTGTCGGCGCTGCTGCTCAAGGGCCACAACGAGCCGAAGGACCGGCTGACGCTGATCATGGAGAAGAGCCTCGGCTGGTTCTTCCGCGGCTTCAACAAGGCGTTTACGCGGTCCTCGGAGAACTACAGCGGCAGCGTCGGCAAGGTGATCTCGCGTAAGTCCGCGATGATGGGTCTTTATGTGGTCCTCGTCGGTCTCACCGCATTTCTGTTCCAGCAGGTGCCGAGCGGCTTCGTGCCGGGCCAAGACAAACAGTACCTCGTCGGCTTTGCCCGCCTGCCCGATGGCGCCACGCTCGACCGCAGCGAAGAGGTGATCCGCAGGATGAGCGACATCGCGCTGACCCAGCCCGGTGTCGAGAGCTCGGTGGCCTTCCCGGGCCTGTCGATCTCCGGCTTCACCAACTCATCCAATGCCGGCATCGTGTTCTCGACGCTGAAGCCGTTCGACGAGCGCAAGGATCCCTCGCTCAGCGGCCCTGCGATCGCGGCCGAGCTGAACAAGAAATATGCCGGCATCCAGGAAGCCTTCATCGCCATGTTCCCGCCGCCGCCGGTCAACGGCCTCGGCACCATCGGCGGCTTCAAGCTGCAGATCGAGGACCGCGCCGGTCTCGGCTATGACGCCCTGAATGAGGCCACCAACGCCTTCATGGCGGCGATGCAGAAGGCGCCGGAGATCGCCGGCGTGTTCTCCAGCTTCCAGGTCAACGTGCCGCAGCTGTTCGCCGACATCGACCGCACCAAGGCGCTGCAGCTGGGCGTGCCCGTGACCGAGGTGTTCAACACGCTGCAAATCTACCTCGGCTCCTACTACGTCAACGACTTCAACAAGTTCGGCCGCACCTATTCCGTCCGAGTCCAGGCCGACGCACCGTTCCGCGCCCGCGCCGACGACATCAGACAGTTGAAGGTGCGCTCGTCGTCCGGCGACATGGTGCCATTGTCGGCGCTGCTCAACATCCGCCAGAGCGCGGGGCCGGAGCGCGCGATCCGCTACAACGGCTTCCTGTCGTCCGACATCAACGCGGCGGCTGCGCCGGGCTTTTCATCGGGCCAGGCGCAGGAAGCGGCGACGCGGATCGCGGCGGAGGTGCTGCCGCCGGGCTTTGCCTTCGAATGGACCGACCTGACCTATCAGGAGTTCATCGCCGGCAATTCCGGCATCTGGGTGTTTCCGCTGGCGATCCTGCTGGTGTTCCTGGTGCTGGCCGCGCTCTATGAGAGCCTGACCCTGCCGCTATCGATCATCATGATCGTGCCGATGGGCTTGCTCGCCGCGATGTTCGGCGTCTGGATCTCCAAGGGGGACAACAACGTCTTCACCCAGATCGGCCTCATCGTGCTGGTCGGCCTCTCCGCCAAGAACGCGATCCTGATCGTCGAATTCGCGCGCGAGCTCGAATTCGCCGGGCGCACGCCGATCCGGGCTGCGATCGAAGCCAGCCGCTTGCGGCTACGCCCGATCCTGATGACGTCGATGGCGTTCATCATGGGCGTGCTGCCGCTGGTGCTCTCGACCGGCGCGGGCTCGGAGATGCGGCGCGCCATGGGCGTTGCCGTGTTCTCGGGCATGATCGGCGTCACCGTGTTCGGCCTGTTCCTGACGCCGGTGTTCTATGTGCTGCTTAGAACCGTCACCGGCATGAAGCCGCTGGTTCATCACGGCAGCGACATCAGCGCAGCGCCGGTCCAGGGGCCTGCCGAGTGAACAGCGTCCCGCCGCGGCACGCCCCCGGCGGGACCATCATTTCCGGTTCTCCTCGCAGAATTTCAGCGCCGCCAGCGCCTCGCCGGCCCGCGGGATCTGCATCTCGATGCTGTCATCGTCGTCGTCCTCGAAGTCCAGCGTGAGGCGCTTGGCCTTCGCGAGGCGGTCCATGATCGACTGGTCGTATGCGAAGATGCCGCGCACCGTCGTCTTGTCCATGACCTCCCACTTGGCCTTCTTCATGATGTCGGCATCGTCGGTGCCGACATCGGCCCGGAGGATCTCACCGGCCTTGTCCCATTCCCAACCGTCATAGATCATCACGATCACGATCGCCTGCTCGGAATAGGTGATCACGATGACGTAGTCGCGGTTCTCGTCATCCTTGTCCTTGTAGCCGCGGCTGGCATTGCAATGGGTGTCCTGCGCCCGCTTCTCGATGGTCCAGTCGCCGACTTTGGATTGTTGCGCAAGCGCGGGCCTCGAGCTCGAGGCGGTTGCGCTCAAGACGCAAGCGAGAATTCCGGCGGCAAGAAGAGATCGTTTCATGTCGGCCTCCAGCGCGTTCCCCGCGCCGAGATGACCACCTCTCCCGGCGGCTCGCAAGAGGGCGAGGCGAACGGCCGGCGGCCGTCCTATCCCCGCCGCGGCACGATCGCGATCGGAGTGAAGGTGTAAACCTCCTCGCCGTTCTGGTTGAACATGGTCCATTTCACCAGCGCGATGCCTTGCGGCTTCGATTTCGACGGCGTCAGGCTCATGACCTCGCCGACCAGATGCAGGCGGTCGTTGGGCCGCACCGGCATGGTCCAGCGCAGGCCGTCCACCCCGGCGCCGATCAGCGGATGCGGGCCGAACGGACGGGTCTGGATCGCAAGGTTCATCGCGATCGCGGCGGTGTGCCATCCCGAGGCGGCAAGCCCCTTGAACAGGGTCTGCTTCGCCGCCTCGTGGTCGAGATGCATCGGCTGCGGATCGAACTCGGCGGCAAAGCGCTTGATGTCGGCCTCGGTGACCACGACTTCGGGGGATTTGAACTGCATTCCGATGGTGAGATCGTCGAACCACTCGACCTGCGCCATGATTTTGCCTCGCAAAATGACGTGCCGCTCCCGAAGAGACGGCTCAAAATCGACTGAGCCATGAGGGATATAGCGGGCCCGCAGCGCACAAACCAGCGCAAGGTTCCTGACGAAACCCCTTTCCCGATGCGACGAAACACGCCTGAAACAGATGGCCGCTTAAGTAGTTGTCAAAATAAATACAGGGACGGCCACCATGCAGTTCATCCTCGACCTGATCTACGAATATTCGTGCTGCCAGAATCTCGTTGCCCAGCCGCTGCGGGAGGACGAGCTATGATCGAGCTGATCTCAGCCCTGCTCGCGCTGTGCAGCATCGGCGTCTTCGCGGCGCATGCGTTCGACGCTTACCGCACTACGCATTCCTGACCGTTCTGACGCTAAAGCGCGATGCGATTAGGATGAATCGTCATCGCGCTTTAGGTTGTTGTTTGAGCATGATCTTTTTGGAAAACCGCTCCGCACTTTTCCTCTGGATCATGCTCTAGAAAGGTCGCCGGTAGAAGTGCTCGGAATGCGTCGCCGGCGGAAACCGGTTGGCGAGCGCAAGCGCCCCTCTCTCGTCCGTCTCGAGCGCGATCTTCTGCGCCAACATCACATCGCCCGGTACCAGGAAGCCTGACGGGACGAAGCACCACCCCATCGTCGCGCGCCCCTCACTATCGACCTCGTGGACGTTGGCGGCTGTGCCGTAGTGGATGCGATAGGTCCGGCCGGTGTCGCAACCGACGACGTCGAAATACCGAAACTGCTCGAATTGAGCGCGCTGCGCCGGTGACAGCCATTCGGCCAGAAGCCGGCGGCCGCGCGCATCCGGCGTGTTCTCGCCGAAGAAGCGGCGATAGAGTTCACGCAGCGCATGCAGGCGCGCACGCGCCGGCGCGCGGAGCCAAACTGCCGCGATCATGAGCAGCTCAGATCAACCGCCGACCAGGCGGGGGTAGAACAGCGTTTCCTGCGCGGTCGGATCGAACGATCGGATCCGGGTCACTTCGCCGGGTCCGGTTCGAAGCGCGGCGGTGAAGCCCGCTCCGGTCAGCTCACGAAAGCGCCGTTCGGCTCGCGCCAGCGCCTCGGCGTTGCCAGGATCAAACTCGTGGCGCGTATCGCCAGTTTGGTCCATCACGATCTGGGTAGCCATGTTGAGTCTCCTCATGCCCAGCCCTGAACTTGATCAAAGCAAACCTCGTGCCGTCGGTTCCAGAAGGCAACAACTTTCTCTCGCCGTCGCATCACACGTCGCTGAGCAAGAGCTCAGCGTGAGGCCGCAGCACTCCCGCCCTCGTCGATCTGCCGGCCCATCAGCGCGATCGCCTTTTGATAGACACCAGCGGCATTCCAAGCCTCGATGGCAGCGAAATTGGGCTCGCCCGGCTGGTATCCGGCTCCCGCACGCCAACCATGGGCTTTGAGGAAATTCGCGGTCGAGTTCAGCGCATTGGCCGCAACTTCGAGATTGCCGGTGCCGTAGGCCAGAATGCTCTTGGGCATGAACTGGGTCTGGCCGACCTCGCCATGCATGGAGCCGCGGGTCGATCCCGACAGCGTACCGCGGTCGATCAGCTTCAGGGCGGCATAGAGCTGGTCGGTGAAGAATTCGGGACGGCGGCAGTCATAGGCGAGGGTCGCAATCGACGACAGCATGTTCTGGTTGCCGCGCTGGCTGCCGAAGCCGGTCTCCATGCCCCAGATCGCGATCAGCGGCCCGGGCGGGACGCCATAGCGCTGCTCGATCGAGGCGAACAAGGCGGCCTGCGACTGCTTGAGCTGCCGGCCCTTGGCGACGATGGTGGTGGCGCCGCGCTTGGCCAAGAACTGGTCCAGCGTCAGCGAGAAGCTGCGCTGGCCGCGGTCGGCCGCGATCGTGGCGCTGGCATAGTTCGTTTGCATCAGCGCCGACAGTGCGGTGGGGCCGATGCCCTTGCCCTGCGCCTCCGCGCTGAACTCGCGCTTCCAGGCCTCGAAGCCGGCCGGCGAGCTGCCGCATTGCGCGGCCTCGGCGGAGGATGCCAGGCAACCGAGCAGCGTCATTGCGCCAAGAACCGCTCCCGCAACAGCCCTGCCCCTGATCATGCCCGACCTCTCCTGTCCTGTACCGCTCGGCGGCGCAATCTTACCCGCTGGAATGCGCCGACTCCATGGCCCGATCATAGGACAATTCGAGGCCTTCCAGGTTGCCCTCTTTGCGCCATTTGTCGAGCAGCCGCAGGAATGCCACCGGCCCGCGCCAATATTGGCTGTTTCTTGCCGCGATCGGATCGAACACGCCTTCGTTATTGTAGTAGCCCGGCGTGCATTCGGCGAGATAGGTCTGCCGACCGAGCGCGGCCTTGACGACCTCCTCGACCCAGGCGTTCTCGGCCGCAAGCGTCGGCTCCAGGGTGCGTGCGTTGCGCTCGCGCGCCTGCTTGATGACATAGGCGATGTGCTGCGACTGCTCGTCGATGATGTGCGGAAAATTGGCGCTCTGGCCGGCCTGCACGGTGACGATCAGGAAGCAGTTCGGAAAGCCGCGGCTGTAGAAGCCGTGCAGCGTCTTGACGCCGTCCTGCCAGCGCTCGGACAGGCTCATGCCGTCGCGGCCATAGACCTCGAAGCCCATTCGGCGCGCGTAATCGGTGCCGACCTCGAAGCCGCTGGCATAGATCAGGCAGTCAAGCTCGTAGGCCTTGCCGCCGGCGACGACGGCATTCTCGGTGATGCGTTCGACGCCCTTCCCCCCGGTATCGACGAGATGCACGTTGGGACGGTTGAAGGTGTCCAGATATTCGTCGTGGAAGCAGGGCCGCTTGCAGAACGCCTTGTACCACGGCTTGAGCGCAGCCGCGGTCGCCTCGTCCTTGACCACGGTGTCGACGCGCGCGCGGATCTCCTCCATCTTGCGGTAGTCGGCCTGCTCGATGACCTTCAGCGCTTCCTCAATCGAGGTCACCGGCTGCTTTTGCCGGCGCGGTGCCAGCAGGATTTCGCCGAGCAGGCCGGTCCAGCCGTCCTGCACCAGGTCCTGCTCGAACGGCTCGCCTGAAATCACGGCGGTAAAATTGTCCATGCGCTCGCGCTGCCAGCCTGGCTTGAGGCTCTGCGCCCAGGTCGGGTCCGTCGGACGATCGTCGCGAACGCCGATTGCGGACGGCGTGCGCTGGAACACATAGAGCTCCTTGGCGGAGCGGCCGAGATGCGGCACGCATTGCACGGCGGTGGCGCCGGTGCCGATGATGCCGACGCGCTTGCCGGCAAGACCGGTAAGGCCACCATCCGCGTTGCCGCCGGTGTAGCCGTAATCCCAGCGGCTGGTATGAAAGCTGTGACCTCTGAACGTCTCGATGCCGGGAATGCCCGGCAGCTTCGGACGGCTGAGCGGTCCGCCGGCGAGGATGACGAAGCGCGCGCGGATCTGGTCGCCCCTGTTGGTCTCGACCAGCCACCGCGCCTCATGCTCCTGCCAGGTCATCCGCGAGATGACGGTCTGAAACAGCGCGCGCTCGTACAGGTCGAAATGACGGCCGATGCGGCGCGAGTGCTCGTAGATCTCCGGCGCCCGGGCATATTTGCGCACGGGCATGTAACCGGTCTCTTCCAGCAACGGCAGGTAGATATAGCTCTCGGTATCGCAGGCGGCGCCGGGATAACGATTCCAGTACCAGGTGCCGCCGAAGTCGGCGGCCTTTTCCACGATACGAAAATCCGCGATGCCGGCCTCGCGCAATCGCGCGCCACACAGCAGGCCGCCGAAGCCACCGCCGACGATGAGCACTTCGGTCGCTTCGCTGATGGCCGCGCGCGCAAATCCGGGATCGGCCCAGGGGTCGTCGAGATAACGGCCGAACTCGCCCGCAACCTCGACATACTGGGCCTTGCCCTCGGCGCGCAGACGGCGGTCGCGCTCGTCGCGATAGCGGGCACGGAGGGCGGAAATATCGACCGTAGAAGCGCCGCTTGCATCGGTCTTGTGTCTTTCCGCTGACATTCGATTCCTCCCGCGCATGCTGCTTCGCCGGCAGCTCACCGCACGTTAGCGCCGAAAAAGCGCTGCATGCAATCACGCTGATTGTTTTTTGCGTGAACGCTGCGTGACCTTCCGCTAACCTCGAGCGCAAATCACGAGCCTACGCCATGCAACGACATGGCCATCCGGAGGGAGACCATGCAGGGATTGATGATGGACATGCCGCTGCTGATCAGCGGCCTGATCCAGTATGCGGCCGATTATCATGGCGAAGCCGAGATCGTTGCACGCGAGATCGAGGGCGACATTCATCGCTACACCTACGCCGACGCCCATCCGCGCATCAAGCGCATGGCGCTGGCGCTGAAGCGGCTCGGCATGAAGCAAGGCGATCGCGTCGGAACGCTGGCCTGGAATACGCACCGGCATTTCGAGATGTTCTACGCCGCGCCGGGCATGGGCTACGTGCTGCACACGGTCAATCCCAGGCTGTTTCCCGAGCAGCTCGTCTACATCATCAACCACGCCGAGGACCGCCTGCTCTACACCGACCGCGCCACGCTGCCGATCGTGGAGGCGATCGCGCCGCAGCTGAAGACGGTGGAGGCCTATGTCGTGATGTCCTCGCGCGAGCGGATGCCGGAGACGAATCTCGCGAACGTGCATTGTTACGAAGAGCTTCTGGAACGCGAGAACGATGCCGGCTTCGCCTGGCCGGAGTTCGACGAGAAGTCTGCCTCCACGATCTGCTACACGTCGGGCACGACGGGCAATCCCAAGGGCGTAATCTACTCGCACCGCGCCGCGATCCTGCAGACCATGACCTGCTGCAATTTCGACTTCCTGCCGGGACATGTCGAAGGTGTGCGCGAGGTGATGATGCCGATGGCGCCGCTCTTCCACGGCAATGGCTGGAACATGCCGTTCACAGCGCCCTATACGGGATCGAAGCTCGTGCTGCCCGGCCGCAACTACGAGCCGGACAAGCTCTATGAATTGCTGGAAGGCGAGAAGGTGACGCTGTCGGCGGGCGTGCCGAGCTTCTGGCTGATCCTGCTCGATTGGCTCGGGCGGACCGGTAACAAATTCTCGGCCTTGCGCGCGACCTTGTCGTCGGGCTCGGCCCCGCCGCGCGCGATGGTCGAGAAGCTCAAGCGCGAGTACAATGTCGATTACATCCAGGCCTGGGGCATGACCGAGGCGCTGGGCTGCTCGATGCCGGGCCTGCGGCCGGGCTCGGAGCATCTCAGCGAGAAGGAGAAATTCGACCGCCGCCAGGTCTCCGGCCGCGCCTGCTTCGGCACGCATTTGCGCATCGTCGACGACGCCGGCATTGAGCTGCCGCGCGACGGCAAGACCGTCGGCCATCTGCGCGCCCGTGGCCCCTGGGTCGCCTCCGGCTACATGAAGCTGGACGAAGGCCTCGACCGCGACGGCTGGCTGATCACCGGCGACATGGCCGTGATCGACCCACAAGGCCACGTCACGCTGACCGACCGTTCCAAGGACGTGATCAAGTCCGGCGGCGAGTGGATCTCCTCGATCCAGCTCGAGGACATCGCCCTGTCCCACCCCGACGTGCTGCAAGCGGCCGTCGTCGCGATCAGCCACGAGAAATGGCAGGAGCGCCCCCTGCTCCTCGTCGTCCGCAAGAAGGGCGCGACCGTCGACGGCAAGGCGCTGCTCGAGCATATGCGTCCGAAGATCGCGAGCTGGTGGCTGCCGGACGCCGTCGAATTCCTCGACGAATTCCCGATGACCGGCACCGGCAAGGTGCTGAAATCCGCTCTGCGCGATAGGTTCAAAGAGTACCGGGTCGCGTGACCCGCTCGCCGTCGATCAAGGAGACCAGGAAATGCTCTATCCGATGTCGCCGAAAGTCGTCGAGCTCAAGCGCAGGCTCGAAAGCTTCATGGACCGGCACATCTATCCGAACGAGGAGCGCTTCTACCGCGAGGCTGAAGAGCTCGGGCCGTGGAAGGTCTATCCGGTCGTCGAGGAGCTTAAGCCGCTGGCGCGCGCGGAGGGGCTGTGGAATCTGTTTCTGCCCGAGAGCGATCACGGCGCGGGCCTCTCCAATCTCGAATACGCGCCACTGTGCGAGGTGATGGGCCGTTCGCACCTTGCTCCTGAAGTCTTCAACTGCTCGGCGCCCGACACCGGCAACATGGAGGTGCTGGAGCGTTACGGCAGCGAGCAGGACAAGGAGCGCTGGCTGAAGCCGCTGCTCGGGGGCGAAATCCGCTCCTGCTTCGCCATGACCGAGCCGGCGGTCGCATCATCCGATGCGACCAACATCGAGAGCTCGATCGTACGGGACGGCCACCATTACGTCATCAACGGGCGCAAATGGTACACCACCAACGCGACCGACCCGCGCTGCAAGATCTGCATCTTCATGGGCAAGACCGACCCCGACAATCCCGACCGTCACAAGCAGCAATCCATGATCCTGGTGCCGATGGACACGCCGGGCATCGAGGTCAAGCGTCCCCTGCCCGTGTTCGGCTTCTACGGCGTGCCCGACCGCGCCTCCGAAGTGGTGTTCACCAATGTGCGCGTGCCCAAGGAGAACATGCTGCTCGGCGAGGGCCGCGGCTTCGAGATTGCGCAGGGCCGTCTCGGGCCCGGCCGCATCCATCATTGCATGCGGCTGATCGGCCTTTCCGAACGCACGCTGGAGAAGATGTGCCGCCGCGTGCGGAGCCGGGTCGCCTTCGGCAAGCCGGTCTCGGAGCAGACGGTGACGCAGGAGCGCATTGCGGAGGCGCGCATCATGATCGAGCAGGCGCGGCTACTGACGCTGAACGCGGCCCATGCGATGGACACGGTCGGCAACAAGGTGGCGAAGGCAGAGATCGCAATGATCAAGGTCGCCGTGCCCAACATGGCCTGTCAGATCATCGACTGGGCCATTCAGGCCCATGGCGGCGGCGGCACCTCGAACGATTTCGGCCTGACGCAGGCCTACGCCACCGCGCGCTTGCTGCGACTTGCCGATGGACCCGATGAGGTCCATCGCAACCAGATCGCGCGGCTCGAGCTGAAGAAATACTCGAACGCCTAAGAAAGGCGCTCTTCCTTCGCTTCAGTTCACCACATAGACGTCAGGATCGGCGCTCGAGCTCGGTTTCTTGAAGGCGTTGCGCAAGGCTGATGACATCGGGACGTTGTAGTTGAGGCCGTTCGGCGGCGTCGGCGATTGCAGCCACTTCTTGTAGAGCGCCTCGATCTCGGGGGTGGCATAAAGCTCCGCGGTGGCGCGATCGGCGAGCGCCTTGAACGGCGCATCCTCTCGCCGCAGCATGATGCCGTAGGGCTCGGGCTTGGAGAACGCCTCCTCGCTGATCATGTAAGCTTGCGGCTCCTTCGACCGCGCGATCGCGACCGCGAGCTGGACGTCGTCGAGCGCATAGGCCTGGGCGCGGTCGGTCTCCAGCAGCAGGAAGGCCTCGGCCTGGTCCTTGGCCGGCATGATGTTGATGCCGAGATTGCGCTCGGTGTTGACCTTGGCGAGCTGCGTCAAGTTCACGGATCCCGCGACCGCCGTGACCGCCTTGCCCTTGAGATCGTCGATGGTCTTGATGCTCGCCGCCTTCCTGGCCGCGAACCGCGTCGCGCTGAGGAAGTGCGTGTTGGTGAAGGCGACCTGCTTCTGGCGGTCGGCATTGTTGGTGGTCGCCGAGCAATGCAGGTCGAGCGTGCCGTTGACCATCAAAGGAATCCGGTTCGAGGACGTCACCGCGACAGTCTCGACCGAAATGTCTGATATGCCGAGCTGCTTCTTCACGGCTTCGACGATACGGAGGCAGATGTCCATGGCAAAGCCGACCGGCTTCTGGTTGCCATCGAGATAGCTGAATGGGACGGAGGCCTCCTGATAGCCCAGCGTGATCTTCTTGGTCTCCTTGACCTTCTGGAGCGTGCCCGTGAGGTCTTCGGCCGAAGCTGCGCCGGCAAGACATGTCAGGGCCAGGAGAATGGTAGGTAGGCGCATCAGGGGCTCCTCGAAGGGGATTGGTGTCGAACTATCGAGGAGCTGATAGCCTAGAGGTCGGTCATGCGCCAGACGAGGCTGCGTCTACCAGCTATCGCTGTTTGATATGCATTCCGTCGCGGCGCCCATCGGCGCGTCACTGGCACGTCAGCTGCTGCTCGAACCAGCCGCTCAACCGATCCGACAGGGACGGCCACATCCGCCGGAAGCTGTCGAGCTTGCCGACATTGGCGCGGTACATCGCCCGCGATTCGCGCTCGATGGCCGGAAGGTCGACGCCCGTGCAGACCCCGTCCCGCGCGATCGTCCTGCCGGCGACGACCACCTCCTTCACCAGCGACGCATTGCCGCGCGCGAACAGCAGCGCCATCGGGTCAACCGACATGATCTGGTCTCGATCCAGCCGGTCAAGATCGATCACGACGTAGTCGGCGGGATTGCCCGCCGAGAGCTCACCATTCCCGGGCGCCCCGGTCGCATGGCGTCCGTTGCGGATGGCGAGCGCAAACATCTCGGCGGGCGTCCATGTCGCCTTGAAGCCGAGCCCGCCGTGAACCATCTGCACCAGCCGCATCTCGCGCAGGATGTCGTCATCCTCGTCCAGCGCCAGACCGTCGACGCCCACAGTGATGGCGCAGCCGCATCTGTGCGCAGCGGCGATCGGGGCGAGGCCCGAGCGCAAATGCATGTTCGAGCTGAAATTGGTGACGATGCGCGCGCCGGAGGCGGCGATCATCTCCAGCTCATCCGGACGGGCGTGAATGCAATGCGCCAGCGTCAGCCGCTCGGAGAGAAAGCCGACCTCGCGAAGCCAGCGCACCATGTCCGGAAAGTGCTGGTCGGCCCAGGCGCGCTGATAAACTGTTTCCAACAGATGCATGTGAATGCGGCGACCGGTCCGCGCGGAGTTCTCCGCGACGGCCTCCAGCAGCGGCTTCGAGCACCATTGCACACCGGCCGGCCCGAGCTGTACGTCGACCATCGGTCCGGCGATGGCTGCGGCAATTGCGTCGGTCAGCTCGATATAGGCCTTCGGCGACAGCGGCGCGCGAACGAAGAGATCCTCGATCGTCTTGCGATCGTCCCCGGGAAGCCCTGAAAGCATCGGCTCGGCATCACCGTAGACAATGGGGTTCTGGTCGCGCACCGCCATTGCAAACGCCATGCGAATCCCGACGTCGGATGCGGCTTTCGCGATGGCCTTGGCCTCGTCCAGCAGCGGCATCGTCCCGCTCGGACGCGTGTAATGGACCATCATCGCCGCGCAGCCTGCCTTGGCGGAACGGGCCAATGCCGAGACGGCCGTCAGATAGGGATCGATCGGCGAGCCCAGCGCGGTTCGCAAAATCCAGCTTTCCAGGGGCATGCCGACCGCATCGAAGGACGACGCCGTGGCACGGGCATGATCATGGGCGTTGACGAAGGCGGGGATGACGAAGGAGCGAGGCGCCGGCCCCGCTCCTTCCGAGATTTCGGTGATGACGCCCTCGTCGTGCCGCAGCACGACGTTCGCGCTGACGCCACGGTCAGGGCCACGGAACAGGCTGGTTGCCGAGATCTCCGTGGCCATGGCTGTTCCTCCAATCTCAGTTGGCAGTGTACACCAGTTCCCGCTCCGCGCGCGGCGGCAGGAATTCGCGCGAGAACACCTCCGCCGGCGTCGGCGCACGGGCGAGCTGATAGCCCTCGACCACGATGCCGATCGCGCGCGTCATCCGGTCGTCCTTAATGTCGCCGATGCCGATCTCCTTCATCTCCGGCGAGACGATCAGCTTCTCGAAGGAATATTGCAGCCGGCGCTTCTCCACCTCGGCGTTGATGAGATTGTCGTAGTTCAGCGCCGCCTTCATGCCGGCATTCTGGTCCTTGGCGATCGCGATCGCACCCTTGTTGATGGCGCGCACCAGGCCCGCGACGGCCTTCGGATTCGAGGCGATCAGCTTGCGGGAGACCATCACGCCGTTGGAATAGAGATCGAGGCCATATTCACCGAAGGAGAACCATTTGAAGTCCTTGTCCGGATCCTGGCGGTTGAGCACCAGATTGAAATAGCTGGTGATGTTGAAGACGAGGGCCGCATCGATGTCGCCCTTGATCAGCATCGGCTCCTGCAGGTTCGGCGCCATGTTGGAGATCTTGATCTTCTCACCGTCGAGACTATTCTTGCGCGTGAACACCGGCAACAGGCGCGTCGTCGGCGTGCCCTGCGCACCGCCCAGCGTGCGGCCTTCGAAATCCTTGATGGTGTTGATGCCGCTACTCTTCTTGGCGACGATGGCGAACGGCGGCTGGTTCCACATCATGTAGACCATGACGGGCGCCTCCTGCGGCTTGGTCGAGGCGTTCTGGATGATGGCGTTGACGTCGCCGAAGCCGGCGTCATAGGCGCCCGACATCACGCGCGTGACGGTGGCGCCGGAGCCCTCGCCCTGATCGATGACGACGTTGAGGCCTTCCTCTTTGAAGAAGCCGTTGTCCTTGGCATAGAAGAAGGCAGCGTCGCTGCCCTGGGTTTTCCAGCCTAGCGTGAACTTGATCGTGGTCTCCTGCGCGGTGGCGGCGCCTGCGGACAGCGCCAATCCAAGCAGCGCGGCGGTTAACTTCCTCAACATCGAGACCTCCTCAGCTTCGTTGCGTGACGGTTCAAGAAATCAGGTGGCGATCACGTCGTTCTTGCGCGTGGCCCAGCCGGTGACCTGTCCTTCGATCAGCGAGAACACGACGTAGAGCGCGACACCGAGCCCGGCGAGCACGAACAAGCCCGCGAACACCAGCGGCACGTTGAAATTGGAGGACGCGGTCATCATGACGTTGCCGATGCCGCGGTTGGAGGCGACCGTCTCCGACAGCACCGCGCCGACGAAGGCGTAGGAGATCGCGACCTTCAGCGAAGCAAAGAAGAACGGCATGGTGCGCGGCAGACCGACATTCCAGAGGATATCGAGCTTGCTGGCGCCGAGCGCCTTCAAGACGTCCTCGAGCTCGGGCTCGGTGGTGGCAAGGCCGGTCGCGATGTTGACCACGATCGGGAAGAAGCAGATCGACAGCGCGGTCAGCACCGCCGGCACCGTGCCGGAGCCGAACCACAGCACGAAGATCGGCACCACCGCGACCTTGGGGATCGAGGAGAAGCCGATCAGCAGCGGATAGCAGGTGTCGTAGGCCGTCTTCGACACGCCGATGATCGCGCCGAGGGCGACGCCGAGCGCGACGCCAAGCACGAAGCCGAGCATGGTGGTGGCGAGCGTCTGCACGATGTGCGGCCACAGCACCGGGAAGCGCTGGACCAGCGTCACGAAGACCTGCGAGGGCCGCGGCAGCACCAGATCGGACATGCCGGTCATCAGGCAGAACAGCTCCCAGGCGACGAAGAACAGCACGATCAGCCCCGCCGACCACGCTTTCTGCCTGACATCGATCCCGAACATCAGCCTGCCCCCTGCTCAGCGGCGCTGCGCGCATCCTCGATGAAGGCGCGCAGCTTCTGGTTCAGCGCGACGAAATCCGGCTCGAACGTCATCGCGACCGTGCGCGGCCGCGCGAATTCGACGCGGCTGTCGTCGAGGATGCGGCCGGGGCGCGCGCTCATCACGCAGATGCGGCTGGCAAGGAAGCCCGCCTCGCGCAGATCGTGCGTGACCAGCAGCACGGTCGGCTTGTGCGTCATCCAGAGATTCTGGAGGATCGCCCATAGCTCCTCGCGGGTGAACTGGTCGAGGGCGCCAAAGGGCTCGTCGAGCAGCAGCATGCGCGGCTCGTGGATCAGCGCACGGCAGAGATTGGCGCGCTGGAGCATGCCGCCGGAGAGCTGCCAGGGATAGCGGTTGCCGAACCCTTTGAGGCCGACCTGCTCCAGCAGCGCATTGGCCTTGTCGCGGAATTCGGTCTTGCGCAGCTTGCGGAACTTCGAGCGGAACGGCTCGACGATCTTCAGCGGCAGCATGATATTCCGCTCGATCGTCATCCACGGCAGCATGGTCGGGTTCTGGAAGGCCATGCCGACCCGCATCGCCCGGGCCGCCACCTCGCGGCCGCCGACGATGACGACGCCGCTGGTCGGCTGCACCAGGCCGCTGACGAGACGCAATATGGTCGATTTGCCGCATCCGGACGGGCCGACCAATGCGACAAACTCGCCGTCGGCGATCTTGAGCGTGGTCTTCGACAAAGCAGGCACGGCGCGGTCGCCGCGCCCGAAGGTCACCGAGGCCTCCGACAGCTCGATGGCGATCGTCGCAGAGCCTTCGGGAACGGGCTGGCCGTCGAACTGGGCGTTGGGTTGCATGCGCATCACGGAAAAAGTGCATGCAAGCTGGATGCCAGCGATCGAGCCCCGCGAAATCAAAGGCCTAGCCGAAATCCGCGCCAAACCGCCGGATTCGATTTAGGCAGTCCGGAGGCCAAACTGCATGCAATTGGAGCGCTCAATCGGCGCGAGCCTGTGCTAAAGAGAGATGTCACTCCCATGGGATTCGCCGATGGCGGCGCGCGCCAGCAGCAAGACTTCTGAATCGTCGGACAAGGTCAGCGTGATCTGCCGCGCGCTCCGGCGCGCCATCATCGAGCAGGCGCTGGAGCCCGGCGCCAAGCTGCCGGAAGATGCGCTCGGCGAACGTTTCGGCGTCAGCCGCACCATTGCCCGCCATGCGCTAGGTCAACTCGCCGCCGAAGGCCTGGTCGAGCTCCGCCGCAACCGGATCGCCGTGGTGGCGACGCCGAGCTGGCAGGAGGCGCGCGATGCCTTCGACATCCGCATCGAGCTCGAACGCCTCGTCGTGCGCCAGCTCGCGGGCAAGCTGACCAAGGCGCAGATCGCCGAGCTGAACGCCCATGTCGATGCCGAGGATCGCGCCCGCGGCGGCACGGATGCGGTGTCGATCCGACTCGCCACCGAATTCCACATTCTGCTCGCCCATATGACGAACAGCCCGATTCTGGTGCGCTATGTCAGCGAGGTCGCCTATCGCTGCTGCCTGACGCTGTCGCTGTACAGCCGGCCGCATTCCACCGAATGCGCCATCAACGAGCACCGCGCCATCATCGCGGCGCTTGCCAAGGGCGATGCGGCCAAGGTGATGGAATTGATGCATCATCACCTGGATTCGGTGGCCAATCGTGCGCTGGTCGCTCCCACTCCGCAGCGTGGCCGCGATCTGCTCGACATCCTCGCACCCTATGCGGACGAGGTGACGAGCAATCGCGTCGTCAAGCTGCCGAAAATCGCGCGGAGGGGCTAAGCCTCGATGCCGCGCTGGACGAGGATGCGCTCGGCGCTGTCGTTCCAGACATCCATCTTCACGATCTGCCCGTCCCTCACGACGAAGCGATCGACATAGCGGTTGCCCTCGAACGGCGTGCCGTCCATCCATTCGCCATAGAGCGTGCCGACGCTGTAGACGACGGTCTCGTCCGGGCCCGGGCAGACGTCGAACCGGTCCATCTTCTTCTTGACCCAGCGATAGCGTTTCGCGTTGAAGCCGGTCGGCCCGCGCGGATGGTCGAACGCGCGCCCGCCGGTGAACGTGATCACCGTGCCCGGCTTCATATAGGCCGCAGCGGCGTCGGGATCCGGTATCATCGAAGCGGTGAGATAGGCTTCGACAATCTCGGCGTCGGTCATCGGGCTTTCGGCTTTCGCGGCAGTAGACATCGCGGGGTTCTCTCCGGATGCCGCTATCTTACAATCCGGGTGCCTCAAAGTGCATGCACAATTTTTGGACAATCCAGCCTCAGCATTGCACACAATCTGGAGCTGCCCGCCCCCACGGCTTCCGCTAGGCTGCCACGGCTGAATCCAACGCCATGACCGCCCAAGCCACCTTCGACCTGATCTTCCGCAACGCATTGTTGCGCTCTTCCGCCGCACCGGTCGATATCGGGGTGAAGGACGGCCGCATCGCCGCGATCGCGCCAAAGCTGGCCTGCGAGGCCGCCGACGTCGATCTCGGCGGCCTCCTCGCCCTGCCCGGCTTCGTCGACACCCACATCCATCTCGACAAGGCCTGCCTGCTCGGCCGCTGCGGCCACGATCACGGCAGCGTCTCGGAGGCGATCCGCGCCGTCGCCGGGATGAAGAAGGATTTCACAATCGAGGACGTCTACGCGCGCGGCGCCAGAGTGCTCGAACGCGCCATCGTCAACGGCACGACGCGCATGCGGACGCATGTCGAGATCGACCCCCGCATCGGCCTCCGCGGCTACGAGGCGGTCAAGGCGCTGAAGCGCGATTACGCCTGGGCGATCGATCTCGAGCTCTGCGTCTTCCCGCAGGAAGGCCTCACCAACGATCCCGGAGCCGAGGAGCTGCTGATCCAGGCGCTGCGCGAAGGCGGCGAGGTCATTGGCGGCTGTCCCTACATGGACACCGACCCGAACGCCCATCTCGCGCGCATCTTCGATCTCGCTGAGGAATTCGACATCGACGTCGATCTCCATCTCGATTTCGATCTCGATCCCTCCTGGTGGCATCTCGACGAGGTCTGCCGCCAGACCGAGCAGCGCAACTACAGCGGACGCGTCGCGATTGGCCATGCCACGAAGCTGTCGGCCCTGCCCCCCGAACGGATGAAGGCGGCCACTGCGCAACTGGCAAGGTCAGGCGTTGCGGTCACCGTCCTGCCCGCGACCGATCTCTATCTGATGGGGCGCGAGGCCACGCACAACGCGCCGCGCGGGCTGACCCTGGCCCACAAGTTTGCCGGCGACGGCGTGCTCTGCTCGGTCGCGACCAACAACGTGCTCAATCCCTTCACGCCGTTCGGCGATGCCTCGCTGCTGCGGATGGCGAACTTCTACGCCAACGTCGCGCACGCCTCGGTCAGCGACTTCGACACCTGCCTGGACCTCGTGACCGGGCTGCCGGCCCGGTTGATGAACCTCGCCGACTACGGCATCGAGGTCGGCAATCCCGCCGATCTGATCGTGCTCGATACCAAGGACAGCCGACTCGCGATCGCCGAGCTGCCTGACGTCCTGATGGGCTTCAAGCGCGGCCGGCAGACATTTGCACGGCCCCGGCCGACCCTGTTCAAGAGCTGAGCGCGTTTCACGGCCGATATTTCGGGCATCGCGCGCACAACCTGATCGGCCGCGAGGCCACGGCAGTTCGATTTTACCGCCGGTCCGCGCCGACCCGAGTTCGGTAGAATCCCGGACCGTAGCTCAACGCATTGCGAGGCAGGCCGCGCCGCCATAACTAGGACGTGCACTGACAATCTGCGTTCAGTGGGGAAGTATGAGTCTGTTCAGCGCATTCAGCAGCATCGATGATTCCGTCCAGGCCCGAACGCCGACCGATACGGCGGTGAAGCGGCTGGACGGCATCGGCCACGTTCTCTCGGGCCTCGATATCTCGGCCATCCAGACGCAGGCTGACGTGAACCGTACGCTCTGGACGCTCGATGCCGCCAGCAAGTGCGTTCGCGCCGTGCTGGCGGAGTTCCGCACCCAGCCGGCCACCGAGCAGCTCGTCCGTAAATCCCGCAATCTGATCGACCTCATCGAACGCGCGCGTGACCAGGTCGGGAGCTTCGAATCCCGCGACCCGGTCCTGAGCTGACTATTTCGTCCGATTGATCTTCGCCAGGATCCGGTCCGCCTCGGTGCGCCAGTCCGCACTGCAGGCGAATTCGCTGCTGCCCCTCAACCCGAACAGCCCCTCATCGGCGAGATCGGCCATCCAGGCCTGCCGCTCGGCCGTGCCTTGCGCCGACCACGGCGTCAGCCCCGCCTCGCGCACGGTCTCGGCGACCTCGCGCACCTCCTCGGCCCGGCGGCGGCCGTGCTCGATCACGCGCTGGAAGCAATAGGCGCCCAGCTCCTCCCAGTCGATCCCGGGGAACGTTTCCGCAAGCGAAGGCAGCACCGCATCCTCGACGCCATAGGCACGCGCCGTCGTGAAGCTCTCGATGACCATGGCCTCCAGGCCCTTGATCATGATGCTGCGGCACATTTTGACGGCCGAGGACACGCCGAGCTTGTCACTGGCAACCTTGGCCGCGAAACCGATCGTATTCAGAAGCGGCTCGAGCTCCCTCGCGCCGGGTCCGCCGAGCAGCAAAGGCACCTTGATGCGATAAGGCGGCACCGAGGTCATCACCGCGCCCTCGACATAACGCCCGGCGGCACCGTCGATCAGCCCTGCCGCGCGCTGCTTGGCGCCGGGAGAGGCCGAGTTGAAATCGAGAAACCAGGTGCCCTGATTGATCGCTGCCACACAGGCCTTTGCGACCGGCACGGCCTGGCTCGCCGTGACGGCGGAGATGATGAAGTCGGATTTCGCGGTCAGCTCGGCGTGGGACGTTGCAAGAGCGACACCGAATTTCGCCGCATGCTCTTGCAGCGACGCGCCCTGCTCGCCGCCAAGCTTGATGTCGTAGGCTGAGACTCTGATGTCCTGCTGGCGCAAATCCTCGGCTAGAATCCTGCCGACCTCGCCATAGCCGACCAGCCCGATCTGCCAGCGTCTGGGATCACCTGCCATCAGTTCAGTCCTCGTGTCGTCTCGTCAAAGAGCTCATCGACCGTATAGCGGCGCGGGATCAGCGCCTGCTGGAAGGCGTAGTCGATGATCAGCTCGAGCGGTTTTCTGTTGGCCTCGATCCCGTACGGAACGAGGTCCGGCGTTGCCGTCGCTCCCGTCTGCGCCTTGTTGCGCTTGAGCAGATCATAGACGCCGGCGACCACGTCGGGGCGCGATTTCGCCAGGCTCTCGGTCACGACCACGAGATGGTTGATCGGGACCACGCCGCGCCGCGAATACCATCTGGAGGCTTCTGCGGCCGGATCGGGAAACAGCGGCTTCAGCTTGGGATCATCGGAGGTCTCGCCGAGGACGGCATCGAGCTCGCCGTCGCGCAGCATCTGCAGGATCTTCTTGTCCTTCGGCGCGCGCTCCGTGGTGTCGACATATTCGGCGACATGCGGATCCTCGAAGGTGATCCAACGAATCCTGTCGAGATCGACGCCGTAGTCGTTGGCGAGGATGCCCCTGATCCAGGCGCCCGTCGTGGTCGTGAAGGAGCGGATACCGACGCGCTTGCCTTCGAGATCGGACGGCCCGAGCGTCCCACGCGCAGGATTATAGAGAGCGTAAGAATGCTGGAAGCGGCCGAGCATGGTCGCCGGCAGCAGCACCAGCGGCTTGCCGTGCGCTTTCGCCATCAGATAGGTGACGATCGCCATCTCGCAGACGTCAAAGGCCCGTTCGCGCACCATCGGCTTGAACGCCGTGTTGGTCGGCGTGTATTCGATGAAATCGAGATCGAACAGGTCGGAACGGAGCGCCCCGCTCTTCACCGCCTGCACATGGTGGTGACTGCCGAGTACGGCTTTCAGCTTGATTGTGCGGACCGGCTTCATGCCAGCTCGTCCGCAACCGTCGGGAATAGGCGCTGATAGGCCTCGCCATAGGTCATGGGAACACCGGTGTTGCGGCTGCCCTGGATGCCGCGGTTGAGCGCGACGCGCTCGTAATAGCCCCAGAGATGTTTTTGCGCGGCGAGAATCTGGAACGCCTCGTGTTTCTCCTTCCAGACCTCGTCGATCTTGAGAATGGTGTCGGGCTTGTAGTTACACTGCTCGGGCTGGTGCGGCTCGAACAGGAACACCGGCGGCGCCGAATATTTGTACGGCGCGCCGGGCTTGTGGCCCATGGCCTGCGCGACCACACGCGTCTCCTGCGCGAAATGCGCCGCGTTCGGATGGTCGAAATTATAGGGGTCTTCCAGCGCATGCGTCAGGACGAAGCTCGGATTGAGCTCGCGGTAGATATCCACCATACGGTCGAAATGCGCCTCGGTGAGCTTCAGCGGATAGTCACCGCAATCGAAGAACTCGATTTCGGCGCCCAGCAGCCTGGCTGCCCGTTCCGCTTCGTCCTTGCGGCCGGCCTTGACCGACTCCAGCGTCGCGCCCTGCTCCTTCCAGGCGAACTGACTCTCGCCGCGCTCGCCAAAGGACAGGCACACGATCTTCATCCGATAGCCCTTCTTCGCATGCAGCGCGATGGCGCCGCCGGCGCGCCAGACGAAATCGCCGGGATGGGCGGTGACGACGAGGCCTGTTTTCATGGGCTACTCCCTTTTGTTTCGTATGCATGCGTCCACAGCACATGTCCTCCCAGCGTGCCGGTCGCGATGACGTCGTCACGCCTCGAACCCGAACAGGCGCGCGGGATTGTCGACCAGAATCTTTGTCTGCAGCTCCGGCTCCGGCGCGAACAGCGGGATCAAATCGACGAGATCGCCGTCATTCGGCATCACCTTGACGTTGGGATGCGGCCAGTCCGTGCCCCAGATGACACGATCCGGCGCGGTCTCGACGATCTTTCGCGCGAACGGCACCGCATCGGTGAACGGCGGACCGATAGAGGACACCCGCTCCGAGCCGCAGATCTTCACCCAGCACTTGTCATCGCGCTGCATCAGCTCGATCAGGATCTTGAACGGCAGCTGGTCGAGCCCGTCCCCTGCCTTCACCCGGCCCATATGGTCGATGGTGTAGCTCAGCGGCAGGCTTGTCAGCATGTCGGCATATTCGGGCAAATCGACCGCATCGAAATGCAGGTCGACGTGCCAGCCGAGCGGCGTGACCATCGCGACGATGCGGTCGAAGACGCGCTTGTCGGGGACGCCGCCGAGATGGCGGACGAAATTGAAGCGGCAGCCGCGAAAACCGCCCTCGTGCAGCACGCGCAGGTCGCACTCGGTGACGGTATCGTCGATGTTGGCGACGGCACGGTAGGCGCCATTGCTCTCAGCGATCGCATCGAGCGCCACCCTGTTGTCGGTGCCGTGCACGCTGGCATTGACGATGACGGCGCGCTCCACGCCGAGCTTGGCATGCAGGATGCGAAAATCCTCCAGCGGTGCATCCGGCGGCGTGTAGGAACGCTCCGACGCGTAAGGATATTTCGCGCCGGGCCCGAAGATGTGGCAATGCGCGTCACACGACAACTTCGGCAGCCTGAACTTCGGCGTGCGCGTGTTCGGGTCGGGCGGTGGAATGGTCGGCGTGTACATCATCGTCATGAGGTGAACCGCCGAAGCGAGATTTCTTGCTTCACGCCTTGCCGGCGACGACCGGCCGCCGCCGCGCCGGCGCGGCCTCATCCAGCGCCGGCGCCTGGAAAGCCGCGACGGTGGCCTGCACCAATTGTTCGATGGCGCAAGCGGCATCGCTGCCGTCGGCCTCGCCGCGCGACAGGCGCGACACGCGTTCCGGCGTCACCAGTGAATAATAGAGTGCGCCGAGCAGGAAATGGCTGCGCCAGACGATGTCCGTGCGCGGAATGTGCGGCAGGCTCTCGTGGACCGCGTCGATGAAGGCGTGGCTGGTGTCGTCGAAGGTCTGCGCGATGATCTTTCGCGCGACCTCGTTACCTTCCGCCGACATCACCGCGCGCAGCCGCGTGAAACGCGCCCCGCCGCCGGCGAGATCGCTGCCCGAGGTGAAGGCCGGCACCACATAGGCCCGAACGATCGCCTCCAGCCGGTCCTGGAGATCGCGCACGCGCTTTGCGGCCGCGAGCAGCTCGGAACGGCGCAGATTCATCGGCCCGCAATGACGCCGGTAGATTTCCAGCAGCAAACCGTCCTTGGTCTTGAAATGATAGGTCACGCTGCCCGGATTTGCCCCGGCAGCTTGCGCAATGTCGCGCACCGATACGGCATTGAAGCCGTTGGTGGCGAACAGCTCCTCCGCGGCGGCGAGGATCGCCTCGCGCATATTCGGCTTGCGGGCCGCTTCCTTGCTGGTGGGCTTGCGTACCATGAGATTTGTACTATCGTACAAAAGATCAGGTCTCGTCAACAAGAACGTGGCAATGGCGGGACGACGCAGGCGCGTAAGCGCCGTTCAGTGACTGGCGCTCGCCCGCATCTTCTCCGGCGGTGCGGGACGCAGTCCGAGATCGCCCTCTCCGTCTCCCGACGGGATCAGGATGGCGCGGTCGCGCGGCAGCGCCTCCGGCATCTCGTCGCGGATGAAGGCGATGAGCTTCTCCCTGATCTCGCAGCGCAGGTCCCACGACTGCGGTGCGTTCCTGGCACTGACCAGTGCCCGAAGCTCGATGGTGCGCGAATCGGCATCGATCACCTGGAGATTCACCACCTCCCCGTCCCACAGCTTCGACTGCTTCACCGCCTCCTCCAGCCAGCGTCGGATGCGCGGGACGTCGGCGCGATAGTCGACATGCAGCGCGACGACGCCGATGAGGGATGCGGTGTCGCGCGTCCAGTTCTGGAATGGCTTTTCGATGAAGTAGGACAGCGGCACCACCATGCGGCGCCAATCCCACAGCCGGATCACGACATAGGTCGAGGCGATGTCCTCGATCCAGCCCCATTCGTTCTCGATGATCACGGCATCCTCGATGCGGATCGGCTGGGTGATCGCGATCTGCAGGCCGGCGATCAGATTGCTCAGCAGCGGGCGCGCGGCAAGGCCGACGATGATGCCGGCAGCACCTGCGGAGGCGAACAGGCTGACTCCGTATTGCTTCACGGAGTCGAACGTCATCAGCGCGGCGGAGACCGTGATGATGACGATGATGGTGTCGGTGACGCGCTTGAACACGCGCACCTGCGTGACATGCTTGCGCGCGACGAAATTCTCGGTGACATCGCGAAAGTTCTGCAAGTAGCGCGCCGCGCTCATGTCGACGATCCGGATCGAGATCCAGCCGATCAGCGCGATGAAGGCCACGACGAACAGGCGCGTCAGGGGGGTGCGGATCGTATCGTCGAGCGGCGCCAGCGGGAGCACCATTGCGACGGCGGCAAGGCAAAGCGCCATTTGCGCGGGGCCTGCCGTGCGCTCGATGAACACACTCAAGAGCGGAAGCCGCGTTCCGAAAGCGCGGTTGAGCAGCCATGTGGCGACCCGGTAGGCGAGCAGGGCAAGAAGGATCGCGCCGGCAACCAGGGTGAGGCCGATGAACCATGACGGTATCCAGCCGAACATCCCGTCGATATCGGCCGTCAGAGCCTGCCAATCCATGGATCGTCCCCATCATTGCATTCACGCAACCCGCACAACGCATCCCGGCCGGCTTCGCTCCCCCGCCCCGTGCAATGCAGCATCCCGCAGGTGCAACCGTCGCTGAGCTGCGCTAGGCTTGTCGCCATGACTCGACGAACCGGCAGCGCCGATCTTCCTCTTCACACCGGGCGGGTTCCGCCCTGGCTGGCAAGTCGCATGTCCTCGCTCGGGGCGATCGTCACCCAGGCGATCGTGCATCATTACGGCCGCGACGCATTTCTACAGCGCCTGTCGCATCCATTCTGGTTCCAGTCGTTTGGCGCCGTGATGGGAATGGACTGGCACTCCTCCGGCATCACCACCTCCGTGATCGGCGCGCTGAAGCGCGGGCTCGGACCGCTCCAGGACGAGCTCGGGATTTACGTCTGTGGCGGTCGCGGTCAGCATTCGCGCAAGACGCCGGACGAGCTGTTGCAGCTCGGCGACCGCGTCGGATTCGACGGCGTCAAGCTGACCCGGGCCAGCCGGCTGGTCGCCAAGGTCGACAGCGCCGCGGTCCAGGACGGCTTTGACCTTTATCTGCACGGCTTCTTCGTCACCACTGAGGGCAAATGGACGGTGGTGCAGCAGGGCATGAACGGCGACAAGCGGCAGGCGCGGCGCTATCACTGGCACTCCGAGGCACTGAAGAGCTTTGTCGATACGCCGCACAGCGCAATCGACGGGCCGCAGCAGGGGGAGATCGTCAATCTCACCGATCATCGCGCCGATCTATCTCGGACGGCACAGCTCGAGCTGCTCTCCGACCTCGGCCCGGATCGCATCGTCTCCGAATTCGAGCGGCTCGCGGGAACCCCATCCACGCCGGCGCAAGGCATGCTGCCGCATCTGATCATGCCTGCGCATCATGATGTGCGGCCGAAGGACGTGTTCGCGCGCCGCCTGCACGGCACGCTCGCCGCCGCAGCCGAACGCGGCCCGGTCGATTTTCCGGAGCTGCTGCTGACGCCGGGCGTCGGCGCGCGCACGGTGCGCTCGCTCGCGATGGTTGCCGAGGTCGTGCACGGCGCGCCCTATCGCTTCACCGACCCCGCCCGTTTCTCGCTCGCCCATGGCGGCAAGGACCGGCATCCCTACCCCGTTCCGATCAAGGTCTATGACGAGACCATCCGGGTGCTGAAGGGCGCGATCCGAAACGCGAAGCTCGGACGCGACGAGGAGATGCAGGCGATCAAACGCCTCGACGACCAGGCACGGCGGTTGGAGAGGACCGCGCGCGGCCCCTCAGTCGATGCTTTCATCGCCGGCGAGCGTGCGGCCTCACCGGAGCTCGATGGCCGTTCGGTGTTCGGCTGGGAGCGTGACCTTGCGCCCACAAAAAAGCGGACCGGCTGAACACCGGTCCGCAAGTCGGCGGAAGGAACGCCCTCTCAGGTCTCGTCGGCCTCCGGCTTCTCATCGAGCCGGTTTGCTGCGTGGTCCTGATATTGTTCGGTCTGGATGGACTTGCCGTCCATGCCGCGAATGTCCGAATGCTGTTTCTTGTCTCGGTTGGACAGGACCATGTTGTCGCCGATCATCTCCTTCGGCACGTCGGTCAATGCGCCGGTGCCGTCGCCCTTGCCATGCATGCCCGATCTGAAGTGCGTCTTGCTGCCATGCCCACCAGGCATCAGTCTCTCCTCTCTTCCGATGATTTAGTGCTTCTGTTGTGCCGTCGTCGGTTTGGGCGGCTTGTGGCCGCTCTGGCCGGGATCGTTGTGCTTGTTGTGATCGCTCTCCTGGTTGAGACCGCCGCGGCTCACTGGAAACTCACTGTGACGAGCTTCGGGGTTGGCACGATGGACTCGCGTGTCTTGCGGGTTATGACCGGCGGCCTGCTCGAGTTCTCGCGCATCCGGAACATCTGGCTTCCGCTCGAGGATGCGCACTTGCTGTTCGTGAGTCTTCTTGCCCTGCATTGTGGGCCTCCAATCTTACCGGCCTCTTCGGGGCGAACCGCTCCGCGCGACATCCTTGTCGATACCGCCACCGGCGTTCACGTCGTTTTCGACGTCGCCTTCGATCGTGTTCTCGCCCAAGACGTCCTCGAGGTCGTCAGGCGAAACGCCTGCCCTGTTCGCGCCCTTGGATCCGCCGATCAGGGGATTGTCATGCAGGTCCTTCTCGGTCGGCGCGTACAGCTTGGGTTGCTTGTTGGCCATGTCACCTGCCTCCGCCCTTTCCGGCCTCGTCGTGCGTGTGATGGGAATCGCGCTCGCCACCGCCGCCGGAAACCCGGCTGTGGCTGCGCTGCGGATCGTCCGCCGGCGGCTTCTTCACCTGAAGTGGTGCCTTCGCGTTCTCATGCGAGGCGCCGGGTCCGCCCTGTCGAATGCTGTTCGGTGTCTTCGTGGATGTCGACATGAATGTCGTCCTCCTCAGCGATCTTGCTGATAGCCTTGGTTGGTCGTGTTCTGCTTGATGTTGCCCTGCTGTCCCTGCTGATCTGGATTCTGTACACGCTCCTGACCGTGCGGCATCTGATCGGCGGACATCTGCTTGCGATCGCCGGTTCCCTTGCGGCTCTGATTGTCCGGTGGAACAGGTGGCATCTTGCTGGCCATGATCTGGTCTCCCGTTAAGACGTCGATCTGCGACATGCGCCCCAAGGAACTCCCCTCCGCGCCATGTCGGGATGACAACAGCACGAACGGCACACCGTTCCTGGCCGATCACAACAGGCAAAGATTTTCCGAAAGGGCGCCGCCGACGTCAGTTCGCCGCGGTGAGGGAACGATCGTCCCTCGTTCCGGCGCGTGCAGTCGTCTCTGTTCCGCGGCCCTCTGCCGTGACGGGAAGCTTCGCGATCGCGCGCAAGCCCGGCCGCCTGCGCCAGCGGATCTCAGCGGCATCGACGGCCAGACTCAATTTCGGCCAACGCACGAACAGCGCCTCCAGCGCGCAGGCCGCCTCGATGCGCGCGAGCTGATGGCCGAGACAGAAGTGGATTCCCGTACCGAACGAAATATGGCGGTTCGGCTTGCGTTCGAGATCGAGGGTCTCGGGACGATCATGTACCGCGGGATCCATGTTCGCAGCGGCGAGCATCACCATGACGCGATCGCCCTTCTTCAGGCGCACGCCCTCGACCTCGACATCGCGCCGCACGTAGCGTGGCTTGGAGAATTGCACGGGCGAGACGAAGCGCAGAAACTCCTCGACCGCGAGCCCGACGCGGCTCCAATCCTGTTCCAGCCAGTCGCGCAGCTCGGGATTCCTGAGCAGCTCGTAGATGGAACCGCTGATGAGATGGGTGGTGGTTTCCGATCCCGCCCCGAGCAACAGAAACACCATCGAGACCATTTCATCCGGCGTGATCTGGCCGCCTTCGCGCTCGACCTGAATCAGCTCGGCAATCAGGCCCTCGCCGCCCTGGACACGCGCGATCTGCAACTGCTGCTCGAGGTAGGCGCGCATCTTGCGCACCGCGAACAGCAGGCGGAAGAAGCTGACGACATTCGTCAGCGAGGTCATCGCGTTGGCCCAGGCGATGAACTTTGGACGATCTGCGAGCGGCAGACCGAGCAGCTCCGAGATCACCGCGAGCGGCAGGATGCGCGCATAGCGCTGGACCAGATCGGCCGGGGATCCTTGCGCGAACAGCTCGTCGGCCAGACCGTCAGCGATGGCCCGGATGCGCGGCTCCATCGCAACGATCGCGCGGCGGCGAAACGCTTCGTCGACGATGCTGCGCAGCCGCGTGTGATCCGGCTCGTCCATCGTCAGCATGTTGTTGGCGATGGTCCTGACGAATCTCGGCATCCACCAGCGCAAGCCCGCGATATCGCCATCCTCCTTGCGCAAGGTGAAGGTCGCGCCGTCCTTCAGGACCTGCGCGGTGACGTCATGAGTCGTGGTGATCCAGACATTGCCGACGATGGGAAACCGCGTCGCGACCACGGGTGCGGACATGCGCAATTTCGCGATCGCCTTGGGCGGATCGCGAAAGAAGGCCTCGCTGGTGAAATCGAGGCGCACTGTCATGGGATCACCGGAACGATTGGTGGCGTATCACCGAGATGGTGCGCGGCGCGGCTGGCGCAAGGGCGCGTCTGCTCGTAGGCCGCGGGCGTGGCGAGCCGCGGCTATCCGCGCCCGGAGGAGCGCTGGCTGCTCTTGCGCTGCTGTTGGGTGTAGGCGTCCCAATGGCTCCAGCTGCCGTTGCTGAGGCTCTGCAGGTCGGTTGCGAGTGGGCGGCGCGTCCGCTTGTCGTGATCGGCGATCGCGCGCTCCGACTGCGCGATCTTGCGCTTGAGTTCCGCGATCGTCTTCTGCGTCTGGCCGTTGCGCTTCGAGGTGGCGATCTCGCCCATCGTGAAGCGCGCGGTCTCCAGCGCCTTCAGCTCGGCGCGGTTCTTCTTCAACTGAACCCGGTGCCAGGCGATGTTGCTGTCGCTGTCCGCAACCATGTGGGAACTCCGCTGATTCGGTCCCACATAGTATCGTGCGCCGAATCGGCGCCGCAACGCCCCGGCGGTGGCGAAAATGCGATCTTCTCGCGCAGAAATTCCGGATCTGGAGCCCCGCAACGGGGCCCTAGATTCTTATTTTGGCGCGTCTTCTCGACGCGAACCGGTATCCACTTCGCTCGAAAACGCTTCAGCGCTCGGCGAAGGCCTTCTCGACCACGAACTGGGCAGGCTCGCCGTGATTGCCCTCGACGAAGCCGCGCTCCCCCAAGAGGACGCGGGTGTCCGCCACCAGGGCCGGGCTGCCGCAGATCATGACGCGGTCATGGGCGGCGTCCAGCACCGGCAGGCCGATATCGGCGAACAGCTTGCCCGAGGTGATGAGGTCGGTGATGCGGCCGCGGTTGCGGAAGGGATCGCGGGTCACGGTCGGATAGTAGATCAGCTGGTTCTGGATGTACTCGCCGAGCAGTTCGTCCTTCGGCAAATGCTCGGTGATCATCTCGCCATAGGCGAGCTCCTTGACGTGCCGACAGCCGTGCAGCAGCACCACCTTCTCGAACCGATCATAGGTCACGGGATCCTTGATCACGCTCAGGAACGGCGCAAGCCCCGTGCCCGTGCCGATCAGGTAGAGGTTGCGGCCCTCTTCCAGGTTGTCGATCACCAGCGTGCCGGTGGCCTTGCGGCTGACGATGATCTCGTCGCCTTCCTTCAGATGTTGGAGGCGCGAAGTCAGCGGTCCGTCCGGCACCTTGATCGAGAAGAACTCCAGCGTGTCCTCGTAATTGGCGCTGGCGACGCTGTAGGCCCGCAGCAGCGGCTTCTCGCCCACCCTGAGCCCGATCATGGTGAATTCGCCGTTACGGAAGCGGAAGGTCGGGTTGCGGGTGGTCTTGAAGGAGAAGAGCGTATCGGTCCAGTGGTGGACGCTCAAAACGCTTTCTTGATTGAAATTGCTCATCTCACCTTCCCTGTCGCGTCGATTGCGGTTCCGAGGCCGGCAGCTATGCGTCGTTTGTACACGATCATTCGTATACTAATGAATAATCCGGCTTGATCCCGCGGTCAAGGCTGCCCAAGATCGGAAGCGTTGCAGTTAGGAATAAGGAGCCCCTTCCATGGCGCATGACGCACCCCAGGCCACCGGACCCTCGAAGCTGGTGATCCGCAATATCGGCCTGATCCTGTCCGGCGCTTTGGAAAAGCCGATCCTGGACGGCGACACCATCGTCGCCGAGAACGGCAAGATCAGCGCGATCGGCCGCTTCAAGGACGTCAATACCGAAGGCGCCACCACCATCGTCGACGCCAACGGCACCACAGTGGCGCCGGGCCTGATCGACAGCCACGTCCACCCTGTCGCCGGCGACTGGACGCCGCGGCAGAACCAGATCAACTGGATCGACAGCTATCTGCACGGCGGCGTCACCACCATGATCTCCGCCGGCGAGGTGCACATGCCCGGCCGCCCCCGCGACGTCGTCGGCCTCAAGGCCATGGCCGTGTTCGCCCAGCGCGCATTCTGGACCTTGCGTCCCGGTGGCGTGAAGGTTCACGCCGGCGCGCCGGTGATCGAATGCGAGATGGTGGAAGAG
Organism: Bradyrhizobium sp. IC3195; assembly: GCF_020193585.1. Classification (NCBI taxonomy): domain Bacteria; kingdom Pseudomonadati; phylum Pseudomonadota; class Alphaproteobacteria; order Hyphomicrobiales; family Nitrobacteraceae; genus Bradyrhizobium; species Bradyrhizobium sp. IC3195. The sequence goes on along the minus strand of NZ_JADYVG010000001.1, from coordinate 239,523 downwards.
GACTTCAAGGAGATGGCGGCGAACGGCGTCAAGCTGCTCGGCGAGGTCGGCCTCGGCGGCGTCAAGGACGGCCCGACCGCGCGGAAGATGGTCGGCTGGGCGCGCAAATACGGCATCCAGAGCACCATCCACACCGGCGGCCCGTCGATTCCTGGCTCCGGCCTGATCGACAAGGACGTGGTGCTGGAGGCCGACACCGACGTGGTCGGTCACATCAACGGCGGCCACACCGCCCTGCCCGACGACCAGATCCGCTGCATCTGCGAGGGCTGCAAGCGCGGCCTCGAGCTCGTGCACAACGGCAATGAGCGCTCGGCCCTGTTCACGCTGCGCACCGCGCGCGAGATGGGCGACCTGCACCGCGTCATCCTCGGCACCGACGCACCCGCCGGCTCCGGCGTGCAGCCGCTCGGCATTCTGCGCATGGTCTCGATGCTGTCCTCGCTCGGCGACCTCCCGGCCGAGATCGCATTCTGCCTTGCCACCGGCAACACCGCGCGGATGCGTCAGCTCGATTGCGGCCTGATCGAGGTCGGCCGCTCCGCCGACTTCGTCATCATGGACAAGGCCCAGCACTCGCCTGGCAAGAGCATCCTGGAGAGCGTCCAGCTCGGTGACCTCCCCGGCATCGGGATGACCATCATCGACGGCATCGTCCGCACCCAGCGCAGCCGCAACACGCCGCCGGCCGGCAAGGTGCCGGAGGTGGTGGCGAAGTGATGCAGCCGGAGCGGCCCGCCGCTCCGCATTGTCCCTCGAAGGCGTTGAACAAGTCGCAAGCCTGTTGCGTCTAACGCAGGCAGCCCTCGGCGGCGGCAGTTCATTGTTCGACCATCGAGGCAGACATGAAGGACCCATCACGGATAGCCGTGGGCGTCGCTGGCGCGGTGGCGGGCTATATCGCGATCTTTGTGCTGTTTTCTCTGCTCGATGTCGGCAACCGTGCGGACCCGATCACATCGGGTCTGCTGGGACTGTTCGTCTACTCGCCCACCGGTGCAATCGCCGGCGCGGTCCTCGCCAATTGGCTCGTGACGCGTTCAGGCAAAAATGCAGGGCAGGACGCAGGCGTCGGCGGCGTCGCGCGGAACAGCTTGAAGTCGCTCGGCATCGTCGCCCTGCTCTGCACCGCCGGCATCGGCGCCTACATTGCGTACGCATACGCGACCGCAACGCCCTGGCTCAACCGCAACGGCGCCAATCCCCTGCTCGTGTTCGAGGTCCGCTTTCCGGCGGGAGTAACGGTGCCGACATCGGCGCAGGACATCACCATCGAACTGCAAACCGACATCAACACCATGCCGGGCGAAGTCAGTCCGGCCGCGTTCTATCGCGATGGTGACCAGGCGGTTATCGCCGGCGAAGTCGAGCTGGCGTTTCGAACCTCGCACCGGCAGCTCGCCATCACCATCCAGGGCCAGCCGAGCCGGATCTATCCGATCGATTTGACGGCCCGGGCGCCGCATACGCCGGAATTCGGAACGTGGCGGCGGCTTGGTGACGGCAGCGAAATCCGCTACCGCGCCAAATGGCCGGGAAAGACGTAAGAGATCAGCGCTTCTTCGCAATCTCACAGCGCACATAGGTCTGGCGCTTGGCCCGCCCAACCGGACCGTTGTCCATCACCAGCCTGCCATCCGCAGCGACAGAGACGCGAGGATTGGAGCGAAATTTTTCGCCCTCGCCTTCGCAGGCCAGCTTCATTTTCCAGCCGAGCCTTCCGTCGGCCGTGATCTGGCTGGCGCGGCACCGCGTCTCATACCAGTACAGGCGATTGCCGCCCTCGATGCTCATGCGGTTGGGACTGTCGTCGTCGCGACAGTCCTTTTTGGTCGAGGCCCAGAAGCCTTCGTAAGGCTGCGCCGCCAAGGCGGGAGCGCTTTCGCCGACGAGCACGGCAGCAAAACTCAAGACAACCGCAAAGCGCGTCGCAACTCTCATGACCAAAACCTCGATAAACCCTTCATCAAGGTTAGTCGCCAGTTCCGGCACCTTGTTCAACTGCCGTAGGGTAGTCAAACGGCGCGAAGTGCCGTGCCTACGATTTTTGCGACTCGAGAAAGGATGGCGGGCACGCTTCGCTTTGCCCGCCCTACGAAACCTTCACCTGAGCTTGTTCAGCAGCAGCATCAGCGTCTCGCGCTCTTTCGCCTCGAGCGGCGCCAGCGTCTCGCGGGTGATCGCCAGCGCGTTCGGCGCCAGCTTTTCGGCAAGCTGCTGTCCGGCGCGGGTCAGGCTCACCAGCAGGCGGCGGCCGTCCTCGGGATCCTGGCTCGTCTCGGTGAGGCCGCGCGCGGTGAGACGATCGATCACGCCCTTGATGGTCGCGACGTCCATCGCCGTCAGGCGCCCGAGCTGGTTCTGCGAGCACGGCCCGGTCTCGGCCAGTTTCGACAGCGCCGCCCATTGCGTCGGCGTCAGATTGGTGCCGATGTCGCGGGCGAAGATCGAGCTGTGGCGCTGCCAGACCTGGCGCAAGATGAAGCCGACCTGTTCGTCGAGCACGTAAGGCGGTTTCGCCGGTTTGACACTTTTCTTTGCCGCAACGCTTCTCGCCATCCGTTCGCAGCCCTTCCCCTTGCCTCACAACGACAGATGCGCGTCGCGGATATCCGGGCGCGCGTCGAGCTCGGCCATGGTGCCGCCGAAGCAGATGCGGCCGCGCTCGATGATGTAGGCGCGATCCGAAATCAGCCGCGCGAAATGCAGATTTTGCTCGGAGACGACGATGCTGACGCCTTCCTTCTTCATGGTCAGGATGGCATCAACCATCTGCTCCACGATCTTCGGCGACAGGCCCTCCGACGGCTCGTCCAGCAGCACCAGCGAGGGATTGCCCATCAGCGTGCGCGCAATGGTGAGCATCTGCTGCTCGCCGCCGCTCATTCGTCCGCCCGGGCGGTTCTTCATCTCGCCGAGGTTAGGAAACAGCGCGAACAGCTTTTCGCGCGTCCAGTGCGGCGCATTCGGACGCTTCGGCTGGCGGCCGACTTCGAGGTTTTCCTCGACGGTCAGGTCCGTGAAGATGCGCCGCTCCTCCGGCACGTAGCCAAGGCCCTCGCGCACGATCTCGTGTGTCGGCTTCGACGAGACGTCCTTGCCCTCGAACGTGATGCGGCCGGAGCGCTGCGCGACGAGGCCGACGATCGACCGGAACGTCGTCGACTTGCCGGCGCCGTTGCGTCCCAGCAGTGCCACCACCTCGCCCTCGCCGACCTCGAAGCCGATGTCGAAGAGGATATGCGCCGGACCATAATGGCTGTTGAGGTCCTGCACCGTGAGCTTCATGTGGCGGCTCCCTCGCGGTGGCGGGAATCGTAGACCAGGCCCTCGCCGAGATAGACCGCCTGCACCTGGGGATTGCCGCGCACTTCCGCCGGCGAGCCCTCCGCGATCAACGTCCCGCGGTTGAGCACGAGGATGCGATCGGCATGCTCGAACACCACGTCCATGTCGTGCTCGGTGAAGAGCACGCCGATGGATTTTTCCCGGGCAATGCGCGCGGTCAGCCGCATCAATTCGACGCGCTCGCGCGGTGCCATTCCGGCCGTCGGCTCATCCATCAGCAGCAGTTTGGGCTGGTTGGCGAGCGCGACTGCAAGCTCGAGCCGCTTGAGATCGCCATAGGCAAGCTCGCCGCAGGGCCGGTCCGCATAGCCGCCCATGCCGACCAGCTCGAGCAGGCGGCCGGCCTCGTCGCGATCGAACTTCGGCGCCGAGCCGAACAGATTGAACAGCTGCTTGCCGTGCGAGATCAGCGCGACCTGCACGTTCTCGCGCACGGTCATCGTGGCGAAGGTCGCGGTGATCTGGAATGTGCGGCCGACGCCGAGCCGCCAGACCTCACGCGGCTTCCGGCCGGTGATCTCCTCGCCGAGCAGGCGGACGTGGCCGCTATCAGGCATGTTCTGGCCGTTGAGCATGTCGAAGCAGGTGCTCTTTCCCGCGCCGTTCGGTCCGATCAGCGCCAGGATCTCGCCGGCCCGCAGCGAGAACGAGACGCCGCGCACGGCATGGATGCCACCATAGGATTTGGTCAGGCCTTCGACCGCGAGAAGTGGAGGTGCGACGCTCATTCGGCAGACTCGATCGGCTTGGCGAGCAAAGGTGATCCCGGCGGCGATGCTTTCTTGCGGCGCTGCGCCAGCATCTCCAGCGTGCCGACGATGCCCTTGGGGAAGACGACGACGATCAGCATGATGAAGCCGCCGAGCACGAGCTTCGACAGATCGGTCTGGCTCACCAGCCAGATGTTCAAAGCCTTGTAGACGATGGCGCCGATCACCGCGCCCGAGACCGTCTCGACGCCGCCGAGCAGCACCATGACGAGCGCGTCGACCGAGAGCGAAATGCCGAGATTGTCGGGGAACACGCTACCCTTGAGGTAGGCGAACAAGGCGCCGCCGATGCCGGCGGTCGTGCCGGCGATCACGAAGGCGGTCCACTGGATGCGCTTGGCATCGATGCCGATGGCTTCGCTGCGCAGAACCGAGTCGCGCGTGGCACGAAGCGCGTAGCCGAACGGCGAGAACACCATGGCCCGCAGCGCGACGGTCACCAGCGCCGCGACGCCGAGCGAAAGCCAGTAGAAGCGCGACGGACTTGCCGCCCAGCTCGATGGCCAGAGGCCGAGAATGCCGTTGTCGCCGCCGGTCACGTCCACCCACTGGAACGCGATCGACCAGACGATCTGCGCGAAGGCAAGCGTCAGCATTGCGAAATAGACGCCGGAGAGCTGCACCGCGAAGAAGCCGAACACGGCCGCGCCCATGCAGCCGAGCAGCGGCCCGAGCAGCAGGCAGACGATCATCGGCAGTCCCGCCATCTTGGCGAGGAAGGCGATGCCATAGGCGCCGAGGCCGAAATAGGCGGCGTGACCGAACGATGCCAGGCCGCCGACCGACATCAGGAAGTGCAGGCTGACGGCGAAGATCACGAAGATCGCGATCTCCGAGCCCACGGTCAGCAGATAGTTGCCGGCGAACAGCGGCAGCATGGCCGCGACGATCAGCGCCGCAAGCGCCATCAGCCGCTCGTTCGAGGTCAGCGGCCGCCAGGGATTGACGGTGAGACCCGGCGTCTTGCGCGCGGCCGCCTCCGGCTTGCCGAACAGGCCCCAGGGGCGAACGATCAGCACCACCGCCATGACCAGGAAGACCAGGATGATCGAGATCTTCGGGAAGATCAGGATGCCGAAGGCATTCAGCTCGGAGACCAGCACCGCCGCGACGAAGGCGCCGACGATGCTGCCGAGGCCGCCGATCACGACCACGACGAAGACCTCGACGATGATCCGCAGGTCCATGGCGTGATGCACGGCATCGCGCGGGATCTGGAGCGCGCCGCCGAGCGCTGCGAGGAAGACGCCGACGGCGAACACCGACGTGAACAGCCACTTTTGGTTGACGCCGAGCGCGGCCACCATGTCGCGATCCTGCGTCGCCGCGCGCACCAAGACGCCCCAGCGCGTGCGCTGGAACAGCAGCCAGAGAATGCCGAGCACGACCGGTCCGAGCACGATCAGGAACAGGTCGTAGCTCGGAATGTTCTGGCCGAAGAAATCGATCGCGCCCCTGAAGCCCGGCGCGCGGCGGCCGACGAGATCGTCCGGCCCCCAGATCAGCACGACGAGATCCTCGACCATCAAGGTCAGGCCGAAGGTCGCGAGCAGCTGGAACAGCTCGGGCGCATGATAGATGCGCCGGAGCAGCACCATCTCGACGATGACGCCGATCAGCGCCACCGCGAACGCGGCCAGCACGATGCCGCCCCAGAAGCCGAACGCGCCGGACAGGCGCTCGGTCAGCGTGAAGGCGATGTATGCGCCGATCATGTAGAAGGCGCCATGCGCGAAATTCACGATCCGGGTCACGCCGAAGATGATCGACAGGCCCGAGGCCACCAGAAACAGCGACGCTGCGCTGGCGAGACCGGTCAGAAACTGTACGACGTAAAAGGCCATCTGCGGTCCGGGTTAGGTTTGAAGTCACCTCTCCCCGCTCTTGCGGGGAGAGGTCGAATTGCGGAGCAATTCGGGTGAGGGGCTCTCTCCACCAGCGCGGGGCGTGGAGAGAGCCCCTCACCCCAACCCTCTCCCCGCGAAGAGCGGGGCGAGGGAGAAAGAACTCAATCCTTCGGACGCAGCTTCGCGACTTCGGCGTCGCTGGGCAGATAGTCCGCGCCCTTCTTGTAGGACGAATCCACCATCACGCCCTTGCCGTCCTTCAGCGCGGTCTTGCCGACGAACGCCCCGAGCGTCGACTGGTGGTCGATCTTGCGGAAGGTGATCTCGCCGAACGGCGATGGCATCGACAGCCCCTCCGCCGCGGCAATCAGCTTCTCCGGATCGGTCGAGCCAGCCTTCGTCAGGATCGCGGCGGCCGACTTGATGGTCTGGTAGCCGACGATCGAGCCGAGACGCGGATAGTCGTTGTACTTGGCCTGGTACGCCTTCAGGAACGCGTCATGCTCGGGCGTCTTGATCGAGTACCAGGGATAACCGGTGACGATCCAGCCCTCCGGCGTCTCGTCCTTGAGCGGGTCGAGATATTCGGGCTCACCGGTGAGGAAGGAGACGACCTCACGCCCCTTGAACAGACCGCGGGTGTTGCCTTCGCGCACGAGCTTGACGAGATCGGCGCCGAACGTGACGTTGAGGATCGCTTCCGGGTTGGCGGCGGCAACCGCCTGCACCACCGGGCCGGCGTCGATCTTGCCCTGCGGCGGCCATTGCTCGTCGACCCACTGGATGTCGGGCCGCTTCTCCGACATCAGCTTCTTGAACACCGCGACCGCCGACTGGCCGTATTCGTAGTTCGGCGCGATCGTCGCCCAGCGTTTGGCGGGCAGCTTGCTGGCGGCTTCCACCAGCATCGCGGCCTGCATGTAGTTGGAGGGACGCAGGCGGAAGGTGTACTTGTTGCCCTTGGACCAGGTGATGGCGTCCGTGAGCGGCTCGGCCGCGAGGAAGAAGACCTTCTTCTGGTTGGCGAAGTCAGAGACCGCAAGACCGATGTTCGACAGGAACGTGCCGGCGAGCATCGCGACGCCCTCGCTCGAGACGAGCTCGTTGGCCGCGGTCTGCGCATCCGCCGGCTTGCCGCCGTCGTCCTTGGAGATGACGACGAGCTTCTTGCCGTTGATGCCGCCGGCCGCGTTGACTTCCTCGACCGCAAGCTGCCAGCCCTTGCGATAGGGCTCGGTGAATGCCGGCAGCAGCGAATAGCTGTTGATCTCGCCGATCTTGATATCCTGCGCCAGGGCCGAATGGGCCATGCCGCCTGCCAGAAGCGCGAAGGCCGCGCCGACGATAGTATTTCTTGCTCGCATCCCAACCTCCAATTTGAACTCGCCTACGACTTCTATCTATCTCAGACCGTCTTCGCCCTTGATCTCCGCGACCGTCAGCCCGCCGACGCGCGGCAGCGGACGGCCGCTGTCGGTGACGGCGACAGCGACCATGATCTCGTTGGCGCGCGGCGCATCGTTGATCTGTACCTCCATCCCGTCGAAATGGCTGCGGACGAAGGCTGCGTCCTTGTGCCCCAGCGGAATGTCCAGGGTCGTGCCGGGGCCGCTGCGCTTCTTCGAGGACGGGATCAGCGCCGCGCCCTTGCCCAGAACTTTACGCACCGGCGCGCCCATCTTGGGGTGGAGGATGGCGGCGGCGTGCTCCAGCTCGCCGTTCTCGCCGACGGCCGCGGCCTTGCCGTAGCTGTGCGCCTTGGCGCCATCGATGCCGAGCGCCGCCACGGCGCGCTTCGATAAGAGCTCGCCCAGCTCCTCGCCGATCGCGATCAGCGGCGAAAGATCCTCGACATATTTTCCGGCGAAAGGATTTTCGATCACGGCGATCGCGGCGGCACGCCGGGTCGGCGGCGACACCTGGCGTCCCATCTCCATCTGCGTCTCTTCGACGACGGTGACGATCTTGCGGATGATCGCGCTCATGTTTCGCTTCCCTGTTCAGGCATGGACCGCGTTCTCCAGCACACGCGGGCGCGATCGTTGCTCTTCTATATCCTTTGTTCCGATGACAAGCATATCACCACGAAGCCGCAGCACGGCACCTTCGATCAGTCCGCGATCGAACAATTGCCGTGCACATTCCGCGCCAGATTCAAGCGCGGCGGCGATCTCATCGTGAGACAGCTCGCCGACACCGCGCGTCACGAGGCGCGCGCCCAGATCGCTGTCGGGCTGAAGCTCGTTCGCAGGCTGTCGGATGATTGCGGGATGCCCGGGCAGATCGACGGCATTGGCGATCACGGTCGCGGCCGCATCGGCCTGCGAAGCGGTTGCGGCCAGCACAGTCACGGCATCGGCGATCCCGAGCGAAAAGCTGCGGCCGTGCCGACCGCTGGTCGCGACGCCCCGCACCGGATCGTTCGCATCGATCCGCATCCTCCGCATCACGCCGTCGTGGTCGGGACGATCCATCAGGCCGACCGAAAAATGCTCGCCCACACCGAGATGCAGCGCGATGTCGCCCCCATTGTTGACGTAAATCCGATCGAGCGGTGCAGCGCGCAGCATCGCGGCCAGAATCTCCTCCGCGACGCTGCCGGCAACGGCCGCCATCGGCGTGATGAAGCAATCGGCGGTATAAGGCGCGACGGCAGCGTGCATGCGGCGGGCGACAACGCCCTTCAGCGAGGTCTTCTCCTCGACCGCCGTACGCAGTCCTGGCAATTCCGCGCAAAGCTCGTCGAGCAATCCAGTGAACCGCAGCGCCGCAGCCTCATAGGCGACCCGCACCGCATCCGTACGTCCCCTCGCCTCCACGATCAGATCGATCGGTCCATCCTGCAAATGCAGCCGCCGGCCATCAGACAGCAATGCGATTTGCGGGCGCCTGGTCATGTGCGAGGCCCCGGAATCGGGTTCCGCCAGGGCAATTGGCGGACATCGTCGCCGCTCTGCACCTCGGAGAGCGGCTTCACATAATCCATGTGGCCACCGAGCGCGGCATAGTCGGACAGCTTCATGGTGAATTCGATCGGCGCGACCAGGGCCGGTGTCGGCACATAGCCGAACGCGCCTGACGGCATCTGCGTCACGTCGACCATGTAGGTGATGCCGCCGCCGGGCCAGACATAGACCGGCGCGCCGCCGCTGGTGACGCGCGTCAGCGCATCCTTCACCGAGCGCGTCAGCCGCACCGGGTTGTCGGTGACGCCAGCGCGCAAGGAGCCGCCCGCGCCCGCCATGAACAACACCGTGCACAACGCGGGCTCGCAATTTTCCTGGATGCGCTCGACCGAGAACTTCAAGTCGTCAGGCATCTCGGTCTCGACCGGCTTCAAGGCCTGGTCGAGCACGTAATAGGACGAATGCTCTCCGGTGGTGGAGACCATCAGCATGGTCAGACCGGGCTTTGCTTCCTTGGCATCGAACGGGCCAAGGATCGACAGGGGATCTGAGATGTTGGTGCCGCCCCAGCCCGTGCCTGGATCGGCCACCTGGAAATAGCGGCCGGGCGTCGAGCGACGGCCCTTCATCTTGATGCCGGTGTCGGCGATGTCGAGCAGCTTGCCCGCTTGATGCTCGCTGAGCACGCCGGTGATGTGGTCATCGACCACGACGACTTCGTCCACCTTGCCGTGCCATTGCTTGGCGAACATGCCGATCGTCGCCGAGCCGCAGCCGACGCGCATGCGCTCTTCCTTCACGCCGTTGACGATCGGCGGCTGCCCGGCCTGCACCACCACGGTGGCGCCGCCATCGATGGTGAGCTCGACCGCCTTGCAATTGGCGAGGTCCATCAGCGTGTCGCAGGTGACGCGGCCCTCCTTCTTGGAGCCGCCGGTGAGATGATGCACGCCGCCTAGCGAGAGCATCTGCGAGCCGTATTCGCTGGTGGTGACATGGCCGACCGCCTCGCCCTGCGCGCGCACGGTCGCGGTCTCCGGGCCGAGATAGCGATCGGTGTCGATCTTCACCTTGATGCCGCAATAGGAGAAGATGCCCTCGGTGACGACCGTCACCATGTCGACGCCGTCGACCTCCGCAGAGACGATGAACGGCGCCGGCTTGTAGTCGGGATAGGTCGTGCCTGCCCCGATCGCCGTCACGAAAGTCGAGGGCTCGTGGACGATCTTGCCGTCCCAGTCCTCGGTGCGGCTGAACGGGACGAGCTTGCCGCCGTGAGAGACGGTGCGCTCCAGGATGACATGCGGATCGACGCGGACCAGCTTGCCGTCGTGATTGGCATAGCGATCGCAGGCCCCCGCCGCGCCGGGCTTGATGTAGCACATCACCGGACAAGCATCGCAGCGGATCTTGTCGATGACGGCGCTCGTCGTTTCTGTCACCATGTCGGAGCCGGCGGACACCGCTGTTATCATTCGTATACGAACGATGTTGCGCGCGCTGCCCCGGGGCTGTCAAGCGGCGGTGCAGCGCAAAAGATGCCACTGCCGCATAAAACCTCATTTGCCTATCCGCCCTGTCCACAAAGAAGGCAACCGCGCTGCAGTGCGGCATGCATGGCTTGCACGTTTGTGTACAAACGGTATCGTCGCAGCGCCGAATTTTCGCGATTGCATGATCTTGGATATCGTCTTGGGCTTGGGAACGAGGATGACGCAGACACCGATCCGCCTCACCGTGAACGGCAGGATCCACGAGGTCACGGCAGCGCGCGACACGCCGCTGCTCTACGTGCTGCGCAATGATCTCGCGCTGAACGGCCCGAAATACGGCTGCGGCTTGGGGGAATGCGGCACCTGTACTGTCCTGATCGACGGACTGGCGGCACGCTCCTGCGTGATTCCGGTGAGCGGCTGCGCCGGGCGCGACATCGTGACGCTCGAAGGCCTCGGCACAAGCGACAAGCCCGACGTCGTGCAGCAGGCCTTCATCGACGAGCAGGCCGCACAATGCGGCTATTGTCTCAACGGCATGATCATGACCACCAAGGCGTTGCTCGCGATCAACCCGCGGCCGACCGAACGGGAGGCCTTGGCGGCGCTGCGCTACAATCTCTGCCGCTGCGGCACGCATGTCGAGATCCTTCGCGCAGTGATGCGCGCATCGGGCCAGCTCACCGAGGCCGCAGATTGATGGCGTCCTTTGTTACGAACGGAGCTGAGCGTGCGGGTTCGCTCGTCGTCGCGCGCAGCGTGGACGAGGTCACGTCGGAAACCTTCGTCCGCATCACCGCGGACGGTTCGGTCACGGCCTATAACGGCCATGTCGATCTCGGCACCGGCATCCGCACTGCGCTGGGCCAGATCGTCGCCGAAGAGCTCGACGTCTCCTTTGCGCGCGTCGTCGTCGTGCTCGGCGACACGGCATTGGTGCCGAACCAGGGCGCGACGATTGCGAGCGAGACCATCCAGATCACGGCCGTGCCGCTGCGGAAGGCCGCGGCGCAAGCGCGGCACTTTCTGATCGCGCGCGCGGCGGAACGCCTGGACTTGCCCGAAGCCGAGCTCAAGATCGAGGACGGACTCGTTCGCGGCCACGACAATCGCAGCGTCAGCTATGGCGAGCTCATCGGCGACGAAGCGATCCGCCTCGAGCTCGCCGATGACGTCGAGCTCAAGCCTGTCGGCGATTACGCGATAGTCGGCCAGTCGGTGCCGCGCGTCGATCTACCTGCTAAAGCCACGGGCGAGCTGACTTTCGTGCACGACATCCGCGTGCCCGGGATGGTGCATGGCCGCGTGGTGCGGCCGCCCTATGCTGGCGTCGATGCCGGACCGTTCGTCGGCACCAGCCTCATTGCGGTCGACGAATCCTCCGTGCGCGACATTCCCGGCCTTGTCGCCGTGGTGCGGATCGGCGATTTCGTCGGCGTCGTCGCCGAGCGCGAGGAGAATGCGATCCGCGCGGCAGAGCAGCTCAAGGTGAGCTGGAAGCCGACGCCGACGCTGACCGATCTTGGCGATGTCGAGACCGCCCTGCGCGCCAATCCCTCGACGCCGCGCACGCTGATCGACAAGGGCGAGGTCGAAAAGGCGATATCGGGCGCGGCCAAGCCGATGCAGCGCACTTACGTCTGGCCGTATCAGATGCACGCCTCGATCGGCCCTTCCTGCGCCGTCGCCGACTTCCAGGACGGCAACATCCGCGTCTGGTCGGGCACGCAGAACCCGCACGTGCTGCGGGGCGACCTGGCGCTGCTGATCGAGCGCCCCGAGAGCGAGATCGAGGTGATCCGGCTGGAGGCCGCCGGCTGCTACGGTCGCAACTGCGCCGACGACGTCTCCGCCGATGCGCTCCTGCTGTCGCGCGCCGTCGGCCGTCCCGTCCGCGTGCAATTGACGCGCGAGCAGGAGCACGCCTGGGAGCCCAAGGGCACCGCACAACTCATCGACGTCAATGGCGGCCTCGACGCTGACGGCGGCATTGCTGCTTACGACCTCGCCACGCGCTACCCCTCGAACGCCGCTCCGACGCTGGCGCTGCTGCTGACCGGTCGCATCTCCCCCGAGCCCACCGTGCTCCAGATGGGCGACCGCACCGCGATCCCGCCCTATGATTACGAGCACATGCGCGTCGTCGCCCACGACACGCCGCCGATCGTGCGGGCCTCCTGGTTCCGCGGCGTCTCGGCATTGCCGAACACCTTTGCGCATGAATCCTATATCGACGAGGCTGCGGCCGAAGCCGCCGTCGATCCGATCGAATATCGCCTGCGCTATCTGAAAGACCCGCGCGCGATCGATCTGGTCAATGCGGTGGCCGAGCGCGCGGGCTGGACGCCGCGGCCGGTCCGAGAGGAGAAGGACGGCGAGGTCGTGCACGGGCGCGGCTTTGCATATGCGCTCTACGTCCACAGCAAGTTTCCGGGTTACGGCGCGGCGTGGTCGGCCTGGGTTGCCGACGTCGCGGTGAACAAGACGACCGGCGACGTAAGCGTGACGCGCGTCGTCGCGGGGCAGGATTCCGGGTTGATGATTAACCCGGACGGCGTGCGCCACCAGATCCAGGGCAACGTCATCCAATCCACCAGCCGCGCGCTGATGGAAGAGGTGTCGTTCGAACGCGGCACGGTGGCCGCGCGCGAATGGGGCGCCTATCCCATCATCCCCTTCCCCGACGTACCCAAGATCGACGTCTTGATGCTGCCGCGGCAGGACCAGCCGCCGCTCGGCGTCGGCGAGTCTGCTTCGGTGCCGAGCGCAGCGGCGATCGCGAACGCCATCTTCGATGCCACCGGCGTGCGCTTCCGCGAGCCGCCGTTCACGCCCGAGCGAATCCTCAAGGGTCTGCGTGGCGATGCGGCGGTGACGCCGCAGGCTCTGCCCGCACCGGCGGCATCGCGGCCGTCCCGGGTCTGGGCGAATCCGTTCGCCAGGCGCGCCGGTATCGCTGCAGCGATCGCAGCCGTCTGCACCGCTGCCATCGGCATCGGTGCGGCGCTCCTTCCAGGTCGCGCAATTGCGCCGATCGCACGGCCCGACGCGTCGGTCTATTCCGCGGCGACCATCGCCCGCGGCGAGCAGCTTGCAGCGCTTGGCAATTGCGCGGAGTGCCATACCAGCATTGGCGGCGCGCTCAACGCCGGCGGCCGCGCATTGGAGACGCCATTCGGCACGATCTATTCGACCAACATCACGCCCGACGTCGAGACCGGGATCGGTGCCTGGTCCTATCCGGCCTTCGAGCGCGCCATGCGCGATGGCTTGCATCGCGACGGACGGCAGCTCTATCCCGCTTTTCCCTACACGCATTTTGCAAAGACCAGCGACGCGGACATGCAGGCGCTCTATGCGTATCTGATGGCGCAGCCTTCAGTGCGTGCGACGGCACCGCCGAACGAACTCGCCTTCCCTTACAATCTCCGCTCGTTGCTCGCGGGCTGGAATGCGCTGTTCCACGACACGAAGGAGTTCAAGCCTGATCCCGCCAAGTCCGATCAATGGAATCGCGGCGCCTATCTGGTCGAAGGTCTCGGCCATTGCAGCGGCTGTCATTCGCCGCGCAACGCGCTCGGCGCCGAGCAACGCAACGCTTATCTCGCCGGCGGCTTTGCCGAGGGCTGGGAAGCGCCGGCGCTGACCTCGCTCTCGCACGCGCCGATTCCGTGGAGCGAGGAGGAGCTCTACGCCTATTTGCGCACCGGCCATTCGCGTTACCACGGTGTCGCGGCCGGCCCGATGGCGCCTGTTATCCGCGACCTCAAGGCTCTGCCCGACCAGGACATCCGCGCGATGGCGGTCTATCTGAACTCCTTCAACGACACGGCCGATACACCAGCGCCGGATGCGCTCGCCGCCAAGCTCGAGAGCGCAACGCAAATGACCGTCGCCTCCTCCGCGGGCGCCCGCCTCTATCAAGGCGCCTGCGCCGTGTGCCACGAGGTCGGCGGCCTGCCGCTGTTCGGCACGCGGCCCTCGCTCGCGCTCAACAGCAACGTTCACAGCACGAAGGCGGATAATCTCGTGCAGGTGATCCTGCACGGCATTGCAGACCCAGTCTCCAGCGATCTCGGCTACATGCCCGCGTTCAGGAATAGCATGAGCGATGCACAGGTCGAGGAGCTCGTGACGTTTTTGCGCAAGCAGTTCGCGCCGGACAAGCCGGCCTGGACGGGCGTGCGCGAGACGATCTCGCGGGTGCGAAGTTCGACCCACTAACGTCATTCCGGGGCCCGAGCATAGCGAGGGAGCCCGGAATCCATAACCACCAGCCGGGGTTATGGATTCCGGGCTCGCCGCTTCGCGTCGCCCCGGAATGACACTGCGTGAATACGCTAGTCGTGCTTCACCTCCACCGGCGGCGTGCCGTGGGTGTGGAAGGACTCGATCGTCTTCAATCCCCAGGCCTGGCCCTTCTTGCGCTCCTCCTCGGTCCACACGATCGGCTTCCAGTCGGGCGCGAGAATGAGGCGCGCGCCGGCATTGGCGACTTCGACGCGGTTGCCGCCGGGCTCGTAGACATAGAGGAAGAAGGTCTGCTGGATCGCGTGCTTGTGCGGGCCGGTCTCGATGTGCACGCCGTTCTCTAGAAAAATGTCCGCGGCGCGCAGAATCTCCTCGCGGCTGTCGAGCGCGTAGGTGACGTGGTGGAAGCGGCCCGGCACGCCCGAATGATCGAGCGAATAGGCAAAGTCGTAGCTCTTGTTCGACATCGTCAGCCACATCGCCGCCTCACGGCCGTCGTTGAGCACGATCTGCTCGGTGAGGCGGCAGCCGAGGTAATTCTCGAAGAACTCGCGGTTGGCCTTGATGTCGACGGCGAGGCAATTGAGATGATCGAGCCGACGGACGTTGGCGCCGCGCGCCGGAAAGCGCTGCGCCTGGTTCTTTAGTGCGGGCTTGAGCTCCGGCGGCGCCTGATACCATTCGGTCTCGTAATAGAGCTCGACGATGTGGCCATCGGGGTCGCGGCAGCGGAAGGTCGGCCCCTGCCCCATGTCGCCGTCGATCCAGCCGATGTCGAAGCCGGATCCCTTCAGCGCGGCGACGCGCCGCTCCAGCGCCTGCTGGCTGCGCGCACGGAGCGCCATGTGGCCCATGCCCGAGGTCTTCGACGCCGTGAGCTTGAGCGAATAGCGCTCGTAATCGTCCCAGCCGCGCAAATAGACCGACTCGCCCTTCTGTCCGCTGACGGTCATGCCCATGACATCGACGAAGAACTTCAGGCTCTCGTCGGGCTTCGGCGTCAGCAGCTCCATGTGGCCGAGGTGGGCAAGGTCGAGGATCGGTTCGGGCTGCATGGCTTCCTCCTGGAGCGGACGCGGGGCTTTCGGCGCGGCACCTCATTTGTACTAATGTACAAATCATTAGGTCCAGTCAACAAAGCAGCCGGTATTCTGCTGCGATCGGCGCCTGACCGCCGGCCTCCGGACGAGACGGGCAGCCTGCCCGAATGGTAAACTCTTCCTTAAGGACCATCTCACCTGAAAGGTCCGGAAAATGCAGCATTTTCCCGGCGATTTTGCCAATAAGCAGGCGTTGGCGGCGAGGCTCCCGACCGAATTACCGCGGATTTAACGGAGCCGGCGCGTCCGGCGTTTAACCGTTTGTGCAGCGACGGCCGCGCATAGTCCGGGCAAATCCGTTCGCTCTTGCCAGGTTCATTCATCGTGACATCCTTTGGACGCGTGATTTCGGTTCGCGGATCGCTCGCCCGGGTTGGGCTTCTGGCGGAAAGCCGGATGCCGATCTCGGAGGTGCGGGCCACCGTCGGCCGGTTCGTCAGCATTCGCTGCGCCAGCTCGGTCATCGTTGCGATGATCACGGAGGTCTCCTGCGAAAATCTGTCGGGCTCGGACAATTACATTGCCATCGCCTCGGTCGACCTGCTCGGCGAGATCCTCAATGCCGCGGACAAGGCCAAATTTCAGCGCGGCGTCACCAACTATCCGACCATCGGCGATGCCGTCGACCTGATCACGAGCCAGGAGCTGCGCACGATCTACGCGCCGACCGGCTCGGACCAGATCAATGTCGGCTTCCTGCAGCAGGACCGCTCGGTCATCGCCTATGTCGACGTCGAGGAAATGCTGTCCAAGCATTTTGCCGTGCTGGGATCGACCGGCGTCGGTAAATCGACCGGCGTCTCGCTGCTGCTCAACGAGATCCTGAAGGCGCGGCCGAACCTGCGCATCTTCCTGCTCGACGTGCACAACGAATATGGCCGCTGCTTCGGCGACCGCGCGCTGGTGCTCAACCCGCGAAACCTGAAGCTGCCGTTCTGGCTGTTCAACTTCGAGGAAATCGTCGACGTGCTGTTCGGCGGCCGCGCCGGCGTGCCGGAAGAGCTCGACATCCTCGCCGAGGTGATCCCGCTCGCCAAAGGCGTCTACACCCAGTACCAGAACGCCGACCGCATCGGCCTCAAGCGCATCGATCCCAAGCAGATCGGCTATACCGTCGATACGCCTGTGCCCTATCGCCTGGTCGACCTGTTGTCGCTGATCGACGAGCGGATGGGCAAGCTCGAGAACCGCTCCTCGCGCATCATCTATCACAAGCTGATCTCGCGCATCGAGGCCGTGCGCAACGACCCGCGCTACGCCTTCATGTTCGACAACGCCAATGTCGGCGGCGACACCATGGCCGAGGTGATCAGCCATCTGTTCCGCCTGCCCGCCAACGGCAAGCCGATGACGGTGATGCAGCTCGCCGGCTTCCCGGCCGAGGTGATCGATTCCGTCGTCTCCGTGCTCTGCCGCATGGCCTTCGACTTCGGGCTGTGGAGCGACGGCGTCTCGCCGCTGCTGTTCGTCTGCGAAGAGGCGCACCGCTACGCCTCCGCCGACCGCAACATCGGCTTCGGCCCGACCCGCAAGGCGGTATCGCGCATCGCCAAGGAAGGCCGCAAATACGGCGTCTATCTTGGCCTCATCACCCAGCGCCCCGCCGAGCTCGACGCCACCATCATCTCCCAGTGCAACACGCTGTTCACGATGCGCCTCGCCAACGACCGCGACCAGGCGCTGCTGCGCGCCGCCGTGTCGGACGCCGCCGCGAACCTGCTCTCCTTCGTGCCGTCGCTCGGCACCCGCGAGGTGCTGGCGTTCGGCGAAGGCGTGGCGCTGCCGACCCGCTTGCGCTTCAAGGAGGTGCCGCCGCACCAATTGCCGCGCGGCGAGGCCACCATCTCGAGCGTGCCCTCCGTCACCTCCGGCCACGACATGCATTTCGTCAGCGCCGTGCTCGAACGCTGGCGCGGCGCCACCTCGCAGCGCGACGTGCCGAACGACCCCGTGTTCTCGGCACCGCCCGCGAAGACGATGTCCAGCGTCGAAGCCCCGATGCTGCAGCCCTCGATGGGCCTCGATCCGGACCGCTTCTCGCTGCTGAAGAAGCCGCTGCGGTAAGGCTTCGCTCCATCCACATCGTCATTGCGAGCGCAGCGAAGCAATCCAGAGTCTTTCCGCCGGGGGGACTCGGGATTGCTTCGCTGCGCTCGCAATGACTGAGGATGGAACGTCGTTCCCACCTGACACCTTCGTCGCGGCCACTTCGGACCGGCAGATTGAGCCCGCCTTCCGCATCGACTATGGTTCCCGCCCCAAGCCGGAATCCATGCCCATGACAAAGACCGCCGCGCAACGCTTTCCCGCCCCCGCCCTCGACACCCTGCCCGACGACATCCGTAAGCGCCTCCTTGCCGTGCAGGAGAAGAGCGGCTTCGTCCCGAACGTGTTCCTGACGCTGGCCTATCGCCCCGACGAGTTCCGCGCCTTCTTCGCCTATCACGACGCGCTGATGGAGAAGGACGGCGGCCTCACCAAGGCCGAGCGCGAGATGATCGTGGTGGCAACGTCGGCGGCCAACCAGTGCCAATATTGCGTGATCGCCCATGGCGCGATCCTGCGCATCCGCGCCAAGAACCCTGTGATCGCCGACCAGGTCGCGATCAACTACCGCAAGGCCGATATCACGCCGCGGCAGAAGGCGATGCTCGATTTCGCCATGAAGGTCTCGGCAGACGCGCAGCGGATTTCCGAGGATGATTTCGTAGCGCTCGCGCCGCACGGCTTCAGCGACGACGACATCTGGGACATCGCCGCGATCTCCGCCTTCTTCGCGCTGTCGAACCGGCTGGCGAATTTCACGGGCATGCGGCCGAACGAGGAGTTCTATCTGATGGGCCGCCTGCCGAAGACGTAGTCGAGGCGCGAGGACCGGGCTCGATGGTCGGAACTCCTGTCCGCAACCGACGGACGCCTGGCTTCACAGGAGTCCTCGCGAGAGCTAGAACCGAAGCCGCCGCGCCCAAATCGGCTTCAGCAGTTCGAGCGCCGTGAGCACCAGCACTCCCGCGCCGAGCGTGATCATCAAATCGTCAAGATGCAGGGGACCGAAGCGAAACAGGCCGGAGGCCGGCGGCCAGAACAAGGCTGTGGCGAGAACGAGCGCAATCAAGAGGAAGATCCAGAGCAATGCCGCGTTCGGAGGGAAGAAGGCAGACAAGAAGGATGCGCTGAAGGATCGATTGACCAGCACCAGCGCGAGGACGCAGACGACGAGCGCGATGAATGCGAGGGTGCGAGCCTCCTCGGGCGGAAGGCCGGAACGAAGCGCTGCGACGAAGATCACGGCGATCAAGGCGAAGGCCATCGTGCCTTGCAGAACGCTCCAGGCGATCAGGGGCCACGAGAACAGCTCCGCATCGGCACGCCGCGGCGGACGCTTCATGACGTCGCGCTCCTCCCGCTCGGCCTCGAACACCAGCGAGCAGACGGGATCGATGATCAGCTCCAGAAAGGCGATGTGCACCGGGCCGAGCACCAGCGGCAGCCCGAACACCAGGGGAAGCAGCGCAAGACCCGCGATCGGCACGTGGACGGCAAAGATAAAGGCCATGGCCTTGCGCAGATTGTCGTAGATCCGGCGACCGAGGCGGATGGATGCGACGATGGAGCTGAAGTCGTCGTCGAGCAGGACGATCGAGGACGCCTCGCGAGCGACGTCGGTGCCGCGGCCACCCATCGCGATTCCGATATGGGCGGCCTTCAGCGACGGCGCGTCGTTGACGCCGTCGCCCGTCATCGCGACGATCTCGCCGCTGCGCTTCAGCGCCTGCACGATCCGCAGCTTCTGCTCCGGCAGAACCCGCGCGAAGACGTTCACCTTCCTGACGAGTGCCTCGAGCTCGCGGTCGTCAGCGAGCTTGACCTGCTCCCCGGTCGCGACCTCATCGACGTCGAGCCCGGCTTGCGCGGCGATCGCCATGGCGGTCGCCGGATAGTCGCCCGTGATCATGATGACGCGGATGCCGGCCGAACGGCATTCGCGAACCGCCTCCGGAACATGAGGCCGCAACGGATCGGCAAGCCCGACCAGGCCGACGAAGCGGAATACGAAAGCCTCCTGGGATGCCGGCGGGGAAGCCTCGTCGCAAACGGCAACCGCCATCCCCAGCACCCGAAGCCCGTCCTTCGCCATTGCCCCGACGGCAGCTTGCACGGCCTCCCGATCGGCTTCGTTCAGCCTGCACAGGCGCGCAATCGCCTCCGGCGCGCCCTTGGCGCATGCGATGAGGTCCGCCGCTCCGGCTGTCCGCCAAACCTGGGTCATGGCGAGCAGCTCGGGGCGCAGACCATAGGTGCGCACCAGCGTCCGCTCGCCATCCATCGCGTCGCCGTCCCGCAGGACACCACGCGCGAACGAATGCAGCGCCTTCTCCATCGGATCGAACGGCTCCGGAGAGCTTGCCAGTGCCCCGCAGCGCGCCAGCTCTGCGAATTCGCGCCCGACCTGATCCGGTCCGGACGCCTCCGCGCGCAGGCGCGCGCCGTCCAGCAGGCGCAGCTCGGCGACCGACATCTGATTCTGCGTCAGCGTTCCGGTCTTGTCGGTGCACAGGACTGTTGCTGAGCCGAGGACCTCGATGGCGGCGGCGCGCCGCGTCAGGACGCGGGCCTGCGAAATCCGCCACGCACCCATTGCCATGAACACCGTGAGCACGACGCCGAATTCTTCCGGAAGCATCGACATACCGATGGCGACGCCTGCCAGCAGCGCCTGCAGCCAGTCGCCGCGCGAGACGCCGTAGAGCACAATCGCGGCCAGGCTGATGATGGTGCCGCCGAGGAAGCAGAGCCGCACCAGCCTTGCGGTCTGTTGCTGAAGCCGCGGCGGCTCGGCCTGCAAGCCGCGAAGCGACAGCCCGATCTTCCCGATCTCGCTGCGCGGCCCGGTGGCCTCGACCAGCGCCAACCCCTCGCCGCGCACGACGAGCGAGCCGGAATACACGAATGGCTGATCCTCGCCGCCGGGCCGGTGAGCGGCTACTTTGATCTTGTCGGCGGTCTTCTTGCGGACGGGCACCGACTCGCCGGTCAGCAGGGACTCGTCGATCTGCAGGTCCCGCGCTTCGACGAGCGCGGCGTCGGCGGGAACGCGATCGCCTTCACCGAGGACGAGAAGGTCGCCCTGCACGACCTCGCGGCCGGCAATTCGCCGGCGCGCACCGTCACGCACCACCAGCGCCCGCGGGCTGGTCAGGTCGCGCAAGGCTTCCAGCACGCGCTCGGTCCGGGTTTCCTGCACCACCGTGATCACGATGGACATCGCCCCGAACGCCAGCAGGATCACCGCCTCCTTGAGATCGCCGAGCACGAGGTAGATCAGCCCGCCGCAGAGCAGCAGCAGCAGCATCGGCTCGCGCAGCACTTCCACCACGATACGCAGAGGACTGCGTCTTTCCGGCCGAGGCAGTTCGTTGGGGCCGTCTGCCGCGAGCCTCGCCCGCGCCTCGGTCTCACTCAGACCGGCCGCACCTCCGCGTTGCACCTCGCTCACGGTTTCCGCCGCAGGCTCCAGAAGCTGCCGGCACCGACGATTGCGGTGGCGAGCAGGACGGCGACGAAAGTCTGGATGATGGTGAAGTTCAGCGCGTCACGCGCAACGAACAGCGCCGTGATCGCGCCGGCGAGGACAAAGAGGATGCGAAAGATGACGCTCATGGTCGTGCCTCCAAGATCTGCATGACAAGATCTGCATGACTTGGAGCCCGGGGCCCTCCCATCGGGGCACAACGCTGTCTCTGCAACCATGCAGGCAGACCTTAGCCGCTCAGGGCGAGGCAAGTTTGCGACAAGTCAAACCTGACCCGGCCATCATCGGTCGGCGACTGCGACGTGATGTCCGCCCAGCAGCGAACCGCCGCTGCATCGCTCACGGCTGCGAGGCGTATGCGGCTAGCGCTTCGCCATCAACTCGAGCGCCGGAGCAAAGCGCTCCGCGAACGTCAACGTCTTGGCGTGGTGGACTGCGGCGAAGGATGCAGAGATTCCCGCCGAAGCGACCGCGAGCAAGCCAACTACGAAAGCCAGACGGCGCATGTTCGCCTCCTGTGTGAGCTCGACTACCCCATAGAGATGGGACGGCTCTGTTTCAGGACGGTTTCGTGGGCGCGGAAATTGATTTCGCTCAAGCGGCTGTGATGAGATCCGGCTTATCTGGGCGCAATCCGTAACCAACTAACAAGGGTAGACGTGTTTTGCAGCGCCGGCCGTATTGGGAATTTGATACCCGCGAGCGCTATCCTAGGCACTGCGGTGACGAGCAACATTCGTGAAATGGGAGTCATCGAGGACTACGCAAATGAAGATCGTGATCCAGAAGCTCAATGGCCTGTGGCACCGCATCGTCGGATCGAGCCAGATCCGAACGCCCTTCCTGGATACCCAGGACCGCGCGCTGGTGGTAACTTACGCCCGCCGCGCCTATCCCGGCGCCAGGATCTTCCAGCGCGACTGACGTGAATACCCTCAGTCGTCGTCCGCCGGGCCGCACCAGCCGGGCAGATAGATCGCATTCTTGCTTCTGGCCGCGGCCATCGCCTTCTCGAGCGCATTATCGAAATCGGCCTCCACCGCCTTGCGCGAGACCTGCCGGCGCAGGAAGTCGGCCCACAGGAATTCGGAGAACGGTGTGGTGTCCTTGGCGAAGCCGCCCATGCGGCGCAATTCGCCGGCAAGACTGCGGAACGGATCGTCCTTGAGGTCGGCCACCGATTTCGGCAGGTCGCGGAACGAGCGCCGCTCACCCTTGGCGTCGTAAGGATAGACCCAGCGCTTGTTGTCCATGACGCCCCAGAACGCCTCGCGCTCCACCATCCTGAGATCGCCGACGACGGTCACCAGCACTTCCTTGACGCCTTCATCGTGCAGTGCGCGGCCGAGGTGATGATGATCGATCACGTAGTAGCGCGCGTCGGGACCGTAAACGACGGGGATCATGTGCTTGCCGAGCAGATCCGCCTGCTTCTTCTTGCCGTGCTCGCGCCAGCGCCTGCGCTTCTCCTTGACCTCGCGCATGCCGACCGTCATCTGCGTCGGCCGGAGCGACAGGATCGGAACCGGATGCACTCTCGGCTCGCGCGCGTTGGTCGTGGTCATGATCGAGGCCCCTGGCATGCAACTAACGGGTTCGGGTTCCCGCGACTATGCCACGGGTCCCGCGGTGGCAAAATCCGTTCGGAAGACGCGCAGATCACAAGTCGATACCAGCCGGTAAAAAAGACGTCCTCAATGGCTGTCGCTATGCCCGCGTTGCAGCGCAACGCTCGCGACGGACACGATGGCCCGTTGCTGGATCGCGGCACACCGGTCCATGCGCAAAATAGTACGAACGCACAAATGCATCCTGGCATTGCAAAGATTTTCTGCAACGCGTGCCTCACCTATGCTATCTAGATCGCTGCTTCGGAGTGATCCCCGCCCCATGAACAATCAGCGGCCCATAAGCTCTGATGAGGAGCACCGGGTGCTCCAGTTCAGGCCGCGCACCCCGCCTTCTCCAAGGGTCCAGCGCGGCAATGGCTCCGTGCAACCGCTCCGCGGCACGCCCGAACGGCTGGACCTGTCACGCTACGAGCAGCCGCGTGCCGAGCCCGACAATTACCGGCAGCGCATGCTTGCCAACATCGCAGCGCTCGCCTTCACCATCGCGCTGACGGCGATCGGGATCTGGCTCGCGGTCAGCATCGCCGACCTGCGCCGGACCCAGGATTGCGTGCTGATGGGCCGCCGCGACTGCGTCAAGATCACAACGCCGCATATTTAGGGACCGGCCCGGCACGGACCTCGCGGCGGACGGACCCAGCCGGCATCCCCAGCCACGTCCGATGCTGCCCCCGGAGGCCTGCCCGGCTCCATTGAACTCAAGGCGGCGCTCCGATATACGGGCTTTCGACCCGGCCAGAGGGGGGTTTGAGGGCGTCATCAGGGGCGCGATGCCCAGCCACCGTGCCACTCTGGACAATCTGACAAATACCTACAATATATCAAAGGCTTAGTGATGTCATCCACATTCGATCAGGTCGCCACGATCATCGCTGAAACCTGCGACATCCCGCGCGACACGATCACGCCGGATAGCCATGCCATCGATGATCTCGGCATCGACAGCCTCGATTTTCTCGACATCGCCTTCGCGATCGACAAGCAGTTCGGCATCAAGCTGCCGCTGGAGAAGTGGACTCAGGAGGTCAACGACGGCAAGGCGACCACCGAGCAATATTTCGTGCTGAAGAACCTGTGCGCCCGCATCGACGAACTGGTTGCGGCCAAGGGCGCGAGCGCCTAAGGGCGCAGTCATGCAACTCGAATACTTCCACATGATCGATCGCATCGTCGACCTCAAGGTCGACGAGAAGACGATCGTCGTCGAAGCGCAGGTCCCGCAGGAAAGCACCATCTTCGAGGGGCACTTCCCGGGTTATCCCTTGATGCCCGGCGTGCTCCTGATCGAATCGATGGCGCAGGCCTCGGGCTGGCTTCAACTCGGCGTGTTCCGATTCGAACGCATGCCGATCCTGGCCGCCGTGAAGGAGGCCAAGGTCCGCGGCTCGGTCTTCCCCGGCGACCTCATGAGCATCGAGGCGAGCCTCACCCATGAAGGCTCCGGCTATGCCATGACCGAGGCCAAGATCCGGGTCGGCGGCAAGCTGCGCGCCAATTCGGCGCTGACCTTCACGCTGATTCCCTTCCCCAATGCGGATATGCGCGGATACATGGCGAAGGTCGCCGAGCGCGTCGGCTTTCCGCAACAGGCCGTATCGTCATGACTGACACTCCCGCTTTGAAGCCGGGCCAGACCGAGGTCTGGATCACCGGCATTGGGCTCGCCACCTCGCTCGGCGAGGGCCTCGACGCCAACTGGGCCGCGCTTTCCGAGAAGCGCATCAATGTCGACGAGAAGGGCTTTGCGCCCTACATCGTGCATCCCTTGATGCCGGTATCCTTCGACAGCCAGATCCCGAAGAAGGGCGACCAGCGCCAGATGGAAGCCTGGCAGCGCATCGGCACCTATGCCGCCGGTCTTGCGCTCGATTCTGCCGGCATCAAAGGCAACAAGGACATCCTGTCGAAGATCGACATGGTCGTCGCCGCCGGCGGCGGAGAGCGCGACATCAACGTCGACAGCGGCATTCTCACCGCCGAGGCCAAGGGCGCCAACGCGCCGGGCTTCCTCAACGAACGGCTGATGAGCGATCTCCGGCCGACGCTGTTCCTGGCCCAGCTCTCCAACCTGCTTGCCGGCAACATCGCCATCGTGCACGGTCTCGGCGGCACCTCGCGCACCTTCATGGGCGAAGAGGTCGCCGGCGCCGATGCCGCCCGCATCGCGCTCGCGCGCATCGCCTCGGGCGAGAGCGACATCGCGCTGGTCGGCGGATCGCACAACGGCGAGCGCAAGGACTTGCTCGTCCTCTACGAATTCGGCGATTTCAACCTGAAGGACAAGTTCGCGCCCGTGTGGGCGCGCAAGGACCATCCCGGCTTCGCGCTCGGCTCGGCCGGCGCCTTCCTGGTGCTGGAATCGAAGGCGCATGCGGAAGCGCGCGGCGCCAAGCCGTTCGCAAAGCTGTCGAGCGTCGTCGCCGACCTCGCCAAACGCAAGCAGCCCGGCGACATGACCGCGACGCTCGAGAAGCTGTGGGACAAGCTGCCCAGGCGCGAGGGCAAGGGCGCGATCATCACCGGGGCGACTGGGGCGGAGCCTGCGACCTCGGACGAGCGCGACTTCCTGAAGAACCATGCCGACTTTCCGGTGCGCTCGACCGGCACGGTGTTCGGCCACGCCATGGAAACGCAATTTCCGCTCGGCATTGCCCTCGCTGCATTGTCGATCTCGCGCGGAGCGCTGTTCCCGCCGAATGATTCCACGGGGACCGAGATTGAAATGCAGGGCGCGCCCACCCAGATCGTGGTGGTGGGAGCCGGACACTGGCGCGGCGAAGGCATGGCGCTGGTCGAGGCGGTTTAATCAGCTCAAGCGGGGATCGACATGACTGCACCACGCGACAAACTCGGGCGTCCCGTTGTCGTCGTCACCGGCATGGGCATCATGACCTCGCTCGGCGCCGGCAAATCCGACAATTGGGCAAAGCTCGTCGCCGGCGAATCCGGTATCCGCACGATCACGCGTTTTCCGATCGACGGTCTCAAGACCACGATGGCCGGAACGGTCGATTTCGTCAGCGCCGATCCGTTCTCTTCCACCGCTCTGTCCGAGCGGATGGCCGAGCTGGTGACGCAGGAAGCGCTGGAGCAAGCCGGCATCGGCGCCAAGGCCGATTTCCCGGGTCCGCTTTTCCTCGCGGTGGCGCCGGTCGAGGTTGAATGGCCGCAGCGTCGCGAGCTCGGTCGCGCCGTCGGCCAGCAAGACATCACCTATGACGATCTGCTCCGCATCTCCGGCGGCGGCAAGTTTAGCGCCTATCATCATCGCTTCATGTTCGGCTCGGTTGCCGCCTATCTTGCCGAGACCTTCGGCACCAAGGGCTCGCCGATCTCGCTGTCGACGGCGTGCGCGTCCGGAGCCACCTCGATCCAGCTCGGCGTCGAGGCGATCCGCCGCGGCGAGACGGACGCAGCGCTCTGCGTCGCGACCGACGGCACCGTGAACCCGGAAGCGCTGGTGCGCTTCTCGCTGCTCTCGGCGCTGTCGACCCAGAACGATCCGCCGCAGGCGGCCTCCCGTCCCTTCTCCAAGAACCGCGACGGTTTTGTCATGGCGGAAGGCGCCGGCGCGCTGGTGTTGGAGAGCTATGAAGCCGCCACCGCGCGCGGCGCAAAAATTCTCGGCGTGATCGCCGGCTGCGGCGAGCTCACCGATTCCTTCCACCGCACCCGCTCCTCGCCCGACGGCAAGCCGATCATCGGCTGCATGAACAAGACGCTGGCCGATGCCGGCATGACGCCGGATCAGATCGACCACATCAACGCGCACGGCACCGCGACGCCCGAGAACGACAAGATGGAGTTCAACACGACGTCGGCCGTTTTCGGCGAGCTCGCGCAGAAGATTCCGGTCACCTCCAACAAGTCGATGGTCGGCCACACCATCTCTGCCGCCGGCGCAGTCGAGGCGATCTTCTCGCTGCTCACGCTCGAGCATCAGCGCATTCCGCCGACCATCAACTACGACAATCCGGATCCCACGATCCTGTTCGACGTCGTCGGCAACAAGGCGCGCGATGCTCGCGTGACCGCGGTGATGTCGAACTCGTTCGGCTTCGGCGGCCAGAACGCTTCGCTGATCCTGACCCGCGAACCGGCCTGACCGGACGCATGGCGCTGCTTCCTGCGAGCACGAAGGCCCGCGCGCGGGAGGCTGCCAAATCGCTCGGCGGCAGCCTGATCGGCGCCGCGACTGTCGCGATGCTGCGCACCACGCGCTATTTCGATCCGGCCAAGACCTCGGACTTCTTCGCGCGTGCCGTCAAGCTGATCGGGCCGCGCCTGCGCGAGCACCGCATCGGCCGCGCCAACCTCACCGCCGCCTTCCCCGAGAAGTCACCGGAGGAGATCGAACGGATCCTGATGGGCGTCTGGGACAATCTCGGCCGCGTCGGCGCCGAGTTCGCCCATATCGACCAGGTCTGGGACTACGCCCGCGATGTCCCCGAGAAGAGTCGCATCGAGATTTCCCCGCGCAGCATCGAGCTGTTCGACCAGATCCGCGACGACGGCAAGCCGGCGCTGATCTTCGCCGCACATCTTGCGAACTGGGAATTGCCGGCGCTCGCCGCGGTCGCGCATGGCCTGGACACCGCGATTCTCTATCGCCGCCCGAACATCGCCTCGGCCGATCGCATCATCCAGGAGATGCGCCAGGTCAACATGGGCACGCTGATCCCGGCCGGCCGCGACGCGCCGCTGCGGCTCGCGCAAGCGCTGAAGGACGGCAAGCACGTCGCCATGCTGATCGACCAGTATCTGACGGCCGGCGTCGAGGTCACGTTCTTCGGCCGCAAGACCCGCGCCAATCCGATGCTGGCGCGCCTCCTGCGCCAGGTCGAGTGCCCGATCCACGGCGTGCGCATCATCCGCCTGCCCGACGGCCGCTTCCGCGGCGAGCTCACCGAAGAGATCCAGCCGGTGCGCGAGGCCGATGGCAAGATCGACATCCAGGGCACGACGCAGGCGATCACGAGCGTCGTGGAAAGCTGGGTCCGCGAGCATCCCGAGCAGTGGCTATGGCTGCACAGAAGGTGGCGGTAAATACTCCGTCATTGCGAGCGCAGCGAAGCAATCCAGAATCGTTCCACGGAAGCAGTCTGGATTGCTTCGTCGCTTCGCTCCTCGCAATGACAGGCGCTACTACCGCCCCGTCTTCACCTTCGTCCAGAGCCGGTTGATGATCCGTTGCGTGGCCGGCTCGCGCGCCGTGATCACGAACAGTTTTGCGAGCGTCGCCTCGTCCGGATAGATGTTCTTGTCGTTCAGGATTTTTGGATCCACCAGCTTCTGGCTGGCGAGGTTGCCGCTGGCGTAGGACAGGAAGTCCGAGTTCTTGGCGGCAACGTCCGGGCGATAGAGATAGTTGATCAGCTCGTAGGCTTCCCTAACATTCTTGGCATCCGCGGGGATCGCGAGATTGTCGAAGAACATCTGCGCGCCCTCCTTCGGAATGGTGTAGCCGATCTCGACGCCGCTTTTGGCTTCCGCGGCGCGGGCGCGGGCCTGCATGATGTCACCGGACCAGCCGACCACGAAGCAGATCTCGCCGGTGGCGAGCGCGCTTAGATATTCGGACGAGTGAAACTTGCGTACGGAGGGGCGGACTTTCGCCACGGCATCGGCGGCCTTTTCCAGGTCCGCCTGCTTGGTCGAGTTCGGATCGAGCCCGATATAGCTCAGCGCCGCCGGGAAGATGTCGTCGGCGGAGTCGAGCATGTGGACGCCGCAGTCCTTGAACTTGGCGAGGTTCTCCGGCTTGAAGACGATGTCCCAGCTGTCGATCTTCGCATCAGCCCCAAGGATCTGCTTCACCTTGGCGATGTTGTAGCCGATGCCCGTCGTGCCCCACATGTAGTTGGCGGCGTAGACATTGCCGGGGTCGTAGGTGGCGAGGCGCTGCGTCACCACCGGCCAGGCATTGGCGAGGTTCGGGAGCTTCGACTTGTCGAGCTTCTGGAAGATATTGGCCTTGATCTGGCGCTGCAGGAAATAAGCGGTGGGCACCACGACGTCATAGCCGGACTTGCCGGCCATCAGGCGCGTCTCCAGCGTCTCGTTGGCGTCGAAGGTGTCGTAGACGACCTTGATACCGGTCTCCTTGGTGAAGGCCTCCAGGACGTCAGGCGCCATGTAGTTGGACCAGTTGTAGAAGTTGACGACCCGCTCCTCGGCCCCGGCGGGGGCGGAGAGCAACGTCAGTGCCGCAGCGATCGCGAAACCAAGCCTGAGGCGGCCGACGTTCGTCATCTCGATCTACCTCTTGCGTCCACGCACCGCATCCGACAGCCGCTCCAGCGCGGTGTCGAGCGTTTGGTCCTTCTTGGCAAAGCAGAAGCGCACCACCGAGGTCACGGGGTCCTGCTCGTAGAACGCCGAGACCGGGATCGCCGCGACCTTGTAGTCTTTCACGATCCGCCAGCAGAACTCGGTATCGCTCTCGTTGAGCCCGAGCGGCGACAGGTCGACGGTAAGGAAGTAGGTGCCTTGCGACTTCAGCACGGGGAAGCCGAGGCCCTCCAGCCCCTTGGTCAGGCGGTCCCTGCTTCGCGTCAAATCCTTGCGCATCGACAGGAAGTAGTCGTCGGACTTGCCGAGCCCATAGGCGACCGCGGCCTGCAGGTTCGGCGCGGTGGTGAAGGTCAGGAACTGGTGCACCTTGGCGGCGACTCTCAAAAGAGGTGGCGCGGCGCAGACGAAGCCGATCTTCCAGCCCGTCAGGGAGAAGATCTTGCCGGCCGAGCCGACCTTGATGGTGCGCTCGCGCATGCCGGGAATGGTGATCAGCGGGATATGCTTGTGCTCGTCGAAAGTGACGTGCTCCCAGACCTCGTCGCAGATCGCGATGACGTCGAACGCCTGGCAATAGCGCGCCAAGAGCTCGAGATCCTCGCGCGGATAGACCACCGCGCTGGGATTTAAGGGGTTGTTAAACAGCACCGCCTTGGTCTTTGAATTGAACACGCTTTTCAGCATGTCTTCATTCAGCCGCCAGTGCGGCGGCTCGAGACGCACCAAGCGCGGAATGCCGCCGGCCTGGCGGATGATCGGCAGATAGGAATCGTACACCGGCTGGAAACAGACCACCTCGTCGCCGGGCTGGACCACCGCGAGGATCGCCGAGGTCAGCGCCTCGGTCCCGCCGGAGGTGACCATCACCTCGCTCATCGGATCGAGCTTGAGGCCGTGCCAATGGCCGTAATGGGTCGCAATCGCCTGGCGCAGCTCCGGCAGGCCCATCATCGAGGGGTACTGGTTGTAGCCGTTCAGCGAGGCCTCGGCCGCGGCGCGGCGGATGTCCTCGGGGCCGGGATCGTCGGGAAAGCCCTGGCCGAGATTAATCGCATTGTTGTCGCGCGCGGCCTGCGACATCGCCTCGAAGATGGTGACGGGAAGGTCGGCGAAGACCTTGTTCAGCGAAGAGCTCTTGGTCGTCATTGCGCGGTTAGCCACCGACCTTGCTGGGAAGCCCGGCCGCCTTCCAGCCCAGCATGCCGCCGGCCAGATGCTTGTCGTAAGGCAGGCCTGCCGCCTGCGCCGCCAGCGAGGCCGTCACCGAGCGCTTGCCCGAGCGGCAGGCGAACACGACCTCCTTGCCGGCGGGATCGGGGATCGCCTTCGGATCGAAGGTCGAGAGCGGAACCACGACGCCGTAAGGGTAAGCCTCGGCCTCGACCTCGTTTGGCTCACGGACGTCGACGAGCAGATAACGCCCTTCCGCGACACCCTTGGCGACCTCGTCCGGGGTCAGATCCTGCACTTGATTTGCCACATCATCCTCCAACGTCGCGGGCCGCGTACCGGGGCGATCCCGGCCGGCGGCAACCTCGCCTCTCGGGAGACGAAAATCAAGCGCCACAAAGGCTTGAGCCGCGCGGCGCAAGTTAAAGCTAAATCGCAGCGACTTGAAGTCCGCTTTGAATCCCAAGGCCTAGATCGTCTGCCCTAGATCGTCACCTGCGTGCCGACCTCGACCACACGGCCGGACGGGATCTGGAAATAGTCGGTGGCGTCGTTGGCGGAGCGGCTGAGCGAGATGAACAGCCGGTCCTGCCAGCGCGGCATGCCGGAATGGGCGGCGGGCTTGAGCGCCCTGCGCGACAGGAAGAACGAGGTCGACATGATGTCGAACTGCCAGCCCAGCTTGCGGGCGATCGCGAGCGCCTTCGGCACGTTGGGCGATTCCATGAAGCCGAACTTCAGCGTCACCTTGGAGAAGGTCGGTGAAATCTGCTCCAGCTTCACCCGTTCGGCCGGATCGATCCGCGGGGTTTGCGCGGTCTCAATGGTGAGAATGACGTTCTTCTCGTGCAGCACCTTGTAGTGTTTCAGACTATGCATCAGCGCGGTCGGCGCGCTGAGCGGGTCCGAGGTCAGGAACACCGCAGTGCCAGGCACCCGCTGCGGCGGCCGCTTCTCCAGCATCGCCACGAGATCGGCGAGCGGAAACTCGAGCTTGCGCGACTTTTCAAACAGCAGCCGGCTGCCGCGCCGCCACGTGTACATCAGGATGATCATGAGCGCGCCGAGCGCCAGTGGCACCCAGCCGCCCTCGAACACCTTCAACAGGTTCGCGCTCAGGAAGGTCAGATCGAGGAACAGGAACGGCGCAATCAGCGCGCCGGCAGCAAGCGCTGACCAGCGCCAGCCCTTCCAGACCACGACGAAGCCCATCATCGCCGTGACCACCATGGTACCGGTGACGGAGATGCCGTAGGCGGATGCGAGCGCGCTCGACGAGCGGAACAGCAGCACCAGCAGCACCACCGCGACCAGCAGCAGCTGGTTGATGCGCGGAATGAAGATCTGGCCGGAATGGGCTTCCGACGTATGGCGAATTTCAAAGCGCGGCAGCAGCCCGAGCTGGATCGCCTGACGCGTCAGCGAATAGGCGCCGGTGATGACGGCCTGGCTCGCGATGACGGTCGCCATGGTGGCGAGCACGACCATGCAGCCTCGGACGAAGCCTTGCGGGAACAGCTGAAAGAACGGGCTCACGATCGCGCCGGGGTCGCCGAGCACCAGCGCGCCCTGCCCCAGATAGTTCAGCGCCAGCGAGGGCAGCACGATGGTAAGCCAGGCGGTCTGGATCGGCCGCTTGCCGAAATGGCCGAGATCGGCATAGAGCGCCTCGGCGCCGGTCACCGCCAGGAACACCGCGCCCAGCGTCACGAAGCCGACGATGCTATGGTGCAGCATGAAGTTCACGGCGTAGAGCGGGTTGAGCGCAAGCAGCACCTGCGGCTGCTGGGCGATCTGAGGGATCGCCGCCACCGCCAGAACCGTGAACCAGACGCACATGATCGGGCCGAACAAGGCGGCAACGCGCGCCGTGCCGCGGGACTGCACGGCGAACAGGCCGACCAGGATCACAACCGTCAGCGGAACGATGTAGGGCTCGAACCTTAGCGTGACGTCCTTCATGCCCTCGATCGCCGACAGCACGGAGAGCGCCGGCGTGATCACGGCATCGCCGTAGAACAAAGCTCCGGAAATGATGCCGAGCAGGACGATGGTGGCCCCGCCGCGGCCGGTGCCAACCGCCCGCTGGGCCAGCGCCATCAGTGCAAGCGTGCCGCCCTCGCCGTTGTTGTCGGCGCGGAGCAGGATCACGACGTATTTGAGCGTCACCGCCACGATGAGCGCCCACAGGATCAGGGAGAGCACGCCGAGGACCGCTGCCGGCGTCGGCAACCCGTCCGCGCCCGAGGCCGCCATCACCGCCTCGCGGAACGCGTAGAGCGGGCTGGTGCCGATGTCGCCGTAAACGACGCCGATGCTGCCGAGCGTCAGCGCGCCGAAACCGGCGGTGGTATGGGCATCGCCATGCCCATTTGCCGCCACCGTTTCCGGGGCGGGAACTGCTACGTCGCTTGTCATGGGAGAGCCCGATGGCCTCTAAAATGCTTCACTGCACAACGGCGGAAGAGCGCGCGGCTTATAGTCCTGCGCCACCGGCATGGCCTAGCCCGATTCCGGGCCATAGCCATGCAAATCTGCATGGCTTCGCCAGTTGCATTCTAGATGGTGACCTGAGTTCCGACTTCGACCACGCGGCCGGTGGGGATCTGGAAGTAGTCGGTGGCATCGTTGGCCGACCGGCTCAGCGCGATGAACACATGATCCTGCCAGAGCGGCATGCCCGACTGTGCCGAGGCCTTCAGTGACCTGCGCGACACGAAGAACGACGTCGACATGATGTCGAACTGCCAACCCTGCTTGCGCGCGATGGCGAGCGCCTTCGGCACGTTCGGCTGCTCCATGAAACCGAAGCGCAAGCGGACCTTGGAGAACTTTTCGCTGATCTTCTCCATCCTGAACCGCTCCGACAGATCGACCCGAGGCGTCTGCGCGGTCTCGATGGTCAGAATCACGTTGTGCTCATGCAGCACCTTGTTGTGCTTGAGATTGTGCAGGAGCGCGGTCGGCACGAACGCGGGATCGCTGGTCAGGAACACCGCGGTGCCCTTGACGATGTGCGGTGGCCGCTTCTCCAAACTGCGGATCAGATCGTCCAATGGCACCTCGATCCGGCGGGTCTTCTGGATCAGGATTGCGGAGCCCTTGCGCCAGGTCCAGATCGTCCCTGCCATGACGATGCCGAACAGCAGCGGCACCCAGGCGCCTTCGAGCAACTTGAGCAAATTGGCGCTGAGGAAGCTCAAATCGACGATGACGAAGGGGACGATCACGGCTGCGGCCGTCGCGGCGCGCCAGTTCCACAACTTCCAGATCACGACGAAGCCCATGATGCCGTCGGCGACCATGGTGGTGGAGACGGCAATACCGTAGGCGGAAGCCAGATTGCTGGGGGTGTGGAACAGCAGCACCAGCAGCATCACGCCGATCAGCAGCAGGCGGTTGACGCGCGGCAGATAGATCTGGCCGGCATGGGATTCGGAGGTGTAACGCACCTCAAAACGCGGCAGGAGCCCGAGTTGCACGGCCTGGTGGACCAGCGAATAGGCGCCGGTGATCACCGCCTGGCTCGCGATCACGGTTGCGGCCGTCGCGAGTCCGACCAGCGGCAGGACCAGGCTCTCGGGCACCATGCGATAAAACGAATGCTCGATCGCGCTGGGATCGGACAGCACCAGCGCACCCTGCCCGAAATAGTTGACTAGAAGCGCCGGCAGCACGAAAAACATCCAGGCCGACTGGATCGGCTTGCGGCCGAAATGGCCGAGATCGGCATAAAGCGCCTCTCCGCCCGTCACCGCCAGGAACACCGCGCCGAGCGTCACGAGGCCGATCACACCGTGCGACAGCACGAACTGCACCGCATAGTACGGATTGATCGCCGCCAGCACCGTGGGATCGTCGGCGATGTGGACAGCCCCCATCACGGCGATGACGGTGAACCAGACCACCATCACCGGCCCGAAGGCCGAGGCGACCAATGCGGTTCCCTTGCTCTGCACGGCGAACAGCAGCACCAGAATGAGCACGGTGAGCGGCACGACATAGTGCTCGAGCGCGGGGGTCGCGAGCTTGAGGCCCTGCACCGCCGATAGCACCGAGATCGCCGGCGTGATCATGGAATCGCCGATGAACATCGAAGCGCCGATCACGCCGAGCGCGAGCAGGACCCAGCTTCGCCGCCCGAGCGCGCGCTGGCCGAGCGCCATCAGCGAGAGCGTGCCGCCCTCCCCGTTATTGTCGGCGCGCAGCAGCAAGAGGACATATTTGGCGGTGACGACGATCAGGAGCGCCCACAGGATCAGCGAGAGCACGCCGAGCACGATGACGCGCGAGACGGGCTCGCCATGGGCGGCGGCCTTGACCGCCTCGTGGAATGCATAGAGCGGCGAAGTGCCGATATCGCCAAAGACGACGCCGACACTCCCGAGCGTAAGGGCCCAAAAACTTGCGGTGGGCCGGCCGTCCTGGGTCTCGGCCTGTGTGATGCTCGCCGTCATGAAGGTGGAGAACGCTTCGTTCCTGAAATTGATCCGGCGCCTTTTGACGCTTCCGGTGCACCTGTCAATCGGCGCACCATCATAGCAGGCGCCGAGCCGGATGCTGTGACGCCACAGCC
Organism: Bradyrhizobium sp. IC3195; assembly: GCF_020193585.1. Classification (NCBI taxonomy): domain Bacteria; kingdom Pseudomonadati; phylum Pseudomonadota; class Alphaproteobacteria; order Hyphomicrobiales; family Nitrobacteraceae; genus Bradyrhizobium; species Bradyrhizobium sp. IC3195. The sequence goes on along the minus strand of NZ_JADYVG010000001.1, from coordinate 204,604 downwards.
ACGCTCATCGCCCGCGCGACGACATGCCTCAGGTAAGATGGTAGCGCAAGGGGGTTACGGCCTCAGATTCGGCGGCAGCGGCGGATCTTCGCGCATCAAGGTGATGGTCACCCGCCGGTTGGCTGCCAGCGAGGGATCGTCCGGAAACAGCGGCTGGGTATCGGCCTTGCCGGAGACGGCGAAGATGTGCGACGGCGGCAGGCCCTGGCGCTCGAGGATCTGGCGCACGGCGTTGGCGCGATCGGCCGACAGATCGAAGGCGCCATAGTCGCTGCGGGTCGGCACGAACCCCGCCGCGGTGTGGCCGGCGATGGAGACGCGGAGCGGCGTCGCCTTGAGCGGGATCGCGAGCTTCTCGACCAGGCGGCGGGTGCGGTCATAGGGCACCTTGGAGCCGTCGGCGAACATCGAGCGGCCGTCCTGGTCGACGATCTCGAGGTTCAGGCCCTGCTTGGTCTCCTCGAACATGATGTGCTTGGACATCTCGGTCAGTTCCGGCATGTCCTGCAACGCCTGGCGCAGCGAGGCTGCGGCCAGCGCGAAATTGCGGTCGACCTTGATCTTCGCGCCGGAGGTCTTTTCGCGGTCTTCCTGATCTGGCGTCGGCGTGTTGGAGGCATCTTCCGGCTGGATGTGGTCGACGTTCTTGAGCCGCGGGCGCGTCGGCAGGCCGTCGGATTCGACGATGCCGGAGTAGCGCGCCTCGGTCTGCACGCCGAACGCCTCGCGCATCGAGCCCGCGACGATCTTCAGCTTGTTGGCGTCTTGCGTGGAGAACGCGACCAGCATCACGAAAAACGCCAGCAGCAGCGCCATCAGGTCGGCGAAGGTCACGAACCAGCCGTGGCCGCCACCGTGAGCATTGCCGCGCTTCTTCTTGGCCATCTCTCAAAATCCAGGCGGCGGCCTCAAGCCGGCACCGGCTCGCCTTCGGTGTGACGATGCTTCTCCGGCAGATAGGCCAGCAGCATTTCGCGCACCAGGGTCGGGCTCTTGGAGTCGCGGATCATCAGGATGCCGTCGATGATCAAGGTGCGGTTGGTCTCTTCGTCCAGCAGCTTGCCGTGCAGCTTGTCCGCGATCGGCAAGCAGATCAGGTTGGCGACAACGGCGCCGTACAGGGTCGCCAGCAGCGCGGTGGCCATGAACGGGCCGAGCTTGGAGGGATCCGACATGTTGGAGAACATCTGCACCATGCCAAGCAGCGTGCCGATCATGCCGAACGCCGGGGCGCAGTCGCCGACGGCGCGGTAGATCTTGCTGCCTTCGTCGAGGTGCATCAGGAAGTTGTCCCGGTCGCGCTCCAGATTGTCGCGAATGAAATCGAGGTCGTAGCCGTCGGCAACATAGCGAATGCCCTTGGCGAGGAAGGGCTCGTCGGTCTCGACCTTTTCGAGTCCGACCGGGCCCTGCTTGCGGGCGATTTCCGCGATGCGGGCGAGCTCGTCGACAAGGTCGTGAGCCGACAGGCGGCTCAGGGTGAAAGCAAACTTCGCGCCCAGCGGCACGCCGTGGATCATCGCGGACAAAGGAAAGCGGATCATCGTCGCTGCGAACGAGCCACCGAAGATGACGATGACGGCGTGGATGTCGTAGAACATCCCGAACGTACCGCCCATCAGGATCAGCGACGACACAACAATGGCGCCTGCGACGAGGCCGACAAGTGTTGCGATATCCATGATCGACTCCAACGCCTACGCAACAACGGCCGTCCTGGCCGCTGGCGCGGCTCAACCCCGAACCGCATCGCAGACCCTAGAGCGCCGCCCTTAAAGGCGCGTAAAGGTTAAGTCTCGACGATGTGCCGCCTGCCGCCGCAATTTGTCCCGGTTGCCGTCCAGCGATAGGAATTTCAACCTTTCGCTAACCATAAGCAGGCGCCCACCACGTCACGTCGGCTGCGGCCCTCCGCCACATCGTGGACGGGGATCAGCTGGTGTCTGCTAGCGTTGCGACAGGGCCAATCGCGGAGCCAGCGCGATGTTGATGCTATTCGGTCTACTCACGGCGCTGCCCGCGGCGCTGGCGTTCCACCTGCTCGAGCCGGAACTCGTGCTTCCGGCGTTCAGCGTGCTGCTCTTTATCGAGGCCGCCTTCGCCGTGCTCGCGGCGCGGTTGATGCGCAGCGCCAACAGCGCAGACGATATCACCCTCTGGGACCTTGCCGGCGGCTTCACCCTGATCGGATGCGCCGCCGCCGTGCTCGGAGAACCGGATCAAGTCGCCCTGCTTCTGACCGAGCAAGGCGGCATTCGGCCGTCGTCCGGGCCGTAGATTGCCCTAAAGCGCGATGCGATTAGGATCGATCGTCATCGCGCTTTAGGTTATTGTTTGAGCATGATCTTTTCGGAAAACCGCTACACACTTTTCCGGATCACGCTCCAGCAGCCGTCAATGGATCTCCGCAGAGCGCTTCAGCGCGGCCTTGAGCTTCTCGAGCGAGAAGTCGGGACTGCGGGCGATCTCCAGGATCGGCGTCTCGCGGCGGCCGCACAGTTCGGCCGCCTCCGGCAGCTTTGCGGCAAGGTCGAGCGGGATCACGATGGCGCCATGCCGGTCGGCGTGAATGAGGTCGTCCGACTTCACGGTCATGCCGGCGACGCGCACCTCGCCGCCAAAGCTTTCCGCGTGCACCCAGGCGTGCGACGGGCCGATCGAGCCGGCCAGCGCCTGGAACCCTGGCGCCCATTGCGGGATGTCGCGGATCGAGCCGTCGGTGATGACGCCGAGGCAGCCGAGCGCCTTGTGCACGTTGCTCTGTACCTCGCCCCAGAACGCGCCATAGCCGACATCGGGGCCGTCGATGTCCTGGATCACCGTGATGCGCGGGCCATGGCCGGTGCCGACATATTCGTAATATGCGATTCGGCGCTTGGACTGCTCCTCGGCCGGAAGCGATGATTTCAGAACCGAGCGGATCGTCACCGTGCGGGCATAGCCGACGATCGGCGGCAGGTCGGGAAACGGACAGACCAGCTGCTTGGTGGTGTAGCCGATCAGCCGCCGCTCGGGCGCCACGATCTCCATGGCGTTGCAGATTGTCGGCGTATCGTAACGGCCCAGCGCTTCGAGGACGGAAGCGGGCAGCGGCCCGGTCGCGGAATTGGTCACGGCGTTCTCTCCCAGGTTGGCGGCGATTGATTGCGCGATGCCGCCGGCACAAGGGCGATATAGCCGAGATCGGACCTCGACCCAACTCAGGCGGGCTTCATGGCAGATATCCGCGAGGAGCGCTTTAGTGCAGTCGTCCGGGCCGATCGTCGTCTTGCGGCGGCTCCGACAAATTCGCCAGCGTCGGCGCCGAGGGCGGTGACGGGACCTCGCCTCCCGCCGGCGCGGTGGCTTCCATCGCGCGCGCCTGGTCGCGATAGGATTTGTAGCCGAGCGGCAGCGCGAGAAGGTACAGCACCGTGCCGATCGACAGCACGTGCCAGGGATAGGCGATCAGGAGCGCGATGAAGACGATCACGGCGACGAAGGCCGGCAGCACCAGCTCGGGCGGCACGCGCATCCGCTTGGTCTTGCCGGAGAACACGGGCAGGCGCGACACCATCAGAAACGCGATCAGAAGCGTGTAGGCCGCGGTCACCGCCGCAGGTGTGCGCCCGACGTCGAGGAACGCGACATAGATCGGCAGCAGCACTGTGATCGCACCGGCGGGCGCCGGCACGCCGGTGAAGAAATTGGCGGCGAAAGCCGGCTTGTTCGGATCGTCCATGGTGGCATTGAAGCGCGCAAGCCGCAGGCCGCCGGAGATCGCGAACACCATGGCGGCGATCCAGCCGGCATTGCCGAGCTCATGCAGCTGCCAGAAATACAGCATCAGGCCGGGCGCCACGCCGAAATTGACGAAGTCGGCGAGACTGTCGAGCTCGGCGCCGAACTTCGACTGCCCCTTGATCATGCGCGCGATGCGGCCATCGATGCCGTCGAGCGCGGCGGCGAACACGATGGCATAGACCGCGAGCGTCATCCGTCCTTCGATCGACAGGCGGATCGAGGTCAGGCCGGCGCAGATCGCCAGCAGCGTGATGACGTTGGGCACCAGCATCCGCACCGGGATCGGTCGGAACCGCCGGCGGCGGACGTCGGGATCCTTGAAATCGTAAGGCGTCATGGCTCGTCCTTATCTCGAGGCGAGATATAGCAAGCCGCGCCGCCCTCCGCCATTGCGGCGGAACGCCTGCGAGCACCGACTATTGGTTAATTGGCGCGGAACGCGCGGCCCGGGTCGTCGCCGGCAAGGTCGGCCAGGATCGTCTCTCCGGCGATCGCGGTCTGCCCTTCCGAGACCAGCGCCTTGGTACCCACGGGCAGGTAGACATCGAGGCGCGAGCCGAAGCGGATCAGGCCGAAACGCTCGCCGGCGCCGATCGCCTGCCCCTCCTTGACGAAGCAGACGATGCGCTTGGCGACCAGGCCGGCGATCTGGACCACGCCGATCCGCGCCGTCGGCGTCGTGATCACCAGCGAGTTGCGCTCGTTGTCCTCGCTCGCCTTGTCGAGCTCGGCGTTGATGAAGAGGCCGGGCCGGTAGGCGATACGATCCACCCTGCCCGCCACGGGCGCGCGGTTCACGTGGCAATTGAACACGCTCATGAAGATCGAGACGCGCGGCAGCGGCCGGTCGCCGAGCCCGAGCTCGGCCGGCGGCAGCGCCATGGTGATCATGGAGACACGCCCGTCGGCCGGCGACACCACGAGACCCTCGCGCGCCGGCGTCACACGGACGGGATCGCGGAAGAACAGCGCGCACCAAACGGTCAGGATCGTGCCGATCCACCCCAGCGGCGACCACAGCCAGAACAGGAGCAGGCTCGCCAGCGCAAAGGCGCCGATGAAGGGATAACCCTCCTTGTGGATCGGCGGGATCTGACGCTGGATCGAATCGAGAATGGACATTGCTTTTTGCCGGTCGGGGTTGATGCCACGGGGTCGTCGCGCGGGCTTGTTTAGGTCAGACTTTTGTTTAGGCCAGACTTTGTTTAGGCCAGACTTGGGACCGGAGACAAGGTCACTCCGCCGCCGCGGGCGTCGTCAGGCTATCATCGACCGGCGGCGGCTCCCGGTTGGGCGCGGCATTGGTGTCGGCCATCTTGGCCAGCTTCTCGCGGGCCTCCTCGGCCTCGCGCTGCCTGTTCCACATGCTGGCATAGAGCCCGCCCTGCGCGAGCAGGCTCGCGTGAGTGCCGCGCTCGGCGATGCGGCCCTGGTCCAGCACGATGATCTCGTCGGCACCGACGATGGTGGAAAGCCGATGCGCGATCACCAGGGAGGTGCGGTTCTTCGCCACGCGGTCGAGCGCCCCCTGGATCTCGTGCTCCGTATGGGTGTCGAGCGCCGAGGTCGCCTCGTCGAGCACCAGGATCGGCGGCGCCTTGAGCACCGTGCGCGCGATCGCCACACGTTGCTTCTCGCCGCCCGACAGCTTCAGGCCGCGCTCGCCGACCTGGGTCTCGTAGCCCTTCGGCGCCATGCGGATGAAGTGGTCGATCTGCGCCAGCCGCGCGGCCTCCTCGACCTCGGCATCGGTCGCATCCCAGCGGCCGTAGCGGATGTTGTAGCGGATGGTGTCGTTGAACAGCACGGTGTCCTGCGGCACCATGCCGATCGATGCGCGCAGGCTGGCCTGCGTGACCTCGCGGATGTCCTGGCCGTCGATCAGGATCCTGCCGCCGGAGACATCATAGAGGCGAAACAGGAGCCGCGAGATGGTCGATTTGCCGGCGCCGGAGGGGCCGACGATGGCAACCGTCTTTCCGGCCGGCACTTCGAAGCTGATGCCCTTGAGGATGGGGCGCGCCGGCTCATAGGCAAAGCGCACGTCCTCGAAGCGCACCGTGCCGGCGGAGATGGCCAGCGGCTTCGCGCCAGGCGCGTCCTTGATCTCGGCCTCGCGGCTGAGCACGCCGAACATCTTCTCGATGTCGATGATCGCCTGCTTGATCTCGCGATAGACCATGCCCATGAAGTTCAGCGGCTGGTAGAGCTGGATCATCATGGCGTTGACCAGCACGAAATCGCCGACCGTGTTGGTGCCGTTGCGCACGCCGATCGCGCACATCAGCATGGTCGCGGTCAGGCCCAGCGTGAAGATCACCGCCTGGCCTGTGTTGAGCACCGCGAGCGAGGTGTAGGTGCGGACGCTCGCCTCCTCGTAGCGCTCGACCGACCTGTCGTAGCGCTGCGCCTCGCGTGCCTCGGCACTGAAATACTTCACCGTCTCGTAGTTGAGCAGCGAGTCGATCGCCTTGGTGTTCGCCTCGGTGTCGGAATCGTTCATCTTGCGGCGGATGCCGATCCGCCACTCGGTCGCGACGTAGGTGTAGTACATGTAGAGCGTGACCGTGATCAGGGTCGCGACGACGTAACGCCAGTCGAATTGCCAGAGCAGCACCGCCAGCAGCAGCGAGACCTCGACGATGGTCGGGATCAGCTGCAGGATCACCATGCGCACGATAACCTCGATGCCCTCGCGGCTGCGCTCGAGCACGCGCGTGAGGCCGCCGGTCTTGCGCTCCAGGTGAAAGCGCAGCGACAGCTCGTGCATGTGGATGAAGGTGAGGGTCGCGAGCTTGCGCACCGCATGCATGGCGACGCGGGCGAAGATGCCGTCGCGCCATTGCGTCAGCACCGCCATCAGGATGCGCATCACGCCGTAGCTCGCGGTCAGCAGCAAGGGCGAGGCGATCACCCAGAGATGCCAATTGTCGGCCGCTACCGGCGCGGTGTTGGCGCCGGTCAGCGCATCCGTCGCCCATTTGAAGCTGAACGGCACGGTGAGCGTGATCAGCTTGGCGGCGAGCAGCAGCACCAGCGACCAGACCACCCTCATCTTCAGGTCGGAACGGTCGCCGGGCCAGATGTAGGGCCACAGATGTGCCAGCGTGCCCATCAGCGTGGCCCCGGCCTGCGGTCCTGCCACGGAAGGATCAGGAACGTCGGCGCCGTCGAACGATTGAGGTTGGTCCATCAACAAACCCGAAGCCCGCCGGGTGCGGGCGCAACTGCGATTAACGATTTTCGCCCGTCATATAGAGCCTTCCCGATGCCCGCGCACCCCGCCAGATGGCGAATCTTCGATTGTTTGTCGCGATTTACCGGTAAATTCCCGGACGTATCGAATCACCGTTTGGGCTTGACGCCACTTCGCTGCAATGCATCATGGCACCAATGAGCACGATCAAAACCGTCTGTGTCTATTGCGGCTCCGGCCCTGGAACAAATCCCAACTTTATTGAAGCGGCGAAGGCGCTCGGCAAAGCGCTGGCGGAAAGCAAGATCCGCCTCGTCTATGGCGGCGGCTCGCTCGGCCTGATGGGCGCGGTTGCGACCTCCGTGCTGGATCACGGCGGCATGGTCACCGGCATCATCCCCGACTTCCTTCGGATGCGCGAGAATGCGCTGACGCGCGTGCAGGAGATGGTCGTCACGCCCGACATGCACGAGCGCAAGCGGCTGATGTTCGAGCGCTCCGACGCGTTCGTGGCCCTGCCCGGCGGGCTCGGCACGCTTGAGGAGCTGGTGGAGCAGCTGACCTGGCAGCAACTCGGCCGGCACGCCAAGCCGGTGCTGCTGGCCAATGTCGACGGCTTCTGGGAGCCGCTGTTCTCCCTGGTGGCCCACATGCGGCAGACCCAGTTCATCCGTGCCGGCCTCACCGTCGATATCCTGAAGGCGGACAAGGTCGAGGAGATCATCCCACGGCTGCGCGCCGCGGCGGCGCAGATCCCTGACGACCAGCGCGATCTCGCGCCCGACGTGGCCCGGCGGCTCTAAAGCATGATCCGGAAAAGTGTGAAGCGGTTTTCCGAAAAGATCATGCTCAAACAACAACCTAAAGCGCGATGACGATCGATCCTAATCGCATCGCGCTTTAGACCGACCCTATTCCTGCGGAAACGTCACCGCCTCGATCCGGTTGCCGTCGGGATCGGTGACGAAGGCGGCGTAGTAGCGCACGCGATCGTGCGGGCGGAGGCCCGGTGCGCCGTCAGAGGCGCCGCCAGCGGACAGCGCAGCTGCGTGAAACGCATCGACCTCGGCCGCGGTTTTCGCTCGCAGGCAGATGTGCACGCCGCTCTCCGGCGCGACACGCGGCATGCCCTCGCGCAGATTGATCCAGAACTCCGGATAGGCCTTGCCAAACCCGATCGTCCGCGGCCGCGTGACGAGGCGCGCGAGGCCGAGTGCGGCGAGCGTCGCCTCGTAGAACTTTGCGGCGCGATCGAGATCGCTGACGCCGACGGAGATGTGGTCGATCATGGCCGTGCCCTTTCCCCATCCTCGGTGTCATCGCCCGGCTTGACCGGGCGATCCAGTACTCCGTGACAGCAGTAGATAAATCGATGGGCCGCAGCGTACTGGATTCCCCGCCTTCGCGGGGAATGACAGTCGTCGTGGGGGTTACGCCGGCGCGTCCGACTTCACGAGCTTGTAGATTACCGAATCCATCAGCGCCTGGAACGAGGCATCGATGATGTTCGGGGACACGCCGACGGTGGTCCAACGATCGCCGTTCTCGTCCTCGCTCTCGATCAGCACGCGCGTGACCGCGCCGGTGCCGCCATTGAGGATACGGACGCGATAGTCGATCAGTGTCAGGCCCTCGATGAACTTCTGGTACTTGCCGAGGTCCTTGCGCAGGGCGACGTCGAGCGCGTTGACGGGACCGTTGCCTTCGGCCGCCGAGATCAGATGCTCGCCGGCGACGTCGACCTTGACCACCGCGAGCGCCACCGTGACGCGTTCGCCGAGCGCGTTGTAGCGCTGCTCGACGTTGACGTCGAACTGCTCGACCTCGAAATAATGCGGCACCTTGCCGAGCGTGCGGCGCGCCAGGAGCTCGAACGAGGCGTTGGCGGATTCATAGGCATAGCCGGCCGCCTCGCGCTCCTTCAATTCCTCGACGAGACGCGTCAGCTTCGAATCGCTCTTCTCGTAGGGGATACCGGCGCGGTCGAGCTCGGCGATGACGTTGGAGCGCCCGGCCTGGTCGGACACCAGCACCTTGCGGTGATTGCCGACCAGCTCCGGCAACACATGCTCGTAGGTCTGCGGATCCTTCAGCACGGCGGAGGCATGGATGCCGGTCTTGGTGACGAAGGCGCTCTCGCCGACGTAAGGAGCATGCCGGTTCGGCACGCGGTTGAGCATGTCGTCGAGCGTGCGCGACACCTTGACGAGCGTCGCCAGCTTCTCGGTGGTGACGCCGATCTCGAAAGCGTCGGCAAACCCCGTCTTCAGCTTCAGCGTCGGGATCAGCGAGCAGAGATTGGCATTGCCGCAGCGCTCGCCGAGGCCGTTCAGCGTGCCCTGGATCTGCCGCGCGCCGGCACGCACCGCGGCGAGCGAATTGGCCACCGCCTGCTCGGTGTCGTTATGGGCGTGGATGCCGACGTGATCGCCGGGGATGTGCCTGGTCACGTCTCTGACGATGGCCTCGACCTCATCGGGCATGGTGCCGCCGTTGGTGTCGCACAGCACCACCCAACGCGCACCGGCATCGAAGGCGGCCTTGGCGCAGGCGAGCGCGAAGGCGGCGTCTTCCTTGTAGCCGTCGAAGAAATGCTCGCAATCGAGCATCACCTCGCGGCCGGCCGCCTTCGCCGCCGCGACGCTGTCGCGGATCGAGGCGAGGTTTTCTTCCTTCGTGGTCTCCAGCGCGACGCGGACCTGATAGGCCGACGCCTTCGCCACGAAGCAGATCGCGTCCGCCTTCGCTTCCAAAAGGCCCGCGACGCCCGGATCGTTGGACACCGAGCGGCCCGCCCGCCGCGTCATGCCGAAGGCGGTGAAGCGCGCATGATTGAGCTTGGGCTTGGAGCCAAAGAACTCCGTATCGAGCGGATTGGCGCCGGGATAGCCGCCCTCGACATAGTCGATGCCGAGATCATCGAGCATCGCCGCGATGACCTGCTTGTCGGCCAGCGTGAAGTCGACGCCATTGGTCTGCGCCCCATCGCGCAGCGTGGTGTCGAACAGATAGAGACGCTGCTTGCTCATTGCCCCGCTCCGAGCGTCTTCTTCATGGTGGTGTTGGCGAGCCACTCGTCGTTGATGGTGACGCTGTTGCGCTGCTGGGCGGTGTAGCCGCGCTTGGCGAAGAAGCCCTCCGCGGTATCGCTGGCGTCGACCGAGAGGCTCTTGGCGCCGCGGCCGCCGGCGAGCTTCTCCAGCGCGTCGACCAGCATGGTCGCGATGCCCTGCCCGGCCACGGCCGGATGCACATAGAGCATGCGGATGTGATCGTTGCCGCGCAGCGAAGCAAAACCAACCGGCGAGCCTTCCAGCGTCGCGATCAGCGTCAGGTCGGACGCAAGCCGCTTGCCGAACTCCTCGTCCTCGGCCGCCGCCATCCAGGCTTCCTGCTGCGCCTCGCTATAATCGTCGCCGGTCAACTCCTCGATGCTGGCGGCGAAGATCGCGGCGAGCATCGGCACATCCGCCGGCAGGAAGGGCCTCAGTGCGGGCTTTGGCAAAGTCTGTCCCATCGTCCTTACCACATCCCATAAAGCTTGAGCACGATCGCCACCGCGCCGGCGAGCAGCGCGATTTTCAGCGCGATGTAATAGAGCCAGTGCCGCGGAAACGGCGTCTCGGGGCGCTTCATCGGGCGATCTCCCAGGTGGTGCCTTCCTTGGAGTCCTTGATCGCGACGCCCATCGCAGCGAGCAGATCGCGAATGCGGTCGGACTCGCCAAAGTCCTTGCGGCTACGCGCAGCTGTTCGCTCCGCGAGCAGGCGCTCGACCTCCTTGGCGTCGATCCCGCTCGCCTGCTGCTTGCGCCCTTCCCACTGCGCCGCGCTCTCGGAGAGGAATCCGAGCAGCCGCAACGAGCCCGCAAGACCTGCGATATCGTTGCCGCGGAGGCCGTGCAGCGCCGCGATCGCCTGCGGCGTGTTGAGGTCGTCGAGCAGCGGTTCGACCACCGACGGAGCCGGCTCGCCGGACACGACATCGGCCGCGACGCGATACCAGTCGTCGAGCGTCTTGGCGCTCTCCTCCAGCGACTTCATGGTCCAGTCGATCGGCGAGCGGTAATGCGTCTTGAGCATGTTGAGGCGCAGCACCTCACCCGGCCAATCCCTGAGCAGCTCGTGGATCGTGATGAAGTTGCCGAGGCTCTTCGACATCTTCTCGCTCTCGACCTGCAAGAAGCCGTTGTGCATCCAATAATTCGCCATGCGCTCGCGATGGAAGGCGCAGCAGGTCTGCGCGACCTCGTTCTCGTGGTGCGGAAACACGAGATCGATGCCGCCGCCATGGATGTCGAAATGCTCGCCGAGATGCTTCCAGGCCATCGCTGAGCACTCGATGTGCCAGCCCGGACGCCCCTCCGCCTTGATGCCGGATGGCGACGGCCAGGACGGCTCGCCCGGCTTCGACGGCTTCCACAGCACGAAGTCGGTCGCATCGCGCTTGTAGGGCGCAACATCGACCCGCGCGCCGGCGATCATCTCGTCGAGCGAGCGCTTCGACAGCGCGCCATAGCGCGGCAGCGCGGAATTGGCCGCGTTCATCGCCTGCGGCGAGAACAGCACGTGGTCCTCGGCGACATAGGCAAAGCCGCCGGCGACCAGCTTCTCGATGATCTCGCGCATCTCGCCGATATGCTCGGTGGCGCGCGGCTCGACGCTCGGCCGAAGCGCGCCGAGCGCATCGACGTCGGCATGGAACTGCTTGCCGGTCTGCTCGGTGATCTTGCGAATGGCCTCGTTCAGCGGCAGGCCGGGAAAGTCGCGCGCGGCGCGGTCGTTGATCTTGTCGTCGACGTCGGTGATGTTGCGGACATATTTGACGTGCGCCTCGCCGTAGATGTGGCGCAGCAGCCGAAACAGCACGTCGAACACGATCACCGGCCGCGCATTGCCGATATGGGCGAAGTCATAGACCGTCGGTCCGCAGACATACATGCGGACGTTGTTCGGATCGAGCGGCACGAAGGTGCGCTTTTCCCGGCTCAGCGTATCGTAAAGACGCAATTCCATGACAACCCATCCCTCTCGGCCGGGCGTCCAAGGCTCTCAATGTGTTTGAGAAAAGACGGCTCCAGCCAGCGAATCGCTAGCTCGTAATCTCGCGGCAAATGGCGCAAATGGCGAGGAGACCGTTCATGCGGGCACATATGGGCCACCACGGGCCCCGGCGTCAAGGGCCGCGAAAATGCCGTTTTTGCCTCCGCACGGGGCGCGGCCTGCCTTAAGGCTTCATGATCCCCTAACCATTTGAGGCCATTCTGGAACTGCAGTTCCCTGATTTTTTGCTCCGGTATTTTCATGCGATCCCTGCTCGCGCTCATTTTCGGCGCCTCGCTCCTTGCAGCACCTTCCGCGCGCGCCGAGACCCGCGTCTTCATCATCGCCGACCAGTGCCTGGCCAAGAACGACACCAAGGGCGACACATGCGGCGCCTCCGCCGCGCGCACCTATTGCCAGTCACGAGATTTTGCAAAGGCATCAGGCTATCGCCGGGTCGATCCCGACGAAATTACCGGCTCCGTCCCCAAAACCGGCACAAACTGCTCCCATGGCCATTGCGACGAATATGTCGCAATCACCTGCCAGCGCTGAATTCCCTCGGAGCTGGCAGACCTTAGGACCAGTTCGGCCCCTGAAACGACGTGACGATGCCGCGGGAAGCGGCTATTGGGAGGGCGCGCTTCGGCCCCCACCTCACTTGGATGATCACGCTGGGCCGTGACCTCGCTAGAATGGCGGATATGCCTGAATTCCTCTCTCTCCTCCGTGCCCGCTCCCTCCTTGCCTGCACCGTGCTCCTCGGCACACTCGTGCTCGCCGATGGCGCTTTGGCGCAGGCCGGCCCGCCGCCCCAGCCCGGCCAGAACGGGCTCGGACCGAACCCGATGTGCGTGCGGCTGGAAGCCCAGCTCGCCGCGCTCGATCGCGGCGGAGGTGATGCCGCGCGCGAAGAGCAGATCCGCCGCTACCAGGATTCCCAGGCCAAGCAGCAGGCCGAGCTCGACCGTGTCACCATGCAGGCCAAGCGCATGGGCTGCGATTCCTCCGGCTTCTTCTCGCTGTTCAACGGCCAGTCGGCGCAGTGCGGCCCGGTCAACACCCAGATCCAGCAGATGCGCGCCAATCTGGACCAGATTACCGGCAGCCTCGAGCGGCTGCGCGGCGGCCCCGGCGCCAACCCGGAGCGCGACAACCAGCGCCGCTCGGTGCTGATGGCGCTGGCGCAGAACAATTGCGGCCCGCAATATGCCAATGCCGTGCAGCAGCAGGGCGGCGGCAACTTCCTCAGCAATCTGTTCGGCGGCAACAACCCGAACAATCCGCAGGCCATGCCGCCCTCCGATCTCGGCCCGCAATCCGGCACCTTCCGCACCGTCTGCGTGCGCACCTGCGACGGCGCTTATTTCCCGATCTCCTTTGCCACCGTGCCGGCGCGCTTCCCTGACGATGAGAAGACCTGCAAGGCGCTGTGCCCGGCGGCGGAAGCCGTGCTCTACAGCCATCGCAATCCCGGCGAGGATATGAACGCTGCGGTCTCGATCGGCGGCCAGCCCTACACGGCGCTGCCGACCGCATTCAAATTCCGCAGCGAGTTCAACCCGTCCTGCTCCTGCAAGGCGGCGGGACAGACCTGGGCGGATGCGCTGAAATCGGCCGACGACAAGGCCGCGGCCGAGCAGCAGGGCGACATCATCGTCACCGAGGAAAGCGCCAGGAAGATGCAGCAGCAACGGCTCAACAAGGGCGCGCCGCAGCCTGCCAATGCCAAGAAAGGCGCGGCTCCTGCGCCAGCAACTGCTGCCGCACCGGTCGCCACGCCGCCCGCGGACGCGAGCCCCGCGTCGGAGAACAAGCCGATCCGCTCGGTCGGCCCCACCTTCCTGCCGCAGCAGCAGAAGTAGGCCGTCGCTCTGTCATGCTCCGCGCAGGCGTCCCAGCGCGGCCGTTCCGCTGTTACGGCTCGCCCTCGCGGCTCCACGGGAAGAGATTGGCCGGAAAGTCTGCTGCGTAGCGCCTGCCCTTCCGGGGCGGAAGCGGTGCGTCCGGTGGGTTCGGATTGGGCTCGACCACCCGCCGATAGAGGTGCCAGGTGGCATGACCGAGCACCGGCAGAACGACGGCGAGACCGACGAAGAGCGGCAGCGAGCCGATCACGAGCAGCGCCGCCACGATGAGGCCCCATCCGGCCATCGCAACCGGATTCGCCGCCACCGCTCGGAGCGACGTGCGGATCGCGTCGATCGCCGTCGCATGACGGTCCAGCATCAACGGAAATGACACGACGCTGACGCACAATGCCACAACCGCAAACAGGAAGCCGACACCGCAACCGATGATGATGAGCGACCAGCCTTCGGGTGTCGTCAGCACGCGCGTTGCGAAGTCGGGTATGCTTGCGGCCGCAGCGTGACCGAAGATCGCGACATAGATTGCGTTCGCGGCACCGATCCAGGCCCCGAACAGGACCAGCAGGAGCACGCCGAGTTCGACCATGGCGCCGAACGACGGTGCGCGCAGCACCTTGATCGCATCCCATGCTTCGACCTCTTCGCCGCGCTCGCGACGACGGCTGAGTTCGTAGAGACCGATCGCGGCAAAAGGACCGATCAAGGCAAAGCCGGCGGCCAGCGGAAACAGTAGCGGCAGCACCGAATAGCCGAGCACCATCCTGAACAGGACGAGACCGAGAACGGGATAAATCAGGCACACGACGATCGCGTGACTCGGCATCGCCTGGAAATCACCCCAACCCAGGCGCAGGACCTCGGTCAGGTCGGACAAGCTTATCTTGCGAATGGGATAGGAGGTCGCTTCGCCGAATGCGCGCCGCCTGATGTCGTGGGAGTACAGAGTGGCCATGTACGGACCCTCCCGTGCTGAAAATCGCGGTTTTCGACAACACGCGCTCTTCAGCCACGCGTGTCCGCCTGACGAGCAGGAAACGCGATGGGTCTGGTACGGCAACCCAGGTTCAGTAACCGAGCCTGGCCGGACGGAACCCGTCGCGACCTGCCCGGCAAGCTTAGCGCGCGCGGAGCACGACTGCACTCACGGTTGGGTGAATTGCGCACCAGCACGGATTTGTGCGTTGCATCACCCAAACCGAACAATGGGCACCGGATGCTTGTCGGTTTGCCAGCACCGGCAATCACACCAATTCGGGCACCTCTATTGCTCTATTGACGCCGGATTAGGCTGGGATCATTTTAGACGCAGACGCCCTTAGAGTTGAAGGTCGCGAGCGTTCTCTTGATTTCGCGATCGGTGGACTGGGCGAAGCAAGAGGCCGGCGATGGCATATGCCAAGAAAGGCCAGCCATCGCGACAGACATGAGCTCCGCCCGGGATTCGTATCCGTAGCCTTCGATGGCAAGGATGGATCAGGATGGCTGTCGCACTGATACTGCTTCTGGTCGCGATCGGCTCGGTGCTGTTTCACATCTACAGCCCGTGGTGGTGGACGCCGATCGCCACGAACTGGGCCTATATCGACCACACGATCAACATCACGTTCTGGATCACGGGCTTTGTTTTCGTCGCCGTGATCGCCTTCATGGCTTACTGCGTCTTCCGCTTTCGCCATAGAGAGGGAAGAAGGGCTGACTACAATCCGGAAAACAAAAGGCTCGAATGGTGGCTGAGCGTCGGGACCGGCGTCGGCGTCGCGGCCATGCTGGCGCCTGGCCTCGTGGTCTGGCACCAGTTCGTGACGGTGCCTGCGGATGCCACCGAGATCGAGGTCATGGGCCAGCAATGGCAGTGGAGCTTCCGCCTTCCGGGCAAGGATGGGCAGTTGGGCACATCGGATGTCCGCAACATCGCTTCCGACAATCCGATGGGGCTCAATCGTGACGACCGGCACGCGCAGGACGATGTCGTGATCGAGAGCGGCGACCTGCACCTTCAAGTCGGAAAGCCGGTCAAGGTTCTCCTCCGCTCGGTTGATGTCCTGCACGATTTCTACGTGCCCGAATTCCGGGCCAAGATGGACATGGTTCCAGGCATGGTGACCTATTTCTGGATCACGCCGATCCGAACCGGAACCTTCGATGTCCTCTGTGCGGAGCTTTGTGGCACTGCTCACTATCAAATGCGGGCCAAGGTCATCGTCGACGAAGAGCGTGAATATCACGCTTGGCTGGAGCAACAAAAAACGTTCGCAGAATTATCGCCGGCAAAAGCCGTCGTGAAGACGACGTACCAATCCGGCAGCAAGTAGCAAGCTGCCGCCGAAGATAGATCGGGCGCAAGAGGCCAGCGCCTCCCCCCGATGGAACGACCGAGGAGGTTCTATGGTCGATGTTCCATATGAAGGAATCCCCGGCATCCCGCCTGCCGAAGTACCTGACGTCGAGCTCTATCATCCGCGGAGCTGGTGGACACGATATGTGTTCTCGCAGGACGCCAAGGTGATCGCCATTCAGTATTCGCTGACGGCCACGGCCATCGGGCTGGTGGCCCTGGTGCTGTCGTGGCTGATGCGGCTGCAACTGGGATTCCCCGGCACATTCTCTTTCATCGATGCCAACCAGTACCTCCAGTTCATCACCATGCATGGCATGATCATGGTGATTTACCTGCTCACTGCATTGTTCCTGGGCGGCTTCGGCAACTACCTGATCCCGCTGATGGTCGGCGCCAGGGACATGGTCTTCCCCTATGTGAACATGCTGAGCTACTGGATTTACCTGCTCGCAGTCCTGGTGCTTGCCTCGACATTCTTCGTGCCCGGTGGCCCCACCGGCGCCGGTTGGACGCTGTACCCGCCGCAAGCAATCTTTTCAGGAACGCCCGGGCAGGATTGGGGCATCCTTCTCATGCTCGCGTCCCTGATCCTGTTCATCATCGGCTTCACCATGGGCGGGCTGAACTATGTGGTCACTGTGTTGCAGGCGCGCACGCGCGGCATGACCTTGATGCGCCTGCCCCTGACGGTGTGGGGCATTTTCACGGCGACCGTTATGGCGCTCCTCGCGTTCCCTGCATTGTTCGTTGCCTCGGTCATGCTGCTATTCGACCGTCTCTTGGGAACCAGCTTCTTCATGCCCGCCCTCCTCGAGATGGGCACGCTATCGAAACATGGCGGCGGCAGCCCGTTGCTCTTCCAGCACCTGTTCTGGTTCTTCGGTCATCCCGAAGTCTACATCGTTGCCCTGCCCGCCTTCGGCATCGTCTCCGATCTGATCAGCACGCATGCGCGCAAGAACATCTTTGGTTATCGCATGATGGTCTGGGCGATCGTAGCCATCGGCGCGCTCAGCTTCATCGTATGGGCGCACCACATGTATGTGAGCGGCATGTTCCCGCAATTCGGGTACTTCTTCGCCACCACGACGCTCATCATCGCAATCCCCACCGCGATCAAGGTCTACAACTGGGTGCTGACCCTGTGGCGCGGCGACATTCATCTCACGGTGCCGATGCTGTTCGCCCTCGGCTTCATCGTCACCTTCGTGAACGGCGGGCTCACCGGCCTCTTCCTCGGCAACGTCGTCGTGGACGTGCCCCTCTCGGATACCATGTTCGTGGTCGCCCATTTCCACATGGTGATGGGCGTGGCGCCGATCATGGTCGTGCTCGGCGCGATCTATCATTGGTACCCAAAGGTCACGGGGCGGATGCTGAACGAGGCCATGGGCAAGTTTCACTTCTGGGTCACCTTCCTCGGCGCCTACCTGATCTTCTTCCCCATGCACTATCTTGGACTGCTCGGGGTCCCGCGCCGGTATTTCGAACTCCTGGATACGACGTTCATCCCGTCCTCGGCCCATTCACTCAACGCCTTCATCTCCGTGGTGGCCTTGATCGTCGGCTTTAGCCAGATGGTGTTCCTGTTCAACCTTGTCTGGAGCCTGTTCAAAGGTGAGGCCTCAGGCGGCAATCCGTGGCGGGCGACGACGCTGGAGTGGCAGACGCCGGAGACGCCCCCGGCGCACGGCAACTGGGGCAAGGAGCTCCCTGTCGTGTACCGCTGGGCCTATGATTACAGTGTGCCCGGTGCCGCGGAGGACTTCATTCCGCAGAACCAGCCGCCGCGTGCGACTCAGCTCGTTCAGGGAGCTGCTTCGTGAGCGCCATCATCCTGTTCCTGGCTGTGCTTGCGGTGATCGCCGGATGGTGGCTGTCGCAACAGCGCCTGACGGCCAAGCCCTGGCTGGAGGAAGGCCCGGCCGGTGACTTCCCCGGCGGCGATGCCATAACCTGGCCGGCAGCGAAGATCGGACTTGGCGTGTTTCTCGCGGTCGCGAGCGCCTTGTTCATCCTCTTCATCAGCGCCTACTCGATGCGCATGAGCGTGGTGGACTGGCGGCCGCTGCCGGTGCCGCGGCTGCTGTGGGTCAACACGGGCGTCCTGGTCCTGAGCAGTGTCGCGCTGCAATGGTCGTACGTGGCCGCGCGCCGACACGATACCGAAGGCGTCATGATCGGTCTGCTCGCGGGCGGAGCATCTGCCGTGATCTTCCTCGCCGGGCAGCTCCTGGCCTGGCAACGGCTCGGGGCTGCGGGATATTTCGTGGCGTCCAATCCATCGAATTCCTTCTTCTACCTGTTGACCGCAGTGCACGGGCTGCACCTGACGGGCGGTCTGGTGGCCTTGGGCCGAACCTCGGCCAAGATGTGGCGCGGCGCCGAGATCGCCGACATGCGCTTGAGCGTGGAGCTGTGCGCCATCTACTGGCACTTCCTGCTGTTGGTCTGGCTTGTCCTGCTCGGTCTTCTCACCGGCTGGACTGACGATTTCATCGACATCTGCCGCCAATTGCTGAGCTAGGGAGGCGAGACCAGATGGCTGAGACCGTGCTGACAAATCCGGGCCAATCGCCTGCGCGGCTTGAAGGCTGGCGCGGCATCGCCGCCGACTGGGCGTCCGATCAGCGCGCCTTCAAGAACGTGTCCTGGGGCAAGGCCATGATGTGGATCTTTCTCCTCAGCGACACCTTCATCTTCAGTTGCTTCCTGCTCTCCTACATGACGGCGCGCATGTCGACGACCGTGCCGTGGCCCAATCCCAGCGAAGTCTTCGCCCTCGATATCGGGGGCAACCACATGCCCCTGATCCTGATCGCCATCATGACCTTCGTGCTGATCAGCAGCAGCGGTACGATGGCGATGGCCGTCAATTTCGGCTACCGCCGCGATCGCGTGAGAACCGCAATCCTGATGCTGGTCACTGCAGCCTTCGGCGCGACCTTCGTCGGAATGCAGGCCTTCGAATGGACCAAGCTGATCATGGAGGGCGTCCGGCCCTGGGGCAATCCATGGGGTGCCCCGCAGTTTGGTGCGAGCTTCTTCATGATCACCGGCTTCCACGGCACCCATGTGACGTTCGGTGTGATCTTCCTGATCGCCATCGCGCGAAAGGTCTTTCGTGGCGACTTCGACGTCGAGAGGCGCGGCTTCTTCACGAGCCGAAGGGGGAATTACGAGATCGTCGAGATCACGGGCCTGTACTGGCACTTCGTCGATCTCGTGTGGGTGTTCATCTTTGCATTCTTCTATCTTTGGTGAGGTCGGCGCATGACAAACGCGGCGGTACACATGGAAGAGCGGCTCCACGCTCCGGCGCACGGCGCAGTCGGAACGGAAGCCGTTCACGCTGAGGGGCAACAGCACCCGATCAAGCTCTACCTCGTGGTCTGGGGCTGGTTGTTCGTCCTCAGCACGTTCTCCTACCTCGTCGACTACTTTGGCCTGCATGGCTATCTGAGGTGGTCGCTGATCCTGCTGTTCATGATGTTGAAGGCCGGCCTGATCGTCGCCGTCTTCATGCACATGGCCTGGGAGCGGCTGGCCTTGACCTATGCCATCCTGCTGCCGCCGGTCGTGGTATTCGTATTTGTGGCGATCATGGCGCTCGAATCCGAATACACGCGCTTCCTGAGGGTGCTGTTTTTCGCAACCCCGTCATAGCCCCTGCCGTCGCTCAGGCTAGGCTTCACCCCTCGAATGCGTCGATTGACGCCGTGCTTCCACGTGACACCAGCGCCTCATCCGTCGCCGGCAACGGCTGGCCCTTGTCGCGAAAACGGTTGGTGATGGGATAACGGCGGTCGCGGCCGAAATTCTTCGGTGTCACCTTCACCCCAGGCGCGGCCTGGCGGCGCTTGTATTCGGCGACGTTGAGCAGATGATCGATCCGGATCACCGTCTCGCGGTCGAAGCCGGCGGCGATGATCTGGTCGAGCGGCTCCTCGCGCTCGACCAGGCGCTCCAGGATGGCATCGAGCACGTCGTAAGGCGGCAACGAGTCCTGATCGGTCTGGTTCTCGCGCAGCTCCGCGGTCGGCGGGCGCGTGATGATGTCGGGCGGGATCACCTCGCCGGCAGGGCCGAGCGCGCCCTCCGGCTTCCAGGAATTGCGCAGGCTTGCCAGGCGGAACACCTGCGTCTTGTAGATGTCCTTGATCGGGTTGAAGCCGCCGTTCATGTCGCCATAAAGCGTGGCGTAGCCGACCGACATCTCCGACTTGTTGCCGGTCGTCACCACCATCAGCCCGGTCTTGTTGGAGATCGCCATCAGCAGCGTGCCGCGGGTGCGGGCCTGGAGGTTCTCCTCGGTGATATCGGGCGGCAGGTTCTTGAAGATGCCGGACAGGATCGTCTCGAACCCGGTCACGGCTTCGGCGATCGGCAGCACCTCGTAGCGGATGCCGAGATGGCCGGCGAGCTCGCCGGCATCCGCGATCGAATGCGGCGCGGTGTAGCGGTAAGGCAGCATCACGCCATGCACCTGGTCGACGCCGAGCGCGTCGACCGCGATCGCCGCGCAGAGCGCCGAATCGATGCCGCCGGAGATGCCGAGCAGCACGCCTGGAAAGCCGTTCTTGGTGACGTAATCGCGTAAGCCCAGCACGCAGGCGGCGTAGTCGGCCTTGTCGCCCTCGGGCAGCTCGGCGATCGGCCCGCTGCAGCGCCAGTCGTCGCCGTTTCTGCTGAAGCGCAGCGTGACGATGCCCTCTTCGAAGGCCGGCAGCTGCGCCGCGAGCGAGAGATCGCCATTGAGCGCGAAGGATGCGCCGTCGAACACGAGCTCGTCCTGGCCGCCGACCTGGTTGAGATAGACCAGCGGCAGCCCGCTCTCCGTGACGCGCGCCACCGCGACCGACAGGCGCACGTCGTTCTTGTCGCGGGCGTAAGGCGAGCCGTTCGGCACCAGGATGATCTCGGCGCCGGTCTCGGCCAGCGTCTCGACCACGTTCTCGTAATCCTCGGACTCTTCCAGCCAGATGTCCTCGCAGATCGGCACACCGATGCGCACGCCGCGCACAGTCACGGGACCGGCGGCAGGGCCGCGCGAAAACAGCCGCTTCTCGTCGAACACGCCGTAATTCGGCAGGTTGCACTTGAAACGCAGGCTCGCGATGCGCCCGCCGTCGAGCAGCGCACAGGCATTGTAGAGCATGCCCTCCTCGACCCAGGGCGTGCCGACCAGCATCGCAGGCCCGCCATCGGCGGTCTCGCGCGCGAGGCTTTCGATCGCGGCGCGGCAGGCGGCCTGGAAGGCGGGCTTCTGCACCAGGTCTTCCGGCGGATAGCCGGCGATGAACAGTTCTGGAAACAACACGAGATCGGCGCCGCCGGACTTGGCCTGCGCCCGCGCCGCGCGCGCCTTGGCCGCATTGCCCTCCACGTCGCCCATGGTCGGATTGAGCTGGGCGAGCGTGACCGCGAATGTGTCGAGACGTTCGGTCATCGCGCGCTCGCTTTCACCTCTCCCGAAGGGAGAGGTCGAATTGCATCGGAGATGCAATTCGGGTGAGGGGTTACGGTGTCTCGTGGGAGCTGAGCCCCCTCACCCGATTTGAGCTCGACGATGCTCCGCATCGCGAGACACAAATCGACCTCTCCCCGTTGGGGAGAGGTGAAGAGACCTCGGACACCCACGCGCAATGGATTGTCTCCGCGCTCTAGAGGAACCCCAATCGCTCGATGATGGCAATGATCCAGAACGCGCCGGTCATCAAGAGCGCAACGCCAACCGCGGCCGAGCCCATGTCCTTGACTCGGCCGATCTGCTTGTCGTGATCCAAGGTCAGCCGGTCGGCGAGCTTCTCGATCGCGGTATTGAGCAACTCGACCGTCAGCACGAAAGCGACAGAGCACACCAATTCGACCGCGCGCATCGCCGTGGCGCCGATGAACCAGGCGAGCGGCACCGACAGCAGCAGCGCAAAAATCTCCTCGCGGACCGCCTGCTCCGACCGGAACGCAAAGGCCAGCCCGTTGCGGGAATTGATCGTGGCCTTCCAGATCCGCAGCAAGGTCTTACAGCCCCGCTGCGGCCGGAATCGGCTGAGCCTTGCCGGCGCGCTCCTGCTTGAGCAGCTCCGCGACCAGGAACGCCATATCGATGGATTGCTCGGCGTTGAGGCGGGGATCGCAGACCGTGTGGTAGCGGTCGTTGAGATCCTCGTCCGTGATCGCGCGGGCGCCGCCGAGACATTCGGTGACGTCCTGGCCGGTCATCTCCAGATGCACGCCGCCGGCATGGGTGCCCTCGGCGGCGTGGACCGCGAAGAACGACTTGACCTCGGACAGGATGCGGTCGAACGGACGAGTCTTGTAGCCGGACGTCGAGGTGATGGTGTTGCCGTGCATGGGATCGCAGGACCAGACCACCACCCGGCCCTCGCGCTTCACGGCGCGGACCATGTTCGGCAGATGCTCGCCGATCTTGTCGGAGCCGAAGCGGCCGATCAGCGTCAGCCGGCCCGGCTCGTTGTCGGGATTGAGCACGTCGATCAGCTTCAGCAGCTCGTCTACCTTGAGCGAGGGGCCGCACTTCAGCCCGATCGGATTCTTGATGCCGCGGAAATATTCGACATGGCCGTGATCGAGCTGGCGGGTGCGGTCGCCGATCCAGATCATGTGGCCCGAGGTCGCGTACCAGTCGCCGGTGGTGGAATCGATGCGGGTCATGGCCTGCTCGTAGCCGAGCAGCAGCGCCTCATGGCTGGTGTAGAAATCGGTGGCACGCAGCTCCGGATGGCTCTCGAGGTCGAGGCCGCAGGCGCGCATGAAGTTGAGCGCGTCCGAGATGCGGTCGGCCAGCTCCTTGTAGCGGCGTGACTGCGGGCTATCCTTGAGGAAACCCAGCATCCATTGATGCACGCTGCCGAGATTGGCGAAGCCGCCGGTGGCGAACGCGCGGAGCAGGTTCAGCGTCGCGGCGGACTGGCGATAGGCCATCAGCTGGCGCTGCGGATCGGGAATGCGCGCTTCGCTGGTGAAGGCGATGTCGTTGACGATGTCGCCGCGATAGCTCGGCAGCTCGACGCCATTCACCTTCTCCGTCCCCGACGAGCGCGGTTTGGCGAACTGGCCGGCGATGCGGCCGACCTTCACCACCGGCACCGCGCCGGCATAGGTCAGCACCACCGCCATCTGCAGCAGCACGCGGAAGAAGTCGCGGATGTTGTTGGCGCCGTGCTCGGCGAAGCTCTCGGCGCAGTCGCCGCCCTGCAGCAGGAAGGCCTCGCCGGCCGCAACGCGGCCCAAGGCCTTCTTCAGATTGCGCGCCTCGCCTGCGAACACCAGCGGCGGAAAGGTCGCAAGCTGCGCCTCGACGTCGGCCAGAGCCTTGGCGTCGGGATATTCGGGCACCTGTAGCACCGGCTTGCTGCGCCAGGACTCGGGCGTCCACCGCTCGGACATCGCAATCTCTCCGTGAAGCAAAAACCACAACCTGATCTAGGGGTTGCGAGGGCCGCCTTATACACAGGCCGGCCACGCCCCGCCAGTTGTAAATCCATTTCGCAGCGCAAACCCTTGCGGCCAAAGCCGAATTCGCATTTGCTTGCGCAGGCTTGAGGAATCCGACAGGACACCGACCGCCATGGGCGCGGCACTGGATGACGTTTTCATCGACGAGATCAGCTTCCCGGCAGCCGACGGCTATGCCCTGACCGGCACCCTGTTCCTGCCGCGCGGCGCCAAGCGCCATGCCGTCCTGATCAATTCGGCGACCGCCGTGCCGCGAAAGATCTATCGGGGCTTTGCCTCCTACCTCGCCCATCGCGGCTGCGCGGTGCTGACCTACGATTATCGCGGCATCGGCGATTCCCGCCTGCCGGCGATGGTCGGCTACAACCAGCCGAAATCGCTGGTCGGCTTCAAGGCCTCGATGTCGGACTGGGCGGCGCTCGACGTCACCGCCGCGGTCAGCTGGATGCGCGAGCGCTATCATGCCCTGCCGCTCGCCTATATCGGCCATTCCTTCGGCGGCCAGGCGCTCGGGCTGATCGCGAATAACAGCGATATCTCGCGCGCGGCCTTGGTGGCCTCGCAGGCCGCGACATGGCGGTTGATGACCTCGCCGGAAAAATACCGGGTCTACGCCTTCATGAATTTTGTCGGTGTGCCGCTGGTCAAAGCACTCGGTTACGCACCGGGCTGGGCCGGTATCGGCGAGGATTTGCCCAAGGGCGTCTTCCTGCAATGGACCGAATGGGTCTCGAGCCCGCGCTATCTGTTCGATTCAAAGCTGCCGGCACTCGAGAACTTCGCCAGGTTCAAGGGCGAGCTGCGCTCGCTATGTTTCTCCGACGATCCCTGGGCGACGCGGCCCGCGGTCGAGCTGCTCGCGAGCGGATTCACTGCGATCAAGCCGGAGGTGCTGATGGTCAAACCGTCCGACGTCGGCGCCAAGGGAATAGGCCATTTCGGCTTCTTCCGCCCCGAGCACCGCGACACGCTGTGGCGCGGCGTCGCGGAATGGATTCAGGGGGAATGAGGCTCTTCACCTCTCCCGAAGGGAGAGGTCGGATCGCATCGAAGATGCGAGCCGGGGTGAGGGGTTACAGTCTCACCGAATTACCGCAGCCCCTCACCCGGATTGCTCAGGCGCGCAATTGCGCGCCATAGCAATCCGACCTCTCCCCGCTGGGGAGAGGTATAGCGGAGCTACCCGCCCCCCCCGCCTCATCATCCACTAGCGGATGACCGTCATCAGCGACGAGTAGCGCCGGTTCGGCTTGGCGTCGCCAGGTGCGAACTGCGCGAAGGCGTCGCTGACGCGCACCGCCGGCGGCGTGTCGCTCGCGAACCGAAACTCCTTCGGCCGCGGTGCGTAGAAGCTGGCGCGGTAATATGCGTCGTCGAAGCGCGCCTCGCCGACGCCGAACAATGCGTCACAGACCAGCAGGAGCGCGTAGACTCCCGCGACCGCTGCGACGATCTCCCTGAGAATTGTCATGCCCGATGCCCTGCCCTTTGCGGGCAGGATGCAGATCGGTTCCAAAGGCCTGGTTTAAGGCGCCCGGCTTCTTGTCGGCAGCGTTTGCCGGCGCTGAACCGATTGCAGACAATTTTATCGATCTCGAAAGAGAGCCCGCCCAACCGGACGATCAGGCGGGCTCCAGGATTGGCCGCTCGGGAGGTATTGGGCGGCCAGCTTATCAGCCGTGCTCGGCCGCCTTGCGATGGCCGCTCTCGCTGAGGCGGTCGACCCAGGCGATGCCGACCGCCGAGACGATGAAGGTCATATGAATCAGCACCTGCCACATTACCCCGCTCTCGGTGAAATTGCTGCGGGTCGTGCCGAGATTGCCGGCCTCGATGAAGGTCCTGAGCAGCGAGATCGAGGAGATGCCGATGATCGCCATTGCGAGCTTGATCTTGAGCACGCTGGCATTGACGTGACCGAGCCATTCCGGCTCGTCCGGATGGCCGCTGAGGTTCAGCCGGGAAACGAAGGTCTCGTATCCACCCACGATTACCATGATCAGAAGGTTCGAGATCATGACGACGTCAATCAGCCCGAGCACGACCAGCATGATCTGCTGCTCGCTGGCGTCGAACGAATGCAAGACGAGGTGCCAGAGCTCCTTCAGGAACAACAGCACATAGACGGACTGGGCGACAATGAGGCCAACATAGAGCGGCAGCTGCAGCCAGCGCGAGCCGAAGATCAGCTTCGGAAGCAGGCCGACCGGCGGCAACGGCGCGGCCCGCGCCGAAGGTGCTTTGGGTTCAGACGTCATTGATCACTCCGGACTGCGGTAGATTGTCGCCTCAGAGACTCGCAATCACCGGTGCAAGTTCCAGCGTCCCGCGATAGATCATCTCAAACGCGACGTAAAGGATGATGGCGAGGCCGACATAGGCCACCCAGCGCTGCTTCTGGAGCAAACGGCCAAGCAGATCCGCGGCAACGCCCATCATCCCAACCGACAAGAGCAGGCCGAAGGCCAGGATGTAGGGATGCTCCCGCGCGGCGCCGGCGACCGCGAGCACGTTGTCGAGCGACATCGACACGTCGGCGGCGACGATCTGCACCGCCGCCTGGCCGAAAGTCTTCCGCTGTACCGGCTGCTGTACCGGCGCAGCACCTGCGCCGCCACTATCGAATGCGAGTTCTTTCGCATGCGCGGCCTGCTCGCGCAGCTCGCGCCACATCTTCCAGCAGACCCAGAGCAGCAACACGCCGCCGGCGAGCAGAAGGCCGATCACTTGCAGAAGCTGGGTCGCAACGCCGGCGAAGGCGATACGCAGTGCGGTGGCAGCGGCGATACCGACGATGATGGCGCGGCGGCGCTGCTCGGCCGGCAGGCCGGCAGCCGCAAGGCCGATGACGACGGCATTGTCGCCGGCGAGCACGAGATCGATCAGGATGACTTGAAACAGCGCGGACAGCGCTTCGGCGGTGATGAGTTCAGTCATGATTGATCATTCCTAGAGGCAGACGGATCGAGCCAATGCGGCTTGCGCCGCTCGATCCAGTCGAAGACTTTTGAACGGGAGGAGCGCAGCGCAGGCACGTCCTCGGCGAGCAGAGCAAGGCCGAGCGGCAGCATCCAGACGCCGAGCACCGGGAGGATGGAGAGCACACCGCCGACGACCAGCAGCGTGCCCGAGGGAATCCTGACCCAGCGGCTGGACGGCTTGAGCAGATAGGTCAGGGTGTCGCTCATGCGCGGCGGCAGGCGGTCGACGAGCTTGGCCAGGCGCGGGTCTCCACCGGCGATCTGGTCGGTGGTCCCCTCGGTTTGCCTGGTGCGCTCGTTCGAAATCGTGCTCATGCTTACCCCTTCGAGGCGGCCTGCAGCCTGGGGCCCGGCTCACTCGCCCCAACCGGCTTCGCGCGCGGCAGCACCAGCGTCAGCAAGCGCAGCAACTTGATCGCCTGGACTTCGTGGGGATCAACGTCCTGATCTGCGGCAGCAACGCGCTCCGACAGCTCCATCAGGTGGGACGAGAGCGGCAGATTCGAAACCGGCCGCAGCGTGTCGATCACGACATTGGCAAAATCCGGCTCCTCGAGCCGCTCGGCGAGTTCGTCGAACATCGCACGAAGCCGTTCCTCCGAAAGATGCGGCGCCAGCTTGCGATCCCTGATGAAACAGATCACCTCGTCGCGCTCGACCGCCGAAACCCGCCGGTCGGCAACCGCAACCAGCGCGCCCACGATCACCAGCGCTGCCGCGGCCTGCTCATTCAGGCTGGACGGTTCCGTGATCTCGATGGGACCTGAGGACTTGGTTCCGGACATCGTAGCTCCCTTAACTTGCGAAAAGGCCGCACGGAGCTGCGATGGGGACGAATGGTCGGAGAAAACGGAACAGGGGCCCGACAATCTGCCGATCCATCGCATTCGCGCGGGACTGGTCATCCGACATCACGAGGTTTGCCGACAAACGCCGACGTCCTCGCCAGAGGGGCCCGGATTCTTGTTCGTTTCAGAATTATAGGTACGCCTGTGGGAATCAAGGCGGACCGGCTGCGACCAGCCGCCGCATCCGTTCGGCGTTGCGGGATCGGTCATGCAACCTTTTCGCAGCTGGAACTATGCGTCCGTGACAATTGTTGATGCACCTCGCAACGCATCAAACCGCTTGGCAGGAACCCGCATGTGCCGCTGGATCGCATACCGGGGCGAAACCACCTCGTTCGAGCCTTATGTCACCGAACCCGAGCATTCGCTGATTGCGCAGAGCATCCGCTCGCTTCAGTCCACGGCCGGCTCGAACGGAGACGGCTTTGGTCTCGGCTGGTATGGCGAGCACCCCGAGCCGGGCCTTTATCGCGAGACGCGCCCGGCGTGGTCGGACGAAAACCTGCGCTACCTCTGCCGGCATCTGCACTCGCATCTGTTCTTCGCTCATGTGCGTGCCGCAACCGGCACGGCCGTGACGCGGCAGAATTGTCACCCCTTTGCCTGCGGGCACTGGATGTTCATGCACAACGGGTTCGTCGGGAGCTGGAATCGGCTGCGGCGCAAAGTCGAGGCGCTGATTCCCGATGCCTACTATCCGTCGCGGCTGGGCACGACGGATTCGGAAGCCGTGTTCCTGGCCATGATGGGGGCCGGTCTCGAGCACGATCCGCTCGGCGCGACACAGTCCGTGCTGCAATCCCTCCTCGGATTCGTCAATGAAGGCGGGCTTCGCGAACGGCTGCGCTTTACCAGCGCGATTGCCAACGGCCGCGACCTCTACGCATTTCGGGTCTCGGTGAACGATGCCGCGAACACGCTCTACTTCCGCGAGGACGGCGGGCAAGTCATCGTCGTCTCCGAGCCGTTCGATAAGGAATCGGACTGGGCGGAAGTCCCGCCGAACCACGCCCTGATCGCGCGAGCGTCCGAAGCCGTCAAAATTGTTCCGTTCGACCTTGCAATTTCCAGTACATCGGGTGCGGAACCGGCCACAATCAGACGGATTATCGCCCGCAGGTAATGACCGCGCCGGTGGCCAATGACATTTGCTTCAGACGTTTCAAAGCTGCTGCGTCTTGCCCCCTCCGAGGACAAGCAGCATGTCGTCATCCGTTCTGCCGGCGGCGGCGGTAATCCGGCGGAATATTCCTTCGGCATCGAGGAGGAATACTTCCTCGCTGACCGCCGCAGCTTCGAGGTCGCGATCCGCACGCCCAACGAGCTGTTCGAATCGGCAAACTGGTCGACCGGCGGCCAAGCCATGCGCGAGATGCTGCAATCGCAGCTCGAGGTCGCAACCAACGTTCATGTCGACGTGAACGACGCGCGGGAGGAGCTGCGCTTCCTGCGACGCGAGGTCGCGAACGTCGCTGCGCAATACGGCTTTGTGATCATGGCCTGCGGCACGCACCCGAGCGCAGTCTGGCGCATGTCGCAGCCCAGCCCGAAACCGCGCTACGAGGAGATGATCGAGGATCTGCGCAGCATCGGTCACCGCAACATGATGTGCGGCATGCACGTGCATGTGCAGTTGCCGGATCCCGAGAAACGCATGGCGGTGATGCGGGCGATGCTGCCGCACCTGCCGTTGTTCATCGCGCTGTCGGCGTCCTCGCCCTTCTGGAATTCGCACAAGACCGGATTGAAGGGCTACCGCCTCGCGGCTTATTCCGAGCTGCCGCGCACCGGCCTGCCCGAATTGTTCGAAGGCAAGCAGGATTTCGACGCTTATGTCGGCGCGTTGCAGCGCTCCGGCGTGATCCCGGACGAAAGCCACATCTGGTGGGCAATGCGCCCCTCCATGAACCATCCGACGCTGGAGCTTCGCGCGCCCGACACCTGCACCTTCGTCGACGACGCGGTTGCCATCGCCTCGCTCTACCGCTGCCTGACGCGGCATCTCTATCTGCGCCCTCAGCTGTCCCGGGAGGTCACTGCGGTCGAGCGCGCGATCGCGGTCGAGAACAAATGGCGCGCCCAGCGCTACGGCACCGACTGCATCTTCGCCTCCAAGGACGGGCCGGTGACGATCTCGGAGCTGCTCACCGGGGTGATCGACGACATTGCGGAGGACGCAGCCGCACTGCACTGCTCCGCCGAGATCGAACACTGCCGCACCATCGTCGCGCGCGGCAGCTCGGCGGAATTCCAGCTTCGCGCCTATCGCGAAAGCGGCGACGACATCGCAGCCGTGTCACAATGGATCGCTACATCTACGCTGTCGGGAACGAGCGCGCTTATCCAACGCAGCGCTTCTGCGCCGTCATAGCGCCCCGCGCAAGCTTGTGCGACGAAAATGCCATTCCTGAGTTACGGAGATCGTTGGAGAAGCGCATGAATCGCACCACACCCTGCACCGGCTGCGGCCATGCGCTTGTCCCGATGCTGACGGCCCACGGCCACACGGAGCCGAGCTGCCTCTGGTGCGAAGGCTTCGACGCGCGCGCCATGGACATGGCGAAATGGGCAGGCAGCCCGTCCGGCAAGCCCGAGCCGGAGCTCCCGCGATCATTCGACTGAACCGTGCCAGGCGCCCGTCGCGGGGGCCGGCTGCATGCGCTTTTGCAGGGCATGCCGACAAATTAGACAAGACAAGCCGCTGCGCCCACTGACGGCTTGCCAGGACAGGTCGGGCGAGTTCGGCGCCACCCATTGCCTAACCTCAGGTGCAATCTCGATTATTTGCGCGTCGCGTGCAGCCGGCGGACCAGCGCGCCGCATTGCGCTCCGGCTGGCCTGAAATTCGCAAGACAGCATCAGGCCAAGTCCCTGCCCGGCCACGATGAGGAGCGGTCAGTCACGGCGCTCGGCTTCCGGGATGAATGGCCTCAGATCGGAGAATGCCATGAACGTGCATGCTGCCGGAAACATCAAATTCACCGGTCTCACCCATCCGAACGGCGCCCGGCTGCGCCTCAACGATCAGGACTTCGTGGCGATCGATCGCGACAAGAATGCGAATTTCGAGCCGACCTACCGGCCGCAGGCGCTCTACAACCGCGCCAACGAAGGCTTCCACGCCAACAACGAAACCTTCCTGCTGCACGAGGTCGCCACCAATCTGCCGATCTATCGGCCCGACACCGGCCCCACCGACTTCCATTTGCATCTGCCGCCGGGCGGCTTTCAGCTCGTGCTGGTCACCTCGGGCGCGTTCACCTTCGACTATGACGGCCGCTGGTACAATGTCGGCCCGGGCGCGGTGATGCTTCAAAGCGCGATCGTGCATCGCCAGCTGTTCTACACGTGGTCGGGCCTGTCGACCGAAGAGAATTTGAAGACGCCGCAGACGGTGGTGCCCGATCCGATCTCGATGGGCTATTCCGGCAAGTTTCTCGAAGCCTTCATCACCGATCCCACCACCTTTCCGAACCCGACCATTGTCGGTCCGGATCAGATCAATGAGGACGAAACGCCGCGCGTGGCCTGGAGCCATCCGCTGCATGACCGCCCGGCCGATGCCGGCTTCTGGCTTCAGGATCCCCTGGCGCTCGACGCACTGTTCAAGCCGCTCACCGATGGTTCTGTCAGATCGGCGATGCCGGTTTACATTCGCGACATCGGCATCGAGATTCCGAGCGGGCATCTCGTCACCGGCCACATCATCGCGACCGACCCGCGTGGCCACGCGCTCTTGCCGAAGAGCACGTCTGCCGCGGCGGACGCGACCTGTTTTGCCAAGGGCGAGGTCGTGATCTA
Organism: Bradyrhizobium sp. IC3195; assembly: GCF_020193585.1. NCBI lineage: Bacteria > Pseudomonadati > Pseudomonadota > Alphaproteobacteria > Hyphomicrobiales > Nitrobacteraceae > Bradyrhizobium > Bradyrhizobium sp. IC3195. The sequence goes on along the minus strand of NZ_JADYVG010000001.1, from coordinate 173,265 downwards.
TCGCGTCATTCGCGGCACGGCCGAGTTCAAGAAGAAGTCCGGCGAGAGCTTTGAACTCTCTGCCGGCGACGTGGTGACGGCGGGCAAGGATTCCATCAACCTGATCGGCGTCGGCGAAAACACGCAGGTCCTCCGCCTCGGCCTGCTCAAGGGCATGAACGAGCTGCGCAGCTGGACGGCGACACAGCGCGACGAGATCGACGGCCTCGCCGGTCAGATCATCACGCAAAAGGACGTGCGTCCCCTGCGCACCGAGGGCAAACCGGTCGGATATCTGTACGGCTGAGGCTACTCCGCCGCCTGCCGCACGTGCCGTGCGGTCGGGGTGCGCATGGTGACGAGCTCTTCGGCCGCGGTCGGATGCAGCGCGATGGTCGCGTCGAAATCGGCCTTGGTCGCCTTCATCTTCACCGCGATCGCGACGGCCTGCGTGATCTCGGCGGCGGCATCGCCGACGATGTGACAGCCGAGCACGCGGTCGGTCGCGCCGTCGACCACGAGCTTCATCAGCACGCGGGTGTCGCGGCCGGACATCGTCGCCTTGATGGGCCGGAACGTCGTCTTGTAGATGTCGACGTGGCTGAATTGCGCGCGCGCCTCGGTTTCCGTCAGGCCGACAGTGCCGACCTCCGGCTGCGAGAACACGGCCGTCGGGATATTGGCGTGGTCGACCTGCACCTCGCGCTTGCCGAACACCGTGTCGGCGAAGGCATGGCCCTCCCGGATCGCGACCGGCGTCAGGTTGAAGCGGTGGGTGACGTCGCCGATGGCATAGATGCTGTCGACCGAGCTCTTGGAGAAATGGTCGACCGCGATGCCGCCGTTGGCGGGATTGATGGCGACGCCGGCATTCTCCAGGCCGAGATTGGCGACGTTCGGATGGCGGCCGATCGCGAACATCACCTGGTCGGAGGCGAGGCTCGAGCCGTTCGACAGATGCGTGGTGAAGTCCTCGCCGTGGCGGTCGACCTTGGTCACGGTGCAGCCGGTGAGAATGGTGATGCCCTGCTTCTCCATCTCGGCGCGGACATGGGTCCGGACATCCTCGTCGAAGCCGCGAAGAATGTTTTCGCCGCGATAGATTACCGTCACATCGGAGCCGAAGCCGGCGAAGATGCCGGCGAATTCCAGCGCGATATAGCCGCCGCCCTGGATCACGATCCGCTTCGGCAGCCTCGCAAGATGAAACGCCTCGTTGGAGGAGATCACGTGCTCGATGCCGGGGATCGCCGCGCCATGGTTGGGCGCGCCGCCGGTGGCGATCAGGATGTACTTCGCCGTGACCTTCTTGTCGTTCTCGAGCAGGCGGACGGTGTGCTTGTCCTCGATCACCGCGCGGCTCTTGACGATCTGCGCGCCTGATTTCTCGACGTTGGCGGTGTAGGCCGCCTCCAGCCGCGCGATCTCCTTGTCCTTGTTGGCGATCAGCGTCGGCCAGTCGAAGCTGGCGGGCGGCACGGTCCAGCCGAAGCCGGCGGCGTCCTCGAGCTCGTGACGGACGTGCGAGCCGATCACGAACAGCTTCTTCGGCACACAGCCGCGGATCACGCAGGTGCCGCCCATGCGGTACTCTTCCGCGATCATGACGCGGGCGCCGTAGCCGGCCGCGATGCGGGCGGCACGGACGCCGCCCGAGCCGCCACCAATGACGAAGAGGTCGACGTCGAAATCAGCCATTATCCACTCCGACCCCTTATCAGGAACGAGCTTTCAGATAGGTGCGCTCAGATCTCCTTGCCACGCTTGCGCATCTCGGCACGGAAGGCGCCCATCACGGTTTCCGAGAAGTTCTGGGCCCAGCTGTTCATGAACGCCATGCTCTGCCCGATCGCGCGCGGCTCGGCATCGATCAGCTTCTTGCCCAGCGGCGACTTGTAGAAGGTGACGAGGTCCTTCAGCTCCTGCTCGGTGAACTCGCTGGCATAAATCTGCGCCATGCCTTCGCCGATCTCGCTCTGGCGGCCGTTGAGCTGTTGGGCCACGATCGGGGCGACCTCGTTGAGGTCCTTCTGGTAATTCAGGTTCTGCTGGATCAGCGCGCCCTTGGTCTTCTCGACCATGCCCGGCACGGCGCCCGCATACATCCCGGCGGCGTTCTTGATCTGCAGAATTTCCTTCGCTGCCGCAATCGCCGCGGGCGACGCCTTCGGCAGGGCCGGCGCCGCGGGAGCCTTCTGGCCCGCCTGCTGCGCGGCGACCGGGGCGGCGGAAAGGGCCAATCCCGCAGCGAGAGCCGCAGCCGGCAAGAATTTCAACACGTTCTTCATTCCTGGTCTCCTTTCGGCTTGCGCCGTTCAATCACGCGGATTCCGCCACCGCCCGCCAGAACGGCCGAGCTGGCCAAGCCGATGAACAGCCCGTGCTCGACCACACCGGGAATGGCGCTCAACGCCTTGGCGAGACCGGGGGGATCCGTAATACGTCCGAGCTGGGCATCGACGATCCAGTGGCCGCCATCGGTGACGAAAACGTGGCCGTCCTTGTCCCCGCCTTTGGCCTTGCGGACCGCCATTTGCCCGGAAACGCCGCATTCGGCAAATGCCTTTTCGATCGCGCGGCGCGTCGCACCGAGCCCGAACGGGATGACCTCGATCGGCAGCGGAAACTTGCCGAGCGTCGGCACCCATTTGCTGTCGTCGGCAATCACGATCATGCGGTCCGAGGCGGCCGCCACGATCTTCTCGCGCAACAGCGCGCCGCCGCCGCCCTTGATCAGATTGAGCTCGGGATCGATCTCGTCGGCGCCGTCGATCGTGAGGTCGAGATGGTCGATCTCGTCCAGCGTCGTCAGCTTGACGCCGCAGCGTTCCGCATCGGCCCGCGTCGCCTCGGAGGTCGGCACGCCGATCACCTTGAGCCCGGCGGCAACGCGTTCGCCGAGCAGCTCGACGAAGTGCTTGGCGGTCGAGCCGGTGCCGAGCCCGAGCTGCATGCCGTCGCGCACCTCCTCCAGCGCACGCGCCGCAGCCTGCCGCTTCAACTGGTCCATGGTCACGTGTGCGCCTGCCTTGTGAAGTCTCGAACATGCGGCCGATTCCGGCCGGTTTCGGGCGCCTATGTAGCCTCGTTTTTCCCAGGAGAACAGGGCCTGGAACAGGGTCTGGGAACAGGCCTATAAGGTGATCTTATGGGCCCGCCCCTTGCGCGGATAGGACCGGGCCGGTAGCGCTTGGGAATCATGACCTCCTTCAAGACGACTTCCCCTCACACCATCGTCTTCGATCTCGACGGCACGCTGGTGGATACGGCACCCGACCTGATCACGGCCCTCAATTACGTGCTCGACCGCGAAGGCCTGCCGCCGGTGCCGATGGCCTCGGCCCGCAACATGATCGGCGCCGGTGCCCGCAAGCTGATCGAGCGGGGGCTGGAGGCGGAGGGCCGCACCGTCACCCCCGCCGACATGGACCGGATGACGGCGGATTTCATCGCCTATTACGCCGACCATATCGCTGTGGAATCCCGCCCTTTCGAGGGTCTCGAGGCCGCGCTGGACCAGTTTGCCGCCCAGGGCCATCGCCTCGCGGTCTGCACCAACAAGCTGGAATGGCTGTCGAAGCGCCTGCTGGACCAGCTCGACCTCAGCCGCCGCTTCGCGGCGATCTGCGGCGCGGACACCTTTGGCGTCCAGAAGCCCGATCCGACCATTCTTCGCGAGACCGTGGCCCGGGCCGGCGGCGAGGTGAAGGCCAGCATCATGGTCGGCGACGCCGGAACCGATGTCGGTGTCGCCCGGCGGGCCGGCGTGCCCGTGATCGGGGTCAGCTTCGGCTACACCGACGTGCCGATCGCCGAGCTGAAGCCGGACCGCCTGATCCACCACATGCGCGACCTGCCGGCGGCCGCGATCAGCCTGATGACGGCAAGCAACACAGCAACGCTTTGATAGGATTGCCATTTTCGCCGCCTCACATCCCGAATGGATGCATAGAGGGCTGACTTCACCGGCGCCGCGGGCGTTGCCGGTCGTACGCGGAACCCAGCTGCGAGCCGCACCGAACGAGCCGAAATCCCGCGCCGAGGGGGTCACATGCGTCAGTGCTGCACTCACGTATACCACCCGATTGTCCTTGCCGCGTCCGATGCTTAGATTGCGTCGACCGCACCGCTGCAGCAAAGGTGCGCCCGTCGCCATAAGTGAAGGCCTCTCGCATGACCGGATCCGCCGCATTGTCGACCCCGATGACCGATCCGTTCGGGCGGACCATCACCTACTTGCGCGTCTCCGTCACCGACCGCTGCGACCTGCGCTGCTTCTACTGTATGTCCGAAGACATGACGTTCCTGCCCAAGGCGGACCTGCTGACGCTGGAGGAGCTCGATCGGCTCTGTACGGCCTTCATCGCCAAGGGCGTGAAGAAGCTGCGCCTCACCGGCGGCGAGCCCTTGGTCCGCCGCAATGTGATGTCGCTGGTGCGCTCGTTGTCGCGGCATCTGTCGAGCGGCGCGTTGAGCGAGCTGACGCTGACCACCAACGGCACCCAGCTTGCGAAGCACGCGCGGGAGCTCGCCGATTGCGGCGTCCGCCGCATCAACGTCTCGCTCGACACCCTCGATCCCAAGAAGTTTCGCGAGATCACCCGCTGGGGCGAGATCGACAAGGTGCTGGAGGGCATCGAGGCCGCGCGCGCCGCAGGGCTCGCCGTGAAGATCAACGCCGTGGCGCTGAAGAACCTCAACGAGGACGAGCTGCCTTCGCTGATGCGCTGGGCCCACGGCAAGGGCATGGGCCTGACGCTGATCGAGGTGATGCCGATGGGCGAGATCGGATCGGGCCGGATCGACCAATATCTGCCGCTGTCGCTGGTGCGGGCCCGCCTCGCCCAGCAATTCACGCTGACCGATCTGGCCGAGAGCACCGGCGGTCCGGCGCGCTATGTCGGCGTCGCCGAGACCGCCGGCAAGCTCGGCTTCATCACGCCGATGACCCACAATTTCTGCGAATCCTGCAACAGGGTGCGCATCACCTGCACCGGGACTCTGCACACCTGCCTCGGCCACGAGGATGCCTCCGATTTGCGCAAACCTCTGCGTGCATCGAGCGACGATCTATTGCTTGCGGATGCGATCGACCGCGCCATCGGCCTGAAGCCCAAGGGCCACGATTTCATCATCGACCGCCGTCACGACCGTCCGAGCGTCTCCCGGCACATGAGCGTCACGGGCGGCTAACTCCGTAGAGTTGCGGTCCTATTCCCCTTAACTATCAACAAACTTCCGATTGACTGGCGGCACGCCCGCTGGTTTGGTGCGGCGGCCTCATGCCTGCGCGGCGAGACAAGCCACGCGCCATCTCGGCGCAGTCAAGACGGCCGGGGCACAATCGGGGGAGGACCTATCGTTGCAAGCGCTCCTTAAGCTGAGCAGCAGGATCGACGCGTTCACGCGCTGGACCGGCAAACGTATTGCGTGGCTGATCGTGCTCGCCGTTGTCATTTCGGCGGTCAACGCGATCATCCGCAAGACGTTCGACACCTCGTCCAATTCGTGGCTCGAACTGCAATGGGTGCTGTTCAGCATCGTCTTCCTGCTCTGTTCGCCCTGGACGCTGCTCGACAATGAGCACATCCGCATCGATATCGTGAGCAACACGATGCCGAAGAAGGCACGCAACGTCATCGACGTGGTCGGTCACGTGTTCTTCCTCATTCCGATCTGCATCGTCATGATCGTCACGGGCGTGCCGTTCTTCCTGCGCTCCTTCCAGATCAACGAGCAATCCGGCAATGCCGGCGGCCTGCCGCAATGGCCTGCCAAAGCCCTGATCATGATCGGGTTCGCGTTCCTGCTGGTGCAAGCCATCTCCGAGCTGATCAAGCGGATTGCAGTGATGCGCGGCTTGATGCCGGACCCGCACGAATCGCAGGTGTCGGCGCTGGAAGCGGAAGTCGAGCATCTCGTCGAAGCGATCGAGAAGAAGTAGGCCGTTGGCGACGGTGTAGGGGGAATTCATGACCGCATTCATCATCGCCAATATGGCGCCCATCATGTTCGTATCGCTGGTCGTCATGCTGCTGCTCGGCTATCCGGCGGCATTCTCGCTCGGCGCCGTCGGCCTGTTCTTCGCCATCATCGGCGTCGAACTCGGCCAGTTTCACCCCGACTTCCTCCAGGCCTTGCCGGAGCGCGTCTATGGCGTGATGAACAACGACACGCTGCTCGCGATCCCCTTCTTCACCTTCATGGGACTGGTGCTGGAGCGGTCGGGCATGGCCGAGGACCTGCTCGATACCATCGGCCAGCTATTCGGCACCATCCGCGGCGGCCTCGCCTATGCGGTGATCTTCGTCGGCGCGCTGCTCGCTGCGACCACCGGCGTGGTGGCGGCGTCCGTGATCTCGATGGGCCTGATCTCGCTGCCGATCATGCTGCGCTATGGCTATGATCGCCGTGTGGCGGCCGGCGTCATCGCCGCCTCCGGCACGCTCGCGCAAATCATTCCGCCCTCCCTCGTCCTGATCGTGATGGCCGACCAGCTCGGCAAGTCCGTCGGCGACATGTACGAAGGCGCCTTCATCCCGGGCCTCGTGCTTGCCGCCCTCTACGCCGGATACGCTTTCCTCGTCAGCATGATCTGGCCGAAGGCGGCGCCCGGCCTGCCGAAGGACGCCATCGGCTTCCGCGAAGAGAACGGCGATCGCGGCCTTGTATCGCTCGGTGTGCTGTTCCTCGCGAGCTGCGCATTCGGATGGCTCATGATGCGCAGTTCAACCACTCGCGGCGCCGATTACGTCGTGCTCAGCATGTTCTACGGCATCATCTTCGCATTCGCCGTCGCCGTGCTGAACTGGGTGGTGGATAAGCTGACCGGATTCCGTTTCCTCTCGAAGATGGCGCAGCAAACCACCTTCGTGATGGTGCCGCCGCTGTTCCTGATCTTCCTGGTGCTGGGCACCATCTTCATCGGCATCGCCACGCCGACCGAAGGCGGTGCGATGGGTGCCGCCGGCGCCCTCATTCTAGGTGCCGTGAAGCGGCGGCTGAGCTGGGACCTGATCCGGCAGGCCACGGAATCGACCGCCAAGCTGTCGGCCTTCGTCGTGTTCATCCTGGTCGGCGCCCGCATCTTTTCGCTCACCTTTTACGGGGTCAACGGTCACGTCTGGGTCGAGCATCTGCTCACCTCGCTGCCGGGCGGCCAGATCGGCTTCCTGATCTTCGTCAACGCGCTCGTATTCGTACTGGCCTTCTTCCTCGACTTCTTCGAGCTGGCCTTCATCGTGATCCCGCTGCTGGGACCGGCCGCCGAGAAGCTCGGCATCGACCTGATCTGGTTCGGCGTCATTCTCGGCGTCAATATGCAGACCTCGTTCATGCACCCGCCGTTCGGATTCGCGCTGTTCTATCTCCGGTCCGTCGCGCCGAAGGAGCGATACACCGATCGCGTCACCGGCAAGCGGATGGACCCCGTCACCACCGGCCAGATCTATTGGGGTGCGGTGCCCTTCGTCGTCATCCAGATCATCATGGTCGGCCTCGTGATCGCGTTCCCGTCGATGGTGATGCACTACAAGGGCGTGCAGACGAACATCGACCCCTCTACGATCAAGATCGAGGTGCCGCAGATCGAGCTGCCGCCGCTGGATCTCGGCCCACCGCAGAAGTAGCGTGAACGAGGCTCGCCGTCATGCTCCGCTATCGCGGCGCATGACGCGCCTCGCCGCGTGACAAGCAGCGAAATCGGAGGCATACCGGCCGTCCCCCCACCCCGCATGGATGGCCGCTCATGCCTCGATCGCACCTCGGCTCCACGTTCTTTGGAACGTTGATCGCCTCACTCTGGCTGTCTGCCGCAACGCTGGTGCAGGCCGAGCCGGTCGCGGACGTCCATGCGCTGGCGCAGAACGAAAAGCAGCCACTGCTCGACACGCTGCGCGATCTCGTCAACATCGAATCCGGCAGCAAGGACATCGAGGGCCTGAACCAGATCGCCGAACGCATTGCCGGCCAGCTCAAGCAGCTCGGCGGCACCGTGGCAATCCTGCAGCCCACCGACATCTATCGCCTCGACGACACCCCTGAGAAGATCGGGCCGGCCGTGCACGCCGTGCTCAAGGGCACGGGGTCCAAGAAGATCATGCTGATTGCCCACATGGACACGGTGTACCTGAAGGGCATGCTGAAGGACCAGCCGTTCCGCATTGACGGCGACAAGGCCTACGGCCTCGGCATTGCCGACGACAAGCAGGGAATCGCGCTCATTCTTCATACCGTTGCATTGCTGCAGAAGCTGAACTTCAGGGATTACGGCACGCTCACGGTGCTCACGAACGGCGACGAGGAGATCTCCTCGCCCGGCTGGCGCAGCACCATCACCAAGCTCGCCTCGGATCAGGACGTGGTGTTCTCGTTCGAGGGCGGCGGCACCGACGGCACGCTGCGCCTCGCCACCAGCGGCATCGGCTCGGCCTATCTCACCGTGCATGGCAGATCGTCACATGCCGGCGCGCGGCCCGAAGGCGGCGTGAATGCGCTGTACGAGCTCTCGCATCAGGTGCTGCAGATGAAGGACTTGTCCAAGCCCGAGCAGGGCCTGAAGCTGAACTGGACGGTGTCAAAGTCCGGCACCAACCGCAATGTGATCCCCGCCGAGGCGACGGCCCAGGCCGACGCGCGTGCGCTCAAGGTGTCCGACTTCGACGAGCTGCAGAAGGCGCTGCAGGACAAGATCAAGAATCGCCTGCTGCCGGAGTCCAGGGTCGAGCTGAAGTTCGAGGTGCGCCGCCCGCCGCTCGAACCCAGCGAAGCCTCCCGCCGGGTGGCTGCCCATGGCAAGACGATCTACGGCGAGATTGGACTATCCCTCAAGGTCGACGAGAAGGCCACCGGCGGAGGCACCGACGCAGCTTTTGCCGCGCTGCAGTCCAAGGGAGCCGTGGTGGAAGGCATGGGATTGTCGAGCTTCGGCGCGCACTCCAACGACGCCGAATATGTCCAGATCGACAGCATCGTGCCGCGGCTGTATCTGACGTCACGCATGATCATGGACCTGTCGACCGGCAAGCTGAAATAGCGGTTGAGCCAACTTCTCCCACAAGGGGAGAGGGTAAAGAGGCAGTTTTGTTCGCGAGCCGAAACCGCAGCGTGAACTCCGCGCCGCCGCCGGGCAGGTTCTCCACCGACACCGTGGCGGCGTGATCATCCGCCACGGCGCGCACGATCGAGAGCCCCAGCCCCGCGCCGTCACTGCGCCGGCGATCGGCGCGCCAGAAGCGCTGGAAGATCAGCTCGCGCTCGCCCTCGCCGATGCCCGGGCCGGAATCGCGCACGCGCACTGAACCGTCTTCTCCCATCTCGACCTCGACGGTGGTGCCCTCCGCCGTGAACTTGATGGCGTTTTCGGCAAGATTGAACACCGCGCGCTGCAGCATCTCCGAATTGCCGTGGATCAGGACGGGCGCCTCGGTGCCCTTCAGCGCGATGTCCTTGCGTTGCGCGATCGCGAACGGAGCGATCGAGCCGACCACCTCGGCACAGACGGCGCGCAAATCCGCGGTCTCGTCGGGATCGAGCACTAGCGTGTCGAGCTCGGCAATCTCCAGCAGTTGGGCGACGATCCGGCTCATCGCCTCGACATCGGCATGCAGCGCCCGCCGTTCCGCGCCGTCGCCGAGCGTCTCGATCCGCGTGCGCAAGATTGCGAGCGGCGTGCGCAATTGATGCGCGGCATCCGCCGTGAATTGCCGCTGCACGCGAAAGCCGGCCTCGAGGCGGTCGAGCGCCTGGTTCACGGCGGTGACCAGCGGCACGATCTCGCGCGGAATCTGCTCGGTCGGCAGGCGAATGTCGGTGCGTGCAGGGCCGATGTTGCTGGCCTCCTGAGAGGCTTTCCACAACGGCGCGATCGCCCGGCGGAAGATGATGATGTCGATGGCAAGCAGGACCAGGAGGATCGGGACGGTGATCCACCCGACCCGCCGGAAAAAGTTCGAGACGATATCGTCGATGATGACGTCCCGGTGGGCCAGATCCTCGGCAACCTGGATGCGCACCGTCTTGCCGGCAACGTCTCGCGTGACGCTGGCGCCGGAGACGGTGTCGGAGAAACGGGAGGGCGTCGTCACTGAGCGTCGGTGCGAGGAGAACAGCGACCTTCCGTCGGCATCGCGAATGTCGAACTGGTAGCGGCCATAAGCGTCCGAGTACAGCCCCTTGAGGCTGTCGGGCAGGTTGAAGGTCAACGTGCCGTCCGGCTGCGCGACGATGCGCTCCGCCAGCACCTCGGCCTGCGCGCGCATGGCATCGCGATGCAGCTGGTCGATCTCGGAGTTGAGCAGCCAGAACAACACCAGCGGCAGGAAGATCGCGACCATCGCGACCGCGACGATGTGCAGGAAGACGATGCGCGAGATCAGCGATTTGAAGGTCAGCGATCCGGCACGGCCCGCGGCGGGCACGCTATTTCTCCTCGGTCATGAGATAGCCGACGCCACGGATCGTATGGATCACGACCTTCGCGCCGTGTTCGGCCAGCTGCTTGCGCAGCCGCGACACGTAGACCTCGACCGCGTTGGAGGCGACCTCGCCGTCGAGCCCGAAGATGTGGTCCTCGACGTTCTTCTTCGGTACCACCCGCCCCTGCCGGCGCAGCAGGATCTCGAGCACCGAGGTCTCGCGCGCGGAGATGATCCGCGGCTGGTCGTCGACGAAGATCTGCCGGCTCTCGGTGTCGTAGACGAGGTTGGCGAGAGTGAGCGAGCGGCCGAGCAACTGGCCGGGGCGGCGCAGGATGGCCTCCAGCCGCGCCACCAGCTCCTCCATCGCGAACGGTTTTGCCAGATAGTCGTCGGCGCCGCTGCGCAGGCCGGTGACGCGGTCCTGCAAGCCGCCGCGCGCGGTCAGCACCAGCACCGGCAGCGGCTCCATCTTGAGGCGCAGCTCGCGCAGCACCGACAGGCCGTCGCCGTCGGGCAGGCCGAGGTCGAGGATCATCGCGGCATAGTTCACGCAGCTCACCGCCTCGCGCGCCTCGGCGGCACTCCCCACGACGTCGCTCTCGTAGCCGGCCGCCGCCAGCCCGCCGGCAACAAGCCGCGACAGCTCAGCATTGTCCTCAACGATCAGAAGCCGCATCGAAGTCCCCACGAACACCCAAGGTCGCCGCACGGCCCCGCGGCATCTTCGCTCTTCTTCCACCATTCCGGCCGCCGCGGCCAGCGAAAAAGGTCCGATGGCCATACGCTTGTCAGGTTGGTGTAAGCCCATCATCGCAGGTGCCCGCGAAGGATCCGGTCCAGACCGCAGAAGGAGGTCAAGAGCTCGGCATCTGCTGGGGCGCAGATAGCTTGGATCGGCCTGCAGGCGATCATGGTCGCGGTCGTCATCGCCTTCCCGATCACGGTGACGGCACTGCTGGATGCGCACGCGAAGGTGGACCTGGACAAGATCAAGCTCGAGACCGGACGTCGAGCTGCCACCGCCGCTCGATTTCGGCCAGCCGAAGAATTGATCTGAGGGACTTGGAGGGCACCGCCCGTGCATCGCGATTCCGTCGGGGTGGACGGCCGCCTCGCGCTATGGCTAGAATTCAAGGTCAGAGCTGCGCCTGGAGGAGCCCGATGCCGTATTTCCATTCCGGACAGGATCAAAGCGACCGCATTTGCAAGATGCTTGCCGACCTCTTTTGCGCGCTGTTGCTGGGGACTTTTGCCGTCGTCTTCTTTGGCTGGCTCGGCGGCCTTGCCGCCCTCGTGATCATCGAAGCATGCCTGGTGGGGCTCGATTGGCTCATTCCGAGCACGGATGACGCCGCTGGCGTCGTTCGCTAGGATCCCAGACCAAGCCTCGGCTGCCGCTCGTCTGGTTGGATACACTGCTCTCGAAAGGCCGTTCTCAATTGCGCCAGCTGGTCGCGTGTCGCTCCCAGCTCTGCGTCGGTCCGACTTGCAGGTAGATCCGCGTAAGCGATCGGCCGATCGAACTGGCTCGCCGTGAAGTCGTACCTCTCGCCGCCGATCCGATTATAGAAATGGTCTCCGGCCGGCAGAGGCGTCTTCAGCAAATCACCGCCGAAGAGTTCGTGAATAAGCAGCGCAGTGACGTTGCACTGCCCCGCCGCGGGATTGTCCGCAGTCCACTGACTGGCCGTCGCCAGCGACCATGCCTTGCGCAGTGCTCTTTGGATTTCAGCGGGATCAAAGCGCATCCGGCCATCGTCCAGCGGTACGACGGATCGGTCGATGATGCATGTCTACCACTGTTTTGCCCGACGGGTCAAAAAATTCGGCAATTTCGCAGTCGCTCATGGTGGCGCCGCAGGTCATGCCGCCAAGTCATTGATAATGCTGCTCCCGCCTACTGTGCATGGGGTTGTTTTCGAATTTTTGTTTGATGACCTCCAAATACCGCAACGACAACGCCCCGGAGCCTTCGCTCCGGGGCGTGCCGCATCCGATCGGGACGCGATCAGCTCTGCGAGCGCCGCGCCATGAAGATGTCGTAGCCGACCTCGGCGACCTGAAACCAGGAATAGCCGTCGCTCGTGAACTTGGCGAGCGAGTCGTTCACCTTCTTGAAGTTCGGATTGGTCGCAGCGACTTCGGCGTGCAGCTCCTTGGCCGCCTTGTAGCAGGCATCCATGATCGCGGGCGAGAAAGCGTGCAGCTTGGTACCGCCCGCGAGCAGCTTTCTCAGCGCCAGCGGATTGGCGTTGTCGTAGCGCGCCATCATGTAGTTGTTGGCGTAGTGGCCGGCCTGCTCCAGCACGCTCTGGTAATATTTCGGCAGCGCGTTCCACTTGTCGAGGTTGACGAAAGCCATCAGCATCGGACCGCCTTCCCACCAGCCGGGATAGTAGTAGTGCGGCGCGATCTTGTAGAAGCCGAGCTTCTCGTCGTCATAGGGCCCGACCCATTCGGCGGCGTCGATCGTGCCCTTCTCCAGCGCCGGATAGATGTCACCGCCGGCGAGCTGCTGCGGCACCACGCCGAGCTTCTGGAGCACGCGGCCGGTGAAGCCGCCGATGCGGAACTTCATGCCTTTGAGATCGTCGGGCGTGTTGACCTCTTTCCTGAACCAGCCGCCCATCTGGCAACCGGTGTTGCCCGCGAGCAGCGAGATGACGTTGTAGCCCTTGTAGAACTCGTTGAGCACGTCGCGGCCGCCGCCCAGCATGTACCAGGCCTGGTTGATGCGCATGTTGGGACCGAACGGCACGGCCGAGCCGAAGGTGAAGGTCGGGTCCTTGCCGAAATAATAATAGGACGCGGTGTGGCCGATCTCGCAGGTGCCGTTCTGCACGGCGTCGAGCACCTGCAGGCCCGGCACGATTTCGCCGGCCGCGAAGATCTGGATCTGGAACTTGTTGTCGGTCGCCTCGGCAACCATCTTGCACATCATCTCGGCGCCGCCAAACAGCGTGTCGAGCGATTTCGGCCAGCTCGTCGGCATGCGCCATTTGATTTCCGGCATCGACTGCGCGATCGCGGGAGCCGCGAGCGTGGCGGCGCCGGCCGCGCCAAGTCCTGTGACCTTGATGAAGTCTCTTCTCTTCATGATTTCCTACCCTGATGGATCTGATTGTGGAGCCTTCTTTGCGAGGCTTGCCGACAGCATGGAACATCACGGGACCGAATGCCATCCCGATCGCAAAGAAAAAGCCCGGCCTCCTGGGGAGGCCGGGCTAGTGGTCTTACGACCTAAGCCGGAGATCAGCCGCGGGTGCGCGAGCGGATCATGAAGCTGTCGTAGGTATATTCGGCAACCTGCCACCACAGATATTCGTCGGAGCGGTAGGCCTGCATGGAGTCAATGGCCTTTTTGAAGTCGGCGTTCTTGCCAGAAACCTCGGCCCACAGCTCGTTGGTCGCCTTGAGGCAGGCTTCCAGCACCTCGTTGGTGAACGGACGCAGCTGGGTGCCGCCGGCGACCAGGCGCTTCAGCGCCGCCGGGTTCTGCATGTCGTAGCGCGCAGCCATCCAGCTGTTGGCGTTCGCCGTCGCGTTCGTGAGGATCGCCTGGTAGCTCTTCGGCAGCGCATTGAACTTTTCCAGGTTGGCGAAGGCGTGGACGGTCGGACCGCCCTCCCAGAAGCCGGGGTAGTAGTAGTACTTGGCGACCTTGGCGAAGCCGAGCTTCTCGTCATCGTAGGGGCCGACCCACTCGGCGGCGTCGATCGTGCCCTTCTCCAGCGCGGGATAAATGTCGCCGCCGGCGAGCTGCTGCGGCACCACGCCGACCTTCTGCAGCACCTGGCCGGCGATGCCGCCGATGCGCATCTTGAGGCCGGAGAGGTCGGCAACGGTCTTGATCTCCTTGCGGAACCAGCCGCCCATCTGGGTACCGGTGTTGCCGCATGGGAAGCCGATCACGTTCGACTTCTTGAAGAACTCGTTGGCGAGCTCGTTGCCGCCGCCCTGATAGAGCCACGAGTTCTGCTGGCGCGCGTTGAGGCCGAACGGCACCGAGGCGAAGATCGCGAAGGTGGGGTCCTTGCCGACGTAATAGTACGAGACGGTGTGGCACATATCGACCGTGCCGTTCGAGGTCGCATCGAGCGCCTGGAGGCCGGGGACGATTTCGCCGGCGGCGAACACCTGAATCTGGAACTTGTTGTCAGTCATCTCGGCGACGTACTTCGCCACCTGCTCGGCGCCGCCATAGATGGTGTCGAGCGACTTCGGGAAGCTCGAAGTCAGGCGCCACTTCACCTCGGGCGAGGACTGTGCGATCGCCGGCGAGGCCACCGCGGTCGCCGCCGCGCCTGCTGCCGACACTTTGAGAAAATCACGACGCTTCATCTTCAGGTCTCTCCTTGCTGGGGCGTTTCCCCTTGACTTCTCTTCTTGCCGCCGCTCGTTCCGGCGACGCGTTGAGGTCGCGTCGAACCGAAGGGGCTTGACTGCGGGGGGCCTTTAACACGGCCAGCCCGGTTTCGGAACGCGACAATGACATGACGGGGCTCTACGAAAGTCGCATGCCCCGGAGCCTGCCGCGGTGCCCCCCATTCAGGCCGCGGCGATGACACCCTTGAGCTGGTCCCGGACCTGGCCGGCAATGGCGCGGTAGATCGCCGCATGAGGGCCGTCCGGCTCGCTGTCGACCACGGGATTGCCGGCGTCCGAGGTGGCGCGAATCGCCATGTGCAGGGGGATCTCGCCCAGGAATGGGACGCCGAGCTTCTCGGCCTCGTGCCGCGCCCCGCCATGGCCGAAAATATCCGACTTGGTGCCGCAATGCGGACATTGGAAGTAGCTCATATTCTCGACGATGCCGAGCACGGGCACGTTGACCTTCTTGAACATGGCAAGCCCCCGCCGCGCATCGATCAGGGACAGGTCCTGCGGGGTCGAGACGATCACGGCGCCCTTGAGCGGCACGTTCTGCGCCAGCGTGAGCTGGGCATCGCCGGTGCCCGGCGGCATGTCGACGACCAGCACGTCGAGCTTGCCCCATTCGACGTCGCGCAGCATCTGCGTCACCGCCGACATCACCATCGGACCGCGCCAGATCATCGCGGTCTCCTCCTCGACCAGGAAGCCGATCGACATGATGGCGAGCCCGAAGCGCCGAAGCGGAATCATCTTGCGCTCGTCGTTCAGCTCCGGCTTGTCGCGCAGGCCCGTCAGGCGCGGCACCGAGGGGCCGTAGATATCGGCGTCGAGCAGCCCGACCTTGAGGCCGAGGTCGCGCAGGCCGAGCGCCAGATTGAGCGCCGTGGTCGACTTTCCGACGCCGCCCTTGCCGGAGGCGACCGCAATTACGGCGGCAACGCCGGGAATTTCCGATTGCCGCGCCATCGGCGACCCCCCGCCCTGGGGCGGCTTGTGGGCATGGGCCGGCTGCACGCCGGGCGTGCCGCGGCTCGGCTGCGGGGGTGGCGGCGGCGCGGAGCCCGGCTTGCGCTCGGCGGTCAGCGCCACCATGACGGTGGTGATACCGGGAATGCTTCGCACGGCGGCTTCCGCTTCGGCCCGGACGGATTCCCAGGCTCTTGCCTCGGCGGCGTCGACATTGATCGAGAAGAATACCTTGCCGTCGGAGGCGCTGATCGCGCTCAGCACATTGGCATGGGGGAGTGCGACCCCGCGGGGCGACTGGACCCTGGCGAGGCTATCGAGAACCTGTTGCTGCGTCACGCTCAAAGCGCATCTCCTGCAGTTGAGGATGCCCCATTAGAGCGGAAACGCCCAAAAGGCTACTGTCTGCCGATATCGTCCGCCTTTTCGGCCGGCGCCGCCCCCTGCTCCAGGGCAGCCTCGTAGTTCAGCTCGATCATGACCCCGTTGGGGTCGTGGACGAATATCTGCCAGAGATCGCCACCGGGCACCTGGCGGGCCTCGAACTTGATCTTCTTTGACGCCAGCCGCTGTTTCATACCGTCAAAGCCGCGACTGGCGAAGGCGACATGGTGGACAACGCCGGAATCCGGCTTTTGTGGCTCGTCGGTCGGGGAAATGTCGACGAGGTGAACCACCGGCCTGCCCTCGCTGTACATCCAGGCGCCCGGGAAGGCGAAGTTCGGCCGCGCGCCTTTTTCCAGGCCCAGCACGTCTTCGTAGAAGCGGACGGTCTCGGCCAGATTCCGGGTCCGGATGTTGAAATGATCGAGGACGCCTACGCTCACGCCGCCCATGCTCTCGCTCCCTTGTTTTGAAGTCCTTGGGTCGCCACCCTAGCACGGCAGGCCGCCAAACGAAGCCGTTGCCCTCTGGCCTCAAGGGTTTATGGTGCGCCTCCGGTCCGCCCTCACCGCGGAACCCAGGCATCCCTCGCTTGGCAAGAACCGTAAACCCGAACTACGGACAAGGTACCACTATGGCTAAAGTCGCTTTCCTCGGTCTTGGCGTGATGGGCTTCCCCATGGCCGGACACCTCGTGAAAAAAGGGGGCCATGAGGTCACCGTCTACAACCGCACCGCGGCGAAGGCAAAGGAATGGGCGGACAAGTTCGGCGGCAAGACCGCACCGACCCCGAAGGCCGCCGCCGAGGGTCAGGATTTCGTGATGTGCTGCGTCGGCAACGACAACGATCTGCGCGCGGTCACGATCGGCCCCGACGGCGCCTTCGCCGGCATGAAGAAGGGTGCGACCTTCGTCGACCACACCACTGCCTCCGCCGAGGTCGCCCGTGAGCTCGACGCAGCCGCGACCAAGGCCGGCTTCAAATTCGTCGACGCCCCCGTCTCCGGCGGCCAGGCCGGCGCCGAGAACGGCGTGCTGACGGTGATGTGCGGCGGCGCGCAGGACGCCTATTCCGGCGCCGAGCCGATCATCACGGGCGCCTATGCGCGGATGTGCAAGCTGCTCGGGCCCGCCGGAAGCGGCCAGCTGACCAAGATGGTCAACCAGATCTGCATCGCCGGTCTGGTGCAGGGCCTCTCCGAGGGCATCCATTTCGCCAAGAAGAGCGGCCTCGACGTCGCCGCTGTGATCGAGACCATCTCGAAAGGGGCCGCCCAGTCCTGGCAAATGGAGAACCGCTACAAGACCATGAACGAGGACAAGTACGATTTCGGCTTCGCGGTCGAATGGATGCGCAAGGACCTCTCGATCGCGCTGGCCGAAGCCCGCCGCAACGGCGCCAATCTGCCGGTGACCGCGCTCGTCGATCAGTTTTATTCCGAGGTCGAGAAGATGGGCGGCAAGCGCTGGGATACGTCGAGCCTGCTCGCACGCCTGCAACGCTGACGCTCTGTTGCGGCCTGGTTCGGCGTAGCCGGCTTTGAACTTCGTCGCGACCTCGGCCGCGACGAATTGTGTCGAGCGCACCGACCGAACAACCATAGACTTCCGGGGGGAGCCTTGCTTAGCGTGATCGCCGCCATCCTTGCTGTTGCCCGCGTCGAATTCGCGCCGGAGCTTCGACTCCGAACCGCCAGGATTGCCGCAGGTTTGGGCGTGCGGCGATCCCGGCTCATCGCGCGCCTGCTCCCGGTCGCGCTCCTGATCCTGGTTGGATCTCCTGCACAGGCGCTTGCCGCATCGCTCGATGGTGCCAGCATTGGCCCGCAATGGGCGCTTCCATTCGCGGGGATGCTGCTCTCGATCGCCATATTTCCGCTCGCCGCGCCTCACTTCTGGGAGCATCACCAAGGCAAGATTGCCGCGATGTGGGCCACCCTGATCGCGCTGCCGCTTGCAATCTGGTACGGCCCGCTTCCAACCGTCCAAGCGCTCGTTCATACGGCGCTGCTCGAATACGTCCCGTTCATTCTGCTGCTCCTCGCTCTGTTTACCGTCGCCGGCGGAATCGTGGTGCGCGGCAATCTTCACGGCTCCCCCGTCCTGAATACGCTGCTGCTCGCTCTCGGCACTCTGATCGCGAGCGTCATCGGCACGACCGGCGCCTCAATGGTCATGATCCGACCGGTGATCCGCGCCAATGACGATCGGCGGCACAACGCGCACGTCGTGATCTTCTTCATCTTTCTGGTGTCCAACATCGGCGGTTCGCTCTCCCCCCTTGGAGATCCCCCGCTGTTTCTGGGGTTCCTGCGCGGCGTGGATTTTTTCTGGACGACGACACACCTGCTTCCCCAGACCACGTTCGCGGCCTGGATTCTGCTCGCCCTGTTCTTTTGCATCGATACTTATCTCTATCGCAAGGAAGGCCGCGTCAAACCGGACCCAACTCCGGACAATCCCTTGCGGATCAGCGGCGGCCTCAACTTCGCTTTGATGGGAGTCATCATCGCTGCGATCCTCTTGAGTGCCAAGCTCGACCTCGGCGGATTTGAAGTTCTCGGCACGCATCTCCAGGTGCAGAATCTCCTGCGCGATGCCGTGATGATCGGAGTCGTGTTCGCATCTCTCGCCGTCACCTCGAAGGAGGACCACGACGCGAACGGCTTCTCTTGGGGCCCGATGATCGAAGTGGCAAAGCTGTTTGCCGCGATCTTCATCACCATCATTCCCGTGCTCGCGATTCTCAACGCCGGCAAATCCGGCGCGTTTGCCTCCGTCGTAAACATGGTCACCAACGCCGACGGCACGCCGAACAATGCCGCATATTTCTGGTTGACCGGCCTGCTCTCATCCTTTCTCGACAATGCGCCGACCTATCTGGTCTTCTTTGAACTTGCCGGAGGCGACGCCAAGCATCTGATGACGAACGGCGCCTTGACCCTTGCCGCGATTTCCGCCGGTGCGGTGTTCATGGGCGCAAACTCCTACATCGGCAACGCGCCCAATTTCATGGTGTACGCAATTGCCCGAGCGAGTGGTGTCGGCATGCCCGGCTTCTTCGGATACATGGCCTGGACCTCCGTCCTGCTGCTGCCGGTCTTCGGGTTGGTCACGCTCGTTTTCTTCAGATGATTGAAGCGCGGGTTGATGAAAGCGGCCGCCCGGACTGCGTATGAATTAACGTTCGGTTAACGTAATTCTTTAGCTCCTTAAGTCAGCTCTTAAGGATTTCTTGCCAGAGATAGACAATGCAGAAAGCCCGCGTCCGGCGTGGGCAGGAATCCGTGTTGCTTGATGAGTAACCCCGCTGAAAAGCCTGAGGTCGTGCAGCTTCCGGCCGAGCCGGTGAGCGCGCCATCGGCGAGCAGCCGAAGGGCTGCGGCGCAGCGGGTGCGCGAGGCGCGCGACAAGTTAACGTCGACCAGTGGAACCCGGCCGGCTTTCGACGCCGAGATGCTGCGGCAATACGCCCAGACCCGGCTGTCGGCCTCCTATGTCGTGATGCTCCTGGTGGTGGCGACCGGTGTGCTGTTCGGGCTATGGATGCAGCCGATCCCGGCCGCGGCCTGGACCGCGGGCATGCTCTGCATCCACAGCGCCATGATCCGCAGCTGCCGGCGCTTCCTGACCGAGCCCGCCTCGCCGGCCGCGACACGCGCATGGCGGACGCGCTTCGTCGTGCTCGACCTGCTCTATGGCCTGTGCTGGATGGCGATCCTGATCCATCCCGTGCTCGACATGGTCACGGAAACGCTGATGATGTTCTTGATGCTGCTGGTGATCGCAGTATCGAGCATGCTCGCGGCCAATCTGCCGATCGCAGCCCTCGCCGCCACGGCGCCGGTCGCGGTTGCGATGGCGCTAAGCTTCGTGACGACCGGATCGCTGGACAATTACATCCTGGCAGCGCTGTCGCTCGCCGCCGAAGGCTATTTCGTGCTGCTGGCGCACCGCCTGCACTCCTCCACCTTCGCCACGCTGGAAGCACGTGCGGAAAAGGACGCGCTGATCGGCGAGCTGGAGCAGGCCAAGGCAATCTCGGACGAAGCGCGCCACCGCGCCGAAGCCGCCAACGTCGCCAAGTCGCGCTTCCTCGCGCAGATGAGCCACGAGCTGCGGACGCCGCTGAACGCCATCCTCGGCTTCTCAGAGGTCATGAAGAGCGAGATTTTCGGCGCGCATGCGGTACCGGTCTACAAGGAATATTCCGCCGACATCCATAATTCCGGCGTGCACCTGCTCAACCTGATCAACGAGATCCTCGATCTGTCGCGGATCGAAGCCGGCCGTTACGAGCTCAACGAGGAAGCGGTGTCCCTGGTCGGCATCGTCGCCGATTGCCATCATCTGATGAAGCTGCGTGCCTCGAGCCGCGGCATCACCATCCACGAAGTGTTCGAGCAGGCGATGCCGCGGCTCTGGGCCGACGAGCGCGCGATCCGCCAGGTCGTGCTCAACCTGCTCTCCAACTCGATCAAGTTCACCCCGCAGGGCGGCGAGATCTGGCTCAAGGCCGGCTGGACCGCCTCCGGCGGACAATATCTCTCGGTGAGGGATTCCGGCTCCGGCATTCCCGAGGACGAGATCCCGGTCGTGCTCGCCTCGTTCGGCCAGGGCTCCAATTCGATCAAGTCGGCCGAACAGGGCGCCGGCCTCGGCCTGCCGATCGCCAAGAACCTGATCGACCTGCACGGCGGCACGTTCACGTTGAAATCGAAGCTGCGCATCGGCACCGAGGTGATCGTCACATTCCCGCCGGAGCGCGTGATGAGCGCGCTTGCCCCACTCTCGGACGATTCTCCACCGCTCCAGCCGGAGAGCTCCGTCGTGCCGGACGAGAAACGCCGGCCGCGGCACAAGCCGATCATGAGTGCCGGCACAGGCTCTTAACGAGATGCTTGCAGACATGCCCGATCATCCCCCACTATGTCCGTATGAGCAAAGAAACGCCGTGCGTCGCCGTGTGCATGATCGATCCCAAGACGAAGCTGTGCTTCGGCTGCGGCCGCACCTTGCCGGAGATCGCACGCTGGCACGCCATGGAGAGCGCGGACCGGCGCGCGATCATGGCCCTCTTGCCGGAGCGCATGACGGAAGCCGGACTAGTGCGGATCGCTGGATCCCCAAAGCACGTCTGATCCGCCTGCGTGCCCTTGGAGGCGCGCGATGATCCGCTTCCTGCTCGTCCTGATCATGCTCGCCGGCACGGCAGGTGCCGTCGTCGCCTATGGCGATCCCGACCAGATCGCGCGCGCCAGCCACAAGGTCTCGCATATTTTTCGCGCACAAGCAGCCTCCCCGGCGCCGGCCGTGCAGATCCCGCGTGGCCAGGGCGGCGAATTCACGCTGCGCGCGAAGATCAACGGCGTCACTGCGCCGATGGTGATCGATACCGGCGCGACGTCGGTGGTGCTGACCTGGGAAACCGCAAGGGCGATCGGGCTGCCGCTCGAGATGCTTGAATACGACGTCGATCTCGAGACCGCGGGCGGCCACACCAAGGCAGCGCGGCTCACGCTCGACCGTCTCGCCGTCGGCAAGCTGGTCGAGAAGTCGGTGCCGGCCCTCGTCGTGCAGCGCGGCCAGATGAAGACCAATCTGCTCGGCATGAGCTTCCTCGACCGGCTGGAAAGCTGGGGCGTGCGCGCCGACACGCTGATGCTGACAGGGTATCCGGAGCAGCAGCGCAGTCCCCGCCGCGCGCGCACGGCGGTCGACTAAAGCGCGATGCGATTAGGATGAATCGTCTCGCGCTTTAGGTTGTTGTTTGAACATGATCTTTTCGAAAAACCGCTGCGCACTTTTCCGGATCACGCTCCCGCTCATTTAGGCCGCCTCAGCCGGCGCGCGGGCCCCGACGCACGTGATCGCCTCGCGCAGCACGTCGAGACCGGCGCCGGGCTTCACACCCTGCTCGGCAAGATGCCGGCGGAACGCACGCGCGCCGGGCACAGCATGAAATGCGCCGACGAAATGCCGCGTGATCGCGTGCAGCCGCGTGCCGTGCGCGAGCTGCTCTTCGATGTAGGGCATCATCGCCTCGAGCGCGTCCTGCATGGTGGCGTGCGGCGCCGGCCCTCCAAAGATTTCGTGGTCGACCGCGAGCAGCCGCCACGGCTCCTGATAGGCGGCGCGGCCGAGCATCACGCCGTCGACATGGGCAAGATGCGCCTTTGCCTCGTCGATGCTCCGAACGCCGCCATTGATGATGACGGGCACATCGGACATCGCGCGCTTGAGCCGGTAGACGCGATCATAGTCGAGCGGCGGGATATCGCGGTTCTCCTTCGGCGACAGGCCGTTGAGCCAGGCCTTGCGGGCGTGCACGATCAACGCATCGCTGCCCGCGGCGACCACCGCACGCGCGAGCGCATCGAGCGCGACCTCCGGATCCTGATCATCGATGCCGATGCGGCACTTCACCGTGACGGGAACGGCGACCACGCGCTTCATCGCGTCGACGCACCTCGCCACCAGCTCCGGCTCGGCCATTAGACAGGCGCCGAAACGGCCATCCTTCACACGATCGGACGGGCAGCCGACATTGAGATTGATCTCGTCATAACCGAAGTCCTCGCCGATCCGTGCCGCCGCCGCGAGCTCGCGCGGATCCGATCCGCCGAGCTGAAGCGCCACGGGGTGCTCGACCGCGTCGAACCCAAGCAGCCGCACCCGGTCGCCGTGAATGATCGCGCCGGTCGTCAGCATCTCGGTATAGAGCAATCCCCGCCGCGTCAGGTGACGGTGGAACACCCGGCAATGCCGGTCGGTCCAATCCATCATGGGGGCCACGGAAAAGCGATGAGACAACATATGGATCATATAGACTTTCGAGCCCCCGACGGGAATAGCGGATTTCATGACCGTGCCGGGCCCGATGGCACGCTCTGCGAGCCAATCGGCGCGGGGAAGGCCGGCGCCAGACCAGACGGCAAGCGGTTCGCGGCAGCACGGCGCGGCGCCGCGCTCGAACGCGTACACGTCGAACGCGACCAGTCCGCTGCCAGCGAGTAGCGCGCGAAGAGCATGCTCACTCACGTGGGCCGTCGGAAGATTTGCCTTGATCTCCCGGTGCACATGTCGTGGACACGATAGCCCCTAACCAACATGAGAGATCGAAAGCGAAATCAAGCACGCTATTGCAGCGCAGGCTGCTCCAATCACGTCGCCATGCAGCAAATCTGTGCAGCGTGGTTGCGCCTGATCAGATCAGGCTTCGCCACTCGGCCGTCCTTACCTCGCTTGTTGCGGGCCGCGAGGATTGGCGTACGCCGCGGCGCTACACCAAGCTCAAGCAGTAGCTCGCCTGCGAGCACTCGGGCGAGCTCGCTGGCTTCGACAGGGGGCGCCGGTCCAATGCTCAAGCTCGTGAGACAGCGCCTGAAAACAATCGACCTGCTTGTGCCGACGCATGTACCGCCTTAGCCACCAGCTGCCCGCGTGAAACGCGAGGGCGACGCCGATAAGGGGAGAGAACGAACGTTTCCTTTCCGAACGGAAGAACGTCGGAACGCAAAGCGGCAGATGACGCTATCGAGACTCTCATTCACGTCGCGCATGCGGTGTCCGTGAGAGGCCATCCAGTTCTCGATGCGACGCACGCCTGAACGTCCCAAGCCCGGCTGCGCCAGGAGCTCGGTCTTGGTGTGAAGCGACGCAATCTCGAGGAGGTAGTGCATGCGCGTCACGGGCTCTTTGCCAACCAACGCTGCAAGCGGACTGTGAACCAGAATGCCTGCAATTCGCTCAGGGAGAAGGCTTTGCCCCTGCTTGGGAACGAGAGCTTTCCTCACGGTCAATTCCAGCTAGACTTTCAGACGTTCCAAGATCGTTCTAAGAACTCCTCTAGCAAAGCCAATCGGCGTTGTCTCACACGTACACGCTGCGGTTGATCTCGATTAGACAGGTTCTAGATCGGGGAACCCCAAAGCGATAGCGGAACACGTTGCAGGGTGACCGCGAGAACGCCGGCTATTGTGTAATGAGAACGGGACGATTCGTGATGCGTTTCAATCTCGATCCGCGCAAGGCTTTTGGAGCTGCGATCTCTCCCGGATCGTGTTCTAGGCGATGAGTTCCCGGCGCGAGATTGTCGAGAGCAGAGACTCCGCAATCTCCTGCGACCGCACGGCAATCACCGAAAGCAGCGTGTCGCTCAGACCGTGAGAGGATTCCGAATAGCCCTGGAGGTGGATCTGCGGCCGGAACGCCGGATTGATCACGAGCCGGTAGTTGCGATCCAGCGCCGCATCGCGAATGTAGCGGCGGATCGGTTCGAGAAACCCGTGCGGCGTCTCCCTGTCGTATCCCGTCGCCAGCACGACCACGTCATAAGTCGAACGACGGTTTTCGCCGCGGAACTTGTCAATCACGCCGATCTCGATGCCGTCCGGTCCCGCATCCACATTGGAAATCTCGCTGCGGGGACGCAACATGACCCTTGTGTCGCCACCGACGCGCTGCTGGTAGAGCAGCCGATAAAGCTGGTCCAGCAGGTCGGCATCGACGACGGCGTAGTTGGTGTTCCGGAAGTTGCGGACGATCGCATCCCGCCGCTCGGCAGGCTGCGCGTAGACGAAGTCCGTATAGTCCGGGTTGAAGATCTCGTTGACGAAGGGACTGCTGTCGGACGGCTTGAGAGCATGGCCGCGGAAGATCAGATCGATATGCGCTTCGGGACATCGGCCATGAAGATCGACTGTTACCTCGGTCGCGCTCTGTCCGCCACCGACGACGGCCACACGCACGGACCGGCCGCGCGGGACAACGCGCTCGATCAGGTCGAGATAGCGGCTGGAATGCAGCAGCCTGCGATCGTCGGTAGCCTTGGCAAACACCTGCGGAACATAGGGCTGGCCTCCAACCGCGACCACGAGATTTCGCGCCAGCCGCACGGTCTCCCCGCCGGCGAGCGAGCGCGAATGCACCCGCAACGACGTCACCGTCTGCCCGACCGTCACCGGCTCGACGGCGACGATGGTCTCACCGTAAGCGGCCTGCGACTTAAAATGGCTCGCCACCCACTGCAGGTAATCGTTGAACTCGACCCTGCTCGGATAGAACGTCCGGCAGTTGATGAAATCCAGTAGGCGGCCGCGCTTATGCAGGTAGTTCACGAAGGTGAAGGGACTGGTCGGATCGCGCAAGGAGACCAGATCTTTGAGAAACGATATCTGCATGTCGCTGCCCGGAAGCAGCATGCCGCCATGCCAGGTGAAGTGCGGCTGCTTCTCCACGAACAGCGGCGTGCATTTCAGCCGTGATCGCTTCGCGCATTCGTCCAATGCGATGGCGAGCGCGAGATTGGAAGGCCCGAATCCGACGCCAATGACGTCGTGCTCGATCGCAAGTTGATGGGACATGAAGCCGCGCTCCGCTTGCGCTTTAAGACGAGACCGTTGGGCCGGCGGCTGCCGGAAGCCAAAGCCGATCGCCGAAGAAGCGCTCGCGCAACAGCATGACCAGGGTCGCGCGCTTATGGGGAAAGTTGAAGTTCTTGATCCTTGCGAATCCCGAGCGCTCGAGATTGCGAAGCTGCTGCGCATGCGCCGCCGCCGGCTCCCCGACGATCCGCTGCGTGCGGCAATCTTCGAGAAACATGTAGTGCATCAGAGACGGCAGCCACGCGCTGATGTAACGACCGCCGCGAAAAGCGTCCTCGCCCACGATCACGTGCCATCCCCGGTCATAGTCGTCGGCATCATAGAACGGCGCAATGCGATTTTCCTTGGCCCAATAGAGCTCGAAATAGCCGAACGGCTGCTCGCCGAAGCAGCCGATCAACGGCAGCATATGAGGATCGGCCAGAATGCCGGCCAGATATCGCCGATGCTTGTCGAGATCGCCCGCCTCGTTCCAGAATGCATCGACGCGAGGATCGTTCATCCAGCGGTGCAACAAATGGAGGTCATTCTCGAGATCGGCCACGCGAAACGAGATGACCTCCGACAGCCAGGGAATGAAACGACCGTACACCTTTCCCGCCGGCTTTGCGGCGCGGCGCGGATGGCGCTTGCCGTCCGTCATGACGTGGAGTTGCGGCAATGGCGGTCGCCCGGGGTTGACCAGCCAGTTGTCCCGCCGCTGCATCACCAGTTCGGGCAGCAGCACCAGTCGCCCCTCGGACATGATGGCAAGACCACTCTCGGTCAGCTCTCGTGCAAGCGGCGCTCTTCCAGCGAAGTCCAGAACAAGTCGATCGGCGCCAGGTCGCCAGGCAAACAGCGCCTCGGCGGACGCCGACACCGCCCGTGCCGCAACCTCGCGGTCGTCCGAGGCATTCAGGATATCGAGGTGATCGACGCGCTCGCGCAGACGCAGTTCCAACGCGGTCACATCGGCGGCGACGACGCGAAGGCGATCGCCCTCTTGGAAAACGGTCTGAGCGGAATATGGGCCGACCGGGAACGCACGAGGTCCGGTCCCGGAATCCGAAGCCTTGTTCATCCGGCCCTCGCATCTCGATCATCGCTGAGGCGTGGTGTAGATCACTCGCCTACAGGCTGACAAGGAATGCGCGCACACGCAGATTAGATTCTCTACAAATCTGACGGCCTGTCGCAAAACGGGATCGTATGCCGTCATTTGTGCGACAGATGGCGCCAGCGGCTCGCTACATTGTGTCTAAAGCGGCGCATCGGTTGGAACTGCGGAAGGCCCAGCGACGTTGCTGGCCCTTGCCTCGCTTGCGACGATCTTGCCGTCGCGCAGCCGCACCAGATGATCCGCAATCCCGAAATAGCGATCATCGTGTGAGATCACGATGATGGTCTTTCCGAGACGCTTCAGATCGGGCAGCAGCTCCGTATAGAAGATGTGCCGGAACGCCGGATCCTGATCCGCGGCCCATTCGTCAAACACGAGCACGGGTCTTTCCTCCAGCCATGCATTCATCAGCGCCAATCGCTTGCGCTGTCCGCTCGACAGGTCCGTCGTCGTGAACACGCCGTTCTCGACCGAGACCTTGTGCGCGACCTCCAGCCGCTGGAGATAGCGTTCCGCCACATCAGGAACCACGCCCTCTCCACGAATGAGATCCTCAAACAGATAATAGTCGGAGAAGATGGTCGTGAAGAGCTGGCGGTAATCGTCGCGTGTCTCCGTCAGGACCGGCGAACCGTCGCGCAGCACGGCGCCGCCATGCGGAGCATAAAGGCCCAGCAACAACTTGATCAGGGTCGTCTTTCCACTGCCGTTCTGCCCCACGATGAAGACGATGTCGCCTTGCCGAACGAACAGATCAACCGGCCCGAGGACAAAGGGATCGCTGCCCGGCACGGCGCGAAAAGCATAGGTTACGCCGCGGAGCTCGATGGATTCGATGGCGGTCTTGCCGGGTGCAGCGGGCGCACTGGCCAGCAGATCGTGCTCGGGGCTCGAGAACTGCCCCGAGAGCTCCGCAATGCGGCGCATCGCGACCTGGGCGCGACCGAGCGCCGGCAGGATGCCGATGACCTGGTCAATAGGCCCGCGCATAAAGAGCAGCACCAGCACGAACCCGCTGGACACCGCAGCGGGACTGTCGGGCCACAGGAACGGTCGCAAGGTCAGCGCCACGCCGATCACGACGAAGAACAGCATCGTCCCGAACGCCCGCGCCGTCACGAACAGATTGATCGACCTGATCTGCACCGAGCTGATCCGGTCGACGGTCTGCTGGAGCTGCTCGACATAGACGCGCCGACGGCGCACCCGATTGAGGCGCAACTCCTTGGCACCTTCGGCGATCGCGCGATATTGCTTGTGCAGCTGATCTTCGGCCTCTCGCGCGGTGCTGAAGCCGCGAACGCCGCGCGTCCTCGCATATCCATGCGCCAGCGATCCCAGCACGATGACGACTCCCGTGATCAGGAAAAGCTGCCAAGACAGCACCGCCAGGTAAACCATGCAGCCGAGCGCGATCACGAGCGACACGAAAAAGGACGAAAAGAAGAACGCGAAATCGCTGATCGTGTCGACGTCCTGCGTGAGAACCGGGATCAGGCGATGCGTCCGGTAGATTTCGAGCTGATCGATCGGCGCAGCCAGGATTTTGGCGGCGAGCGACTTACGAAGCTCGGCGATGATCCGCTGTCCGACAAAATTGGCGCTGATGTCGGCGCCAATGGAACCGATCAGGATCAAAAGGCACAGGCCAGCGAAGGCGAAAAACAGCGTTACCACGTCGGCCTGCGTGGCATAAAGCCCATGATTCACGACCGCGAGCAACGCCGCGACGGAGGCACCGCCGACCACTCCGAGAACGCTGCCGCCGAGCACGAGTGGCCAGTAGGGCCGCAGGAGCTGCAGGATCTGCGTCGTCAGGCCGCTTCGTGAGTTCATGATGAGAGCCGCGCTGGAGGAGACCTGAAGCGAACCTATATGGCCGGACAAGCCGTGCCGAAGTGATGCGAATACATGATGGCAGCACCGCAACTCCAGCGGTTATTTTCGCTGCTCTTTCGATGGATTCTAATTTGGGATCGGCAATGCCTTTAATATGATGCGGGTAGTATCGCTTTTGCATCGCAGCCGGCGAGCGAGCAGGATTTTTGATCCAGAGCCGTGCCAGGCCGCGACATCCGGACATTTGAAGCGCTTGCAGGCTGGCATCGGACAGGCCGGTGGAGAATGAGTTTGGACTTGCTGATCTCCGAAACCCGCATCGCGCTTCCCGACGCCGCCGGCCTCGCCGCGCGGATGATCGATCATCTGGCCGAGCATGACATCGCCTTCGAGGACCGGGACGGTCTCATGGTGGCGAAACTGCCGTTCGGCACCAGTTCCCTCGCCGTCGAGGCCGAAGCGCTCAAGATCCGCGTCGAGGCCAACGACAAGGGCAATCTGGAAATGCTGCGCTCGGTCGTCGCCTCGCATGTGATCGAGTTCGCGGGCGACATTGCCCCAACCATCATTTGGTCCGGTCATGAATCCAACGGCGGCACGCTGGCTAATTTCCGTGAAGTGCGGCTGAAGGCCGCGATCACCCTGACGCCGCACATGCGGCGGCTGACCTTCACGGGCGACGATATCGCCCGTTTCGTGAATGACGACGATCTGCACGTGCGGCTGTACTTCCCGCCCGAGGGCCTCGCCAAGCCCGAATGGCCGTGGCCCGCGCCCGACGGACGTATCCTGTGGCCGGAGCCCGATCGCAGGCCCGTCACCCGTTATTACACGATCCGCCGCATCGACTTGCAGAGCCGCGAGATCGACATCGATTTCGTGGTCCATGATCATGCCGGGCCGGGCTCGGCGTTCGCGGTGAACGCGACGGCCGGTGCCATCTGCGGCATGGCCGGCCCGCTCGGCCGGGGCATTCGTCCGGCGCGCTGGGTGCTGCTGGCGGGCGACGAAACCGCCCTGCCCGCCATCGCGCGAATTCTGGAGACGCTGCCGGCGACGGCGACGGGTGAGGCCTTTATCGAGGTCGCGGATCGGCGCGAGGAAGTTCCGCTGGTCGCCCCGGCCGGGGTAGCAATCCGCTGGTTGCATCGCGAGGGCCGTCCAGCCGGGACGACGCAGCTCCTGGTCGACGCCGTCAAGGCAGTGCGATGGCCGGACCATCGGGACGTCTTCGCCTGGATCGCGTGTGAGGCGCAGGCGCTGAAGACCCTGCGCAACCATCTGCGCGATGAGCGAAAGCTTTCCCGTGACCAGCTTCTGGCCGTCGCCTATTGGAGCCTACGCCAACCATGACGATCCAACACGCGCAGACGAGCGAAAGGACGCTCGCCTTGCCCGACGTCACGCAGGCCTCACTGGAAGCGCCCGCGCCCTTGTTCCAGCTCGACCAGGTCGGCTTCGCCGTGGCCGGGCGCGCGCTGCTCGAACCGCTGACGCTATCTCTTCCCGCACGCAGCGTCGTCGGGCTGATCGGCCATAATGGCTCCGGCAAATCGACCTTGCTGAAATTGTTGTCGCGCCAGCAGCCGAGCTCGTCGGGAACGATTCGTTTCGAAGGCCGCGCACTGCGCGCCTGGAGCGATCGGGACTATGCCCGCAAGGTCGCCTACCTGCCGCAGCAGACGCCGCCCGCCGCCGGCATGCTGGTCAAGGAGCTGGTCGCACTCGGTCGCTATCCCTGGCACGGCGCGCTCGGACGGTTCGGTGACATCGACCGCGAGAAGGTCGCAAACGCCATGGCGTTGACCCATATCGAACCCTTTGCGGATCGCCTGGTCGATACGTTGTCCGGCGGCGAGCGCCAGCGGGCGTGGATCGCCATGCTGGTTGCGCAGGATGCCGAGTGCCTGCTGCTCGACGAGCCGACCTCGGCGCTCGACATCGCTCATCAGATCGAAGTGCTGTCGCTGGTCAGGCAGCTCGCCCGCGAGCGCAATCTCGGCGTGGTCGTGGTGCTCCACGACGTCAACATGGCCGCCCGCTTCTGCGACGAGATCATCGCGCTGCATTCCGGGAAGCTGATCGCGCGCGGCACACCGGACAAGATCATGACGCCGGCCGAGCTCGAAACCATCTACGGCATCCCCATGGGCGTGATGCCGTCGCCGGACCATGGCCATCTCATCAGCTTCGCGCGGTGAGCGCCGTCAACCGCGCTGCGGGCGCAGCAGCCAGATGAGATAGGGTCCAGCAAGCATCATGGCGAAGATGCCGGCGGGCATCTGGAACGGGAAGATCACCATGCGTCCGGCCCAATCCGCCGTGACCATCAGGATCGCCCCGATCAACGCGGCCAGCGCCGCCTGATGCAGCGCGCGCTGCGCCCCCATCATCCGTGCCATATGTGGCGCGATGAAGCCGACCAGGCTCAGAAGACCAACCATCAGCGTGGCCGTCGCCGTCAGCAACGCCGTCAGCAGCATGATGATGACGCGGCTCCGCGTCAGCGAGATGCCGATCGAACGCGAGGTCGCAGATCCCAGCGGCAGGATATCAAGCCAGCGGGACAGCATTGGCACCATGATCAGCAGAACGAGCGCCGCGGCGGCGAGGATTGCGGCCTCGGCCGGGCCGATCTGGTAGAGCGAGCCTGTCAGCAGCGACAGCAGCGTGCCGATGCGGGGATCGCCTGTCGCCAGCGCCATGGCAATGATCGCACCGAATGCCGCGCTCATGGCGACGCCTGCCAGCAGCACGCGCTCCGGACTGAACTCGGACCGCCGGCTGAACTGCAGCACCAGCGCCAGCACGATGAAGGCGCCGATCCCGGCCGCTGCAATCTGCTCCAGCCGGGTGTGGGCGGGAAAGAGATAGAGCAGAACGATCACGCCCATCGCGGCGCCATAGCTGATGCCCATGACCTCCGGCGCGGCCATCGGGTTTCCGGTCATCCGCTGCAGCAGCGTGCCGGCGACCGCCAGCGTCGCGCCCGCGGCCAGCGCCGACACCACGCGCGGCCAGCGCCACGGCCAGAATTCCTGCAAGCCCGACAGGCCGCTCCAGCGCCAGCCGTCGGAGCCGACGCCGAGGGCCAGCGCGATCCAGACGGCGAGCAGCAGCAAGACTAAGGCCAAAAGGATCACGCGCCAGGGATGATCGAGCCGCGCCGGAGCGGATGGCGTGAGGTTTCCCATCGGCATGGTGGCTCGCAGCCGTGGCAGCAGCACGAGCAACATTGGCGCGCCGATCAGGGCCGTCACCGCACCGGCCGGCATTTCGCGATAGCCGGGCGGGATCAGAAGCACGAGCTGATCCGTCAGCCACAGCAGCAGGGCGCCGCAAAGTGGCGCCCAGATCAGCCGGTCGCGAAAGCGGCGCGCGCCTGACAGCATGACGATGGCCGGCGCGGACAAACCGACAAATCCCATGACGCCGACCACGCTGACGACCGACGCGCTGAGCGCGATCGCGATGACGAGCGCGAAGACCCGGGCCCTCGTCAATCCGAGGCCGAGATTGCGCGCGGTCTCGTCGTCGAAGCCGAGCAGGGTCAGCGGACGAACCATCGCCGCGATCAGCACGATCGAAATCAGCAGCCGCGGCGCCAGGAAGGTGACGTTGCTCCAATCCTGCTGATTGAGGAAGCCGGCGCCCCAGATGAACAGACCGATCAGATATTCGTGGTTGAGCAGCACCAGCGCCTGGGTGGTCACCGCGCAGTAGTAGCTGACGATCAATCCAGCGAGCACCAGGACGACGGGCGACAGCGCACGCTTCCAGGTCAGCCCGAACACGCACAGGAACGCAGCGAACCCGCCGCACAGCGCAATCCACTCGCGGCCGAAGGCCAGCAGCGACGGCGCCCACAGGGTCGTCACGGCCAGCGCAAGATAGGCGCCGTTCAGGACGCCGATGGTGCTCGGCTCCGCAAGCGGATTGCGCAACACCTGCTGAGAGACCGTGCCGGCAAGACCGAGGGCTGCGCCGGCCAGCAGCGCCACTGCGATGCGCGGAAACACGGTGTAGTGCACCAGCATCTGCTGGGGATCGGTGACCTCGGGCCGCCACAACACCGGCAGCCAGGCGCCTGCGGGCAGATATCCGGACAGGTTGCGCCAGGTCAGCGCGGCCGCGGCTGCCAGCAGCAAGCCGATCAGCACCGCCGGATGCATCTCCAAGCCGGACCGGGCCGGCAGTGCCTCAACCTTGCTCATGGCTTTCCCGCGGCAGACGTTCGGCGAGAAGGCGGGCGAAACGTTCGGCCGCCGGCACGCCGCCATAGAAAAATTGATTACCCAGGACCGTCAGCCGATGCGACCGAAGAGACGGCAGGGTTTGAAGCACAGGGCTTGCTTTCAGCAGCGCTTCGACATCGGCGACCCGCGAGGTCATCAACACCAGCCGCGCGTCCGGAACCGCGGCGAGCACTTCGAGCCCAACACTGGTATGGCCCCATGGGCCGCTCTGTCCCGTCCAGGCATTCCTCAATCCGCACTGATCGAGCACCTCCTGATAGAGGCTGTTCGGACCGAACACGAGCGCGCGGTTGCGCGCGATCTCGCTGACGAGATAGAGCGGCTCGCCGCCGCGACCCCGGAGCCGCTCACGATAGCCGGCCATGGCGACGTCGAAACGGGCGAAATAGGCTTCGCACGCCGACTGCACCCCGAGGCGTTTGGCAAGCTCCAGCGTCGAATGGCGCGCCGTGTCGAGAGGATGCCCGCCGGGTCTGAAGATCGTGAACGTTTCGACCGGCGCGATCAGCTTGAGCCGGGGGACGGCGGCCGCAATGCTGGGGTCGATGACGATGATGTCGGGCGCGAAGCTCTGCAGCAGTTCGAGATTTGGCTCCGAACGCAGACCGATTTCCTGAACCGCGGACGGAACGGGCGGCTCGACGACGAGCCGGCCATAGCGCTCGATCTCCGGAATCACCAGCGGCACGACGCCGAGCGCCAGGATCGTCTGGGCACAGGCCCAGCCGAGCGCGGCGACCCGGGGCCCGGATTGCGATCCAGCGGTTTGGGCAAACGCCATGGGCCATGGACCCGCAAGGGCCGTGCCTCCGATCGCTGCGCCCGCGCCGAGGAGCGCACGGCGGGACAGCCTATGGTCTGGAATAGACGTGCTCATGGGATCCGTTCAGGCGCCTCTCGCAGAGAGGCCGCGACAGATGATGATCATGACATACTCTCGTTCACGCTGCATTGCCATATCAGGCCGCCTTTTCACCAGCGGCGAGAAAGGCTTTGGCCAGCGCCCGCCCGATCGTCGCTCTCGCCTGCAAGGCATCGGCCACGACATTCCCCATGCGCAGGAATTCATGGATCATGCCGGGATAAACGTGCAGATCGACGGGAACGCCGGCCGCCGCCAAGCGGGCTGCATAATCGTGCCCCTCGTCCACCAGGGGATCGAACTCGGCGAGGACGATGCATGCGGGAGCAAGGCCCGACAAATCATCCGATGCGAGCGGCGCAAAACGCCAATCGTCGCGATCCGACTCGTCGCGGAGATATTGCCGGAAGAACCAATCGACAGTGCTGCGCTCCAGGAGATGGCCGGTACCGTAGCGCTGGTAGGATGCGGAGGTCTGTCGGGAGCTGAGACCGGGATAAGCGAGAACCTGAAGCACCGGCTGCGGAAGGCCCGTGTTTGTCCTCGCCTCGATCGCGAGCGCGGCGGCAAGCGTTCCGCCGGCGCTGTCGCCGCCGACGGCGACCCGGCGGGGATCGAGCCCGATCGCGCGGCCCTCGAGGCCGATCCAGGTCAGCGCATCGACTGCATCCTCGAAAGCGGTCGGAAACTTGTGCTCCGGTGCGAGCCTGTAGCCGACCGACAGCACGGCCGCACCGCTGTCCTCGGCGAGGCCGCGGCACAATGGCTGATGCGAATCGAGGCTGCCGACGACGAAGCCGCCGCCGTGCATGTAAAGAAGAACAGGAATGGGAGTGCGTTCGCTCGGCTGCGCGCTCGCATAGAGCCGCGCCTCGATGATCGCGCCATCCCGCACCGGCAGCGACAAACGCCGCTCGTAGGCGAGCGCCGGCGGATCGACGTCGAGCAGCGGCGAGGACGCATCGAAATCGGCCCGCGCCTGCGCAGCAGTCAATTGCGGAAACGGAACGCGCGCGCCGCTTTCGGTGCCGGCCTGCACCATCTCGAGCAATGCCGCGATATCTGGATCAAGACTCAAAGACTTACTCCGCTGGCTCCGGGACCGTATCCTGCGCGATCGTCGACGCCTCCGCCGGCACGAGCAGACCGCAGATCTCATCGAGCAGGCCGGCATCCCTCAGGATCGTGAAATGGTTGTCGCCGACGAAGCCGCGATCGACCGCCTTCGGCATCTGCGATTCCAGCCGATCACGCTGTGCCAGACGGGTCGAGGTCCACCAGCAGAGCGGCGTGGCTTCCAGGCCCCGCGGCAGCGCTGTGTTCTGCGCCAGCCTGTTGAGGTGCCGTCCGACTGCGAATGCAGCGGACAAATCATCGGCGCCGAGCGAGGCGTCGTTCGCTCTCACGCTCCTGCTCTGCTCCACAACAGAGGCGACCAGATCGCGGATGCGCTCCGGCGTCTCCGGCAAATCAGCGCGTTTCGCTGCCTCGACCTGCGCCTTGATGCGAGAGGCTGCAGCGCTCGGAAGAACCGCGGACAGCAATCCTGCGAGATCGTCGGCCCAGTGTGCCATCGACTCCTGCCGGTTCGGTCCGTCCGGCTGCCGCGGCACGAAGCTGTCGACCAGCGCGAGACGATCGACGCGCTCACCGCCGCGTTCGAGCTCGGCCGCGACGAGACCGACCAGCAGTCCTCCCAAGGACCAGCCGACCAGGCTATAGGGACCGCGCGGCTGCATCCGCCTGATCTCGGCCGCGTAGTCCACGGCCATGGCTTCGAGGGAGGCGTCGGTCCACGAGGGATCGACCAGCATTCTCGATTGCAGCCCGATCAGCTGCCGGTGCCCTTCGAGGCGGCGCGCCAGCGGCCCGTAGTCGAACACTGTGCCGAAGCCCCCATGCACAGCGAAGACCGGGTTCACGCCGCGAACCGCGGCATTCAGCGGCAGCAGCGCCGATGGCGCGGGTGCGACGGCGGACGCCGCGGTGGCGCTGCCGGCGAGCAAGGCGCGGATCGTCGGCTTCTGAAGCAGATCGCGCAGCTTGATCTCGATCCCGAACGTCTTGTCCTGACGGACCCGCGCCACGACCTTGAGGCACAGGATTGAATTGCCGCCAAGCTCGAAGAAATTGTCGGTGACGCCGACCTGCGGCACCTCCAGGATCTCGGACCACAGGCGCGCCATTGCAATCTCTGCCGGGGTTCGCGGGGGGAAGAAGCTCCGCATCGACGCATCGGGAGCCGGCAATGCACGCCGGTCGATCTTGCCGCTCGACAATATCGGCAACCGCTCCAGCACCACGATCCGAGCCGGCACCATATAGGCCGGCAGGACGAGCTTCAGGAAACCGGTCAAGCGCTCGACCAGCGTCTCGGCCGCATCAGGCGCGGCGTCATCTGCCGCCTTCGGCGCGACATAGGCAATGAGCTGATTTCCGGCTGCACTCGGCACTGCCACCACCGCCGCCTGCGCAATCGCCTCATGACGAAGCAGCGAGGTCTGGATCTCTCCGAGCTCGATCCGGAAGCCGTTGACCTTGACCTGGTCGTCGCTGCGGCCGAGATATTCGATGGTGCCATCCTCGCGCCATCGCGCCAGATCGCCGGTGCGGTACAGCCGCGCTCCCGGGGTCGACGAGAATGGGTCAGGCACGAAGCGCTCTGCGGTCATACCGGCCTTGCCGTGATAGCACCGTGCCAGCCCAAAGCCGCCGAGATAAAGCTCGCCGGCGACTCCGGCGGGAATGATGTCGAGCGCGGCATCGAGAATGTAGGCACGGCGATCTCCGACCGGCACGCCGATCGGCGCGTAGGGCGTGTCGCATTCCGACGCGCCATCGACTTTCCAGACCAGCGGCGTGACGACGGTTTCGGTCGGACCATAACCATTGATCAGAATGCGTGGCTTGAGAACGCGCCTGACCTTGTCGAAGCCCGCCTTCGGCATCGCCTCGCCGCCGAACGAGTAGAGCTTGACCGGCGGTGGATTGCCGCTCTGCTCGACGCAATCGGCGACCTGCTGGAGGTAGGCCGGCGGCAATCCGATATGGCTGACGCGATGGGCGTGCAGGTTCTCGACGGTCTGTTCCGGCGTCCACAATTCGGCGTCACGCATCAACAGCCGTGCGCCATGCGACAGAACTGTGAGCCAGCGCTCATGGGCGCCGTCGAAGGCCAGCGAGAGGAAATGCAGCTCGCAGGAGCTCTCGTCGATCTCGTAGAGGCTGCCCGTGACGTGACAGTGCATCGCCAGCGGTCCGTGGGCGACAGCGACGCCCTTTGGCGTCCCCGTCGAGCCCGAGGTGTAGATCAAATAGGCAAGGTTTTCCGGATGCAGTTCGGGCTGCGGCGGATGGTCCGGTCCCGCGTCGAACTCGAACGAAGACAAGGAAATTCGCTCCATGCCGTCCGGGCTGCCCTCGATTTCGAGCGGACCCGTCAACAGGAACGCGATTGCGGCATCGCGCATGACGAACGCGCGCCGCTCCGAGGGCAGCTCGGGATCGAGTGGAACGTAGGCCCCACCCGCCTTGAGCACGGCCAGCAGCGCAATCATCGTGGCAGCAGTTCGCTCGACCACCACGCCGACGCGCTGCTCGGGCTTGAGCCCCCGGGCGATCAGGTGATGCGCCAGACGGTTGGCCCTGCGCTCGAGGTCTCCGAACGAGAGCACCGAGCTGCCGATTGTCAACGCCGTCCGCTCCGGGAGACGCCGCGCATGGCTGCTGATCGCCTCATGCACCAGCGGCAGCGGAGCGCTCGACGTCGCGTGCCGATTGCAACGATCCGCAAGGACGGCGTCGAGCTCTGTGAGGGGATGGATGCTACCAAGCAAGGCCGCGGCATCCCGAGTCAGCTCCGCCAGCAAGAGCTCGAACTGCGCCTTGATCTGCGCCGCCTGCGCTGCGGTGAAATGACTCGGCATATAGGTGTATTCGACCTGGAGCGTGTCTTCGACCAGCACCGAGAGGTCCATCGGATAGTTCGTCACGTCGACACTCTTGAGGCCGCTGAACTGCAATGCGCCTGCGCCGCGGTGCATGCTGCGTTCGATCGGATAGTTCTCGAAGACGATGATGCTGTCGAACATGGTCTGACCGGCGCGGCCGGCCCAGCCCTGGATGTCATAGAGCGGCGTGTGCTCGTAGTCCCGGATCGCCGAATTGCGGTCCTGCAGCGCGCGGACCCATTCTCCGATCGGGCTTTCGGGCGGAATCGTTTCGATCACGGGCAGCGTGTTGATGAAGAGCCCGAGCATCTGCTGCGATCCGTCGAGACCGGCCGGACGACCGGCCACGGTTACGCCGAATGTGACTGTGTTCTGGCCCGTATAGCGTTGCAGCAGCAGCGCCCACACGCCCTGGACGACGGTGTTCAGCGTGATCCGTTCGCGGCGCGCGAACGCCTTCAGCTCCGCGGTGGCGGCCTCTCCGAGACGCGTGTAACAGCGTTCGTGGCCGGATGCCTGATGGCGGCGCGCGCCGAAGGCGTCGGCGAGCTGCGTTGGCTGATCGAAGCTCCTGAGTTGTTCACGCCAGAACGCTTCGGCAGCCTTGGCGTCCTGCGCCTGCAGCCAGGCGATATAGTCACGGTAGCGCGTTGCGTTCGCGGCGGCAGCGCCGCCGTAATAGCACTCCAGGACTTCTCCGACGAACCTTGCCGAGCTCCAGCCGTCCATCAGGATGTGATGATAGGTCCAGATCAGCCGATACAGGTGGTCCTGGAGGCGCAACAGCCGCACCCGCTGGAGCGGCGGCCTCTGGAGATCGAACTCGGCGGCGCGCTCATCGGCAAGAGCCGCCGCAATTCTTTCATCACTGATCGCCTGCCCTCGCCAGTCCTCCTGTGCGAACGGCACGATGGCGTCGCGATAGACGGCTTGCAGCGGGGAGCCGGAGAGCTCACGCCAGAGGAAGCCGGTCCGCAGCATCTGATGACGCGCGCTCACCTCGCGCCACGCTGTGCCGAGCCGTTCCGGGTCGAGGCCCCGGATCTCGACACTGACCTGATTGACATAAACGCCGCTGCCAGCATCGCGCAGGCTGTGAAACAGCATGCCCTGCTGCATCGGCGACAGCGGATAGACGTCCTCGACGCGGCTCCAGTCCAGACCGAGTCGTTCGAGCTGCTCACTGGAGAGTCCCGCCAGCGAGCCACGCTCCGATGCGGGGTCTTCCTTATCGGGCTCGACATCTCGGGACGACGCAATCAGCAGCTCGATGGTTTGATGCCGGAACACGTCGCGCGGCTCGATGAGCACGCCTTCGCGCCGCGCGCGGCTCACCATCTGCAGCGAGATGATGGAATCACCACCGAGCTCGAAAAAATTATCGGTGACGCCGATGTTGGGCTGGCGCAGCAGATCGGCCCAGATCGCGGCCAGTGTGACCTCCACCGGCGTGCGCGGCGCCACATGCTGGGCGGACGCCGCGAGCTGATCCGGCGCCGGCAATGCCTTGCGGTCGATCTTGCCGTTCGGCGTCAGCGGCAGGCGCTCCAGCACCACGATCCGCGCCGGGACCATGTAGTCGGGCAGCACCGAGGACAGCGCCGTTTTGAGCGCCGTCCCATCCAGCGCTTCGCCACTGACATAGCCGACCAGCTGGCGGCCGGCGCCGGCCTCGCGCGCCACCACCACGGCCGCGCGGACACCATCCTGCGCCTGTAGCCGTGCCTCGATCTCGCCGAGCTCGATGCGGAAGCCGCGGATCTTCACCTGGTAATCGGCACGGCCGACATAATCGAGCACGCCGTCGGATCGCCACCGCGCCACATCGCCGGTGCGGTACAGTCGCGCCCCCGGCGGACCGAACGGATCGGGAATGAAGCGCTCCGCAGTCAGGGCGCCGCGCTGCCAATAGCCGCGGGCGAGCCCGCTCCCGCCGATATAGAGCTCGCCGGCAACGCCGACCGGCGCGAGGTTGAGGTCACCGTCGAGAACGTAGAGCGTGGTGTTGCCGATCGGGCGGCCGAGCAGCGGACGATCGTCCGCCGCATCGAGCCGATGGCACGCCGACCACACCGTGGTCTCGGTCGGGCCGTACAGGTTCCAGACCTCGCCGGCCTGGGCCACCAGCCGCCGCGCCAGATCCGGCGGCAGCGCCTCGCCGCCGCACAGCACCCGGCAGCTCGCCGGCAGCGCAGGGCCGTCATGATCGAGCAGCATCCGCCAGGTCGACGGCGTTGCCTGGATCAGGGACACGCCATGCCGCTGCACAATCGCCTTGAGCTTGGCAGGATCATGCGCGGCCGCGCGATCCGCCAGCACGACGCAGGCGCCAATCGTCAGCGGCAGCCAGAGCTCAAGCACTGCGATGTCAAAGGACAGCGAGGTCAGGCCAAGCACCCGGTCGGCGGCCGTCATGCCGGGCTGCTCCGCCATGGTCGCGAGGAAGTTTGTCACGGCGTCGTGGCGAACCATCACGCCCTTGGGCAGACCGGTCGAGCCCGAAGTGTAGATCACATAGGCGAGGCTCTCGGCGTGAACGGCGACATCGAGATTGCCGGCATCGCTGCCCTCGCCGTCCTGTCCATCAACGAGCCAGGCCTCTGCGCCGGTCTCCGCCAGGATGGCTGCGAACTGATCGTGCAATCTCTCCTGCGTCAGCACCAGCGCCGCGCCGCTGTCGCGCAGCATATGCGCCAGCCGCTCCGGCGGGTAATCCGGATCGAGCGGCAAATAGGCCCCGCCGGCTTTCAGCACCGCCAACAGCGCGACCAGCATCTCGACGCTGCGCTCGAGCGCCAGCCCGACCACGATCTCGGTCCCGACGCCGCGATCGCGCAATCGCCGCGCCAGCCGGTTGGCGCGTGCATTCAGCGCGGCATAGCTCAGCTCCGCCTTGCCGAACACCAGCGCGATCGCCTGCGGCGACTTCCGGACCTGTGCCTCGAACTGCGCAATGATCCCCTCGCGCGGTTCATCCCGGCGCGTATCGTTCGCCCGTGCAAGCAGGACGTCATCCGCGGGGTCGCGGGCCGCGATCATCCCGACCGGTCGATCGGCATCCATGCTCAGCGCCTCGATCAGCCGCACAAAGGTTCGCTGCAGCCGTGCGATCTGAGCCTCGTCGAAATATTTGCGCTGATAGTTGAAGACGAGGCGCAGGCGCTCATCGACGCCGATGCTGGCGAACAAAGGATAATTGCTGCTCTCGACGATCCGGGTTTCGCCGACCTGGATCTGCCGGTTCTGTCCGATCAGCGCGCGATCGACCGGGTAATTCTCGAACACCAGGATGCTGTCGAATAGCGGCCGTCCGGGGCGCCCTGCCAGCCGCTGGATCTCGTAGAGCGGCGTCGCGCCGAATTCGCGCAGGGCCAGATTGCGATCCTGCAACTCGTGCAACCATGATCCAACGGTCTGCTGCGGGCCGACACCGTCGATGACCGGCAACGTGTTGATGAACAGGCCGACCATCTCTTCGGCGCCGGCGAGCTCCGGCGGTCTGCCCGACACGGTGACACCGAAGCAGACCGTGCCCTGCCCGGTATGCTGTCGCAGCAACTGCGCCCATGCCGCCTGCACCAGCGTGTTCATCGTGATCCGCTCGCGCGCCGCGAATTCCTGCAAGCGTCCGGTCAGAGCCGCATCCAGCTCCAGCGCGAGGGTGCCGTGGCCTGACGATTGCGCGCCCGACCGGTCAGCCAGGCTGTCTGCCAGGAAACCCGGCTCGTCAAGTTCTGCCGTCGCATTGCGCCAGAACGCCGCCGAGGCGTCGCTGTCGCGAGCCTTCAGCCACGCGATGTAGTCGCGATAACGGTGATGCAGCGCCGGCAGACGTCCCTCGCCATTATGCTGCATCACCTCGGCGATCAGACGCGCCGAGCTCCATCCGTCGAGCAGGATGTGGTGATGCGTCCAGATCAGCCAATGCCTGTCGGCGCCGAGCCGGATCAGCCGGACCCGCTGCAAGGGTGGTCGCGACAGGTCGAACCCGGCGGCCTGCTCCTGCCGCGAAACGTCGGCCAGCGCCGCATCCAGTTGCGCCTGGTCCCACGTCGCACTCCGTGCTCGCCAGTCATCCTCGATAAAGGGCACTTCGGCCCGCCGATAGACGACCTGTTGCGGCGCGCCGGACAGGTCACGCCATATAAATCCCGTCCGCAGCACCGCGTGACGATCGCTGGCTGCCTGCCAGGCGCGGCGCAGCTTTCCGGCTTCCAGCCCACGGATCTCCGCCGCGACCTGGTTGACGTAGAGCCCGCTCTCGCCGTCATGCATCGCATGGAACAACATGCCTTGCTGCATCGGCGACAATGGATAGATGTCCTCGATCTCGCGCCAATCAAGCGTAAGCCTGTCGAGCTCGGTCTGACCCAGCCCCGACAACGCCACGTCCGATGGTGTCAGACCGCAAGCGTCGCCGGTGCAGTGATCGACCAGCTCGCGCAACGCAGCCTCGTACAACGCGGCCAGCCGCTCGACCGTCTCGCGCCGATAGCGCTTGCGGCCGAA
Organism: Bradyrhizobium sp. IC3195; assembly: GCF_020193585.1. Lineage (NCBI taxonomy): Bacteria > Pseudomonadati > Pseudomonadota > Alphaproteobacteria > Hyphomicrobiales > Nitrobacteraceae > Bradyrhizobium > Bradyrhizobium sp. IC3195. The sequence goes on along the minus strand of NZ_JADYVG010000001.1, from coordinate 131,239 downwards.
CCCGAACGATAGAAACAACCGACCATCGCGCACCGTGCCGTTCACCGTCAGCCAGCGTCGCAGCGGGCTCGATGCATCCCGCGATCGGCCGGCGCTTTCCGCTGCCATCTTGAACAGCGCCGCCTCATCGCCTCCGTCGATCTGGCCGAGATAGTTGAACGCAATCCTCGGCTCGCCAGCGTGCGATAGCGCCAAGCGCTGCTCTTCGGAGCCAAGATAACGCAATACGCCGTAGCCCAGTCCGCGGCCGGGAATGCCGCGAAGCTCCTCCTTCACGGTTTTGATCAATGACGAAGGATCTTCCGAGCCACCGGTCAACCGCACGGGAAAGGCCGTCGTAAACCAGCCGACCGTGCGCGAGAGGTCGAGATCGCCAGCGAGAGGCTCGCGGCCATGCCCCTCCAGCTCGACGAGAACGTCGTCGTGCCCACTCCACTGCCAGACGGTGCGTGCAAGGCCGGCAAGAAGGAGATCATTGATCTGCGTACGATAAGCCGATGGCGCATCCGTCAGCAGGCGCCGCGTCCATTCACTTTCGAATGACAGCAGGACCTCATCGGCATCGGCGATGCGATCGTTGCCCGCGTGGTCCTCGTCGCAGGGAACGTCCGCATTTGCACAGCGGCTGGTCCAGTAGGGTAACTCCGTCGCCAGTTCTGGCGAGGTCGCGTAAGCCCGCAAGCGCTGACCCCACAGCGCGTGAGCATGAGTCTTGGGCGGAAGCGCGGCCGCGGCGTCACCCTTCGCAAGCTGCCTGTAAGCGGACGCGACGTCCTCCAGCAGAATGCGCCATGACATCCCGTCGACCACGAGATGGTGGATCACGATCAGAAAACGCTGGCTGCCGTCAGCGACATCGATGCCGACGGCCCGTAACAGCTCCCCGCCGGAGATCGACAGGCTTGCTTGCGCCGACGATGCCAGCGCCGTCACGGCATCGCGGCCGGCCGCCTGCCGGACCCAGAGCAGTTCCTCCGCGCCAACAGCAGCGCCGTGCTCGGCATACCAGCTTCCTTGCTTCTGCTCGAAGCGCAGGCGTAGCGCATCATGATGATCGACCACGGCGGCGAGCGCGCGCCGCATCACGTTCCAGTCGAGGCGCTCTCGCGGATGCAAGAGCACAGCCTGGTTCCAATGATCCCGATTCTCCATGTCCTCAGCAAAGAAGCGGGACTGAATCGGCAAGAGCGGATGCGGGCCGATGACCTGCCCCTGATCGGCGAGCGTCCCCGTGCGCTGCTCGGTCCGCGCCGCGCGCGCCAGAGCTTCGAGCGTCTGATGCTGGAATACGTCGCGGGGCTCGATCAGGTATCCGGCGCGCCGGGCGCGGCTCACCATCTGGAGCGAGATGATGGAATCGCCCCCGAGCTCGAAGAAATTGTCGGTGAGGCCGACGGCCGGCCGGCCGAGCAGCTCGGCCCAGATCGCCGCAAAGGCGATCTCCGCAGGCGTGCGTGGCGCCTGATGATCCGCATGGCCATGGGCCATGTCGGGCGCCGGCAGCGCCTGGCGATCAACCTTGCCACTCGGCATCAAGGGCAGCCGCTCCAGCACGGCAATTCTCGGCGGCACCATGTAATCCGGCAGGACGGCCGACAGCGCTGTCCGCAGCGTAGCCTCTTCCAACTCCGCCGTGCCGCTGACGTAGCCAACGAGCTGCCGGCCGGCGCCGACCTCTCGCGCCACCACCACGGCGGAGCGAACGCCGGGCTGCTCGAGCAGCCGCGCCTCGATCTCGCCGAGCTCGATGCGGAGGCCGCGGATCTTGACCTGGTGATCCGCGCGTCCGACATAGTCGATCGCACCATCAGCGCGCCAGCGCGCCAGGTCTCCCGACCGATAGAGCCGCTCGCCTTGCTCCCCGAAGGGATCCGGAATGAAGCGCTCCGCCGTCAGCTTCTCGCGCCGCCAATAGCCCCGCGCCAAACCGGCCCCGCCGATGAACAACTCGCCGGTCACGCCTGCCGGAACCATGTTCAGATCGGCGTCGAGGATGCGGATCGTCACGCCGGGAATGGGTCGTCCGATCGGCACGCGCGTCCCATCCTCGTCGCGACAGGTCCAATACGTGGCGTTGATGAGAGCCTCGGTCGGACCGTAGCGATTGTCAAACCGCACATGGGGGAACGCCGCACGCACACGCGTCATGAGATCGAGTGACAGCGCCTCGCCGCCAGCAAACAGGCGCCTCAGCGAGGTGCAGCGCGGCGCGCCGGGCTCGGTCACGAAATGCTCGAGCATCTGCGGCACGAAGTGCAGCGTCGTCACGTCATGGGCGATGACGGCGTCCACCAGGATTCGCGGCTCGCGATGCGCGCCTGGAGCGGCGATCGCGAGCCGCGCGCCGGCTGCGAGCGGCCACAATATCTCCCAAACCGAGACGTCGAAGCTGAACGGGGTCTTGTGCAGCAAGGTCTCGGCAGGATCGAGACCATACTCCGCCTGCATCCAGCCGAGCCGTGCCGCGAGTGCGCGATGTGAGCAGGCTACGCCCTTGGGTACGCCAGTCGAGCCCGACGTGTACATCACATAGGCCAGACTGTCCGGATGAAGCACCGCTTCGGGGTTGCCCGCAGGCATCTCGATGTGGGCCTCGCCCTCGCCGTCGATCGTCCAGGCCTCGGCTCCCGCATCCGCGATCACCGGCGCCAGATGCGAGAGCAGGCGCTCCTGGGTCAGCACCAGCGCCGTTCCGCTGTCGCGCAGCATGTGAAGCAGGCGATCGGACGGGTAGTCGGGATCGAGCGGCAAATAGGCGCCGCCGGCCTTCAGCACGGCCAGGACGCCGACGATCAGCTCGACGCTGCGCTCGAGCGCCAAGCCGAGCAGTCGGTCGCGACCGATCCCGTGCTCCCGCAGCCGCGAGGCCAGGCGATTGGCACGTGCGTTCAGCTCGCCATAGCTGATCTGTCGTTCACCGAAGATCAAGGCGATCGATGATGGCGAAGCCGCGGCCCGGGCTTCGATCTGCGCGACGATAGTGTCGCCAAGCTTCGGTGCCCGCTCGGCGCTGCCGCCCCAGCCGAGCAATCTCTGCTCCTCATCGGCATCGAGGCTGTCCAGCGCGCCCAGCGGCCGCGAGGCGTCCGCCACGATCCTGGCCAGCAGTTGCGACAGCGAGGCTTGCAGATATCTGATATGATCGTGGTCGAAACGGCTGCGATCGTAGCGAAAGCCCAGATTGATGCCGTCGGGTTTAGCGAAGACCGCCACCGTCAACGCATAATTGGTAATCGATACCTGCTCGACCCGGCCGAACCGGCGTCCGCTATCGCTCTCGCCCCGCAGCGCCTGATCGATCGGATAGTTCTCGAACACGAGGATGTTGTCGAACAGCGCGCGGCCGGAACGGCCGGCAAGACGCTGAATGTCATAGAGCGGCATCCAGCCATGATCGCGCAGATCCGTATTGCGCGCCTGGAGGTCGCGCAACCACGCTCCCACTTCCGTTTGCGGGGCTGCTTGATCGACGACGGGTAGCGTGTTGATGAACAGGCCCACCATGTCCTCGGACCCGCTGATCTCGGCCGGCCGGCCCGATACCGTCGCGCCGAAACAGACCGCGCTCTGGCCGGTGTGGCGACGCAGCAGCTGCGCCCACGCGCCTTGCACCAGCGTGTTCAACGTGACGTGCTCGCGCCTGGCAAAGGCTTGCAAGTTTACCGTCAGATCCGGCGTGAGCAGCAGATCCAGCGACCCATGGCCGGCTGAATCCGTGGTTACTGGTCCTCCCAGCGTGTCCGCCAGGAAACTAGGCTCCTCCAGTTCTGCCAAGGCGGAGCGCCAGAATGCTGTCGACGCATCGCGGTCCTGCGTTTGCAACCACGCGATGTAGTCGCGATAGCGGCCCCTCACAGCGGGCAGCCGCTCGCCGCGTTCGTGCTGCAAGATCTCCGCCATCAGACGCGCGGCGCTCCAGCCGTCGAGCAGGATATGGTGGTGGGTCCAGATCAGCCAGTGGCGTGCCTCGTCGAGCCGGATCAGCCGGACCCGCTGCAATGGCGCTTGCGACAGGTCGAATGCCCTGGCGCGTTCGGCTTGCGCAATACCCGCGAGCGCAACCCGGAGCTCCTCCTCTTCCATGGCGGCCGCCCGCGTTCGCCAGTCTTCTTCCTCGAATGGCAAAGGCGCAGAGCGATAGACCACCTGCTGCGCGGCCCCCGACAGCTCGCGCCACGCAAATCCGGTTCGCAACACGGCGTGGCGCGAACCGATCTCGTGCCAGGCTGCGCGCAGCCTGCCGGCCTCGAGACCACGAACCTCCAGGCCAATCTGGTTGACGTAGTTGCCACTCTCGCCATCACGCAGAGCATGGAACAGCATACCCTGCTGCATCGGAGACAGCGGATAGATGTCCTCGATCTCGCGGCAGTCGATCGTTGCAACCAGCGCGTCGAGATCAGCTTGCTTCAGGTTCGACAAGGCGAAGTCCGACGGCGTGATTCCGCGGGCGCCGCCCGTGCAATGGGCGAGGAGTTCGCGCAAGGAAGCCGCGTAATGCTCGGCGAGACGTTCGATCGTTGCGCGCCGGTAACGCCTGCGGCCATAGCTGAACGACAGGCGCAACTGTCCTTCCCCGACCTGACCGTTGATGCTGACCCAGCGACCGAGCGGCGCGCTTTCGCTGCGCATCGGCCCCGAGCTCTCGGGCGCGAGGCGGAACGGGGCACTCTCTCCCATGCTGGAATCGAACTGGCCGAGATAGTTGAAGACGATGCGCGGCTCAGGACGTGCCGCCAGGGCGCTCCGCTGGGCTTCGGTGCCGAGATGACGCAGGACGCCGTACCCCAGGCCGCGGTTGGGAACGGCCCGAAGCTCCTCCTTGACGGATTTGATCAGAGAGGCATCGTCCCCGGAGCCGCCCGGCAGCCGCACCGGAAACGCAGTGGTGCACCAGCCGATGGTGCGGGACACATCGGCGCCTGCGAAGACGTCCTCGCGGCCATGGCCTTCGAGCTCGACGACGACATCTTCAGTCCCACTCCAGCGCGACACCGCTCGCGCAAGTGCCGCCAGCAGGAGATCATTGACCTGGGTACGGTAGGCGGTCGGGGCCTCCTTCAGCAGCCGCGTGGTCAATCCGGCGTCGAACGCCAGCAGGACTTCCTCGCCGTCGGCAACCCGATCTACCCCCCCATGATCGTCATCGCAGGGAAACGCGGAATGCGATCCTCGCTCCAGCCAATAGTCGAGCTCGGCTGCCAGCTCGTCGGTCGCAGCATAGGCCTGCAATCGCGCGCCCCAGGATGCATAAGATTCGCTCCTCACCAGCGCGACTGAAGCCGCACCCTGGCGGAGCTGATCGTACGCCGCCGCAAAGTCTTCGAGCAGCATCCGCCATGACACGCCATCGATGACGAGATGATGCACCACCACCAGAAGCCGCTGGCTGCCGTCCGCGAGATCCATGCCGACCACACGCAGCAGCGGTCCGGCCAGCGACAGGCTGGTCTGAGCCGACGCGGCAACTCCCGTGACCTCGGCGGCATCGCGAACGTCGCTGCGAATCCAAAGCAGCTCCGACGCTGAAGGCGCTGCGCCATAGATGGCACGCCACACACCGTCTATCTCCTCGAAGCGCAGGCGCAGGGCCGCATGATGCGCGACAAGAGCGGCAAGCGTGAGCTCGACGAGCTTCCAGTCGAGCCGCGACTTCGGCATCAGCAGGACGGCCTGATTCCAGTGATGACGGTCCCCTGCATCCTCACTGAGGAACCGCAACTGGATCGGCAGCAGCAGGTGCTCGCGGCCGTCGAGATCGATCTCAGCGGCGACGATCTCCGCTTTGTCTTCACTCCGCGCCACGCGCGCCAGATCCTGCAAGGTCTGATGCCGGAAGACGTCACGCGGCTCGATCAGCAGGCCCGCCTGGCGCGCGCGACCGACCAACTGCAGCGAGATGATGGAATCGCCGCCGAGCTCGAAGAAATTGTCGGTGGCGCCGATGGCGGGCTGGCCGAGCAGCTCGGCCCAGATCGCAGCGAGCACCGTCTCGGCTGCGGAGCGCGGCGCGACATGCGCGGTGGTTGCGGCCGGCATCTCAGGCGCCGGCAGGGCGTCGCGATCAACCTTGCCGTGCGCGGTGAGCGGCAGCCGGTCCAATCGCACGATGCGGGCCGGCACCATGTAGTCGGGCAGCTCATCCGAGAGCGCCGCACGCATCGCCGCTTCGTCGAACGGCCCATCGCCGGCGACATAGCCGACCAGCTGACGGCTGACGCTGGCTTCAAGGGCAACGACCACGGCCGACCGCACGCCGGCCTGCCGCATCAGCCATGCCTCGATCTCGCCGAGCTCGATCCGGAAGCCGCGGATCTTCACCTGATGATCGGTCCGGCCCACATATTCGATGACGCCATCGGCGCGCCACCGCGCCAGATCGCCGGTGCGATACAGCCGCGCGCCCGGCGCGCCAAACGGATCAGGGACGAAGCGGTCGGCCGTCAGCTCGGCGCGCTGCCAGTAACCGCGCGCCAAGCCCTCGCCGCCGATGAACAGTTCACCGGTCACGCCGACCGGGACGATGTTGAAATCATTGTCCAGGATGTACGCCGAGCGGCGGCCCACCGGGCGACCGATCGGGGCATAATTGCCGTCGATCTCCTCGCTCGCATCGACCTTCCAGACCAGCGGCGTGACCACGGTTTCGGTCGGCCCGTAGCCGTTGATCAATGCCCGCGGCTTGAGCGCGCGCTTGACCTTGTCGAAGCCGGCCTTTGGCATCGCCTCGCCGCCGAACGAGTACAGCTCGACTGGCGGCGGATCGCCACGCCACATCGCGAAATCAGCGAGCTGTTGCAGGTAGGCGGGCGGGAATCCGGCATTGGTGACGCGCTGCCGGCGCAGAACCTCGATAGTCTGTTCGGCGGACCACAGGTCCGCATCCCGCATCACGAGCGCCGCGCCGCAGGTCAGTGCGGTCCAGAGCCGCTCATGGGCGCCATCGAAGGTGAAGGACAGGAAGTGCAGCTCGCGCGAGTGCCGATCCATGTCGTAGAGCCCGGCCGTCACCTCGCAGTGCATGGCGAACGGACCGTGTTCGACCGCGACGCCCTTGGGGATGCCGGTGGAGCCGGAGGTGTAGATCACATAGGCAAGGCTGGTTGGCACCACCGCGATCTCGGGATCGCTTTCGCTCTCCTTGGCGAGATCGATCGCACCGAGCGGAACGACCACAACGCCAGCTGGCGGCGGCGTTAACGCCGAACTATCTGCGTCGACCAGCACGACACGCGCGCCGGCATCGCGCAGGGTGCCGACCTGTCGTCTGGCCGGATGCTCGGGATCGAGCGGCAGATAGGCTGCACCCGTCTTCAAGATGGCGAGCAGCGCTGTAATGAGGCCTGGCGAACGCCGTGCCGAGACACCGACAAGGTCGTCGCGCCCGACACCGAGGCGGATCAGGTGGTGCGCGAGCCGATTGGCGCGGCGGTTGAGCTCGGCATAGCTGATTTCATCGTCACCGAAGACCAGCGCCGGCGCGTCGGGCGTTTCGGCGGCCAGCCGTGCAACCGTCCGATGCACCGGTGTGAACGATGAGCTTGCCGTTTCGTCGGCGCGATTCCATTGCCGCAACTGCCCCAGTTCCTGTTCGGACAGCAACGCCACATCGGCGATCCCTTGCGCGTCGTCGGCGACCATGGCCTTCAGGGTCGTGGTCCAATGCGCGGCAAGACGCTCGATCGTCGCCGCCTCGAACAGCGCCGCCGCATAGGTAAAGACGGCGCGGATTTCGCCTGACAGCCCCTCCTCGGTATCGAGCGCGAGGTCGAACTTGACGGCATCGACCTCCGTATCGATCGTCTCGATCTGGAGACCGGTCCGATCCGATGGACTAGCCGACGCCCGACGGCGCTGGTGATTGTAGAGGACCTGGAACAGTGGATTCTGACTCAGGCTGCGCGTGGGCCGAAGGATTTCGAGCAGACGTTCGAACGGCAGGTCCTGGTTTTCCTGTGCCTCGACAGTGGCCGCATGAACCGCCGCAATGAAGTCCGCGATCGCCGCGCGGCCGTCGATCTGCGTGCGAAGCACCTGGGTATTGACGAACAGACCGATCACGCCGCGCGCTTCGCCGCGATGCCTGTTGGCGACGGGCACGCCGATGTTGATGTCGGACTGCCCGGTGTAGCGATAGAGCAGCAGCTTGAAGCTCGCCAGCAGGACGGCGAACAGGGTCGTGCGATGCCGCCGCGCGAGCCCGCGCAAGCCATCGGCTAGCGCCGGGTCGAGCGGGATGCGATGTGCCGATCCCGCCAGATCCGGGACCGCCGGGCGCGGCCGGTCGATCGGCAGCTGGAGCACCGCCGGATCGGCAAGACGCCTGGTCCAGTAGCCGACCTGCCGTTCGCCATCGACCGCACTCATCCAGAGCCGCTGCCATTCGGCGTAGTCGGCATAGTCAATCTCCGGCTCCGGCAGCGCCGGTTCTTCACCGCAAGCGAATGCCGCGTACAGTTTCCAGAACTCGTCAACCAGCACGCCCATCGACCAGCCGTCGGCCACGATATGGTGCAGGCTGACGACGAGGAAGTGATCGCCCTCGTCCAGCGTCAGCAGCGTCGCGCGCATAAGCGGGCCGGCCTCGAGATCGAACGGCAGGGAAGCCTCCTGCCGCGCAAGCTCGCGCGCCTGCCGTTCGCGGTCGTCGCCATCGAGGGCCAGGTGCCGCAATGCGGCCGGCTGCGGAACCTGGATGACTTGTTCGGCCTGCTCCCCTTCCTGCCGAAAGACGGTGCGAAGCGCGCTGTGGCGGGCGACAAGCATATCGAACGCCTGTTGCAATGCGCGTGGTTGCAGCTGGCCGCGCACGCGCACCGTCGCTGATATGTTGTAGGCCGCGCTGGACGGATCCATCCGCCACAGGAACCAGAGGCGCGCTTGCGCAAAGGACAGCGGCGCCCGCTTTCGCCCCTGGCGCACGATCGGCAGCATGGCGAGGTTGACGCCCTTCGCCGCGAGCTGCGACACGAACGCGTGCTGCTTGCCGGAATCGAGACGCATCAAGCGCCGTGAAATGTCGCGCAGCTGCTGCTTTTGCGTGGTTGCCGTGTCACTCATGGGACAGTTCGACTTCCTTCAACAGGTCGAGCATCGCTACGATGTCGTCGCTTCGCTTGTCGATCTCGCTCTCCAGGCCCAGCGCAGCAGCCATGGTTTCAACGGTCGTCAATTCAAACAGACGATTGAGCGGCAGGTCGTGGCCGAGATCCCGCTTGATGCGGCTGACGAGCTGGACCGCGATCAAGGAATCGCCGCCGAGCTCGAAGAAATTGTCGGTGACACCGATATTGGGCTGGCGCAGCAGATCGGCCCAGATCGCGGCCAATGCAGCCTCCGCCGGCGTGCGCGGCGCGATGCGTTCTGACTCCGCGAGCTGATCCGGCGCCGGCAATGCCTTGCGGTCGATCTTGCCGTTCGGCGTCAGCGGCAGACGCTCCAGCACCACGATCCGCGCCGGGACCATGTAGTCGGGCAGCACCGGGGACAGCGCCGTTTTGAGCGCCGCCCCATCCACCGCTTCGCCGCTGACATAGCCGACCAGCTGGCGGCCGGTGCCGGCCTCGCGCGCCACCACCACGGCCGCGCGGACGCCCGGCTGCGCCTGCAGCCGCGCCTCGATCTCGCCGAGCTCGATGCGGAAGCCGCGGATCTTCACCTGGTAATCGGCACGGCCGACATAATCGAGCACGCCGTCGGATCGCCACCGCGCCACGTCGCCGGTGCGGTACAGCCGCGCCCCCGGCGGACCGAACGGATCAGGGATGAAGCGCTCCGCCGTCAGGCCGCCGCGCTGCCAATAGCCGCGGGCGAGCCCGCTCCCGCCGATATAGAGCTCGCCGGCGACGCCGACCGGCGCGAGGTTGAGGTCACCGTCGAGAACGTAAAGCGTGGTGTTGCCGATCGGGCGGCCCAGCAGCGGACGATCATCCATCGCATCGAGCCGATGGCGCGCCGACCACACCGTGGTCTCGGTCGGACCGTACAGGTTCCAGACCTCGCCGGCTTGCGCCACCAGCCGCCGCGCCAGATCCGGCGGCAGCGCCTCGCCGCCGCACAGCACCCGGCAGCTCGCCGGCAGCGCAGGGCCGTCATGATCGAGCAGCATCCGCCAGGTCGACGGCGTTGCCTGGATCAGGGACACGCCATGCCGCTCCACGCTCGCCTTGAGCTTGGCAGGATCATGCGCGGCCGCGCGATCCGCCAGCACGACGCAGGCGCCAATCGTCAGCGGCAGCCAGAGCTCAAGCACTGCGATGTCAAAGGACAGCGAGGTCAGGCCAAGCACCCGGTCGGCGGCCGTCATGCCGGGCTGCTCCGCCATGGTCGCGAGGAAGTTCGTCACCGCGTCATGACGGACCATCACGCCCTTGGGCAGGCCGGTCGAGCCCGAGGTGTAGATCACATAGGCGAGGCTCTCACCGTGAACGGCGACATCGAGATTGGCGGCATCGCTGCCCTCGCCGTCCTGTCCATCAACGAGCCAGGCCTCTGCGCCGGTCTCCGCCAGGATGGCTGCGAACTGATCGTGCAATCTCTCCTGCGTCAGCACCAGCGCCGCGCCGCTGTCGCGCAGCATGTGCGCCAGCCGCTCCGGCGGGTAATCCGGATCGAGCGGCAAATAGGCCCCGCCGGCTTTTAGCACCGCCAGCAGCGCGACCAGCATCTCGACGCCGCGGTCGAGCGCCAGCCCGACCACGATTTCGGTCCCGACGCCGTGATCCCGCAATCGTCGCGCCAGCCGGTTGGCGCGCGCATTCAGCGCAGCGTAACTCAGCTCCGCCTCGCCGAACACCAGCGCGATCGCCTCAGGTGACTTCCGGACCTGTGCTTCAAATTGCTCGATCAACGACTGTCGCCGATCATGCGCCTGCGTCCGGTTCCACGTCTCCAGCAACAGCTGCCGCTCGTCGGGGGGCAAAATGTCGAGCTGCCGGACCGGCGCACGCGGCGCGCGATCCAGCGCATCGGCCAGTTGATCGAGTGCCTGCTGCATCATGGCGCAAATGCGATCGGCCGAGAACGGATGGACGATCTGGGCGGTCAGGCCAAGCGCCTGGCCATAATCCTCGACCGCCAGCATCAGGGGATAATTGGTGCGTTCCTCGCCCCCGAGCCATTCGATGCCGGTGCTCTCCCTGTTGGCAGCCAGATCCGCCGGCATTGCATTGTGCCGATAGTTCAGGACCGCGCTGAACAGAGGCGCAGGTGCCGTGACGCCGCTGCATCGCTGCGCGAGCGCCAGGGAGGCGTGCTCGTGTGCCATCAGTTCGGTCAGCCGGCGATGCGCATCACGAACGCTGTCCTCGACCGCAGCGTCACCAAGATCCAGCCGCAACGGCAAGGTGTTGATGAACAAGCCCATGGTGCGATCGCCGCCCGCGCCGGCGTGCATGCGGCCGAACAGGACGGTCCCGAACACGACGTGCTCGCGCCCGCTGGTTCGCGCCACCACCTGCCCCCAGGCGAGATGGCAAAGGCTGGCGAGGCTGACGCCCAACCGCCGCGCCTGCACACGAAGCCTTGCGTTCAAGCTCTCGGGCAGCATCAGCCGGGTTTCGGCAATACCGGCACCATCGCCGTGCACCCGATCCAGGCCGAACGGCGTGGAGGGCTCGTCGATGTCGGCGAGCATGCCGCGGAAGAAGCGCTCATGCTCCACGGTCGCCGCCGATCCGCGCGCCTGTGCCACCAGATTCCGGAACGGATAAGGCGGCGGCAATTCGTGGCTCCGCCCGGACAGGATCTTCCCGACCTCGTCGTGCATCACTTCGAGCGTGGAGTGGTCGCCAATCAAATGATGCAGCAGGACCAAAAGCAGCCAGCGCTCTCCACCCGGATCGGCCGCGACCGCAAATCGCAAAAGCGGCGGCCGTCCGAGATCGATCCGATGCAAACGCGGATCGAATCGTCGCGCGAGTTGCTCATCCCCAGGGCCTTCGCCGTCCAGCACGATCTCGGTGACGACCAAGGGCGCCTGCCGCCAGACCACCTGAGCCGGTGTGGACAGGCCGTTCCACACGATGGACGTTCGCAGAATGTCGTGGCGAGCGATCACCTGCCGGACCGCGTCGAGATAGCGATCGAGCAGGTCGCGGTCGGCAAAAGCCATCCGGCCAACCAGCAGATAGGGATCGCCTTCCTTCGACAGCAGGTGGTGGAAGAGGATGCCGTCCTGAAGTGGCGAGAGGCCGTAGACGTCCTGGATGTTGCCGACGCCGCCGGGAACGCCGGCCACGATGCTGTCGATGTCGGATTGCGTTAGCGCGATCAGCGGCAACAATTCCGGTGTGATCGCCGTCGTCTGCCGGGTGATCCGATTGACCGGAACGTCCGCTTCTACGCCGCCATCGAGGCTGGCGGCAAATTCCGCCAGCACCGGCTTCGCGAACAGCATGCGCGCATCCGCCCTCAGCGCATGCCGCTGCAATCGCTCCAGCATGCGCACTGCGAGCAGCGAGTGGCCGCCGAGCTCGAAGAAGTGGTCACTGCGTCCGATCCGATCGACGCCCAAGAGCTCGGCCCAGATATTTGCGACAATCTGCTCGACCTCGCCTCGCGGCGGTTCGAAACGGCGCCGCGCATATGCATCGTTCTCCGGCGCCGGCAGCGCCTTGCGGTCCACCTTGCCATTCGGCGTGAGCGGGAGTGCATCGAGACTTACGAACGCTGACGGCACCATGTAGTCCGGCAGACACGCACGCAGGTGATCGCGCAACGCGCTGGCAAGCTCTCCGCCATCGCGCCTTACGCCCCCCCTAGCGGCCACATAGGCGACCAGCCGCATGTCGCCGCCATGATTGCGCTGCACCAGCACGATTGAATCGGCAACGTCGGCGTGCTCGTTGAGCCGAAACTCGATTTCAGCGAGCTCGATACGAAAGCCACGGATCTTGACCTGGTGGTCGTTGCGGCCGAGAAACGCAATATTGCCGTCCGGGAGATAGCGGCCGAGATCGCCGGTGCGGTACACGCGTGCATCCGCATCGCCGCAGAAGGGATCGCGCACGAAGCGTTCCGCCGTCAGATCGGCGCGATTGAGATAACCGCGCGCGATGCCGACCCCTCCGATATGGATTTCACCGACCGCACCGAGCGGAACGGGCGCACCGAACCGGTCCAGAAGATAGATCCGCGCATTCGGCAGCGGTCGACCGATCGGAGCCGCGTCGCCATCAAAGCCCCGATGCCGCAACCAGCTCGTGGCGCAGACCGTTGCTTCCGTCGGCCCATAACCGTTGAAGACGGCAATATCAGGAGGCAATCCCTTGACCAGCTCGGCCCTGGGCAATTCACCGGCAAGAACGAGAACCCGCAACGAGGCGAGCCGTTCGAGATCGGTCCGCCCGTGCAGCATCGCCGGCGGCAAGGTCGCATGCGTGATCGCATTGTCCGCGAGATAGCCGAACAATGCCGCGGTGTCCTGATGCTCGCGCGTGCCGGCCAGAAACAGCGCGGCGCCCGAGCACAGGGCCATGACGATTTCCCAGATGCTGGCATCGAAGCTGAGCGAGGCAAACTGCACGACGCGACTGCTCGAATTGATGTTGAACAATGCCCGCTGCGCCAACGCCAAATTCACCAGGCCACGGTGCTCGACCATCACCCCCTTCGGCCGACCGGTCGAGCCGGACGTGTAGATGATGTAGGCGAGGCTTCGCGCAGTCAGGCCTTCGAGGAGAACACTCGGATCCGACGTCGCCAGCCCTGCGTCTGCGTCGGGGTCGACCATCTCGCAGGTCCCATCTGGAATGATCGCGCGTCCTGTGGCGTCTGCGATCAGCAGGCGCGGCCTGGCATCCTCGACAATCTGACGTAGCCGCTCCGCAGGATAAGCGGGATCGAGCGGCAGATAGGCGCCGCCCGCCTTCAGCACGGCCAGCAGGCTCACCACCATTGCGATGCCCCGCGGCAGGCAGATCGCAACGGGCTGATCCGGCACCACTCCCAAGGTGATCAAGTGCCGCGCAAGCCTGTTCGCCCGCGCATCGAGCTCGCTATAGCTCAGACGAACGTCCTCGTATGCCAGCGCAATGGCCTCCGGCGCCCTTCTCACCTGCTCCGCAAACAGATCTTGAATGCAGCTTTCGGAGGGAAACGGCGTGGCCGTCTCGTTCCAAGTGTCGAGAACGCGCCTGCGCTCATCGGCACCAATGATTTCGATCCGGTCGACCTCCTGGTCCGCATCGGAGATCATCGCCCGCAGCACGGTCAACAGATAGCCCCGATGGCGCGTGATCGTCGCTTCGTCGAATAGCGACGTCGCATAATTCAGGGAGCCGACAATGCGCCCGTCCATCTCGCCGAGATTGAGCTCGAGATCGAACTTGACCTGTTGCAGCGGAATATCAGCGACCTCGGCTTTGAGGCCGGGCAACTCGAGAGGCCCCCTCTCGTTGTTTTGCCAGGCGAACACGGCCTGGAAGACCGGTGTCTGCTCCGGCCGTCGCAGCGGTTGGACGATCTCGACGACCTGCTCGAACGGTAGGTCCTGATGATCCTGCGCCGCGAGCGCCGCCGCGCGCACGCGGCGGAGCAGTTCGGCCACGCTGGGCTCCGCCGAGAGATCAACGCGGACAGCCAGCATGTTGACGAAGAATCCGATCAGGCCCTCGATCTCCGGCCTATTTCGGTTGGCCGTCGGAGTCCCGATGACGATATCGGTCTGCGAGGAGAGTCTCGACAACACCACTGCCCAGGCCGCCAGCACCGTCATGAAAGCACTGGCGCCATGCGACTGACTCAGTCGCCTGATGCCGGAGGCCAGCTCCACATCGATCTCGATCGGCAGGGACGCCCCGGCGAGCGACCTGATTGGCGGACGCGGCCGATCCGTCGGCAATTCAAGCACGGCAGGAGCGTCCGCGAGTGCTTCTCGCCAATAGTCGACCTGCCGCTGCAAGCGTTCGCCCGACAGCCATTGCCGCTGCCAGACGGCATAGTCCGGATACTGGATTGCCAATGGCGGCAGAGGATCGTCCTTGCCGGCGGCGAATGCCCGGTAGAGAGCGCCGAGCTCGCGCATGAGCACGCCGATCGACCAGCCATCGGAGACGATGTGATGCTGGGTGAGCAAGAAGAGATGCTCTCCCTCCGCCATCCGGATCAGGCGACCGCGGACCAACGGTCCAGCGGCGAGATCGAACGGCGTCGCGGCCTCCTCGCGGCAGAGGCGCGCCAGCTCCTGCTCGCGAACGTCCCGGCTACTCAGATCATGTTCGAGCAGCGGCACACGCGCATCCGTGGGCAGCAGCACCACGCGCGGCTGTTCGTCCACTACGCGAAAGACGCTGCGCAGGGCTTCGTGGCGCGCGAACACACGGTCGATGCTGCGACGCAAGGCTTCGAGATCGAGCTCGCCCGTAAGCCGCAATGCTCCGCGAATGTGATAGCTGGAATTCGTACCATCGAGCTGCGCCAGCAGCCAGAGCCGCTGCTGCGCAAAGGACATTTCCAACGATCCGCTCCGCGCCACCACCGGAATGGCACTGGCGCCACTCCTGTCGGCACTCCGGCCGCGATCCCTGGCCAGCGCGACGAGCTTTCTCATCTGCTGGGGATCCAGATCGCGTAAGCTCGGCTTTGCCGTGTCAGCCATGCTCACTGCTCCGTTCCCACCAGTTCCTGGAGCTCTTCGGCATCGAATTCTTGCTCGATGAGCCTGATCGACACGACCCGGGCAAATGAGGCAAGATCGGGATGAGCGAACAGATCCGAGACCGCGATTGACACGCCGATCTCCTGCGACACCCGGCTCAGCACCCGCACTGCGAGCAAGGAATGTCCGCCGAGCTCGAAGAAGTGATCGTTGCGTCCGACCTGATCGACGTCGAGCAGCTCCGCCCAGATCCCGGCCAGCGCCAGCTCGATCTCGTCCTCGGGTGCCTCGTAGGTGCGACTCGCCAACGCATCCTCGCCCGGCGCCGGCAGTGCACGCCGATCGATCTTACCGTTAGCGGTGAGCGGCAACTGCTCCAGCACCGTCACCGACGACGGCACCATGTAGTCAGGCAGAACGGCGGACAGTGCATCGCGCAAGGCGCGGCCGTCGAGCGACGGCCCGCCACTCGCATAGGCGAACAATTGGCGCCCGGTCCGGCCTTCGCCCGCCACAACGGCCGCCGCACGCACGCCACGCTGCTCGAGCAGACGCGCCTCGATCTCTCCGAGCTCGATACGGAAGCCGCGGATCTTCACCTGCTGGTCGGCGCGGCCGACATATTCAATCACGCCGTCGTTGCGCCAGCGCGCGAGATCGCCGGTGCGATAGAGGCGCGTGCCATCGTCGCTGAACGGATCGGGGACGAACCGCTCCGCGGTCAGTGCAGCCCGGTTCAGATAGCCGCGGGCCTGGCCAACACCACCGATGAACAGCTCGCCGGTGACGCCGGCGGGAACGATATTGAGGTCGGAATCGAGAATGTGCGCCGACCTCGCACCAACGGGCCGTCCGATCGGTGCGGGCTGGTGAGGTGTCAACGCGGCGGCGTCGACGATCCACGCCGTCGGCGCGATCACCGTCTCGGTCGGGCCGTAGGCGTTGACCAGAAGATCGATAATGAAAGCTTCTCGAAATGCCCTGACCCCGGTATCGGACCAGGCTTCGCCGCCGACGATACAGGCCCTGATCGCCAGCCTGCGCCCACCCTGCCGCAATGCCGCGCTCAATTGATCCGCATAGGCCGGCGGCAGGAAGATCGAGGTCACCGCATTGCGGGTCATCTCGCTGACGAGATCGTCAATCAGGAGACCGGGCTTCGAAGGCAGGACGAGCGAACCGCCCGTCATCAGCGGTACCAGCCATCGCTCGTGGGCGATGTCGAAATTGATCGATGCCGTCTGGAACTCGCGGTCACGCGAGGTCATGCGGTACAGCCGGCCGATGGCTTCGCAATGCATCGCCAGCGGTCCGCGCGCAACCGCCACGCCTTTCGGCGCGCCGGTCGACCCGGACGTGTAGATGACATAGGCCAGGCTGTCCGGATGGATTTCGATGTCGAGGTTCCCGCCGTCCTCGCCGGCGCGCGGCGATGGCTCGTCGATGCAGAGCGCCTCGACCCCGGCTTCGCGCAGCACCGGTGCAAGCGGCTCGAGCAGCGCGCCTTGCGTCAGGACCAGCGCCGCGCCGCCGTCACGCAGCATGTAGGCAAGCCGCTCGGCCGGATAATCCGGATCGAGCGGCAGATAGGCGCCTCCGGCCTTCAGAACCGCGAGCAGCGCGATGATCATGTCCGGGCTTCGGCTCAAGGCAATGCCGACCAGCCGATCCGGACCGACGTTCCAGAGGCGAAGGCGTCGTGCGAGCGCGTTCGCACGCGCGTTCAACTCGCCATAGGAGATGCGCTGGTCGCCGCAGACGATGGCAATGGCAGACCGCGCCTGCGCGGCCTGTGCTTCGATATGCATCACGACGTCGGCGCAGGATGATGCGGAGGTCAGCCGCGCTGCGCCACTCCATTCGAGAGCTCGTCGCGCGTCCTGCTCGACTGCCGCAGAGAGATCACCGAGCGCACATTCCGAATTCGCCGCAATCCGTTCCAGCAGGGCGTGGAGAATGTCGCGAAGGCGCGGGATCGCCGCCTCGTCGACCCGGCTCCGGTCATAGTTGAATTCAATGTTCAGCCGATCGCCGGCGGCGAACACCGCGACCGCCAGCGCATAGCTCGTCGGCGTCACATGCGCCACACGTCCCAGCCGCGGACCACCTTCCCCGCCTCGCAGCACCCCCTCGTCGATCGGATAGTTTTCGAACACCAGGATACTGTCGAACAGCGGCTGCCCGGCACGGCCGGCGAGGCGCTGAATGTCGTAGAGCGGCGTCCAACCGTGCTCGCGCAGCGCCAAATTCTGTTCCTGCAACTGGCGCAGCCAATCGCCCACGATAGCTTGCGGGCTGGTCGCATCGACGATGGGAAGCGTGTTGATGAAGAGGCCCACCATCTCCTCTGAACCGGGCAATTCGGCCGGACGACCCGAGATGGTCACGCCGAAAGAGACCGCGGACTGCCCGGAATGACGCCGCAGCAGCTGCGCCCATGCTCCTTGTATGAGCGTGTTGAGTGTTACCCGTTCATGCTTTGCAAAGGACTTCAATCGCTCGGTCAACGCTGCGTCCACCGCCCCGACGCTGGCATGGCCTTCGGCGAGGGATGTTTTGGGGGGCGTCAGTGTGTTCGCGAGCAATGTGGGCGCCTCAAGCCCTGCCAGAGCCTCGCGCCAGAACCTCTCAGCGCTCTCGCGATCGCGGCCCTGCAACCATGCAATGTAGTCCCGATAGCCGCCCTGCACGGCCGGCAGCGGGCGGCCGCTCGCCTGCTGCAATACCTCGGCCACTAGCCGGGCCGAGCTCCAACCATCGACGAAGATGTGATGATGGGTCCAGATCAGCCAGTGCCTCTCGTCGTCGAGACGGATCAGACGGATACGCTGAAGCGGCGGCTGCGAAATGTCGAAGCCCATCTCGCGCTCACGCCGGGATATCTCCGCCAGCGCGGCTTGCAGATCCGGAGGCGCGCTGCCGCGCCAGTCCTCCTCGACGAACGGCACCGTCACATGACGATGCACCATCTGCTGCGCTGCGCCCGACAGGTTCTGCCAGACAAACCCGGTCCGCAGGGCCGCATGCCGGTCGCTGACTATCTGCCACGCGGCTTTCAGCTTGCCCGCATCGACGCCGAACAGTTCGAGCCCGACCTGATTCACATAGGCGTCGTTGGCACCGTCGCGCAGCGCATGAAACAGCATGCCCTGCTGCATCGGCGAGAGCGGATAGATTTCCTCGATGCCGCGCAGATCCAGGTTCGCAGCCAACCGGTCGAGGTCGGCTTGAGCGAGCCCAGACAGCGGGACATCCGATGGCGTGAGGCCGAACGCTCCATTGCAGCAGTGGGTGATCAGTTCGCGCAGTGCGTCTTTGTAATGTGCGGCGAGCCGCTCGACCGTCGCGTCCCGGTAACGCTTGCGTCCGTATCCGAGAGATAGTTCCAATCGACCGTCACGCACGAGGCCAGTGATGTTCAGCCAACCGCGCATGGGTGCCGTGGCGCTACGCGAGGGACCTGCACTCTCCGCTGCGAAGGCGAAGCGCTGGTTGGTGCCTATGTTGGCGTCGAAGCGGCCTAGATAGTTGAAGACGATCTGCGGCTCCGCCAATTGAGCCAGAGCATGGCGCTGCTGCTCGGAGCCGAGATGGCGCAACACGCCATAGCCGATCCCGCGATTCGGAATCGCGCGAAGCGTCTCCTTGACCGCCTTGATCAGCGACGCCTCGTCGCCTGCATCTTTCAGCCGGACCGGGAAGGCCGTCGTGAACCAGCCGACGGTGCGGGACACATCCGCATCTGGGAAGATCTCCTCGCGGCCGTGGCCTTCGAGCTCCACGGTGATCTCGTCGTGCTGGCTCCAGCGCGACGCCGCGCGCACGAGACCGGCGAGCAGGAGATCGTTGGCCTGGGTCCGATAGGCAGCCGGCGCCTGTTCGAGGAGCTGTGACGTCAGATCGGCATCCAACACCAAGGACACCTCGCCGCCATCACCGACGCGATCGACATCGCCATGGTCGTCGTTGCATGGCAGGCGTGCGCCGGCGCCACGATCCAGCCAATACGGCAATTCGGCCGCGATCTCCGCCGTTCCCGCATAGGCATGCAGCCGCTCGCTCCACGAGGCAAAGGAGTCGCTCTTCGGCGGCAGCGCGACGGGACTGCCACGCTGCAGCTGGTCATAGGCCAACGCCAGGTCTTCCAGCAGGATACGCCAGGACACGCCATCGACGACGAGATGATGGATCGCAAGCAGCAAGCGTTGGCTACCGTCCGCCAGGTCCATGCCGACCGCGCGCAGCAGCGGTCCCGAAGACAGTGAGAGGCTTTCCTGCGCAGCGCGGGCGAGCGCCGTGACCTCCATCGCGCCGCCGACGCCCGCATGAAGCCATAACAGTTCGGTTGAACCCGGCGCCGGTCCCTGCTCCCCCCGCCAAGCACCATCCACCTGCTTGAACCGCAAACGTAACGCATCGTGATGGTCCGAGATGGCCGCAAGCGCGCGCCGCAGCGTCTCCCAATCGACCTGCATACGGGGCAGCAGCAGAACCGCCTGGTTCCAGTGATCCCGGTTGGCAATGTCCTCGGCGAAGAAGCGCGTCTGAATCGGCATCAGATGGGGCATGCCAGATGCGGTGTCGCCGACTGACGCCTTCGCCGCCGGTCTCTCCTTCTTGGTCGTCCCCGCCGATATCACGGCGACCGTCGCCAACCCGGCAATCGTCTGCTGGCTGAAGATCTGCTTCGGAGTGAGCCGGATGCCGCGCTTGCGCAAGCGGGCGATGATCTGCAGGCTCAGAATCGAATCGCCGCCGAGTTCGAAGAAATTGTCATTACGGCCGACGCGCTCGCGAACGAGCACCTCGCACCAGACCGCCGCGATGGCAATTTCAATATCCCCCGCAGGCGCGGCATAGCCGGCCGACGCCCCCTCTTCGGCCGGTTCGGGCAAGGCGCGACGATCGACCTTTCCATTGGGCGTCAGCGGCAATTGCGCCAACATGACGATGTGTGACGGAACCATATAGTCCGGCACGATTGCAGCCAGCTGTTGCTTGATCGCATCGGCCTGTGGAGCGGCGCCGCTCTCAGCCACGCAATAGGCGATCAGCTCCTGGCGCTCACTTTCACCGATGGCGCGTGAAACGACCACCGCGTCACCGATCCCCTGCAGCACCTTGATAACGCGCGCGACCTCGCCCAACTCGATGCGATAGCCGCGCAACTTGATCTGGTCATCAGAACGACCCAGGAATATCAGCCGGCCCTCGCGGTCGCAGCGGACACGATCAGCCGGTTCGGTAGAGGCGCCCGCCCGCGGCGCCGAATGGATCCGGCACGAAGCGTTCCGCGGTCAGGCCCGCCGCGCCGCGATAGCCCCGCGCCAGCCCAGCGCCGCCGACATAGAGCTCGCCAACGACTCCGATCGGCACCTCGTTCAAGGCGTCATCGAGGACATGGACGCGCAGATTGGCAAGGGGCAGACCGATCGGAACCGAACCGTCCCCGCGGCCTGCCGCGCACTCATGCGTCACCGCACCGACGGTCGTTTCCGTGGGCCCGTAATGATTCAGGATCCGGCATTCCGGCCGCAAACGCCGGACGTCGTCCAGCAGCGCGCCATCGCACGCCTCGCCGCCCAGGACGAGCGCGTCGCGGGGGAGCAGATCGGCCGAGTGCGAGGCCTGAAGCAGCCCTCGCAGATGGCTCGGCACGATCTTGAGAATGTCGACCTCGCCCTCGCGCATCGCTTGTGCAAACGCATCCGCGTCGAATACGGCCTCCGGTGACAGCAGATGCAGCGTGCCGCCGGATGCGAGCGCACCGAACAGGACAGTGTGGCCGAGGTCGGCCGCCACCGTCGAAACCATCGCCATGCTCGCCGACGGGCGCGGCTTCAGACGTTGCAGCAGAGCCTGGACATAATTGGCCAAGGCCCCGTGCGAGACGCTGACGCCCTTAGGCGCGCCGGTCGATCCGGAGGTATAGATGACGTAAGCGGTCTGCGTTGGATGAATGGTCGTGTCGAGCGGCAGGCTCGATACCTCGGCGCGCGCCGCTTCCGCCTCCGCGTCGAGCACCAGGCAGCCCAGCTCGCGCGCATCCGCCAATTTGTCGCCCGCCGCAAGCATGATGTCGATGCCGCCGTCGGTCAGGATACGGCGGACGCGCTCCAACGGCCATTTCGGATCGAGCGGGACATAAGAGCCGCCCGCCTTCAGCACACCGAGCAAGGCGACGACAAAGGCCGGAGAGCGCTCGATCCACAGCGCAACCGGTGTCTCGCGTGCCACGCCCTTCGCGATGAGGGCGTGTGCGATACGATTTGACCGCTGCTCGAGCTCCGCAAAGGTCAGTTGCCCCCGGCCGCATCGAATGGCGATGGCGGTCTGTCGATCGACTGTCGCCGCGCGATGAAGGCTCACCACATCGGCGAAGCCGAACGCCGCAGCCTCACTCGGCACGGTCTGCCGGTGTCCGTCGTCGATGACGAAGTCCGATATCCGCCGCTCGGCGTTGTCGGCAATCTGGCGCAGCATCGAACCGAATTGCGTCGCCAATCGCGCGATAGTCGGACGCTCGAACAGATCGATGGCGTAGTTGAACGTGACCTTCATGCCGACGCCATCGATGACGTCGAGGGCGACATCGAAATGCGAACCAGCGAGATCGACAATGTCGATGTCGGCAGTGAGCCCCTCGACGCCGGAGAAACCGCCCGGCGCCGTCATGTAGTTGAACTTCGCCTGGAACAGGGGATTTTGCCTACCGCTGCGTTCGGGCTTGAGGCTGTCGACCAGCATTTCGAACGGAAGATCCTGGTGCGCCAGTGCCTCGACCACCGATTCCCTGACCTGACGCAACAGGCTCGTGAAGCTCGCTTCGGCGGTCATCTCGGCCCGCAGCACCAGCGTGTTGACGAAACATCCGATCAGTCGTTCGAGCTGCGTATGCCGGCGCCCGGCGACCGGCACGCCGACACGCAAATCACTCTGCCCGGTGTAGCGCTGGAGCAGCGCGTAATATGCGCCGAGCAGCAGCATGAAGACGCTGACGCGCTGCTTGCCGGCGATCTCCCGGAGCCGGGACGCAAGCACGGCGTCGATGGCCAGACCGATCGTATCGCCGGCATGGCTCTGGATCGTCGGGCGCGGCCGATCATGCGGCAGCGCCAGCACCGGGTGAACATCGCCGAGCTTGGCGCGCCAATAGGCGAGCTGCCGATCGCCCTCGCCGTCCGCAAGCCAGCTTCGCTGCCAGGCCGCAAAATCAGCATATTGAATTGCCGGAACCGGCGGCACGCCTGCGCCTTGACCAGTACCGGCCCGATAGAGAGCGGCTAGCTCTTCGAGCAACACATCAAGCGACCTGCCATCGACGATGATGTGATGGGCCAGCAGCAGCAGTTCATATGCATCGTCCGCGAATTGAAGCAGCACGACGCGCAACAATGGCCCGTTCACGAGATCGAACGGCTTGCCGAGCTCTGATCGCCTGACCGTCTCCGCGCGCTCGGAGCGCTCCCGCACAGAATAGGCGCGGAGATCCTCGTGCCGGACGCCGATGCTCACGACATCGTGGATGAGCTGCGTTCCACGGCCGTCTCTGGCGATGAACCTGGTGCGCAATATCTCGTGACGACGGACGATCTCGCCGAAAGCACGCGAAAGCACTGCACGGTCGAGCCGTCCCTTCAGACCGATTGTGCTCGCAACGGTATAGGCTGTCCCAGCAGGATCCATGTTCCAGAGGAACCAGAGCCGCTCCTGTGCGTGCGACAGCATCGTGCGATCGGCCGCGACGGCCCATGGGATCGGCGGGAGCGCCCGGCCAGCGCCGGTGCCCGCCAAAACATCGATCCGGCCAGCGAAGGCCGCAAGCGCCGGCGCGTCGAAGAAGGTGCGCAGCTCCACTTCCACGTTCAGGCGGTCGCCGATCGCCGCGGCTACTTGGCCAGCCGCGATCGAGTTTCCGCCCAGCACAAAGAAATCGTCCTCGCGATGCACCGCCGCGACGCCAAGCGCCTCGCACCACATCGCAGCGACGGCGCGCTCGGTATCAGTCGCCGGCACCGTCAGGGATGCAGTGCCGCGGCGACGCCCTCTCTCGAACACCGCGAAGCTGTCGAGTGTGTTGTCGGCGAGACGCGTTGCGCAGGCCGACCGCTGCAGCTTGCCGCTCGTTGTCAACGGCATCGCTTGCGGGTTCAGCAGAACGATCACCGCCGGATATTCCTGCGCCTGCCGGAGGACGGCTTCGCCGATCGCATGTGCGAGCACTTCCGGGTTGCTGCGCTTGAGCACGGCGCGGCTGAACTCCGCCGCCACTCCGATGGCCTCACGCCCATCGACCTCGACGGGAAAGGCGGCAACCCGTCCGCTGCGGACGGATTCGACCTCGGCTTCGACCGCCTGCTCCACGTCCGTCGGATAGACGTTCTGCCCGCGAACGATCAGCAGGTCCTTGAGACGACCGGCCACCACGAGTGCGCCGTCGCGAAGGAAGCCGATGTCGCCGGTCCGCAGCCAACGCACGCCATCCCGCTCGACGAAGGCCTGATGTGTGGCCTGGGCATTGTTCCAATATCCATGCGCGACGCTGGGACCCGAGGCCCAGATCTCGCCGACCTCATTCGCCTCGGCCTCGGCGGAGCCGTCGATACGCATGATGCGCACGGCGTGACCAGCAGCAGTTCGACCACATGCCACGAGGTCCGTGCCTTCGCTGGCGCTCGCGATGCGGCCGGCGGCGAGTCCCGCGGTGTCGAGCGTGTAGCTGACGGTCTCGGCGGTGATGTCGCTGGCCGTGACCAGCAGCGTCGCCTCCGCAAGGCCATAGCAAGCCGTCAACGCCCGTCGATCGAACCCGGCCCGCGCAAACCGGTCGCCAAATTTCTCGAAGGTGGTGCGGCGGACGAACTCCGAGCCCGAGAACGCAAACCTCCACCGGCTGAGGTCGAGCCGACGGATGGTCTCTTCCGAGATGCGGTCGGTGCAGAGTGAGTACGCGAAGTCGGGGCCACCGCTCAACGTGCCGCCGTGACGGTCGATGGCCTCGAGCCAGCGCCGTGGCCGCTCCAGGAAGTTCCGTGGCGACATCAGGACGCCGGTAAAGCCCGTGAACAGCGGGTTCAGAAGTCCGCCGATCAGCCCCATGTCGTGATAGAGCGGCAGCCAGCTCACAAACACGTCGTCCGGCGTTCCGCCACAAACCGCTTCGATGGCACGCTCGTTGGCCGCCAGATTGCCGTGAGAGACGCAAACGCCCTTCGGCTGCGAGGTCGAGCCGGATGTGTATTGGAGGAACGCGATCCCATCGGCCGCAGGCCCCGTCTCGCGCCAGTCCGCCGCGAGATCGGGCGAAATCGTGTCCACCGCAACGATCTGCACGTCGGCGAGCTCGGGCAATGCCGCCTCGATGAGGCCGCGCAGCCCCGTCTCCACCAGGATGAAGCGCGGCGCGGCATCTCGCAGGATACCGTTGAGTCGTCCCGCATAGCGCTCGGGGCCGCCCTCAGGCGGATAGGCCGGCACGGCGATTACGCCCGAATACAGGCAGGCATAGAATGCGACGGCATAGTTGATCCCGCTCGGAAGCAGGATCACCGCCCGCTCGCCCGTACCGCCCATCTGCTGAAACCAAGCCGCAAGCGCCCTGATCCGAGCGTCGAGCGCGGCGAACGTCAGCTCGTCGGCGACGTCGTCGCCCTCCAGGAATCGCAACGCCACCTTCTCCGGTCGCAAGGCGGCATGCTCTCGCAAGCGTTCGACGAGGTCGGATCTGTCCATGTTCTCAAATTCCTGTCCGGCCGCGCGCCGGAAATCCCCGCCGCCCGAATGAGACGTGCCGCTGATCACCCTTGCCGATCACCCCTGCCGATGAGCTTCCGCCATGGCGACGATCACCTTGCGCGGACCCCTGAACGGGGCCCGCGCGTGCGCGGTGAGCATGTTGTCGAGCATCACGACGTCCCCAGCCTGCCAGGGAAAGCTGATCTTGTGCCTCTCCAGAACGGTCCGGACCGTTGACAATGTTTCGTCCTCGATCGTCGAACCGTCGCCATAGAAGACGTTGCGCGGTAGATCGGCTTCGTCCTCGACCACGTCGAGCAGACTCTCGCGCACCTCCGGCTCGAGATTGGAGACATGGAACAGATGCGCCTGGTTGAACCAGACCCACTCCTTCGTGACCGGGTGCTGCGCCGTGCCCTGACAGACCTGGCGCGTACGGAGTTCGCCATCTTCCTTCCACTCGCATTCGATGTCGTGGCGAGCGCAGTAAGCTTCCACCTCCGATCTGGAGTCGGTGCCGAACACCTGCTGCCAATCGACGTCGAGCCCGTTGCCGTAGTTCCGCACATACATCACGCCCTTCTCGGCGAACCGCTCGCGAATGGCCGGCGGCATGTCGCGATAGATGGCGCGGCTGTCGGCGATCGGCGTCTCGCCGCCTTCCAGCGCTGGCTGCATGCAGTAGAACCAGATCTTCATCGGCCAATCGCGGGTATAGGCCTGCTCGTTGTGCAGCGGGATATGCTGGTGCGGCGGATACTCCGTGGACGTGTAGACGCCTGAGGTCACCTGCGAACGCGGCGTCGACCCGAACTCGTAGGTCAGCAGCGGGTGGCCGAAATCGGCCGCGAAGGCTCGAAACGCATCGGGACCATCGAGCGCGAAATCGCGAAACACGATGCCGCCGCTGTCGGTGAGGTACCGGTCGATCGTTGCACGCAGCATGGGAAGGGATTCGCCGAGCGGCTGCCCGGCCTCACCTGCCCTAAGCAGCATGGGAAGAGCCTTGCCCTCAATGAGTGGCTGGACGGAGAACGCGCTCATGATCCTCGCTCCGATGCAAACCGGTCGATCGCCCCGATTGCCGGGCCAGCGCCCAGCCGATCCGGTCGATCAGTTCGGCCTGCTGTGTGTGAATGAAGAAGTGATGCCCGGGCAGAATATCGAGCGTGAATGCCGCCGAGGTCTCCAGCCGCCAAGCCTCGAGTGCTTCGCGGCTGGTCTCGTCGTCCGCTCCGCCAAAAACGTGTACGGGGCACGGCAATGGACGCCGCGGCCGGTAGGCATAGGCTCCGCACATCAGAAAATCTGCGCGCAGTACCGGCAGCGCGGATCGCATCAACTCGGCATTCGACAGCGCCTCGTCGGGTGTGCCCTGAAGATGACGCAGCTCCTGCATCAGCGCCTGGTCGCTCAGGGGATGGCGCCACTTGCTGCCGTCCCGCACCGCCGGCGCTTCCGCACCCGAGGCGAAGAGAATGGCCGGCGCAGGCACTCCGCTATCGAGCAGGCCATGTGCGAGCTCGAACGCGATCACGGCACCGAGGCTGTGCCCGAACAACGCATAGGGCCCGTCGAGCTGCGCCGCGAGTTCACCAGCCAGCTGCGCCGCCAGCACGCCCGGATCGGTCGCCAGCGGCTCGTCCATGCGCGCACCACGCCCGGGCCATTCGACCGGCCGAACGTCGATCCATGACGGCAGCAGCCTGCGCCACCGCGCATAGAACATGGCACTGCCGCCGGAATAAGGCAGACAAAGAAGCCGCATCGGACGACCAGACTTCGCTGACTACGTCGTCTGCTGAGGCGACGCGCCGTCCATGAACTTGCGCAAGCTGAGCGGGCGCATGTCGGTCCACACCTGCTCGATATGGTCGAGACATTCCTTCTTGCTGCCTGACTTGCCCACCGCCTTCCAGCCGGCAGGAATCTCCTTGAACGTCGGCCAGATGGAGTATTGCTCTTCGTGATTGACGACGACGGTGAAGGTGACGTCGTCTCTGTCGAACACCATCATGGCGCGATCCCCTTTTCGGAAAGCGAAAGCAGAGACGTTTGACTAGGTCAGAAGCCGACGAGGGTCAAAGCAATATCGACGCGCCTTTTTGTAAGACCTCAAAACTGGCGACGGGAGAACACAATGCAACCTCCGCGCTTGCGCGCCAATACGCGGGAAAATATCGAGATTTCAGAACATGTCGCAGATTGCTGCAATTCTAACTGCGTAAGAAGGAACTTTTCCGATGTAGCATGATGGTGCATTTTATCGCGGTGGTGTTTCATGACACTGTCATCAATCGCGACAAGTGCAGCTTGCTGATTATGGACCAACGAAAAACCGCCGCGGACCAGATCCACGGCGGTGCGCATCGGGAGTACCAAGGACCAGCGTTCAGAAATTGAACGTCGTCGACAGGAGGTAGGTGCGCGGCGCGCCGAGTGATACCGCGCTACTCACCGTGCGATAGGAATTCCAGTACGCCTCGTTGAACACGTTCTCCACGCTGGCGCGAACAACAATCGGCTTACCGTTCCAAGGCGACAGGAATGTGTAGCGTGCGCCAAGGTCGACTCGCGTCCACGCTGGAAGCTCCTGCGTATTCGCATCGTTGGCGTAGCTCTCGCTAGTGTAGATGACCCGGCCGGTCATAGTCAGTCCCGGCAGGAACGGGGTGTCCCACTCGGCGCCGAGGTTCAAGTTAACCGCCGACACGCCGACGGGAACCTTGCCATTGTAGTTGACGATGATCGATCCGACGGAGACCGCCTGCCTGACGACCTCGCCGTCAATGAAGCTCACACCACCCAGCACCCGGAACGTCGGGGTCACCTCCCCGAAGGTGAACAGTTCGAAGCCCCGATTGCGCTGCTCGCCGGAAAGTCGCCTCGCAGGTAGGGTTTGCCCCGGCACTGCGACCGAAATAATGTTCGGACTGCTGATGTCAAATGCGCTGGCAGTAAAGCCGATCCGGCCCATATCGACCTTCATGCCGACTTCCTTCTGCTTGGTCTGAGCAGGAGGAATGATCTCGCCAACGTTCGAATACGACGTGGCGCCGACAACGACTTCGGGCGCCTTAAGGCCTTCGATGTAGTTTGCGTAAAGGGAGATGTTCTCCACCGGCTTGACGATGACCGCATAGCCGGGACTCCAGGTCGGAACGTCGACACTCGATTTGGCAGAGGTCAGCAGGTTCACGCTGTCTACGCCCGCTGTCTGCCGCCTCGCCCCGACAACAAACTGAAGCCTGTTGTTGAACATCGACATCGTATCAGCGATACCGACACTGGTAAGCTTGGTTCGCGTCTCCAGATTCTGGGCGACGGTAGCGAAGTTGGGATAAGGGATCGGAACCGGATTGTACAAGTTTGAATTGATCGCAGCGCCTGCCCTGCCGAACGAACTGTAATCTCGCTCGAAAGCCGAGTAGTTCACAGTCAAGAGATGATTGATGGGGCCGGTATCCACCGAGGCTCGCAGCCCGACCTCACCTGTATAATTGTCATAAACATCGCGCCCGCTGAATGGAACGGCCGTCCAGTTGCCGTTCGCGTTCGTGATGCGCGGCGATGGATAGACGTAGTCGATCTCGCTCTTGTGATATCCAGCCGCACCGTACGCCGTCACCGACTCCGTTAAATCGACTTCACCGCGCGTCATGGCAAACGCGTCTTTCGGTTTCCATGTCGCCCATTCCGGCATGTAATTGGCGCCGGGCTTCGGAAGGGCGGGAACTGGGATGGTGGTCGCGAACGGAGGACTGGTGGTAAACGTCAGGAACCGCAGCGGCGGCTTCAGATCATCAGCCTGATAACCGATATCCGTTGAAAAGCGCACGCGTTCACCCCGGTAGTCCAGATTGAGCACGGCGTTGCCGAACTGATCGGTCTGCCGATCATACGCAGTCGAGCCGCCCCGCGCCTCACCATTGAACCGGACGCCCCATTCTTTATGTTCGCCGTATCGACGGCTCACATCGGTTTGCAGTCCGAACTGAGACCTTGATATGTAAAGTGCAGTGAGTTGCGTGATGTCGAAGTCAGGTGCGCGCTTAGTCACCAAGTTAATGCTACCACCATTGGCACCTGCAGGCGGCATGCCGCCGAGAAGCACGCCCGGTCCCTTCAGAACCTCGACGCGCTCAAGGAAATTCGCTGACGTGGAATAGAACGGCGCCATTCCATAGAGGCCATTCATGGCGTAGTCGCCACTGTCGTGGTAGAAGCCCCTGATGTAGACACCATCGATGCCATTGCCGGCAGGCGTCTTCACCCGGACCGAGGGATCGTTGAACAGCACATCGCCGACGGTGCGCGCCTGCTGATTCTTGATCAGCTCCGCCGTATAGCTCGTCTGGTTGAACGGCGTGTTCATCACGCCGCGATTGCCGAGCAGACCGAGACTCCCGCCGGTTGCAACCCAGCCGCCTGCGTAGGCGGGCGGCACCGTGCCGACCGTTCCGGTCGAGGGCACCACATAGGGAACGGGTGCAGCCTGGCGCGGAGGCGCCGCGGCGACTGATCGCTGTCCACGCGAGGCGCGCGTCGACTGTGATCTCTGGACCGGCTGACGAACTCTTGGCTTGGGGGCATCCACGGTCACGGGCGGCAGATTGGATTGCGCAACCGCATGCTGAAGGTCACCCGAAGATTCCATCGACAGTGCGAGATAACTCACCGCGCCCAACGATAGTGTACGCACGATTTTCCTGGCCGAGAGTTCACGCATCATTCCTGCGCCCCAATTCCACTTGCAAGCACGTCCCCGTCGCTTCCTAACATACGACGGTGCTGCGAGAAGGAATTGGGACCTAGAAATTATCTAAGGTTGCACGACGAAACCGTCGTGATCGGAGAAGCGATTTCCTGCTTCGAACTTCACTGCAAATTTTCGAAAGCTTCTAGTTTCAAATCGTTCTAAGCGCCGATCCAACATGTGACATGCAGGCGATACGCTGTCACTCCGTCCGGAATTCTCTATTTAGCCAAGCAGGTTGCGTATGGTGCGTATGAATATTCTTGCACCAATTTCTATCAACTGATCCGGAAAGTCGTAGTTCGGCTCATGCAACCCGGGATGCTCTTTGCCGGCTCCCAGGAAAAACATCGCCGACTTCGAACGGGAGCTAAAACGTCCGAAGTCCTCGGAGCCACGCAGTGGAAGGCCCTCCGCCGAATGTCGCACCCCCTCTGCGTCCAGCGCGCTTCTAAGCTGGGCAACAGCATCGACGTCGTTTGCGCAATGATTGAAGACGTCGCGATAAGCGATTTCCGTGCTCAGCCCCTCACCGGCCGTCACGCTTCGAACCAAGTCTTCCGCCTCCAGGCGGAGCCGTTCCATCATCACGTCGGTGCATGTTCTCAGTGTCGCCCACAATTCGCCGAAGCCTGGCGCGATACCGAACGCAGGCTCACCAAGTCTTGCGTGGGTGACCGTCAGCATTGAGAAGTCGTCGTCTAGCTCCGTCCCGCGCCCGAGCGCGGGTATCTCCAGCAGAAGCCTGGCGAGCGCGTCTTTCGGGGAGATACCGAGCGCCGGATTCGACGCGTGCGTCGTTCGTCCTGATAATCTGATCTGCATTCCTTGCGAGGCGCAATTCACCAAACCTTCGGCAAGAGAGACCTGTCCAAGACCGAGGCCGGGAAGGTTATGCAGCGCGAAGACAAAGTCGGGCCGCACCTGCTCAAACTTCGCGTCAGCCAGAACGGCGGCCGCACCGGACCCGTCCTCCTCGGCCGGCTGAAACAGGAGCGCTACGCGACCTCGGCTTGGACGTTGCTGGCTCAGATTTTGCGCTACGGCCGCCAGAATTGCCATATGACCATCATGACCGCAGAGATGGGCCTTTCCTGCTATCAGCGATCGATGCTTGAGTTCTGATTTTTCTTGAATCGGCAGTGCATCCAGTTCGGCCCGAAGCATGATCGTCGGGCCAGACTCACGTCCATCATAGATTCCAAGCACGCCGTGACCACCGAGGCCCGAAACGATCCTGTCGGCACCCGCCGCCTGAAGACGGGCCCGCACGGCTTCCGCGGTTTTTGCCTCTTGCCCCGACAGTTCCGGCACGGCGTGAAGATGGCGTCGCCATGTCACCAATTCATTCAGATCGTTCTCGGTCAGGAACATTGGGCTTCTTTCTCACTCATGACCGGCGGCGAAACGCCTGTTGTAGTCGCTGCACTGCTCTCGTCAATTCGATCGCGCGGAAGCCGAGCTCAGTATCACGCCTCAGACCGTCTGCTCAAATTTGCAGTCGATAGATTTTTGTGCATCTCCCGGTGCACACATCGTGCACACGCCGCCCCTTAGCCGATTGAAAATATTGAGCTCTCGCTCCAATCCATCACGGGCGCCGTAGAGAGCTTTCCATCGTCGCGGTCTCGCCGCGGGCCTGCGGCCGACGCCTTCGTCAGCGCGGGACGACGGCCGTCGCCTCGATCTCGACACGCGAGGATGGCTCGACGAGACGCACGACCTGCACCAGCGCCATGCTGGGGTAATGGGTGCCAATGACCTCGCGATAGACTTTGCCGAGCGCTTTCAGGTTCGACACATATTCGTCCATGTCCACGACGTACCAGGTCAGGCGCACGAGATTGTCCGGCCGCGCGCCCCCCTCTGCCAGAATCGCGACGATGTTCTCGAGCGTCTGGCGGACCTGCGCAACGAAGCCGTCCGCAAATCGCCCGGCTGCGTCCCAACCGACCACACCACCCGTCACGATGAGTCGTCCTTCAGCCATGACGCCATTCGCATACCCCTTCGGCTGCGGCCAGCCGCTGGGCTGAAGCAGTTGCAGACCACGCACAACGGGGGCTTCCGGCTTGCTGATCGTGCTCATGCGTAGTTCTCAATCCCTTCAGCGCGGCTTCAACAGCTCGCGGGCGACAATCAACTTCTGGACCTCGGTCGCACCCTCGTAGATGCGCAGCGCGCGGATTTCGCGGTAGAGACTTTCGACGACCTCTCCCTTGCGCACGCCGCGGCCGCCGAACATCTGGACGGCACGGTCGATGACGCGCTGCGCGGTCTCGGTGGCGGTCAGCTTCGCCATGGCGGCTTCGCGCGTCGTCGGAAGCTTCTGGACATCGCGGCGCCAGGCCGCGCGGTAGGTCAGCAGCGCCGCCGCGTCGGTGTCGGTCGCCATGTCGCCGAGCGCGGCCTGGGTCAGTTGAAGATCCCCCAGCGTCGCACCGAACATGTTTCGGCTGCGGGCATGCGACAATGCCTCGTCGAGCGCGCGACGGGCAAAGCCGAGGGCT
Organism: Bradyrhizobium sp. IC3195; assembly: GCF_020193585.1. Classification (NCBI taxonomy): domain Bacteria; kingdom Pseudomonadati; phylum Pseudomonadota; class Alphaproteobacteria; order Hyphomicrobiales; family Nitrobacteraceae; genus Bradyrhizobium; species Bradyrhizobium sp. IC3195. The sequence continues at coordinate 98,640 of NZ_JADYVG010000001.1, read as the reverse complement.
GCGGCGGCGACCGATGCGCGGAAAATATCCAACGTCTGCATCGCGAGCTTGAACCCGCCCCCGGGCGCGCCGAGCCTACGGCTCGCGGGAATCCGGCAATTAGTAAAGCGCAACGTCGCCAGCGGGTGCGGCGCAATGACGTCGATGCGCTCGGCAATGCTAAAACCGGGATCATCCGGAAAGACGACGAAGGCCGAAATGCCGCGGGCGCCCGGCGCCTCGCCCGTTCGCGCAAACAGCGTATAGACGTCGGCAATGCCGCCGTTCGAGATCCAGGTCTTCTCGCCGTCGATGACGTAGGTGTCGCCGTCGGCCCGCGCCGTGCAGGACATCGCCGCGACGTCCGACCCCGCCTCCTTCTCGGAGAGCGCGAAGGCCGCGAGCCATTCGCCGGAACGCACCTTCGGCAGCACGGCCTTGCGCAACTCCGCCGAGCCACCCAGTGCAATCGCTCCGGAGCCAAGCCCCTGCATGGCGAAAGCAAAATCGGCGAGGCCATCGGCATAGGCCAGCGACTCGCGCGACAGGCAGATCGAGCGGGAATCGATCGACGTCGCATCGCCATCGGGCGCCGCGACCGCGCAATCGAGCAACCCCGCCGCGCCCATCGCGCGCACAAGCTTGCGACAGGCACCATCCACATCATGGTGATCGATCTTGTCGAGGGCTCCCGACTGCACGAAGCGATCGAGCGCCTCGCCGATCGCAAGATGGCGGGGCTCGAAGAACGGCCAGTCCAGCCATTCGCGCCGGATCATCTTTACCACGGAGTTCATCCGATCCCTCCTTCGCTCACTGCGCGGCCACGGCAGCGGCACGCGCCAGATTGGCTTCGTATTGTCCCTTGGCGGACAGATATTGCTTTGGCCAGTTGACCGCTGTGATCCCGATGCGCGCGGCTTCGTGCAGCGTCCAGGCCGGGTCGGCGAGATGCGGCCGCGCAATCGCGCAGAAATCCGCGCGGCCAGCCGCGAGAATCGAGTTGGCGTGATCGGCCTCGGAGATCGCACCGACTGCTATCGTCTCGATGCCGACTTCGTTGCGGATCAGATCGGCGAATGGCGTCTGGAACAGGCGGCCGTAGATCGGCCGTTCCTCCTTCCAGACCTGTCCCGAGGAGCAATCGATCACGTCTGCTCCCGCCTCCTTGAACATCGCAGCGAAGATCGCGGCGTCGGCCGGCGTGTTGCCGCCTTCGGTCCAGTCATGGCAGGACAGCCGCACCGACATCGGCCGATCGGATGGCCACGCCGCGCGCATCGCCCTGAAGACCTCCAGCGGAAAGCGCGCACGATTTTCGTGGTTGCCGCCATATTCGTCAGTCCGCCGGTTGGTCAGCGGCGAGAGGAAGCTCGATAGCAAATAGCCATGGGCGCAATGAAGCTCGAGCCAATCGACACCGGCGTCGGCAGCACGGCGCGTTGCGGCGACGAAATCGTCGCGGACGCGGTCCATGTCGCTGCGGTTCATCTCCCGCGGCAACTGGCTGTGCGGCAGATAGGGCAGCGCGGAAGCCGAGATCAGCGGCCAATTGCCTGAAGCCAGCGGTTGGTCAATCCCCTCCCAGGCGAGCCGGGTCGATCCCTTCCGCCCGGCATGGCCGAGCTGGATGCCGACCTTGGCATGTCCGAGGCTATGGACCAGATCGACCAGCCGGCGCCATTGTGCCGCTTGCTCATCATTCCAGAGCCCGAGACAGCCCGGCGTAATCCTGGCATCCGGTGAGACGCAGGTCATCTCGGCAAAGATCAACGCGGCGCCGCCCATGGCGCGCGCTCCGAGGTGGGCGATGTGGAAGTCGTTGATCAGCCCGTCCTTCGCCGAATACATCGCCATCGGCGAGACCATGATGCGGTTCGCCAGCGTGAGGCCGCGCACGCGGTGCGGCGTCAGCATCGGCGGCGGTACCCGTTCGCCGTCCTCGACGGCGATGCCCGAGCGCGCGGCAAACCATCGCTCGAATCCTTCCAACCAGGCACGGTCGCGCAGGCGCAGGTTTTCATGGCTGATGCGCTGGGAACGCGTCAGCATCGAATAGAAGAATTGCGGCGGTTCGAGCGTATCAGCATAGCGCCGGCCGACCACCTCGAACCATTCCATCGCATTGCGCGCGGCGTTCTGGATGCGCGCCACGTCGACGCGGCGTACTTCCTCGTAGGCCTCCAGCACGGTCTGGATGCGGTCGCGCCCGTGACCATGGCGATCGAACTGGTTGGCGAGCTCGATGGCGTCGTCGAGCGCGAGCTTGGTGCCCGACCCGATGGCGAAATGCGCAGTGTGCGCGGCGTCTCCCATCAGCACGACATGGGAGCGGCCGTTGAACACGCTCCATCTGCCGCAGATCAGGCGGCTGAAATTGAGCCAGGCCGAGCCGCGCAGATGGCGGGCGTTGGTCAAGAGCTTCGCACCGTCGAGCGTCTCGGCAAAGATCTTCTCGCAGAAGTCGATCGACCCCTGCTGATCGAGCTCGCCCAGCCCGTGAGCATTGTAGGTCTCTTCCGTGGTCTCGACGATGAAGGTCGAGGTCTCCGCGTCGAACTTGTAAATGTGTGCCTGGAACCAGCCGTGCTCGGTCCTCTGGAAATCGAACGTGAAGGCGTCGAACGCCTTCTTGGTGCCGAGCCAGATGTAGCGGTTCGGCCGGATCACCATGTCCGGCTGGAACTGTTCGGCATAGCGGGCGCGAATCCTGGAGTTCACACCGTCGCAGGCGACGATCAGGTCGGCGTCGGGGAATTCGAGATCGGACTCCACCTCACGCTCGAAGGCGAGCTCGACACCCAGAGCCTCGCAGCGCCTCTGGAGAATGTTGAGCAGATGCTTGCGACCAATGCCGATGAAGCCGTGGCCGGTCGTGCGCTGGCGCGTCCCCTTGAAGATCAGCTCGATGTCGTCCCAATGATTGAAGGCGTCCTCGATCTCGGCCGCGCTTTCGGGGTCGGCAAGACGCATCGCAGACATCATGGCATCGGAGAATACCACCCCCCAGCCAAACGTATCGTAGGGCTTGTTGCGCTCGACGACCGTGACGACATGTTCCGGATGTCGACGCTTCATCAGGAGGCCCAGATAGAGGCCGGCCGGCCCGCCGCCGATACAGACTATGCGCATGATCCCTCGCTTTCGCGCGTTGCGCCGAGCTCTCACCCAATTATTTTAAGTATAAAATATTTCCTCGACGCGTGCCTTGTCAAGGCGGTTCTGCAAAGGCCCTGGAGGGCACGCCCCTCGCCGCAGCGTCGATCTGAATTTTAGTGTAAATCGGATGCACGGCGGCGCCGATTCCGGATCCTTCGGACCCAGCCTTGAATTTACTTTTGGCACGAACTATCTTGCCAATGTCACGAGAGCTGCGCCAGCTTTCGTAAGCCACGAAGCCCGGGAGATTCGATTGGCACTCGCGAAGGAGTCCACCCCTGTTTCGGCCAAGAACGAGACGGATCAGGAGGCTGAGTACAGGGCTCAAACACGCCTTTGGCTCCGACTCCTCGCCTGCACGTCCCTCATCGAAAGCGAGTTGCGGCGCCGGTTTCGCGAAGAGTTCGACTTCACGATGCCCCGCTTCGACGTTCTCGCCCAGCTCGACCGCGAACCAAGCGGACTTGTGCTGGGAGAGCTGCCCAAGCGCCTGATGGTCTCCGCCGGGAACCTCACGCCAATCGTCGACCGCCTGGTCGCAGATGGATACATCACCCGCACGGCGTCGAACCTCGACCGGCGGGTGCAGATCGTCTGTATGACGGTCGAAGGCCGCAAGATCTTCAGGCGAATGGCCAAGAGCCACGGCGCATGGCTTGCCGAGCTGCTGGCGGATTTCCCGGCAGATCGGTTCGATGGATTGATCGGCGAGCTCGACGAACTCAAGGCCGCCGTCAGGGACGCCTTGCAAAAACCTTGAGCGGATACGACGTCAGCGTCGTACCTTCACTCCGGCCGCTTCGCGATCCCATGTATCCGTCGTGACACCGGCATCGCGCAGCACGCCCTTCTTGATCTTGCCGTTCTCCGTCAGCGGCATCTGACCGAGGATTCGCACATAACGCGGAATAGCGAAATAGGCGATCCGTCCTTCGCAATGCCTGACGATGTCGACGGGCTGTAGCAAGTGGCCCGGTTCCAGCAGAATCGCAGCAGCAACTTCATCCTCACCCAACTCCGACGGCAGCGGGTAGACCGCGCAGGCAGCGACCGCGGGGTGCGCCTGGATCGCCTGCTCGACCTCCCACGAGGACACGTTCTCGCCGCGCCTGCGGATGGAATCCTTCATGCGATCGATGAAGCGATAATGCCCGTCGGAATCGCGAACGACCCGATCGCCTGAGTGGAACCACAGATTTCGCCAGGCCTCCACGGTCTTCTCCGGCATGCCGAAATAGCCGGACGCGAACGCAAAGGGTTCTCTCGCGCGAAGCACGAGCTCGCCGGCCTCTCCATCAGGCAGCGCGGAATCATTCTCGTCGACGATCCGCGCCTCAATGCCATCGGCCAGGTACCCCATCGTCCCCGCCCGATCCGACGGAATCGTGCCGGCGAACACGAAATTCGTCTCCGTCGACCCGTAGCCGTCGACCAGCGGTACGCCGAAGCGCTCGCGGAACGGGCCGTGGATTTGCGGCGGCACGCCGCCGCCAAGAGCGACACGAAGACGATGCATTGACTCGTCTGCGCTCTTCGGCTGTGCCAGGAGCATCGACGCCATCGCACCGAGCAGATAGCCGACCGTCGCATTGTGCTGTCGCGCGGCAGCCCAAAAGCCGGAAGCCGAGAACTTCGGCTCGAGCACGTACGTGCATCCGTTCAGCAGCGCCTGATAGAACGCATTCAGCGCGTTGGTGTGGAACAGCGGCAGCGTCGTGAACAGCACATCGCCCTCGCGGATTCCGAGCGCGCGCGCCGAATAGACGCCCCACCAGAACAGCTGCGCCTGCGGACAGCACACACCCTTCGCAGGCCCCGTGGTGCCCGACGTATAGAGGATCGCAACGGTGTCACCGGGACGCACGGCGCCGGCCGGGGCTGCGGCGCCAAGAGGCGGCAGCGGGACCGCGGAAAGCCTGGCACCGATTGCGTCGGCGGCAGCTCCGATGATCCAGGTCCGAGGCGGCAGCTCGACATCCGCCTCGACACTCTCGACCGCGCTGGCGAACTGAGCCTCGATGACGAGCAGCGCGGGACGCGAGTTGCGGAAAATGTGGGACAGCTGGAAGCCGCGCAAGGCGGTATTGATCGGGACCGCAATCGCCCCCAGCCACGCACAGCCGAGATAGACCTGCAAGAACTCCGGACGGTTCGAGCACATCAGCGCGACCCGGTCGCCCGGCTTGATCCCGGCATCGACCAGCGTCTGGGCCGACGCAGCCGCAATCGTCGCAGCCTGCGTAAAGCTCCAACGCGCCTCTCCGGCAACGAGCAGAAGGCGATCGCCGTAACGCTCCGCCTGGCGCGTGAGCATCGTCGAGAGGATGCGCTCAGACGGCGGAAACGACGCCATCGCGCGCGCCCAGGCAGGCGTCACGTCCTCACCGCCGACCACCTCGGTGATGTTCGCCAGCGCATCTTTCTCCATTACGACCATGCTCGCACCTCAAGGCAACAGCTTGTACTTGCCGTCCTCGATCTGAACCATGATGCGCGAGCGATCGTCGACTCCATGCCGGTCCGCCGACGTGTAGGTGTAGACGCCCTGCGTCCCGACGACCTCCTTGGTGGTGAACAGCGCCTGGCGAATCGCGGTACGGAACTCAGGTGAGCCTGGTTTGGCACCGGCTGCCAGCGCACGCTTGGCGGCGTCGGCGAAGATCAGCCAGCCGTCGAAGGAATAGGACGAGAATGAATCCGTCGGCGCCTCGCCGTTGGCCTTTTCGAAGGCCGTGCGGAAATCCAGGGCGACCTTCTGGATCGGATTGCTGGCCGGAAGCTGCTCCGCCGCGGTCACAGGTCCCGTCGGGCACATGATGCCGTTGGCGGCCTTGCCGGCCAGACGAAGGAAATCGGCGCTGATCAGCCCGTGATTGCCGTAGAGCGGTCCCTTATATCCCCGCTCGGACAGCGCGATGACCGGCAGCGCGCCTGGCGTGCCGGTGCCGCCGAGCATGATGGCGTCGGGACGCGCGGCGAGTGCGCGCAGCACCTGAGCCGTCACCGAGGAGTCCGACCGGGCGTAGCGTTCGTTGGCGATGACCTTGATGCCGGCGGCCTTCGCACTCTGCTCGAGCGAATTGTACATGAGATCGCCGAACGCATCGGAGAAACCGATGAAGGCGACGGTCGTCAGGCCCTTCGCCTTCATGTGGTCCACGATTCCTTGCACCAGAAGCGGCGTCGGCTGCGGTGTCTGCACGACCCAGGGACCGCCGTCGCCTGATGGCACCGGTGCGATCGGCGACACCGCGATCATCGGAATCTTCATCTGGATGGCCGCGGTCGCCATCGCCAGCGTCTGGGGAGCTCCGGACGTGCCGATCAGGATATCGACCTTTTCTTGCTCGACCAGCTTGCGCGCATTGCGTGCCGACGCGGTCGGATCAGAGCCATCATCGAGCTGGATAACCCGCAGCTTCTCGCCGCCGATTTCGCCGATATAGGCCTGACCAGCCGCGATCCCCTTCGCGTTGGGAATCCCGATCGATGACACCGGCCCACTGAGGCCGGTAACGAATCCGACGAGGATCTCGGCCTGCGCGAATTGCGGAACGGCAAGCAGCAATGCAGTGGAAGCCACCAGGCTCTTGATCAAGTTCATGGCACCTGTCTTTCGGGAGAATGTCTTGGTCTGATTGGCGAGCGCCATGGCCTCAGGTCGAGGACACCAGAGCGATCACTCGAAGCGGGCTGCCGGAGCCGTTCTGGATCTTCAGCGGTAAGGCCACGATGACAGCGCCGGTTGGGGGAAGCTGATCGAGGTTACACAGGCATTGCAGACCGTAGCGGCCCGCGCCGTGCAGGAAATGATGCGCCGGATAAGGCGGCTCGAAGTGGCCGGCCTGCCCCGCATCCGTGCCGATGGTTTCGGTGCCGAAACCGATGACACCGCGCTCCTCCACCAGCCACTTCATCACCGCCGGGTTCGGGCCCGGCGTATGCGCGCCGTCGTCCCTGAGATTGGAGTAGTCGCGCCACCCCTTCTTCGACCAGTCGGTCCTGAGCAGGACCCAATTCCGCTCAGGGATCCGGCCGTGCCTGGCTTCCCAAGCTTCGACAATCGGGACGGTCAGCAGGAAATCGGGATCCTGCGCCGCCTGCGCCGAGCAGTCGATGACACAGGCCGGTGCGATCATGTCCTTGGCCGGCATCGTGTCGACGGCATTGTTCGGCAGGTTCTTGCCGGTGAACCAGTGAATCGGCGCGTCGAAATGCGTGCCGGTGTGTTCGCCGAACGTAACGTTGTTCCAGTACCAGGCCGGGCCGCGACCATCGTATCGCGATATCTCCTGGATGCGGACAGGCGCGGCCTGACCGAATTCCGGCGGCAGGACGATGACCGGAAAGTCCGGACTGAGTGTGAAGGTCAGATCGACGACGCGCACCGCGCCGGAAGAAATCGCACTCGCTAGCTCCAGGAGATTGCTTTGCATCGTCAAGTCCTCCAGCTCGGTTGAAATCCCGCTTCTTATCGGTCGAGCTCGCGCTCGAGCGCTTTCGGATTGGCCGCGAGACGTTGCCGGATCTCTTCGGCGACATCTCCGACATACATCTCTTCGAGTCCGTTCTTGAGGCCCGACACGACCGCCTGCGCGATCACGCGCGGCGCGACTTTGGGCGGCGGCACGGTCTGGAACCATTCGGTGTCGACAGGGCCGGTGAACAGGTTCATCACCCGGACGCCGCCCGGCCGCAGCTCCGCGCGCAAGCAATGCGACAACGACAGGCAGGCGGCCTGCGAAGCCGAGTAGGCGCCGAAGGCGGGCCAATTCGCCAGTGCATAGACCGAGAGAATATTGACCCATGCCGCGCTGCTGTTGATGCCGTCGGCACCGCGCATCCGCATGGCGGGGCCAAAGGCTTGAGCGAGATTGATGAAGCCGAGATAGGCCTGATCGATCTCGTCCCGTGCGATGCTCGTGCCCCTGCGGTCGAGCAGGCCGCCCGGCCGGACATATTCCGTCGTGTTGACGAGAATATCGACCTTGCCGCCGATGTCGGCCGCAAGATCGGTAGCCGATTTTTCGTCAGCAGCATCGAGAGTCACGATCTCGATCCCGTCCTGGCCGCGCAGCCGCTCCTCGCCGGCGAACGGCCGCCATGGTTCGGCAACGCCGACGAACACCGTCTTGGCGCCCGCCGCCTTCAAAGCGGCGACGGCTTCCTGACCGATGACGCTGCGGCCGTTGGTGACGAGCGCGCGACGGAATTTCGGATCGGCCGTCATTTCCCGCCACTGCTTGTCGTCTGCCATGTTGGGAGTCTCCCCTTCGGGACGGGCAAAGGCCACCGCCTGGCCGCTCTTGTCGAGTTGCAGCGACATGCTGACGGCCGCGCCCTCTGCGCAGTCGGCATGAAGATGTGCGACGATCATCGGACCGCAATCCATCTTGATGAGGCCGATCCGCCACGGCGCCCGTTCGCGGAAATAGACGTCGCTCGGCACCCGTGCGGTTGTCTCGGCAAGCAGTACACCTCGCCGCGGCGCATCGACGAAAGCGAGGCCGGCCGAAAGACAAGACGGGCAGGTTTCGCGCGCCGGATAGGCAAAGGTGCCGCAAGCCTCGCAGCGCTGCAGCATAAAGCGGCCTTCGGCGGCCGCGCGCGTGAACCCGTGCGACATCCTGCTGCGCGGTCGCGGTGGCGAGGCCGGTAGCCGCGTCCGCAGCAGCGGGTTCTTGCGCCGGGGCGGCTTGATCTGCTCTATCATCGCGACGGTCCAGCAAGGATCGCGGCACCCGAGGCGAGACCACGATCATAGTTGATCATACCGAACCCCGAGGCCAGAGCGAGGCTCGCATTCCTGACCTGCGTGGGACCGGCACTGCCCAGAACCTGCCGCAACCCTTCAACGAGGCCGAGATAGGCGCCGGCGGCACCGGCCTGCCCGACCGAGAGCTGTCCGCCCGAGGTGTTGTGCGGGAAGTCGCCATCGATGGTGAGATCGTGTTGGCGCACGAACTCAGCGCCCTCGCCCTTCTTGCAGAATCCGAGATCCTCGAACTGCATCATCGTGATGACGGGATAGTCGTCATAGGTCTGCACGACATCGAGATCGTCAGGCTTGACGCCGGCCATCGCATAGAGCTCGTCGACATCCATCGCCCAGCCGCCGCGCACCTGCATCGGATCGTCGGCAAAGGCATTGTGCCGCTCGATCGTCGAAAGGAGTCGCGCGGCGGGCAGCTTCAGGGATGAAGCCGTCTCATCGCGCATCACGAGGAAAGCTTCCGCGCCCGCACAGGGCATCACGCAATCGAACAGGTGGATCGGATCGGAAATCGGCCGGGCCGCCAGGTATTGCTCGAGCGTGAGCGGAGCCTTCATGAGCGCATGCGGGTTGCGCAGGGCATTGGCGCGCTGGGCGACAGCGATCTTGCCGACGTCCTCGCGCGCGACGCCGAACATTCGCATATAGTTGCGCGCAATCAGCGCAAAGCTGGCATTGGCGCCGCCCGCGCCGTAAGGATAGACGGCGTCCTGATTGAACCGCGAGAAATTCTCCAGCGTCAGCCTGAACGAATCGACGTGATTGGTGTCGCCAGCGACGCACGCCACGATGTCGGCATCGCGCGCCTGAACCGCGCGCGCCGCCTTGCGCAGCGCCGCAATAGCGCTGGCGCCGCCGAGCGGGATCGTGTCCAACCACCGGACGCAGAGCCCGAAATGCTGTGTCAATCCGATGCCACTGTCCGTGCCCATGGTGAAACTGGAGACGCACAGGCCGTCGATGTCGGAGGCCTTGATGCCGGCCTGCGCGACGAGCGCGCTCAGCGCCCGCCCGATCCACCACTGCGCGCTCTCGATGGAGTAGCGCACATAGGGAATCGTGACGGGAGCCGCGATCACCACGCCGTCATATGGTGCGCGCAAGGTGTTGGTCACCGACCGCCCTCGTTCATCCGCCTCAGACCACCGTCAGTTTCACGTCAATATTGCCGCGGGTTGCGTTCGAATAGGGGCAACGCTCATGCGCACCGGCAACGACCTCTTCGGCCACGGCCTTCTCGACACCGGGCAGGCTGACCTTCAGCTCGACAGCGAGCGCATATCCGACGGGCACCGGCCCCATCGCAACCTTCGCAGTCACGGACGGCTCGGCAGAGGGCACCACCTTCCGCGTGCGCGCGACGAGCTTGACCGCGCCGAGAAAGCAAGCGGCATAGCCGGCCGCAAAGAGCTGCTCGGGATTGGTGCCTTCGCCGCCGGGACCACCCATCGATTTCGGCAAGGACAGGGACACCGAGAGCAGACCGTCAGCGCTGACCGCCTTGCCATCCCGACCTCCGGTCGCCGCCACCTCGGTCTCGTACAGGATCTTTTCGGGGGTCATCATTATTTGTTCTCCAGGAACGGTTTTTCGAGGACTAGCGGCTGTTACGGGCAAGTAGCGCGCGGAAGTCATCGCGGGCCTGGGCGCTGGCCCGCCTGAAGCTCGGCCCGCGGCTGGGCTCGGTGCCATTGAGCTTCCGGAGCTGTACCCACATCTCGGCACTCTTGAGCGCCACGGCCGCGCAGTTGACCACCGGAGCGTGGCCGACCTTCAGGCCATGCTCTCGCCCGATCAAGAGGCCTGGCAACACGCCGGCCGGGATCACGACATCCGCGCCGCGTTCCACCAGCGGGAGTGCGCAGGCGACGAAGTCCTTGATCATGCGGGCTTGGGCGGCGGCGTTTCCGGCGAACGCATCGGCGAAATCATCCGGCCTGCAGCCAAGGCCGGTCACATGGACGACGCGATCGCCGAGGCCGTAACGCTCGGCCTGCTCATAGTGCAAGACCTCGAAGACGGGATCGAGCGTCACAAGACCCAGCCGCCGCCCGAGTTGTGAGGCCGCCAGCAACGTCGCCTCGCCGGTCCCGATCACGGGAATGTCGAGGGCCGAGCGCAGCTCGTAGAGTCCGGGATCCTGAAAATGCCCCATGACGAAGGCGTCGAACCCGCCCTCTTCCGCTGCGATGCCGTTGTCGATCGCCTGGACCGCACAGCGCAATTCCGCGAGCCGTCCGAACTCGCGGTCCGGCGGACTGATGCCCTGGACGTGGACCGCCGTGCCTGGCGCAGCGATGTCGTTCAGGTATTCCGACAGCCGCGCCATGTAGGGCGCATTCACGCTCGCATCAACAAAGCTCTGCCAGAAGATGCGCATCGTCCTTCTCCTCAAGCGGTGATCGGAGGATCGGTCGTCGGCTGCCGATGAATATATTTCAACCATAAACTAATTGACGCGTCAAATGCGCGCGGCGGCGACGGCGACCAGTGCCGTCGGGGTCAAGGCGAGCACGGCGTTTTCTACGGGTCGATGAGCGCAGGAGCGCCGCACACTGACGAAATTGTATGCAACAACATTTTTTTCTGACAGCCCCGTGACACGTGTTGACGGCGCCACCGGAGTTACTTTAGGCTTTAAGTAATTCCTCGCCGGTCAAAGACCGGTGGCCATGACAATGATGTTGCAGGGCACCGATTTTGAGAGACTCGATCGTGTGGACAGTCGCCGTGCTCGAACAGCCGGCCTTAGCAGCAGCATCGCCGGTCGCGCATCGCGGCGGCATCGACGACCTTTCATCGCTCCGGAAAAGGCCCGCTTGCATGTGCCGGTGGGCCTATCGTTCGCGCGGCACGCAACATCATGGCTGCTGAGCGCCCGGAGCACACTCTCTTCGGTCGCGCCCGGTATTTGGCGCCGCAGCAATGTTTTCAATCGGTCGGTTCGTCGTTCGGGGACCCCGTGCGGCAGCATCGAAGCATTCCTATCCAGCATCAACGGAGGACAACGCATATGCGCAAGACTCTGAGTTTACTTGCACTTGCCGCCGGCATCGTCACAGCCCCCGCCGCGCGGGCCGATATCACCATCGGCTTCGTGACCTCGCTCAGCGGCAACGGCTCGTCGATCGGCATCCCCTACGGGCGTGGCATCAACGCGGCCTATGAATACAAGAAGACCGTCAACGGCGAGACCATCCGTCTAATCCAGCTCGACGACGGCTCCGACCCGTCGGCCGCGACCCGCAACGGGCGCAAGCTGGTGGAAGAAGAGAAGGTCGACCTCCTGATAGGCACCGCGACCGCGCCCTCGACCATCGCCATGGCGGCGGTGGCGAGCGAATTGAAAGTGCCGATGATCGCGGTCTCGCCGATCGGCAAACTGCCGGAAACTCCCGAGCAGTGGGTGGTGTCGGTGCCGCAGCCTGCGTCCCTCCTCGTCAAGATCATCGCCGATCGCATGAAGCGCGATGGCATGAAGAACATCGGCTATATCGGCTTCTCCGACGCCTGGGGGGACCTCGTCTACAACGGCGCCAAGGCGGCGGAGGCCGCCGGCGGCGTCAAGATCCAGACCAACGAGCGCTATGCGCGCACCGACACTTCGGTCACCGCGCAGATCCTCAAAGTGCTCGCGGCGCGGCCGGACGCCGTGCTGGACGGCGGCTCGGGGACGCAAGGCGCACTGCCGCTCCTCAGCCTCGCGGAGCGCGGCTTCAAGGGAAACACCTACGGCACGGTGGCGCTCGTCAATCCGGACTTCGTGAACGTCGGCGGCAAGGCGGCCGAAGGCATCCAGGTCTCCGCCGGCCCGGTCATCGTGGCCGAGCAGCTGCCCGACGAACATTTCGCCAAGAAGATCGCGCTGGATTTCCGCAGCGTCTACCAGAAGGTCCATAACATCCCGACCACCGACGGCTTCTCGGCCTACTCCTTCGACGCCTGGCTGATCTTCGCCAACGCAGCGGAGCGCGCGCTCAAGACGGCGAAGCCCGGCACGGCGGAATTTCGCGCCGCCCTGCGGGACGCGATCCTCAGCACCAAGGAGCTGCCCGGCGTGCACGCCATCTACAACTTCAAGCCCGGCTCGGTGACCGGCGTCGATGAGCGCGCGCTGGTCGTGGTGCGCCTGACGGGCGGCGCCTGGAAATACGCGCCGTAGTCGGACAGGCCAGGCCACCAGAACAAGGGGACGGCGTTCTCAATGACGAGCGACATCGCAGCCATTCTTGCGATCGATGGGATCGCCACCGGCGCAGTCTACGCGCTGGTGGCGATCGGGACGGTCCTCATCTTCACGGTGACACGGGTCATCTTCATTCCCTTTGGCGACATCGCCGCCTTCACCGCGCTGACGCTGGCGGCGCTCGACGCGAAGCGCTTTCCCGGCACGGGCGCGCTGGTCGTCATCCTCGCGTGCCTCGCAACCCTGATCGAAATCGTCTCGCTGCTGCGCAACGGCGAGCGTCGGCTGGTTCCGCGCGCGCTCTTCTTCTACCTCGCGTTGCCGCTGGCCGTGGTTGGCCTCGCCTGGCTGACCATGCGCGCCGAGCCGCCGCTCGCCATCAGGCTCGTGCTGGCCTTGATGCTGATCACCCCCATCTCCCCGCTGCTGGACCGGATCGTCTTCCGTCCCATTGCGGACGGAACGGTGCTGCTGCTCCTGACCGTTTCCGTCGCCCTGCACTTCGCGCTGGTCGGCCTTGGGCTGCTCTTCTTCGGTCCCGAGGGTGTCAGGACCGAGCCGCTGACGTCATTGTCGACCGAGTTTGCGGGCGTGCTGATCTCGGGCCAGACCATGCTGATCGTGATCGCAGCCCTCGTCTTCTCTGGCCTGCTCTATCTCTTCTTCGACTTCACGCTGGTCGGTAAATCGCTCCGCGCGACGGCCGTGAACCGGACCGGCTCCCGCCTGATGGGCATACGTCCCGCCCGCGCCGGCACCATCGCCTATCTCCTGGGCTCGCTGATGGCCGGCGTCTCCGGAATCCTGATCGCGCCCGTCAACACCATATTCTACGATTCCGGCTTCCTGCTCGGCCTCAAGGCCTTCGTCGGCGCCATCGTCGGCGGCATGACGAGCTATCCCGGCGCGGCCATCGGCGCGGTCGGCGTCGGTATCCTCGAAAGCTTCGCATCCTTCGAGAGCAGCGCGCTGAAGGATGTCATCGTGTTCTCGCTTCTGATCCCGATCCTGATCTGGCGATCCCTCGCCTCGCTGCATTCCGAGGAGGAGATCGAGGAATGACGCGCCTTCACGTTCAGCTCGCGGCGGTGGCGGCGGTAGCGTGCCTCGCGCTCGCGCCATTCGTCCTCAACCCCTTCAGCATCACGTTGATGAACTATATCGGCATCTATTCGCTGGTCGCGATCGGCCTTGCCCTGCTCACCGGCGTCGGCGGCATCGTGTCATTTGGACAGGCCGCCTTCGTCGGCGTCGCGGCTTATGCCACGGCCTGGGTCTCTGCTCTGAATGGATATTCCCCGTGGCTCGGCCTCGTGTTCGGGGTGGCGCTGACCTGCGGCGTCGCGACCATCCTCGGCGTCGTCACGTTGCGGCTCCAGGGCCATTTCCTGTCGCTCTCGACCGTCGCCTGGGGGCTCGCCATCGGCTTCCTGTTCGGCAATGTCGAGGGGCTCGGGCGCTTCAACGGCATCTCGTCGATCCCGCCGATCAGTATCGGATCACTCGCGCTCGTCTCGAGCGCCCAGATCTATTTCCTGATCTGGGGCATCGTCGTCGTGGTGCTTTTCCTCGGATACAATCTCCTGGACTCCCGGGTCGGCCGTGCCATGCGCGCGCTGCGCGGCGGCAATATCCTGGTCGAAAGCCTCGGCATCAACGCCTTCCGGATCAAGCTCGTGACCTTCGTGATCGCGGCCTTCCTCGCCTCGCTCTCCGGCTGGCTCTACGCCCATATGAGCCGCTTCATCAGCCCGGGCCCGTTCGAGGCCGGCATGGGCATCGAATATCTGATGATGTCGATGGTCGGCGGCGCCGGCAGCCTGCTCGGCGGCGTCGTGGGCGCCGCTATCGTCACCTTGCTCAAGAACAGCGTGCAGGACTATCTGCCGCTGATCGCCAAGGGCGCGTCCGGCCAGCTCGAGATCGTCGCCTTCTCCGCGCTGTTCATCCTGTTCCTGCAATGGGCGCGGCAGGGCATCGTGCCGTTCGTCGCGCGCTACTTACCGAAGATCAAGCGCGAACGGCCGCCAGCCGCCCCGCCCCTGCCCCGCCGTCCCCAGCCGAAACCGGGCGAACTGCTTCTGAAGGTCGACGGCGCCGAGCGGCGGTTCGGCGGTCTCGTCGCGGTCAACAATGTCAGCTTCGAGGTCCGCTCCGGCGAGATCCTCGCCGTCATCGGCCCGAACGGCGCCGGCAAGAGCACGATGTTCAACTGCCTGACGGGCGCGCTCAGGGTCAACAAGGGCGAGATCGTCTTTGCCGGCCGCGCCATCACGCGCGACCCACAATCCCGCATCGCGAGGGGCGGAATCGCCAGGACCTTCCAGCATGTGAAGCTGCGGCCGCGCATGAGCCTGCTCGAGAACGTCATGCTCGGCACCTACGCCCGCACCAGCACGGGCCTGTTCGCCGGCGCCCTCCGCCTCAACCAGCGCGAGGAAGCCAGCACCCGGCACGAGGCCTTGAAGCAGCTCGAGCGCGTCGGGCTCGGCGACAAGCCGTTCGAGCTCGCGGGCAATCTGCCGCTCGGCAACCAGCGCATCCTGGAGATCGCGCGCGCTCTCGCCGCAGACCCGGCGCTGCTGGTGCTGGACGAGCCGGCCGCGGGCCTGCGCCGCCAGGAGAAGCTCAGGCTTGCGGAGCTGCTCCGCTCGCTGCGGTCGGACCATCTGACCATCCTGATCGTCGAACATGACATGGAGTTCGTGATGTCGCTGGTCGACCGCATCGTCGTGCTCGACTTCGGCTCCAAGCTCTGCGAGGGCGCGCCCGCCGCGATCCGGAGCGACGAACGGGTTCAAGAGGCCTATCTCGGAGGCGTCGCGTGAGCGAGATGTTTTCCATGACGGATGTGACCGTCTGCTACGACAATGTCGAAGCGGTCCGCAACGTCTCGCTGTCGGTCGAGGAAGGCCAGATCGTCACCGTGATCGGCCCGAACGGCGCCGGCAAGACCACGCTGCTGATGGCCGCTATCGGATTGCTCGCCTCCCGCGGCCGCCTCGTCTTTCAGGGCAACGACATCGGCAGGATGTCCGTCGAGGACCGCGTCGAGCGTCGGCTGTGCCTCGTGCCGGAGAAGCGCGAGCTGTTCTCCGACATGTCGGTCGCCGACAATCTCCTGCTCGGCTCCTACAGCCTGCGCGACCGCTCGGGCGTCCAGAAGACGCTGGACGAGGTCTATGATCGCTTTCCGCGCCTGAAGGAGCGGCAGCGCCAGGCCGCCGGCACCCTCTCCGGCGGCGAGCGCCAGATGCTGGCGCTCGGGCGCGCGCTGATGGCCAAGCCGAAGCTGCTCATGCTCGACGAGCCGAGCCTCGGCCTCGCACCGCTGATCGTGCGCGAGATCTTCCGCACCATCGCCTCGCTGCGCGACCTCGGCGTCTCGATCCTGCTGGTCGAGCAGAACGCCCGCGCCGCGCTGGAGACGGCCGATTACGGCTATGTGCTCGAGACCGGCGAGATCGTGCAGTCGGGCCTCGCCAAGGATCTCATCCACGATCCCCGGCTGATCACAGCCTATCTCGGCGGACACTAGCGCCGGCCTGGATCAGGCCCCGCTCGCTGAAAACACAAAACGTCGAAAACAACCCCATGCACAGTAGCCGGTGACAGCGATTTCAATGACTTGGCGGCGAGTCTTGCGGATTTTACGAAAACCCCTTGTTCCGTCGGGCAAAACAGGGGCATAATGCCATCATCGCCCCAATTCCAGTTGGTGCGAGTTGAGCAACTCGTGGAGCTTGGTTTGACCGTCTTTTTTGCCCGCCGAACCGGGCGAGCGCTACGCAAGGACCCGGCTTTCGATTTCGCCGCGCTCGATCGTCAGCGTCACGTCGGCGAAGGTCTCGAGCAGCTTTGGGTTCGACTCCGTGATCAGCAGGGTAATGTCCCGGTCATGCGAACGAAGCCGACGCAGCGCCTCGGCATACCTCTGCGCCAGCACAGGGGCGAGACCCTGGAACGGCTCGTCCAGAATGACGAGGCGGGTGCCCAGCATCAGGGCGCGCCCGAGCGCGACCATCTTGCCTTGGCCGCCCGAGACGGAGCCCGCCGGGCGACCCGCCAGTTCCTCGAGCTCCGGCAGGACGGAGTAGGCTCGCTCCAGCCGCCGGCGCGCCTCTTCCGCGCTAAGTTTCGCGACGCGAGCGGGCAAAAGAATGTTTTCTTCCACCGTAAAGGCCGAGAAGAGACGACGGTCCTCGGGGGCGTAGCCGATGCCTAAGAAGGGCCGTCGGTGCGGAGGAACATGCCCCAGGTTCTGACCGCCCAGGCGCACGGTGCCGCTCGCCTTCGTGAAGCCCATGATGGTCCGTACCGTCGTGGTCTTGCCGGCGCCGTTTCGCCCGATGAGCGCGGCGGTCGCGCCCGGCGGCAGCGAGAAGCTGACGCTGCGCAGCACCGGCGCATCGGCGATCGCGACATTGACGTTCTCGAAATCCAGCATCGCCGTCATATGCCGATCACCTGTTCGCGGACCTTGGGATCGGCCAGAACCTCCGCCGGCGTGCCGACCTTTTGGATCTTCCCGACGTTCCACACCGCGACTCGATGGGCATAGCGCTCCACCATGTCCATGTCGTGCTCGACGAAGACCGAAGTCACCTTCTCCTTGGCGAGCGCGGACGTCAGGATGTCCATGATCTCCAGCTTCTCGGCGGAGGCGACGCCCGAGGTGGGCTCGTCCATCAGCAGCAGTCTGGGCTTCAGCGCGAGCGCCAGAGCGATGTCGACCAGCTTGCGTTGTCCCTCGGGAAGCTCCCTCGCCTTGCGAGACGCGTACGACTTGACGCCGACGAGATCCAGAAGGCGCTCCATTTCAGGCAGCTCAGGCAGGGCGGAAAGAGCCGTGAAGCCGGAAGGGCTTCCCAGCCGCGAGGCCGCGGCGATCAGCATGTTCTCCATCACAGTCTGATCAAGAAAAAGCTGCGGTATCTGAAAGGCCCGCGCGATGCCGAGCTTGGTGATCGTGCGCGGGAGCTGAGCAGTGATTTCCTGCCCCAGGAAGGTGATGCTTCCGGCCTGCGGCCGCAGATAGCCCGTCGAGATGTTGAGGAAGGTGGTCTTTCCGGCGCCGTTCGGTCCGATGATCGCGAGGTTCTCGCCTTGGAGCACGTCCAGATCGATACCGTCGGCGGCGACGACGCCACCGAACCGGATCTTGATGCCCTTCGCGGAAAGGAGGACGTTGGTCATCAATGTCCTCCCTGCTTCGCCTGGCCGTAGCGCTGCCTGAGACCTATCAGTCCGTTAGGCGCATAGAGAATGATGACGATCAAGACCACGCCGAGGATCAGCTGCCAGGTGTCGGCCAGGTGGGCCGCAGCATAGAAGCGCACGCACTCGAACATCGCCGCGCCGGCGAACGCTCCGAAAGAGTGGGCGCTGCCGCCGAGGATCGCGATAAAGACGAACTCGCCCGACTTCGTCCAGAACCCGAACTCGGGCGTGGCGATCTGCTGGATGATCGCCACCAGCGTGCCGCCGATGCCGCCGAGAAAAGCCGAGATCACGTAGCCTATCAGAAGCACGCGCCGTGCGGACATCCCGAGGTACTCGAGCCGGGTCTCGTTCGACTTGATGGCACGCAGCATGTGTCCGAGCGGGCTATCGAGATAGCGTTGCACGCCGTAGAAGGCGACGACCGCGATCAAGAGGCTCACGTAAAGAATGACGTACTGGAAGGTTTCGGGCGTAAACGACAGCCCCAACAGGGCCGGACGAGGGACCCGGATGCCGTCGGCGCCGTTGGTGTAATGAAACATCTTCTCCAGCAGCGACCACAGCACCATCGAAAACGCCAGATTCAGCATTCCGAAAAAGATCTCCCGGTAGCGCACGACGAAGAGCCCGACGATGAGGCCGAAGACGGCGGAGGTTATGCCGCCCAGCGCGATGAAGAGCACGATGTCGCCGCCACCGACGTACTTGCCCCAGAACGCCGCGGTATACGCCCCGGTGGCGAAGAACATTGCATGTCCGAACGACACCTGCCCCGCCTGCAGCAGAAGAATGATACCGAGAACGACGATGCCCTTCGCGAGGATCAACGCGAACACGGTCGCCCAGCTCGATACCAAAAGGGGCGCGACGGCGCTGACCAGAAAGAAGATGATCGCGATCGTCGTGACCGGCTTGATGCGACCGCTCATCATATTTTCCTGACCTGCACCGCGCCGAACAGGCCGAACGGACGCACCAGAAGCACCAGCACCATCAGCAGATAGGGAACGAGAACTTCGAATTCCGGCTGGAGATAGATCACGAAGGCACGGGTCAGGCCGATCATCAGCGCGGTGAGCGCGGTGCCCTCGATCTGGCCGAGACCCGCGGTCGCAGCGACGGCAAAGGAAAGCACGATCATGTCGGCGCCCATACCGGGGACCAGCGAGGTGGTCGGCGAGGCCAGCGCTCCTCCCAACGCGGCCAGACTCGCGCCGATGACGAAGGTGACGAAATATACGCGTTTTGCGTCAATCCCGATGGCCGTCGAAGCTTCGCGGTCCTCCGTGACCGCGAGGATCACCGCTCCCGACAGCGTCCTGCGCAGGAAGTAGCGGAGCCCGAACAGCGTCGCCAGGGCGACGCCGGGCAGCAGAATGACCTGGTATGACGTGTAGCTGACGCCGAACACGACGATGTTGGGAAGTAGTCTCAACGGCTCCGCGGCGAAGATGGGCTGCACGCCCCAGATCAGACGCTGCAGGTTGTCCATGATCATGAAGGCGGCGAAAGTGATCAGAAGCTGGAGGACGTCCTGCTGTCCGGAGAGCGGTCGCAGCAGAAACCGTTCGATGAAACCGCCGCATACGAGGCCGATCACGATGGAGGCGGCCAGCAGCGCGGGATAGGTGAGCCAAGGCGATATCGGCGCCACTGCAAGGCTGAACGTCGCAGCCAGGTAGGCGCCGAACGCGTACAGCGACCCGTGCGCGACGTTGACCACGCGCAGCACGCCGAAAATCAGGCTGAGCCCGACCGAGACCAGGAACACCAGTGCGGCGTAGCTGATCCCATCGAGGATCGCCAAGATAGCAAGTGTCGAGTTCATGATGGCCTTCGGAAAAGGTCCGTCCTCCGGGACGCGGCTCGGAGGACGGGATCAAAAGTCCAGCGTGCCCTTACTGAGCTTTGAAGATCGGCACGTCCATCTTGATGAAGTCCGGCTTGAGCGTCTTGAGCCACTCGACCGACCGTACGCCCGCCGGGTTGGTGATCATCTTCGGATCGAAGATCATCATGTTGTCGAGCAGCTTGAAGTCGTACCCCGGAACGGACTTGGTGACGCCGACCAGCTGAGCTTCGAGACCCTGGTTGTCCTCGGGCCGCAGCGTAATCGGACGGCCGAAGCCGGTGGCGAACTCGATCCCCGCCGTCGCGTCGACGACCTGTTCGCGCGTGGGCCAGTTGCCGCCGTTGGACTTGATCGCCTTGTCGTAGGCGGTCTGCAGGGCCTTGAACGCCTGCGCCATGTGATAGACCGGGTAGATCGGCCAGGCACCGGTCTTCGCCTTGAAGGCTTCATTGAACGCCTTGAAGGCCGCGTCGTTCTTCTTCTCGGGATGCAGGAACCAGTGGTCTCCGCGTGCGCCGACGATCAGTCCTTCAGGCAGGTCTTTGCCCAACCGCTGGATCGATGATTCGCCGATCCCGAGCACGAAGGTCGACTGCTGCAACAGGCCGCGCTGACCGGCCTGGCGGACCAGCGTGTCGAGATCTCCACCCCAGGACGTGGTCAGGACCACATCCGGCCGCAGCGCCAACAGACGGGAAACCTCAGTGGAATAGTCCGGTGCGCCGAACTTCGGGAAGAGCTCCGCGACGACTTGCACGTCCGGCTTCATCGCCTTGAGCGCGGTCGAAAAGATCTCCCAGCTCTCCCGACCCCATGCATAATCCTGATTGACCACCGCGATCGTCTTGAAGTCGGGTTTGGTCTTGAGCAGGTAAAGGAGCACGGCCAGCATTTCCGGCGTGCCGTTCGCCTGAGTCCGGAAATTGTAGCGGTACTTCTTGGTTTCGAGGATGGAGGCCGCACCGCAGTCCCACATGAAATTCATGACTTTGAGGTCTTCGGCGACCGGCACCAACTGGGTGCAGCTGCCCGACGAGATCGAAGCAAACGTGGCATCGACCTTTTCGTCCTGCACAACGCGTCGGTAGTTCGAGACGAGCGCTTCGCCTCCCGCGCCTTCGTCGATGAAGGAGAGCTTGACCGGCACGCCGCCGATGCCGCCCTTCTTGTTGAGGTCCTCCGCGATCATCTCCGCCGCGGCCTTCGCCGGCACACCGAAGACTGACGCAGGGCCCGACAGGAACGTCGTGATGCCGATTTTGAGCTCCGACGGCTTGTTCTGCGCAAGCGAGGGGCCCGTAAAGCTCGCAACTATAAGCCCGGCCGCAACCGCAGCCTTGAGAAATTTCATTGAAAATCCTCCCTGTTTTATTGTTGCGCCCGGTTTCAGCCGCCGCGCGCTTCTTCTTGCAACAACGCTACTATAATTGTCGCGTGTTGCCAGCCCTCTTCTGTCATTCGCGAGCCGACGAACCCGGTTCGACGCCGTCGCCCATTTTGTCGGCTGCGCATCGATTGGAACGGACAAGGGCCCCAAATGGTCGATGCCTCCAATTCCAGCGTGCGAAAAAACAAACACCGACCGCGCTTTGCGCTTTGGGCCCATCGCGACATACTGCGCCGCCGCACGAACTCGGTCGCTATAGGGAGTAAAGCAGACGTTGCTTTTGGCCGCATCACGCCCGGGTTACGGGTACGCGGCCTAGGACCTCGCCCCCACCACTCTGGTCAGCATCGGAAAATGCTTGTTGCCGCCTGCGAATGGCGGGAATTTCACGAAGTCGGCACGCATGTGCTTGATCACGTCGGAGCCGATTGCGTGCGCGAGGGCTTGCGGGCTGTCGAACACCAGCTTGTTGCGTTGCATGTGCTCGACGCGCCGCGACGGCAGCCGGTCGACCCAGTCGATGCGGGTGTAGATCTCGATCTGGCGGACGTTCGGGAAGGTCCGCATGATCGACGGGTGGTGCTCCAGATAATGCAGGTTCCAAGCGTTCATATCCTCGGCCGGGCCGGGATAGTGCACGAGGTAACTGCACGGGGTGGTCGTTCCCGCCGGATGCTCTGCGACATCGACCGGAAACGGGCGCGTCAGCATCACCTGGTGTGCGACATCGAGTCCGGTGAGGCCGGATAGCCCGGCCCCTGTTGCGAGGCTGGCGAGGACGCCGCCGCGGTCCATTGCCGCCTCGCAGGCGAACAGGTCGGGAAACCGGAGTTGAAGCGCAAAGGCGGGGCCGGTGCCGTCGGCCTTGTAAGGATGGTCGACCGACTGTTCCAGCGGCGTGAACAGCAGGGCCTCGGTCATGCCTGGGATCGATCCGACGCGCTCCGCCACAGCGGCAACCTCATCGGGACGGAGTCGCCGTTCGCCCGTGGAATCGGAGAATGTCATGAACAGCGAGATCATGCGGGCGTTGCCTCGGTCCCCTCGCCCACACTCACATGCGCCATCAGAGCGAGGCGAATGTCATCGGGCCATGGGATCGCATGATGATCGACCAGCGAGGTCGCAGCAAGGATCTGGCGCGCGCGCCAGCGCGGGCCATTCGCGCCGGAGATGACATGCTCGAGATGAAGAGATGACCCACCGACCCTGATGATGCGCAGCTTGAATGTCAGGAGATCGCCGAACATCGACGGCCGGGAGAAATCGCAGTTCAGGTGCACCGTGGGCGTTCCGATCTTTCGGACCGCGATCAGCTCCGGCCATGGAAAGCCGATCCGCGCCCAGAAATCTTCGACGACGCCGTTGAGAATGTTCAAATAGGACGGGAAGTACGCGATCCCCGAGGGATCGCAGTCTCCGAACCTGAGCACGCGATCGAACGAAAAATTCGTCATCAGATCGCAACAACGGGGTGGCGGATGACGCCGACGCCGTCGACGCCGGCCTCGACCACGTCACCCGGCCAAAGCCATTCCTGCGGGCTCATGCCGGCGCCGACGCCTTCAGGCGTACCGGTCGCGATGATGTCGCCCGGCTCGAGCGTCATACCCGACGAAATGTCCGATATCAGCACCGGAATGTCGAAGATCATATATTTGGTGTTGGAGTCCTGCTTCGTGACCCCGTTCTTGGTCAGCCACAGCCGCAGATCGTGCGGATCGGCAATCTCGTCCGCAGTCACGATGCAGGGGCCGAACGGCGCATAAGTGTCCATGCCCTTGGAGAAAATCCACTGTCCGGCGCGGCGATTGTCGCGCGCGGAAATGTCGATCATCACCGAATAGCCGAAGACGTGGTCCATCGCCTTGTCGGCCGCGATGCGCGTTGCGGTCTTGCCGATAATGACGGCGAGCTCGACCTCCCAGTCGAGCTGCTGCGTCATCTTCGCATTGTGCTGGATCGCCGCGCCCGGGCCGATCACGGAGGTCGGCGGCTTGGAGAAGACGACCGGTTGCTTCGGCAGGTCCTTGTCCGTATCCAGGCTCTTGGCGGATTCCGCCACATGCGCCCGGTAGTTCAGCCCGATGCCGAATATGTTTTTCCGCGGCCGCGGGATCGGCGCCTGCAGCTTGACATCCTCGACCGCAACCGCCGAGCCGGCCGGGAAGCGGCCATCGGCGTCCGCCAGTGCGTCCTTAAGCGCAGGCAGCAGGGTCACGCTGTTGTCGATGAACGACAGCATATCACCCGGCCATGTCACGCCGCTGGACGCACCAAGGTGCTCGACATCGACGACCAGTCCATTGACGAGGGCTCCAAGACGGGCACCGCTGGAGCCCAAGGTGTAGGTGACGAGACGCATGAAGGCTTTTATCCGGCTGTTCTGGTTGAATTCTGCAAGGGCCTATCAGGCGGCAACCGACTGATAACCGCCATTGTCGCCATAGGCCTCTTCCCGATAGAGCCCCAGGCCCTCGATGACGGGCAGGTCGTTGAAGCAGAACAGGCAGGCATCCTCGCTCGCTGAGGCATTGCTATGCTCGTGCCAGGCCCAGGACGGAACGCAGAAGATGTCGCGCTCCTCCCATTCGAGCCGCTTGCCGCCGATGATCGAATAGCCGCGTCCCTTGGCCACCTGGTAAATGAAGCTGCCGGTGTGCCGATGCGACTTGGTCTTCTCGCCGGGGCGCAGCAGCTGCATGCTCGCACCGATCGTCTGCATCACGTGCCCGCCGGTGACCGGGTTGACGTAGTTCATGAGGATGCCGTCATAGGGCGAGCCATCGGTCGCGGCCGCATATTTCTGCAAGGACTCGTAGGTCGGCTCCCACTCATATTTGAACATCGGCGAATAATCCTTCGACCAGCGCGAATCCGCCGGCCGAAGACCGGGATTGCCCCAGGTCCGGGTCATGTCGTCCACGGGATAGCCGGACGGCTCCTGCTGGATGTTCGGATGCACGACGAAGAAATTGGCTTCCAGCGCGTTGACGAGCGGGATGTCCAAGCCGTCCTGCCAGATGCAGACCGAGCCGTTGCCTTCGACGCCATGCTCGTGCCAGGTGCCGTTCGGCGTCAGCACGAAATCCCGCGCGCCCAGCGTCATCTTGTGACCGTCGACGATGGTGTAGGCGCCCGCGCCCTCCATGATGAAGCGCAGCGCCGAGGCCGAGTGGGCATGGGCCGTGGCGACCTCGCCGGGATGCATCACCTGCAATCCGGAATAGAGCCAGCCGACCGCGGCCGACACGTCGCGCCGCCCGGGATTGTTGAGATAGATCACGCGCCGCCCGGCTTTCTCGGGCGAGACCAGCTCGACCGAGCGCAGCACGTGCTCGCGCAGATCCTTGTAGCGCCAGAGCACGGGAACCGAGGCCGATTGCGGCGCCCACGGCTCGATCTTGTTGGCGACGGTCCAGAGCGCTCCGGCTTCGTACCTTTCGAGATCCTTGTAATAGGCCTCGAGCTCGGGGGTGTCCTCGACATTGGCCCGGCCGATCACGTTCTCGCGCATCCTATCCTCCAAGTCCTGTCTTATGATCCCGCACCCTCAAGCGAGCCAGCCCGTCATTCCGCTCGACCTGGAATCGACGCGAAGCCCGCCTGCTCCGGTCCGGCGACGGCTTCCGCCTCTGCCAGACCGAGCGGCGTCTGTGGACGACGGTTGACCCGCAGATCGAAAATGTCGAACCGGTTATAGTGCCCGACGATGTCGTGCATCTGCTTCGGCTGGATGCAACGCTCGAGGTCGATGTCGGCATAGACGATGCCTTCGTCGTCGATCAAGGGATCGCCGACCACGCGCCCGTCCGGACCGATGATGCCGGAGAATGCGCTCGACTTCCGTTGCAGGCGTGCGCGTGCGTCGGGAACGACGGTCTCCATCGCCGCGATGATCTCCTCCGACACGGTCGAGCAAGAGACGATCGTGAAGATCTTGCCTTCGAAGGAGTGGGCAATCGCGCGCAATTTGATCGCCTCCGCCATGTCATAGTCGGGGGGCGCGACGGGAAGCGAGATATAGCTGGCGACGTGCACGAGCTCGCCCTGCCCGAGCAGCGCAAAGCGCGCGAGCGTGTTGGTGTTCTCGCCGCAGGCCAGGCCTCCGAGACGCCCGATCTCGGTATCATAGACGCGCAGGCTCGACCCGTCACCGCCGGTCCAGGTCAGCTTCTCTGCCCAGGTCGGCACCAGCTTGCGATGCTTGCCGAGCAAGGCGCCGTCAGGACCGATGAAAACCAGCGTATTGTAGATCGCGCCGAGCGAGACCGGGCTGCGCTCGTTCACGCCGAGCACGACGTGGCATCCCGTATCGCGCGCGGCCTTGCGGACGATTTCGACCTCCGGCCCCGACACCAGCACCGACGCCTTGGCGAGCTTCTCGAACCATGCACTGCCGGTGACGGGATCGGTGATCCAGTTCCAATAAGGATAGCCGGGAACGAACACTTCGGGGAACGCGACGAGCTTCGCCCCGTCGGCTGCGGCCTCACGGACCAGTGAAGCCGCCTTCTCCGCGGTCGCGCTTGCGTTGAGATAGACTGGTGAAGCCTGGACGGCGGCAGCTTTAAAGCGAGGCAGCTTCAGCATCGGCCCTACCCTGTCGCTGGCTCATGACCGCCTTGTCGGAGAGAGCATCCGCAAGCGTGATAGCATGGCGCGGCGTTGACTTACTTCACATGTAAACGTATGCTATCGCATATTTCTGGAGGGTGCAATGGCTGAACGGTCTTTTGCTCGCGAGGTCGAGGATCTCAGGCTCGGCGATGGCGACACGTTCCGCGGCGAAGGCATCCTCGCCATCACCAAGGCGCTGCTGCAATCGGGGGTCGCCTATGTCGGCGGCTATCAGGGCTCGCCGATCTCGCACCTGATGGACGTGCTGGCCGACGCCAAGGACGTGCTCGACGATCTCGGCGTCGTATTCCAGAGCTCGGCCAACGAAGCCGCCGCCGCGGCGATGCTGTCGGCATCGGTGATGTATCCCCTGCGCGGCGCGGTGGCGTGGAAGTCGACCGTCGGTACCAACGTCGCCTCCGACGCTCTCGCAAACCTCGCCTCGGGCGGTGTCACCGGCGGCACCATGATCATCGTCGGCGAGGACTATGGCGAAGGCTCCTCCATCATGCAGGAGCGTACCCACGCCTTCGCGATGAAGTCGCAGATGTGGCTGCTCGATCCCCGCCCCGAGCATGAATGCATCGTCAATCTGATCGAGAAAGGCTTCGAGCTCTCCGAAGTCTCCAACACGCCGGTCATGCTGGAGGTGCGCGTGCGCGCCTGCCACATGCACGGCAGCTTCGCCTGCAAGGACAATGTCAGGCCGGCGCACACCATCAAGGACGCGCTCAACAATCCCAAGCGTGACGTCAACCGCATCGTGCTGCCGCCGGCGGCCTATGAGCACGAGCAGGAGAAGATCAAGACGCGGATGCCCGCGGCTATCGGATTCATTCGGGACAACAAGCTGAATGAGTGGATGGGGCCGAAGCAGGGCAAGGTCGGCATCATCATGCAGGGCGGCATGTACAACAACGTCATCCGCGCGCTGCAATATCTCGGGCTGTCGGATGCCTATGGCAACACCCAGATCCCGCTCTACATCATGAACGTCACCTACCCCGTGATCGACACCGAGGTTGCGGAATTCTGCATCGATAAGGAGGCCGTTCTCATCGTCGAGGAAGGCCAGCCGGAATATCTGGAGCAGGCGATCAATACGGTCTTACGCCGCAAGGACATCCAGGCGCGCGTCCACGGCAAGGACGTGCTGCCGATGGGCGGCGACTACACCGCGCAGGTGCTGCTCGGCGGCGTCAGGGAATTCCTGGAGAAGACCGAGCCGCGGCTGCTCGGCAACCGGCCGCCGGCGCCGGACGCAGCGCCCGTGCTCAATCACCCCGCGGTCGAGAAGCTCAAGCAGGTGGTGCCGGCGCGCCCGCCCGGGCTTTGCACCGGCTGCCCGGAACGGCCGATCTTCGCCGCCATGAAGCTGGTCGAGGAAGAGCTCGGCCAGCACCACGTCTCCGCAGACATCGGCTGCCATCTGTTCTCGATCCTGCCGCCCTTCAACATCGGCGCGACCACGATGGGCTTCGGCCTCGGCCCGGCCTCGACCTCGGCCTTCAACGTCAAGGCGGACAAGCGGTCGATCGCGGTGATGGGCGACGGCGGCTTCTGGCACAATGGACTGACCAGCGGCATCGGCAATGCCGTGTTCAACAAGCATGACGGCGTGTTCGTCATCGTCGACAATTACTACACTTCTGCGACGGGCGGTCAGGACATCCTGTCCTCGCGCGCGGTCAACAAGCGCCGCAAGACCAACAATTCGATCGTGCAGGCGGTGAAGGGCATCGGCGGCCAGTGGGTGCGCCAGCTCGACCGCACCTACGACGTCGGCAAGATGCGCGACACGCTGAAGGAAGCGCTGACGACGAAAGAGGAAGGCCCGAAGGTCATCGTCGCGTCCTCCGAATGCATGCTGAACAAGCAGCGGCGCGTGAAGCCGCAGATCAACAAGGCGATCAAGGACGGGACGCGCATCGTCAAGGAGCGCTTTGGCGTCGACGAAGACGTCTGCACCGGCGACCATGCCTGCATCCGCCTCTCCGGCTGCCCGTCACTGTCGGTGAAGCAGCTCGACGACCCCTTGCGCGACGATCCGGTCGCGGCGATCGACAATTCCTGCGTCGGCTGCGGCAATTGCGGCGAGGTCTCCGAGGCCGCCGTGCTCTGCCCCTCGTTCTATCGAGCCGACGTCATCCACAATCCGACTCGCTGGGACATGTTCAAATCCAGGGTCGCCATGAGCGTGATCGGCTGGCTGCAGCGTCGGCGCGACCGCCGTCGGCCGGCGCTCGAGGCACTGGCATGAGGGACGAGACGGTCCGGCTGGCCCTCCCCGCCGCAGGCGAAGCGACGGAGCGGCCGATCTCGATCGCGATTGTCGCGATGGGCGGCCAGGGCGGCGGCGTCCTGACCGACTGGATCGTTCAGCTCGCCGAGAACCATGGCTGGGTCGCGCAGTCCACCTCCGTGCCCGGCGTCGCCCAGCGCACCGGCGCCACCATCTACTATATCGAGGCGATGCCGCCGCTCGACGGCCGCAAGCCGATCCTGTCGCTGATGCCCACCCCCGGCGACGTCGACGTGGTGATGGCGGCCGAATTCATGGAAGCCGGTCGATCGATCCTGCGCGGCCTCGTGACGCCGGATCGCACCACGCTGATCGCGTCCAACCACCGCTCGTTTGCGATCGGCGAGAAGATCGCGCCGGGCAACGGCATCGCCGACGGCGGTGCCGTGACCGGCGCCATCGGAATTGCGGCGAAGACCGAGATCATCTTCGATCTGAACGCGCTGGCGATCGCGCATGGCAGCGTCATCTCGGCCGCCATGTTCGGCGCGCTCGCAGGCGCGGGCGTGCTGCCGTTCAGCCGCGACAGCTATCTCGACGTCATCCGCACCGGCGGCAAAGGCGCCAAGGCCAGCGTCGAGACGTTCGAGGCCGCCTTCGAGCGGGTCAAGACCGGCCCGACCGAAGTTGCGGCGCCCGCGCCAGCCAAACCGGCCGACACTATCCCCTCTTCTACGACGCCCGATCCGCAGCTCGGCGAGCTTGTCGCAAGATTGAATCAGGAGTTGCCCGAGCCTGCACTCGGCATGGCTCGTGCAGGCTTGCGGAAGGTCGTCGACTTCCAGGACATCGCCTATGGCGGCGAATATCTCGACATCCTCAAGACCTTGCACGCAGCCGACCGAAACGCCGGCGGTGACGCGCATACCTATGCCTTCACGGAAGCCGCGGCAAAGTACCTCGCCAACGCGATGACCTATGACGACGTCATCCGCGTCGCCGACCTCAAGACGCGCGCCGGTCGCCGCGCCCGCATCGAGAGCGAGCTCGAGATGTCGAATGGACAGGTGCTCCAGACCACCGAGTTCATGCATCCCCGCATGGAGGAAGTGATGGGCATGCTGCCGGCAGGCTTCGGCCGCTGGCTCGGCGCGCGTCCGCGCCTGCTCGGCTGGCTCGATCGCCGCGTCAACCGGGGACGCCGGGTGCGAACCTACTCGCTGCCCTGGTTCCTGGCCCTCTATGTCGTCGGCGGAATGCGCGGCCTGCGCCGCCGCTCGCTGCGTCACGCCATCGAGACGGCGCACCGGGATTCATGGCTCAAGGCCGCGACCGAGGCGGTCGGCACCAATTACCAGCTCGGTGTCGAGATCCTGCAATGCCGACGCCTCGTCAAAGGCTATTCAGACACCCACAGCCGGGGGCTGTCGAAATTCGACAGGACGCTCGCGGCGATCAAGCTGGTGGAGCGCCGCGAGGATGCCGCCGACTGGGCGCGCCGCCTGCGCGAGGCCGCCCTGAAGGACAGCGCCGGAACGGCGCTCGACGGCGTGATCCAGACCATCAAGACTTTCGCATGATTCCACGGGCGCCGGACGCAGGATTGGATTGCCGTTCGCCCCGCTGGAGGTCAGGATCAGACCGCTTGACTACGATTCTCAGGTTGTTAATCGGAGCGAACGACCCGCAGTAATTCCCTTCACTCGACGAGACATTCTGTACTCGATGGTCATGCGATGCCGGCAGCACTCAAGGAGAACGTTGTTCCCGTCCCTGGGCAGATCGAAACCCGGCTCTGGCTCCAATTGCTGTCGCTGCATGGTGAGCTGTTCGCCTCGCTGAATTCGATGCTCAATTCGGAGTTCGGCCTGTCGCTGGCAAAATTCGACGTGCTGGCCCAGCTCGATCGTTACCGGGAGGGCCTCGCGCTCGGACAATTGTCGCAAAACCTGAAGGTGACCGGCGGCAATGTCTCGGGGCTGGTGCAACGTCTTCTCGCCGACGACCTCATCAGCAGGGAGATGTCGAGCGAGGACCGGCGGTCCTTCATCGTGCGCCTGACGCCGAAAGGCGAAGCGCTGTTCCGGCAGGCGGCCGAAATCCACAAGAAGCATCTCGCCAGACGGCTCGAGAACGTCCCGGCCCGGGAGCTGGACACCGCGCTGTCCGTGCTCAAATCGCTTTCCTCGAAACTTCATACCGAGAGCAAGAAGCAAAGTCGCAAGAGATAATGGCCAGAGAATCCAAGAGCAGATGGAAGTCGGGTCCGCCGAGGACGAGGGACCAGCTGCAAACCTATATTCCGTATCTGTTCAACCGGCTCGCCAACCGCTGGAACCTGGATCAGAACCGTGATTTGAGCGAGCACGGCATCAACAATGTCGTGTTCCGGACGCTGTCGGTGCTGTTCATCTACAGGACGCTCACGGTCAACGAGGTCGCCGTTCTCGCGGTGACCGAGCAGTCGACGGCAAGCCGCATGGTGGAGTCCATGGTGTCGTCGGGCCTCGTCAAGCGCGAGATCGCCGAGGAGGACCAGCGCCGCCGCGTCGTCGCCCTGACGCCGGAGGGCGAAGCGCTGCTGCGCAAGATCTGGCCGATCATGGCGAACAATTACGACAGGCTGGTCGCGGGCATCGAGCCCGACGACATCGAGGTCTGCGCGCGCGTGCTGGCCAAGATGGTCGAGAATATCCGCCAGAACCAGATCTAGAACGCGCGCGTCAAGGCCCGAGGCCGACGAGGCTGGTACCGCCGCAGACATAGAGCACCTGGCCGGTGACGAAATCGGAGTGCTCGTCGAGGAAGAACGAGATTGCGTGCGCGACGTCCTCGCGCGAGCCGAGCCGCCCGACCGGAACGTTGCGCGCCATCCGCTCCTGCTGCTCGGAGCCGTTCGGGATGATGCCCCAGAAATTATCGGTCAGGATCGGCCCCGGGGCGACGACATTCACGGTGATGCCGCTCGCGGCAAGCTCCAGCGCCCAAGTCCTTGCCATGCCGTGCACGCCGGCCTTGGTGGCCGAATAGGCCGAGCGCGTCACTGCCCCCATCGCGGCGCGCGAAGAGACGAACACGATGCGCCCGAAGCGGCGCGCACGCATCCCTTCCAGCGCCGCCTGGGTCAGGAGCATCGGCGCGCCCAGATGCAACTGCGCCAGCATCAATATGTCTTCCGGCTTGGCGTCGGGCAGCAGGTTCGGCAGGATGATTCCGGCATTGTGGACCAGGCTGTCGACGGCGTGATCCCGGCAGATCTCCTGCGCGATCGCACGCGTCTGTTCGATATTGGTGAGGTCGGCGCGATAGGCCGCGAGCAGATCATGTGTCCAGCCGGGCTGCTCGAGCCCGACCGAGACCACGCGCTGCCCGCGCGCGACGAGCTTCTTCGCCAGGGCCTCGCCGATCCCCGAATTGCCGCCGGTGATGAGGGTGGTGCGGATCTCGCTCATGATCAGACCTTCTTTGATCAGACCTTCTTGATCAGACTTGCCGCTTCTTGAGGTCGCGCAGGTCGAAGAACGCGCCCTCGCCCATCAGCTTCCCGACAAAATCCTTCAACCCGCCGCGCTGGATCTTCTCGGTCGCGGTCAGCGGCAGGCTGTCGGCGAAGCAGATCCAGCCCGGCGCCTTGTAATAGGCCATCTGCTCAAGGCTCCAGCGCACGATCTCTTCGGCGAGCGCGCGGTCCGCGCCGGCCTTCTCAGCGATGATGACCGCCGCAACCTCGTCGCCGCGCACCTGATCCGGCGTCGCCGCAACCGCGGCCTGCCGGATCGCGGGATGGCGGTTGAGAACGGATTCGACCTCGACCGCGGCAATGTTCTCGCCGGAGCGACGGATCACGTTCTTCTTGCGATCGACGAAGTGCAGGTCGCCGTCCGCATCGCGCGACACGATATCGCCGGTGTGCAACCAGCCGCCGGCCCACGCCTCGGTGGTGGCAGCCTCGTTCTTGAGATATTCGCGGAAGAAGCCGTAGCGCGGATCGGCGCCGGCGCGCCGCACCAACAGCTCGCCGGGCACATCGACCGGGGCATCATTGCCGCCGTCATCGACGATCCGAACCTCGATCTCGGGGGCCGGGCGGCCAAAACAGCTGGTGCCGACCTTGCGCGGCTCGACATTGGCGGCGATGACGCCGCCGCTGCCGGTCTCGGTCATGGCCCAGGCCTCCAGCAGCGGAAAGCCGAAGCGCTGCTCGAACGTCGCATGCAACAGCTTGTCGACGCCGGCGCCGAAGCCGAAGCGTACGCTGTGCGCGCGGTCCAGCTCCGATGGCGGCGCGCTCATCAGCATCGAGGGCATCACGCCGAGATAATGCAGGCAGGTGGCACGGCTGTCGCGCACCGAGGCCCACCAACTGCGCGGGTGGAAGCGATCGAGCATGGTCAGGCAGCCGCCGACCGACAGCATCGCCATCAGCGACACCGCCATCGCGTTCATGTGGAACAGCGGCAGCGGCGTGATCATCCGCTCGCCGTTTGGCTTGAGGTCGATCAGCCCGCCGACGTCGCGATACCAGTTTCCGCAATGCAGGAAATAGGTGTTGGTGAGCACGCAGCCCTTGGGCTGGCCCGTCGTCCCCGACGTATAGAGCAGCGCGCATTCGCTTCCCTCGCTTGCCGCGGTCGAGGGCCGCGCACCGCCGAAGGGCGCGGGAACGTCGTCCTGATCGTCCACGACAGGGATCGGCCGGCCGGCCTGACGCGCGGCCAGCGCCACCTCCTCGCGCCGTTCGGCGAGGACGAACGCAGCATTCATCTCGGAATGCGAGATGATGTATTCGAGCTCGCTGAGACGGAGGTCCGGATTGATCGGCACCACCGAGACGCCGAGCGCATTGAGCGCGAACCACAGCTCGATGAAGACAGGCCTGTTCTGGAGCAGCAGCCCGACCCGGTGGCCTTCGCCGTAGCCGCGGCTCGCAAACGCTACGCGCCGGCGCTCGACCCGGTCGAGCATCGCGCGGTAGGAAATCTCGCCCGCCGCAATGCCGTAGATGCCTGCGGTCTCCGGCAGCACGTTGAGGAAACCCGCTTCGCCGCGGCGAAGCGCGGTCTCTTGAAAACGGGCATGGACAGTGGTCGCAGCGGACAAGGCAGTCTCACATGAAAAGCTGGATGTTGCCGAACGGCGCATCGAAATTGACGAGATCGACGCGCTTGAGCTTGATCTTCAGGGCATCGCCGACCTGCACGAGCTCGTGCGAGGCCCATCCCGAATAGCGCTCCAGCATATCGCCGCGCGTCTCGGTGTAGATGTAGGAGGTCCGTGCCTTGAACATTCCGGCAGCAGGATCGCACGCGACGATCCGCGGTGCCTGGAGCAGATGATGGCAACGGCTCTTCGGCTTCTGGCTGAAGGTGCGCTCGCCGGCGAGCCGCTCGACCCGCACCTTCAGGAGCAGCAGATCCTCGTACATCAGGGACGGCTGCAGCACCGGATCCTGCTGCTGCCATTCCAGCGGCATCCAATAACGCCCTTCGGGGTGAAACAGATCGAGCCAGGCCTGCCACTCCATGGTGTCGAGCAGCTCCGCCTCGCGATAGATGAAGTCCGTGATGGTGTTCTCGCCGATCATTCCGCAGCCTCGATGCGCTTGTCCATGTCCATGGTGATGAATTTCGCCCAGGCGTGAAACTGGTTGCGCATCTGCCGCTCGGACGTGCCGTTGATCACCGCCGTGACGTCCTGCTCTTCATGGCCGTCGTAGAGCCGCCGCAGATTGACCCATTGATTGCCGTTGGACTTCAGTCCTTCCTGCGCCCGCTCATACATTTCGAGGTCGTCGTGGCCGACAATCGAGGTCGGCGCGTTGATGAAGCGGTTGTACATCAATGCGCGCTCGTAGAGCTTGTCGGGCGCACCGACCAGGCGATAGACCCAGCTCTCGACCAGCGTCTTGTCGACTGCGATCGGGATGAAATTGCGCAGGATCTGGACAGCGCCTTTCACCATGATGTTCGGGAAGTAGACGGTGTTGTGCCTGACTTCGCCAAGGATCTCATGCGCGCGCTGCTCGCCGTAGGCTGCGACCATCTGGTCGAGATAGCCCGGGATATCAGAGTAGTTCGAATGGATGGAGTTGGCGACGCCGGTGTGGCCGTGGCCGTTCGGCCAGATCCGGATGCCGCTCTGCTCGTAGAACTCGTACGGGCTCATGAAGGGACCGTAGAGCTGCACCGCCATCGGTGTTTCCGTGGAATCGCCCTGCTCGCGCTTCCAGACCTTGACCGCGGTGCCGGCCGAGCTCTCATGCGCCACCATCGGATGGCAGGTGTCGGTCTGGTTCTCGACCAGCATCTTCCAATTGCACGTGTGCATGTAACGGATCGGCGTCGCCTGGACTGCGAGCTTGCCCTCCGGCGAGCGGTCGACCATGTTGTCGATGGTCGAAAGACTTTCGCCAAAATAATCCTCGAAGGAGACGCCTGAAACGCTCAGGCGAGCGAAGATGAAATCACGATAAATGACGACGTTCCTGACCTTCGACAACCCCTCATTCGCTTGGGTGTCGCCGAAGCCGGTGCCCTCGTAGCCCTTCTTCAGCGGGATCGCGAGCAGCGAGCCGTCAGTCTTGAAAGACCATGCGTGATAGGGGCAGCGGAAGAACTTTCCGGTGTTGCCGCAGGGTTCGGACGCGATCTTCACGCCTTTGTGCGGACAGCGATTGTAGAACACATGGATGGAGCCGTCGGTATGGCGGCTGGCGATGACCGGCTGCCGGCCGATATTGGCCGTGATGAAATCGCCGGGTTTTGCAAGTTGACTCGCGTGGCCGACATAGACCCAGCTGTTGGGAAACAGATGCTCCATCTCGAGCTCGAAGATCTCGGGATCGACATAGACGTCGCGATGCACCTCGGCCTCGCGCACCAGCGCCGCAATCGCGTGGGCATTCCCGCCGTATCTTTTCATGGCGTCCATCGTCTCCCCTAGAGATCCAGCACCAGTCGTTCCGACTTCGCGCGTGACACGCAGATCTGCATGACCTTGTTGGACGCCCTCTCCTCGTCGCTGAGGATGACGTCGCGATGATCGGGGACTCCCGCGATCACGCCGCACTGGCAGATGCCGCAATCGCCGCGCCGGCAGTCGTAGAGCACGTCGAAACCAGCCGCCTCCAGCGCCTCGATGATGGTCTGCCCCGCAGCAACGCCGACGACCTGCCCGGTCGACTTGATCTCGACCTCGAACGGCCGGTCAGGCGCCGACGTCTGTTCGGATTTGAACAGCTCGTAATGAACGCGATCCGCTGATACGCCGGCGGCGGCCGCAGCGGCCTTCACCGCCTCGATCATGCCCGAAGGGCCACAGACATAGACGTGGGTGTTTGCTGCGGCATCGCCGAGCGCCGCGGCAATGTCGAGGCGGGATTCATCGCTGTCGTAGTGGACGGACAGCCCTCCGGCGCAGATCTCCTGCAATTGCGGCAGGAACGCCAGCAGTCCTTGCGTGCGCCCGGCATAGTGCAGGCGATATGAGCTTCCCCGCGCCGCCAGTTCCGCCGCCATCGAGAGAACGGGCGTGATGCCGATGCCGCCGGCGAACAGCAGCGCCGGCGCTGCTCCCTCGTGCAGTCGGAAATTGTTGACCGGCGCGCTCGCCTTCACGACGTCGCCGACCTTGAGCGCGTGCATGAACTGCGAGCCGCCGCTCGAAGCCTCCTCGCGCAGGACACCAAGCGCCAGCGCATCTTCAGGAAGTCCCGGCAACGCCATCAGCGAGTACGGCCGGTCTCCGCCATTCGGGAGCGCGACGCGGAGATGCGCGCCTGCCTGCCATTGCGGCACGACGCCGTCCTCCACACCAAACACAAGGCTCCGTATGAACGGCGTCTCCGCGACATACGACCTGACCTTGAGCTTGAGCGGATGCACGTCCATTCAGGCATCTCACGGATTATATGAATTTGCATATTTTTAGACATGTAATAATTCACTGTCAATCGTCAGCGTGGGGGGTAGGTCTGGATGTGCAATCAATGGATTGCCAGCTGGCTTCTCGGGCGATCGCCCGCTGGCAACGTCAGTGGCCAGCCTGGGGGCTCGCTACCGGTCTTTGCCGCCGGTCGCCAGGCCCGGCGCATCATGCGCTCTCCTGCGCTCGGCATCGAGCAAGGATACCAAGGGCGAAAGCCGGCGATAACGGCGATCCGGCGATACTTCGAGACACGTGCCCATCTCGGCACGCACTCAAGAAGGCGGCAGGCGGCGTACCGGACGCGGCGAATGCAAGCTGGCCGACTTCATTCCGAAATCAGAACTTACAGCCTGAGCAGCGCCCGCTCGTCCCCACGTGAGGGCAACCGCGATCAAGCGGCAGCCGCCTG
Organism: Bradyrhizobium sp. IC3195; assembly: GCF_020193585.1. Classification (NCBI taxonomy): domain Bacteria; kingdom Pseudomonadati; phylum Pseudomonadota; class Alphaproteobacteria; order Hyphomicrobiales; family Nitrobacteraceae; genus Bradyrhizobium; species Bradyrhizobium sp. IC3195. The sequence continues at coordinate 61,884 of NZ_JADYVG010000001.1, read as the reverse complement.
GTATAGGCACTCGCGAAGCCAGGCGTGGCCTTTGTCCTCCTGATTGCGCGGATGCCACAGCGCGACGATGCGAGCGGGCGGCAGATCGAGCGGCGGGGGCGTGAGATCGAGCTCGTGGGCGAAGCGGATCAGGAAGCGCCGCGGAAGGGTGCAGATGCAGTCGCTGTGCGCAAGGATGACCGGCGCCAGCGCATAGGTCTGGATCGAGACGGCAACGCGCCGGGAGCGGCCGAGCACCGCCAGCGCGTCGTCGACCAGGCCCGAGAAACCGCCGCCATCGGCGGAGATCAGCAGATGGTCGAGCGCGCAAAAGCTGTCGAGATCGAGCGGACCGATGCCGCGGGGATGACCCTTGCGCTGTGCGGACAGGAAGCCGTCTTCGAACAGCGGCCGCTGCATCAGCTCGCCATGTGCGCGGTCGGCGCCCGTCACCAGGATGTCGATCTCCCCCCTTTCGAGCTGATCCACGACATCGCGCGCGGGGTGAACGAGGGCGAGCCGCGCCCGCTCGGCCATCGCGGTCAAGCGCGCGACCAGGCCGGGCGCCAGCGTCACGGCCGGATTCTCGTGGATGGCAACGACGAAGGTACGCTGGCTCTTGGCGGGGTCGAACTCAGCCGGCCCCTCCACCATGCGACGAAGCTTGCCGAGCACGTCCGCAAGCGCCGTCTGCAACTCCACCGCCCGCGTCGTCGGCACGACGCCGCGCCCGCTCGCGGCGGGTACGAACAGCGGATCGGCAAAGATCTGCCGCAGCCGGTTCAGCCGCGCCGAGAGCGCAGGCTGCCCGATATTGAGCCGGGAGGCCGCGCGCGTCACGTTCCGCTCGCGCAGGAGAGCCTCCAGAGCCAGCAACAGACCGAGGTCGATCTCGGCGAGATCGTTATCATCGGCCGGCCGACCCCGGCCGTGTTCCGCATCCTGCATCGGTGGCACCTCCGTCTGGGGCATGTCGCGACCGCGACGAGCCGCGATACGAGGGTTAGGGCCAAAACGGCGGCGTGAAAAGCTGGGCGAGCATCCTTTCCGATATCGACAATGTCGATGGGACCTATCGAGCCCGCGACTCTCCCCAAGGCCTGGCGCGCTTCGTACCTCATTGTCACCGCGGCCCGGGCAACCAGCCCTACGGTCCAGTGGAGGACATCTTGATGATTCACGCGGCCAAGACCTATCAGGTCGGCAAAACATCCGTCACGCGGATCGACGAGTTGCGGCTTGCCGCATTCAAGTTCGACGCGCTCTATCCGGGAGGCGAGCCGCGGGCGCTGGAGCGCCATCGCGACAGCCTGGAGGCGGGCTCGTTCGATGCTGCGACCGGTACCTTCATCCAAAGCATTCACAGCTGGGTGGTCAGGACACCGCACCACACGATCCTGATCGACACGGCCACCGGCAACGACAAGAACCGGCCGGAGATTCCGCCGCTTCACCGGCTCAACGAACCGTTCCTGGCGCGGCTGGCCGCAGCGGGCGTCACGCCGGAGCAGGTCGACTACGTGCTGCTCACCCACGTGCATGCCGATCACGTCGGCTGGAACACCCGTCTCGTCGACGGACGCTGGGTCCCGACCTTCCCGAATGCGACCTACGTCTTCTCCGCGATCGAGCAGGCCTATGGCGAGAGCCTCGCGACGGGCACAGAGCCGACCGGAACGGCCCGCCCTGCCCCGTCCCTCGGCCCCGCGCTGCGCAAGCCGGCCGACCATGTCTATGACGACAGCGTCCGGCCGGTGATCGAGGCCGGACTTGCCAGACTCATCGCAGTGGACGGGAGCGAGGCCATCGAGGGCATCTCGTTCGTCCCGACGGCCGGCCACAGCGTCGATCACGCCTCCATCCGCCTCGTCTCGCGTGGAGAGGAGGCGCTGTTCGCCGGAGACGTGATGCACCACCCGCTCCAGGTCTATGAGCCTTCACTCAATTCCTGCTTCTGCGAATTCCCGGAAGCCGCGTTGCGCTCGCGCGCCTTCGTGCTGGAGGACGCCGCCGAGCGGGGCTCAACCATCTTCACCACCCATTTTGCACAGTCATCGGTCGGCCGCGTCAGCCGGACCAGAGGACGCTTCACCTGGCAATTCATCTGAACGGAGAGCGATCATGAGCCAGCACGCCAGCGCGCGCGTCGACAGGCACGAGATCGTGGTCGAGGATCTCATGATCCCGAGCGAAACGGCCGGAATTTCGCTTCACCTGCGCAACAAGCGCCCCGCGGCGCTCGAGACCTTCTCCGCCGAGCGAACCATCCTGATGATGCACGGCGCGACCTATTCATCGGGAAGCCTTTTCGACACGCCACTCGGCGGCGTCTCGTTCATGGACTATCTCGCCGGCCATGGCTACGACGTCTTCGCGCTCGACGTGCGCGGCTATGGCCAATCGACCCGCCCGTCCGAGATGGACGCGCCGCCGGAGCAGTCCGAACCGCTCGTGCGCACCGAGGCCGGCGTGCGCGACCTCGCCAGCGCCGTCGCGCACATCCTGAAGCAGCGCAGGATCGCTCGCCTCAATCTGGTTGCAATGTCCTGGGGCGGCTCGGTGGCCGGCGCTTACACCGCAGGCAACAACGACAAGGTCGTCAAGCTCGCGCTGGTCGCGCCGCTTTGGGTGCTGCAGGGCCCAGCTCCGATCGATGCTGGCGGGCGCCTCGGCGGCTATCGCAACGTTCCGGTGCTGGACTTCAGGGAGCGCTGGCTTTCGGCTGCGCCGGAAGCAGCACGATCGAGCTTGATCCCGGCGGGCGGCTTCGAGCGCTGGGCCAATATCTCGCTCGCCACCGATCCGCTAGGCAGCGCGCAAGCGCCTGCCATCATGCGTGCAGTCAACGGCCCGATCCTGGACATCCGCGAATACTGGGCCGCGGGCAAGAGGCTCTATGACGCCGCCGACATTCGCGTGCCCGTGCTCCTGGTCCACGCGGAATGGGACCAGGACGTTCCTATCGACTCGGCGCAGAACTTCTTCCTTTCGTTGAAGCATGCGCCATACCGGCGATGGGTCGAGATTGGCGAAGGCACGCACATGGTTCTGCTGGAGAAAAACCGTCTGCAGGCGTTCGATGCGATCAACCAGTTTCTCGGCGAAGATTACAGCTAGCGCGGCGTCCTGCTGCACCGCGAAAATCACTCGCGCCGCAACATTCAAAAATGAGACTGCCGGTCAAGCCGAACGAGGCCGCGATGGGTGCAGCGCATCCGACTTCGGTTAGCTTTCCTCCAAAGCCGCGGGCTTCGAGAGCCACGGGCATCATACGGTTCGTCGCGGCAACAAGCGATGACACAGGGAGGAGCACATGTCGAAATGCAGCATCGGACTGCTCGCGTTGAGCAGCCTGTTTCTTTCGGGCGCGGCGATCGCCCAGGAAAAGATCAAGGTGGGCGTGACCGCAACGCTCGAGGGCACCTACACGGTGCTCGGCGAGGACGGCATGCGCGGCCACCAGACCGCGCTTAACGTGCTCGGCAAGAAGGTCGGCGACAAGGAACTCGAATTCATCGTCGCTTCGACCGATGCAACGCCGGACTCCGCCGTGCGCGCCGTGCGCAAGCTGATCGAGCAGGACAAGGTGCAGATCCTGCTGTCGCCGCTCTCCGGCGACGAAGGCATCGCGGTCAAGAATTTTGCCAAGAGCCATCCCGGGCTGACGTTCATCAATGCCGCATCCGGTGCGCAGGAAACGACCTATGTCGACCCGGCACCGAACTTCTTCCGCTACAACATGGACGGCGCGCAGTGGCAGATCGGCCTCGGCAAATACGCCTATGAAGAGAAGAAGTATCGCAAGATCGCGACCGTCGGCGAGGACTATTCCTTCATCTATACCCAGGTGTTCGGGCTGGTGCTCGAGTTCTGCGGCATGGGCGGACAGGTCACCAACCGGCAATGGGTGCCGCTGGGAACGAAGGACTTCGCCTCCGTCATCGCTGCCCTGCCCGACGACGTCGACGCCATCTATCTCGGGCTTGGCGGCGCCGACGCCGTCAACTTCCTCAACCAGTATCAGCAGGCCGGCGGCAAGGCGCATCTGATGGGCGGTTCCATCATGATCGACCAGACCATCCTGTCGTCGAAGGGCAACGCCAAGAACGCGCTGATCGGAACCATCGCGGCGAGCGGACAGGCCGACACCTGGGAGGATCCGGGCTGGCAGAAATTCGTGAAGGCCTATCAAGACGCCTTCCCGCCCAACAAGCGCTTCCCGAGCCCGTCGCTGCTCGCCACCAACTACTATAATTCAACCATGGCGCTCATCCTCGCACTGCGTCAGGTCAACGGCGATCTCTCCAACAACCAGGCCAAGTACAAGGAAGCACTGGCGAAGATCGAGCTCGACGCACCGAACGGCAAGATCAAGCTCGACTCCAACCGCCAGGCGATCGGCACCAACTTCGTCACCGAAGTCGTCGACGACGGCAAGGGCGCGCTGTTCAGCAAGGTCGTGAAGGTGATCCCGAACGTGAACCAGACGCTCGGCTACGACCCGGCCGTGTTCTCCAAGATCGGGCTGCCGAGCCGCACCGTGCCGGAATGTAAGAAGTACTGACGCATCACGTCAGGCAGACGCAACCGGGGAGCGACTCGCTGACGCGGTCGCTCTCCGCTCTTGCAATCTCGGCGGTGTTGTTGAAGGCTGGCCGAAAAGACAAGAACATTCGGGAGGGGAAGGCATGAGCCGTGCGCTCGCCGTCTTCCATGGCCGCTTCGGCCGGGCGACGGTTTATCAGTTGAACCGGCCTTTCAATATCCACGCCCATCGCGAAGGTCATCTGATCTTCCATGTCGGCGGCATGTCGGCATGCATCGATGTCTCCGACGGGCATTACGATCTCACCGAGACGTCGGTCGTCGCCGTCAATCCCTGGGAACCGCACAACTTCCTGCCGACCGATCTCGACGGCGGCGCGATCTTCTTCGTGCTCTACGTCAACGCCGAATGGTTCGCGCCGGATGCCTCCGGCTCCGACCGGTTGCGCTTCGGCCGCACCCAGTTCAGGCGCACGCCCGCACTCGACAAGCACATCAGGCGGACCGCCGCGCTCGTGTGCGGCGCACCATCGCTCTCCAGTCTCGATTCCGAGCTGAGGCGGCTGATCGACATCTGCTACGACGAAAGCTGGCAGCAGGCCGAGACCGCGCGCGATCCGCGCGCAGGCGGCGCCGTCACCGACTTTCGCGTCCGCAAGTGCATCAAGATGATGTCGGAGAGCCCCGGCGCTGAAATCGAGCTCGACACCATCGCGCGCGAATCCGGCCTGTCGCGACCGCATTTCTACCGGCTGTTCCGCGTGCAGACCGGCGTCACGCCGAACCTCTATCTCAACACGCTGATCATGGAACAGGCGCTCGAAGCGCTGGTGGCGAGCGAGACACCGATCGCCGACATCGGCTTCGATCTCGGCTTCTCCTCACAGAGCGGTTTCACGCGCTTTTTTGCCGCCAATGTCGGGATGGCCCCGACCGATTATCGTCGCGCCGCCAAGGTTTTGCGCGCCTGAGCGCAGGCCACGAAAAGATACTCACGATCAAATGTCGCCCTCGCCGCTTGGCTAGGATGCCGGCAACGCGATCCCGGAAAAGAGGATCGCGCGTGACGGGAGGACGTTCGCTCATGGCAGGGCCAGCAGCCGGCAACGGCTTGCATGCCCCCTCGCCCCGCTTGCGGGGAGAGGGTCTGGGTGAGGAGGAGTCTCCGCAAGTGCGGCGGCAGTTTGGCTTGCGGAGAGTCCCCCTCACCCGGCGCTACGCGTCGACCTCTCCCCGCAAGCGGGGCGAGGTGAAGCCATGAACCGCTTCGTCGAACGCCATCCGGCCTGGGCGCTGATTACGATCATCGCGATTGCGGTCGCGCTCTGGCTGATCTTCGCAGTCTGGCCGCCGGGGCTGGAAGAGGCGATCGGCCGGAAGCGCGTCTTCCTCAACGCGGTCTTCAACGGCATCACGCTCGGTGGTCTCTACTTCCTGGTCGCCAGCGGCTTCACGCTGATCTTCGGCCTGATGCGCAACGTCAACCTCGCGCACGGCTCGCTCTACCTGTTCGGCGGCTATATCGGTTATGCCATCAGCACATCGTCCGGCTCGTGGATCCTCGGCTTCATCGTCGCCTTCGTCCTGACCGCTGTCGTCGGCGTGCTGCTGCAGGTGATCGTGTTCCGCCGGATGGAGGGCCAGGATCTCAGGCAGACCATGGTGACGATCGGGCTGTCCATCGTGTTTGCCGATCTCATGCTATGGGCCTGCGGCGGCGACTTCTACCAGATCCAGACCCCGAAATGGCTGATCGGTCCCATCGAGCTGCCGCTGGTGACCGCGATCAAATCCTCGGGCGAGCCGGTCTATCTCAGATATCCGCTCGTCAGGCTCGTGATCTTTGTGGCCTCCGTTGTCATCGGCGTCGCGATGTGGCTCGCGCTCAACCGCACCCGGATCGGGATGATCATCCGCGCCGGCGTCGACGATCGCGACATTCTCGCCGCGACCGGCGTGCGCATCCAGCTCGTCTTCGTCGGCGTGTTCGCCTTCGGCGCGGGGCTTGCCGGCATCGCTGGCGTCGTCGGCGGCACCTTCCAGTCATTGTCGCCCGGCGAAGACATCCGTTTCCTGCTGGCGTCCCTCGTCGTCGTGATCGTGGGCGGCATGGGCTCGATTCCGGGCGCCGCGCTCGGCGCGCTGATCATCGGCCTCGCCGAGCAGCTCGGCTCGGTCTACATCCCGACCTACGCCATCGTCGTGACCTTCCTGATCATGGTGCTGGTGCTGGCGATCCGGCCGCAAGGCCTGTTGGCGAGGCGCTGAGATGTCGCTCGCCCACGATGCCCCAGTTGCCGTAGGCCGCGCCACCAAGGCGCAGCCCCCCGCCCGGATATGGCCAGAGATCAACAACCCCGCCGCCTGGGCCGTCGCGGCCATTCTCCTGGTCATGCCGCTGATCGCGAGCAGCTTTTTTCTGATCGAGATCTTCGCGACCACGCTGATCCTCGGCACCGTGGCGCTGAGCCTGATGTTTCTCGCCGGCTATGGCGGCATGGTCAGCCTGATGCAGCTCACCATCGCAGGCTTCTCGGCCTACATGGTCGCCGTGTTCGGCGTCAGCGGCAACGCCAATATCAGCCTGGGCTGGCCCTGGTGGCTCGCAGTGCCGATGGCGCTGGCACTGGCGACCGCGTTCGGCACGCTCGGCGGCGCGCTCGCGGTGCGCACCGAAGGCATCTACACCATCATGATCACGCTCGCGATCGGAGCGGCCTTCTACTATTTCACCAACCAGAACTGGGCGATCTTCAACGGTCATACCGGCATCAACACCGTGGCCACGCCACACTTCTGGGGCGTGAACTGGCGCGCCGACATTCCCTTCTATTACATCGTGCTGGCGGTCGCCGCGCTCTGCTATTTCGCCGTCGAATACCTCTCGCGCGCGCCGTTCGGCCTTGCGCTCCAGGGCGTGCGCGACAATCCGCGGCGCATGGCGGCGCTCGGCTTCAACGTCAATGCGCACCGCGTCGCGGCCTATGCCTTCGCGTCTTTCGTCGCGGCGCTGGCCGGCGTGCTCCAGGTCTGGAACTATCGCCAGATCTCGCCGGGTTCGGTCAGCGTCGGCGCCTGCATCGACGTGCTGATCATCGCCGTCGTCGGCGGCATCACGCGCCCGATCGGGCCCTTCATCGGCGCGCTGATCTTCGTGCTGCTGCGCACCTTCGCGCTCGACTTCCTGGTTCGACTCGGACTCGACGGCAACCGCTTCCGCCTGCTGATCGGGCTCGGCTTCCTCGCCATCGTGTTCTGGTCCTCGGATGGCGTCATCGGCCTCTGGCAGCGCTGGCGCCAGCATCAACGGCGCGAGGTGAGCCGCACCAGTGGAGGGCGCGGCCATGGATAGCGTCGCCCAACGCCTCTCCGCAGTCGGTGCCGGCGCTGCGCTGGAGCTGCGCGGCGTGACGCGGCTGTTCGGCGCGCTCGCCGCGCTGACCGACGTCACCATCACCGTGCGGCCGGGCGAGCGGCGCGCCGTGCTCGGCTCGAACGGTGCCGGCAAGACCACGCTGTTCAACTGCATCACGGGCGACTTCCCACCCTCCTCCGGCACCATCCGCTTCTTCGGCGAGGACGTCACGCACTTCCCGCCCTATGAGCGCATCCGCCGCGGGCTGCGCCGCACCTACCAGATTTCGGCGCTGTTCCCCGGCCTCACCGTGCAGGACAACGTCTATCTCGCCTGCCGCGGCGTCTCGCGCGGACGCTTCTCGTTCCTGCGACCGGGGCAGAACGATGCATTGATGCATGCGGCCGACAACCTGATCCAGGCCGTGCATCTGTCCGCCGTGAAGGACCAGCGCGTGGCCGAGCTCGCGCACGGCCAGCAGCGCCAGCTCGAGATCGCGCTCGCGCTCGCCGGTGCGCCGCGCTTCGTGCTGTTCGACGAGCCGGCCGCGGGTCTGTCGCCGACGGAACGGGCCGAGCTGATCGAGATCCTGACCTCCCTGCCCGCACACATCGGCTACATCATCATAGAGCACGACATGGACGTTGCGCTGCGCGTCGTCGAGAGCGTCACGATGATGCACAACGGCCGCGTCTTCAAGGAAGGCCTTCCGGAGGAGATCCAGTCCGACCCCGAGGTGCAGGAGCTCTATCTGGGAGGCGGCCATGAATGAGGTCCGCCGCAGCAATCCGGCGCTCGAGGTTCGCGGCCTCGACGTCTACTACGGCCACTCGCATGCGCTGCAAGGCGTCGATCTCGTGCTTGATAGCGGTGTGTTCTCCGTCGTCGGCCGCAACGGCATGGGCAAGACCACGCTGTGCAAGGCGATCATGGGACTGGTCGGCGTGAGCGGCGGCTCGATCCGCGTCCGCGGCGAGGATGTCACGCGCCGGCCGCCGGCCCAGATCGCCCGGCTCGGCGTCGGCTACGTGCCGCAGGGCCGCCGCCTCTGGCGCTCGCTCAGCGTCGACGAGCATCTGCAGCTCGCCGGCGGTCTGCGTTCGGGCGCCTGGACCGTCGAGCGCATCTACGACACATTCCCGCGCCTCGCCGAGCGCAAGGGCCACGGCGGCGGCCAGCTCTCCGGCGGCGAGCAGCAGATGCTGGCGATCTCGCGCGCGCTGCTCACCAATCCGCATTTGCTCATCATGGACGAGCCGACCGAAGGCCTCGCGCCCGTCATCGTCGCGCAGGTCGAGGAGATGCTGCTGCGGCTGGGCGACGACGGCGACATGTCCGTGCTCGTGATCGAGCAGAACATCGGCGTCGCCACCGCGATCTCGCGCAACGTCGCGATCATGGTCAACGGCCGCATCAACCGCATCATCGACTCCGCGCGCCTTGCCGCCGATCGCGAGCTGCAGCAGCGCCTGCTCGGCGTCGGGCTTCATGCGGAGCTCGAACCGGATATCGAAATCGCCGCATCCGGCGCCGAAACGAAGCCGGCGCCGGCGCCACGGCGCGACGGGCCGGTGCGCATCTACATCTCCAATCCGACGCTGCCGACGCGATGGTCGCAACCGGTGCCGATCGCCCGCATCGAGGCCGCGGCGCGGACGCTCTCGACGCAGGTCGCCCGGCTCGACGAGACGGCGCGGCGCAAGCACGAACCGGTGGCGGCGCAGGCTTCGGGCCCGCCGGTGGTGCTGGTCGTCGGCACGCTCGATACCAAGGGCCAGGAGCTGCGCTACATCCGCGACATCATAGCCGAAAGCGGCCTGCGCACGCGGTTGGTCGACGTCTCGACCAGCGGCAAGCATTCCTCCTGCGATGTCTCCGCGCAGGAGATCGCCCTGAACCACGGCCGCGGCGGCTCCGCCGTGTTCGGCAGCGACCGAGGCGTCGCCGTCACCGCAATGGCGGATGCGTTTGCCAACTGGTTGCGGCGCCAAGGCAATGTCGCCGGCGTGATCTCGGCAGGCGGTTCCGGCGCGGCCTCGCTGGTCGCCCCGGGGATGCGCGCGCTCCCAGTGGGCGTTCCCAAGCTGATCATCTCATCCGTCGCCTCGGGCGATGTCGGGCCCTATGTCGGCCCGGCCGACATCACCATGATGTACTCCGTCACCGACGTGCAGGGGCTGAACTCGATCTCGCGCGCGGTGCTCGCCAACGGGGCCAATGCGCTCGCCGGCATGGTCAAGGCGCGGCTCGACACGCGTGCCGCAACGGCGCGCGAAGCCGGCGGGCTGCCCGCAATCGGCATCACCATGTTCGGCGTTACCACGCCGGCCGTGCAGAAGATCGCGGCCGAGCTGCGCGATGATTTCGAATGCCTGGTCTTTCACGCCACCGGCATCGGCGGCCGGTCCATGGAGAAGCTCGTCGAATCCGGTCAGCTCGCCGGCGTCATCGACCTCACCACGACCGAGATCTGTGACCTCATGATGGGCGGCGTATTTCCCGCCGCCGAGGACCGCTTTGGCGCGATCATCCGCAGCCGCCTGCCCTATGTCGGCTCGGTGGGCGCGCTCGACATGGTCAATTTCGGCGCGCCTGACACCATTCCCGAGCGCTATCGCGGCCGCAAATTCCACGTCCACAATCCACAGGTGACGTTGATGCGGACGACGGCGGAAGAGAACGAGCGCATGGGCCGCTGGATCGGCGAGCGGCTCAACCAGATGGATGGCCCGGTGCGTTTCTTCCTGCCCGAGGGCGGCGTCTCGGCCCTCGACGCGCGAGGTCAGCCGTTCTGGGATCCGGATGCCGACGCCGCGCTGTTCCGCACATTGGAGCGGACCGTGCGGCAGACCGGCAACCGCCAGCTCATTCGCACGCCTAAGAACATCAACGATTCCGATTTCGCCGCCGCCATCGTCAGTGCGTTCCGAAACCTGTTCGGGCGGACCGGTGTGCGGCGGAGACTCGCGAGGTGACCGATGGCCAGGTTTGAACGCGCGGCGCTGCTGAAGAAGTTTCGCGACATGGCAAGGCGCGGCGAGCCGATCGTCGGCGGCGGCGCCGGCACCGGGCTCTCAGCCAAATGCGAGGAAGCCGGCGGCGTCGACCTCATCGTCATCTATAATTCCGGCCGCTACCGCATGGCCGGGCGTGGCTCGCTCGCGGGCCTGATGGCGTATGGCGATGCCAACGCCATCGTGCTGGAAATGGCGAGCGAGGTGCTCCCCGTGGTCGACCAGACCCCGGTGCTGGCGGGCGTCAACGGCACCGATCCCTTCCGCGACATGGACGTCTTTCTCGACCAGCTGAAGGCACTTGGCTTCGCAGGCGTCCAGAACTTTCCGACCGTCGGCCTGATCGACGGCACCTTCCGCGCCAATCTCGAAGAGACCGGCATGTCCTACGCGCTCGAGATCGACATGATCGCCAAGGCGCACGACAAGGACATGTTGACCACGCCCTACGTGTTCAGCGAGAAGGAAGCCGCGGCGATGGCAATCGCCGGCGCCGACATCATCGTCTGCCACATGGGCCTGACGACCGGCGGCACGATCGGTGCGCAAACCGCCTTGAGGCTCAAGGACTGCCCGGCGCGGATCGACACCTGGGCCAGTGCCGCGCTCAGCGTCAATCCGGACATCCTGGTGCTGGCGCATGGCGGCCCGATCGCAGATCCCGCCGACGCTGATTTCATTATGAAGAACACCCGTCATTGCCACGGCTTCTACGGGGCGTCCTCGATGGAGCGGCTGCCGGTGGAGCGGGCGCTGACGGAACAGGTGCGGCAATTCAAGGCGATCGGCGCGCGATAACGCCTGATAGGTTCGAGGGAGGGAAAGATGTCAGGGATGTTGGTCGGTGAATTGATCCTCTGGCTGATCGTCGCGATCATCGTGATCGTGGTTGGCGTCTATATCGTGAACTGGCTCTACCACCGCTCCTCCAAGGAGACCTCGTTCGTCCGCACCGGCTTCCTCGGCGAACGCGTGGTGATCAATGGCGGCGCCTTCGTGCTGCCGTTCATCCACGACTACACGCCCGTCAACATGAACGTGCTGCCGATGGGCATCGTGCGTTCGAAGCAGGATGCCGTGATCACCCGCGACCGCATGCGCGTCGACATCGAGGCCGACTTCTACGTCCGCGTTCAGCCGACTCGGGAGGCCGTCTCGATTGCCGCGGCGACACTCGGCCGCCGCACCCTGGAACCCGGGCAGCTCCACGCACTGCTGGCCGGCAAGTTCATCTCCGCGATCCGCTCGGTCGCCTCCGAGATGACCATGGAGGAAATGCACGAGCGTCGCGGCGACTACGTCGCGCGGGTCAAGACCGAAGCGGCGGAAGCTCTCGCCCAAAACGGCCTCGAGCTGGAATCGGTTGCGATCACCGATCTCGACCAGACCGATCTCGAGTTCTTCAACCCTTCGAACCGCTTCGACGCCGAAGGCCTGACGCGGTTGATGGAGGACATCGAGGCCAGACGCAAGCTGCGCAACGACATCGAGCAGGATTCGATGATCAAGATCCGCTCGCGCAACCTCGAAGCCGAGCGGCAGGCGCTGGAGATCGAGCGCGAGAGCGAGACCGCGCGCCTGGAGCAGGAACGCGACATCGAGATGCGCCGTGCGCTTCAGCGCACCGAAGTCGCGCGCGAGCGGGCACTGCGCGAGACCGAGGCCGAACAGGCGCAGATTTCCGCCCGTGAGGCCATCGAGCGCGCCCGCATCGCCAATGAGCAGGCGATCGCCGAGGCCCGCATCGCCTCCGAGCGCGAGACCCGCCAGAAAGAGATCGAGCGAACCCGCACCATCGAGGAAAAGGAGCTGCTGGCGCGCGAGGAGATCGAGAAGACCCGGATCGCCAACCAGCGCTCGATCGATACCACACGCATCGCTTCGGAACGCGAAGTCCGCCAGCGCGAGATCGAGCGGATGCGCACAGTCGAGGAAGCCGAGATCGCCGCGCGCGAGGCAATCGAGAAAGCCCGCATCCAGCAGGACCGCGTCGTCACCGACGCCCGCATCGCCAACGAGGAAGAGACGCGGCGCCGCGAGATCGAGCGGACGCGCGCGGTCGACGAGGCCGAGATTGCCGCACGCGAGGCCACCGAAAAGGCGCGCATCGCCCAGACGCTGATCGTCAATGTCGAGCGTATCTCCTCGGACGAGCGTACCCGCGCGCTGGAAATCCAGCAGGTGCGGACCATCCAGGAGGCCGAGATCGAAGCGCAGCGCGCGGTCGAGGCCGCCCGCATTGCCCGGGAGCGGACGCTGGCTGCCGAGCGCATCGCTGCCGAGCAGAACACACGGCAGCTGGAGATCGAGCGCAACCAGGCGCTGGACGTCGCCGGCATCGCCGCGCGCGAGACCACGGAAGCCTCGCGCATCGCGCAGGAGGAGCGCGTGCGCTCCCTGGAGATCGCCCGCAACCGCGCCGTCGAGGAAGCCGACATCGCCTCGCGCGAGGCGATCGAGGCGGCCCGCATCGCCCAGGAAAAGGCGGTTGCGGCCGAGCGCATCCAGGCCGAACGGGAGACGCGCGCGCTCGAGATCGAGCGGACCGGCGTCCTCGAGGCGGCCGAGCTGAAGCGGCGCGACGCCATCGAGCGGCAGCGCATCACGGTCGACCTGGCGCTCGAGGCCGAGCGCATCAATTCCTCCAAGAAGCGCGAAGTGCTCAACATCGAGCAGAAGAAGGCGATCGAGATCGCGGACGAGGACCGCGTCATCGCGCTGTCGACCAAGAAGTCCGAGCGGATCGACGCCGACCGCCAGGTCCGGCAGGCCGAGATCGTGGCGCGCAAGGAGGTCGAGACCACCGACGTTTCGCGCGAGCAGGCGCTGGAGGCCGCCCGCATCGAGCGGCGCCGCGCCATCGAGCAGCTCGAGGTCGCCCGCGTCCAGTCGCTCCAGGAGGCCGAGATTGCTGCGCGCGAGGAAGTCGAGCGTGCCCGCATCGCCTCCGACCGCGGCCTCGACGAGGCCCGCATCGGCCGCGAGCGCGAGCTGCGCAAGCTCGAGGTCAATCGTGAGAAGGACGTCGAGACGGTGCTGATGGAGAAGGCGATCGCGATCCATCAGAAGTCGCTGGAGGAGTCGGCCGCGCGCGCAGCCGCCGAGGAGGCGCGGATCCGGGCGACCGAAGCCGCCGAGCGCGTCGTCACCGCCCGCGAGAGCGAGATCGCCAAACGGCGCAAGACCGTCGAGGTTCTGCTGGCGGAGAAGCAGGCCGAAGAGACCCGCATCGCCGCCGAAGCCGAGCGCGTGCGCGCCGCGGTCGAAGCCGAAGCGCAACGCATGCTGAACGAAGCCGAGAACGTGCTGACCGACCAGGCACGCTATTCGCTGTTCCGCAGAAAGCTGCTCGACCGCATCGAGGGCATCGTGCGCGAGAGCGTCAAGCCGATGGAGAAGATCGAAGGCATCCGCATCCTCCAGGTCGACGGCCTCAACGGCAACGGCCACGGCAACGGCAATGGCGGCCGCAGCGCCACCGACGAGGTGATCGACTCGGCGCTACGCTACCGAGTCCAGGCGCCGCTGATCGACTCGATCCTGTCGGATATCGGCGTCGAAGGCGGCAGCCTGGCCAAGATGCCGGGACTGATCCGCGAGGCCCGTGACATGCAGGGCATCAAGGAGGCCGCGCGCAAGGGCGGCGGCGGAGGTGGTGGCGGTGGTGACAAGCCGGCCGCCGCTCCGCCTGCGACTGAGGGCGGCGAGCCGCCCGCCGAGCGCGGGCCACGGAAGAAGAGCTGAGGTCTTAAGCAATGGCCCGCGTCTACGTCTCCACCGTCGTCAACGCCCGCAACGACCGCGTCTGGGCGCGGGTGCGCGATTTCAACGGCCTGCCGAACTGGCACCCGGCCATCGCCGAAAGCCGGATCGAGGGCGGCGAGCCCGCCGACAAGATCGGCTGTGTCCGGGATTTCCGTCTGCGCAACGGCGACCGCATCCGCGAGAAGCTGCTCGGCCTCTCCGATTACGACATGTTCTGCACCTACTCGATCCTGGAATCGCCGATGGGCGTCGAGAACTACGTCGCCACCCTGCGCCTGACGCCCGTCACCGACGGTGACCAGACGTTTTTGGAATGGACCGCCGAGTTCGATTGCGCCCCGGAACGGGAGACCGAGCTCGTCAACAATATCGGCGGCGGAGTGTTCCAGGGCGGCTTCGACGCGTTGAAGCGCGTGTTCGGAGGCTAGCCGTGCCGCATATCGTCAAGAGCACGATCCTGAACGCACCGACGGACGCGGTGTGGGACGTGCTGCGCGATTTCAACGGGCACGACCGCTGGCACCCGGCGGTTGCGACCTCCTCCATCGAACGCGCGCAATCCGCCGACAAGATCGGCTGCGTGCGACGGTTCAAGCTGAATGACGGCTCGGAGCTCCGCGAGCAGCTGCTGGCACTGTCCGACCTGGAACAGACCTTCAGCTATTGCCTGCTCGATACGCCGGTCCCGATGTTCAACTACGTCGCGCATGTCCGGCTGCTGCCGGTGACCGACGGTGACCGCACCTTCTGGCACTGGGAATCGCGGTTCACGACGAAGCCGGAGGACAAGGACCGCATCACCCACATGGTCGCGGAAGACATCTATCAGGCCGGATTCGAGGCGATCCGCCGCCATCTGAAGGAGGCCGCTTAAGCCATGGCCGTGACGGTAAAGACCTTTACGAATGCGAGCGAGGCGGCTGGCGCGCTGTCGTCGGACCGGAGCGCGCGCTATCTCGGCGGCGGCACGCTGGTGATGCGGGCGCTGAACGAAGGCGACGTCTCGATCTCGACGATCGTCCGGGCGCAGGACCAGGCGCTGACCCGGATCGACGCCTCAAGTCCACGCATCACGCTGGGCGCCGGCGTGACCTTCGCGCGCGTGCTCGCCGAGCGCGACCTCGCCTTCCTGCATGCCCCTGCCCGCTCGATCGGCGGTCCCGCCGTCCGCAACATGGGCACGGTCGGCGGCAATCTGTTCGCGCCGAACCCTTACGGCGATTTCACCGTGGCGCTGCTGGCGCTCGACGCCACCATTGCGGTTCAAGGCGGCTTCGGCTCGCGCGATATTCCGATCGAGGAGTTTCTGCAGGGGCGCGAGCGTCAGGCCGGAACTTTGGTGCTGTCGGTGTCCTGCACGCGGCCGGCAAGCAGCGAGGCGTTCCGATATCGCAAGATCGCGCGCATCAAGCCGAAGGGCGGCTCGGTGATCACGCTTGCCGCGCATCTGCCGGTCAGCGGCGGACGGATCGCGGGTGCGCGGATTGCGCTGGGCTCGATGGCGCCGACCCAGATCCGCGCTCGCGCCGCCGAGCGCGCGCTGGAGGGCCGCTCGCTGGATGCGGCGACCATCGCAGCTGCGGCCTCTGCCGCCACAGAAGGAACATCGCCCTCAGACAACGCGCTCGGCAGCGCCTGGTATCGCCGCGAGATCGTCGGCGTGCATCTGCGCCGCCTGCTGTCGGGACAGGAATAGACGCCATGGCCAAGATCCCCCTGCAGTTTCGTCACAACGGCCGCGACGTCGCGATCTTCGTTGACGGCGGCACCAACCTGCTCGTCGCGCTGCGCGAGCTGATCGGCGACATGACGCCGAAATTCGGCTGCGGCCAGGGTGGCTGCGGCACATGCAGCGTGCTGATCGATGGCGAGCTTCACCTCTCCTGCCTGACGCTCGCCGAGATCGTCGCGGGCCGCTCGGTCGAGACGCTCGACGGCATGAAGCAAGGCCCGAACCTGCATCCGCTGCAGCGCGCCTTTGCCGACAATTTCGCCGCCCAGTGCGGCTATTGCACGCCGGGCATGCTGATGGCTGCAAAGGCGCTGCTCGACCGCAATCCGACCCCGAGCCGGGCCGACGTCATCGAGGCGATCTCCGGCAACATCTGCCGCTGCACCGGCTACGAGCCCATCATCAATGCCATCCTCGCCGCCGCGGGCGGCCGGGCCAGCGCCTGAGGTCAGACCATGCTGGAACTGCGCAAGGACATCTTCGCCGACGAGCGTGACGATAATTTGAAGGAAATCGGCAAGGGCACGCAGCGGCAGGACATGCTCGGCCACATCACGGGCACGTCCAGCTATTTCAACGACCACAAGCTGCAGGGCATGCTGCACCTGAAGGTCGTTCGGTCGACCCAGGCCCATGCAAGGCTGCGCCGCATCGATACCACCGAGGCCGAGCGCTCGGCAGGCGTGCGCCGGATCATCCGTGGCGCGGACGTGCCACGCAACCTCAACACGCTGCTCAGCCTGATCAACTTCGGCAAGGACGACGAGCCGTCGCTGGCGGTCGACAAGGTCCGCTACAAGGGCGAACCGATCCTCGCTATCATCGCCGACAGCGAGCGCGAGGCGTTCGAGGCGATCGCAAAAGTCAGGATCGATTACGAGCCGCTGCCGGCCGTGTTCGACGTCGAGGATGCGCTGAAGCCGGGTGCGCCCGTCGTGAACGAGACCTATCCGAAGAACGCCTTCATCTATCACGACGTCTACGACCACCAGCGCCTGCGCTTTGGCGATGCCGATGCCGCGCTCGCAACCGCCGACCAGGTGCTCGAGCAGCGCTACCAGATGTCGCCGATCGAGCACGCGCCGACCGAGACCAACGGCGCCATCGCCGCGCCCGATACCAACGGCCGCTACGTCGTCTATACCTCGACGCAAGCGCTGTTCTTTTCGGTCGACACCTGCGCCAAGATCCTCGACGTGCCCTCCAACACCTTCCACTTCATCGGCGGCACGGTCGGCGGCGGCTTTGGCGGCAAGGTCGACACCTTGACCGAACCGCTCGCGATCCTCGGCGCCATGTTGACGGGGCGCCCCGTCCGCTACGTGTTTGGCCGCGAGGAGGAGATGCAATACGGCCCGCCGCGCGGCGCCGAGCGCATCTACATCAAGGACGGCGTGATGCGCGACGGCCGCATCGTCGCGCGCAAGATCCGCGCCTATTTCGACAGCGGCGCCTATACGCGGCTGTCGAGCTATGCCGCCGTGAAATGCGCCGCGCACCTGCCGGGGCCCTACACCATCCCGAACGTCTATGGCGACGTCTATTGCGTCTTTACCAACCGCACGCCGGCAACGGCCATGCGCGGCTTCGGCGTCACCGCGATGGATTTTGCCATCGAATGCCAGATGGACAAGCTCGCAAACCTCGTCGGCGTGGACCCGATGGAGTTCCGGATCCTGAACGCCTATCGCGACGGCGACATGAAGGCGCACCGGCGCGAAGCCAAGAACACCGCGCTGATCGAATGCGTCCAGGTTGCAGCCGAGAAGGCCAAATGGCCGATCCGCGACGAGTTCAGGCGCGCCTCCTCGCGCAAGGACGGCGGCGGCAGCCGCGCAGTGATCCCGCCAACACCGACGGATTCGCGCAGCCGGCCCGCTGCGCCGGCGCAGCAGCGCACGACCTACGACCGCGCGCCGGTGACGGCGACAAGAGAGCCGCCGCGCGAACCACCTCCGCCGGCGCCGCCGCCTCCCCCGCCCCGCCCGGCCGCGCCATCTCACGGCGCGACCCGATTCTCTTCCGTGTTCGGCACCAGGAGACGCTGAGATGACCCGGCATCGTGGACGCGGCATGGCGTCGATCAACTACCCCATCGGCATGAATCTCGGCGGCGATCCGAGCCAGGCGCTGGTGCATTCCAACCCGAGCGGCAAGTTCACCGTGGCGCTGTCGTCGATCGACCTTGGCCAGGGCATGAAATCTGTGACGCGGCAGATCTGCGCGGAGACGCTTGGCGTGCCGGTCGAGGACGTCTATGTCGACACCGCGGATTCCGATACCGGCCCGCACTGCATGGGCTCGTTCGCCTCGCGCGGCACCCATCGCGTCGGCAATGCCGTGATGGCCGCAGCCCGCGAGGCGCGCGGCGTGATGATGGAGGCCGCCGCCGAGGAGCTCGAGGTCAACGCCGCCGATCTCGAAACCGACGGTCGCGGCAACATCCACGTCAAGGGCGCCCCGCACCGCTCGATCTCGACAAAGGACGTGGCCATTGCCGCGCAGTTCAAGCAGGGCAAGACCATCTCGGGCCGCGGCATCTTTCTCGTGCCGCTGTCGGATGTCGATCCTGAAACCGGCGAGATGTCGCCGGCGACCTGCTATGCCCATGCATGCCTCGTTGCGGAGGTCGAGGTGGATGATGAGACCGGCGAGGTCGCGATGGTCCGGATGGACTCCGCCTATGAGCTCGGCCGCGCGCTCAACCCGCGCCTGGTCGAGCAGCAGCTGGTCGGCGGTGCCTGGATGGGCATCAGCCACGCGCTCTACGAGACGCCTGAGCCGTACTATCCCGATCCCGTCCACGGGCCACGCGACTTCGTCGAATATCTGATGCCCGGTCCAGGCGATATCTGCCCGCACGATATCGCGGTGCTTGAACGCCCTGCGCCTGATGGTCCGTTCGGGGGAAAAGGCCCCGGCGAGATGTGCGCCAATCCGGTGCTGCCCGCGGTGGCGAATGCGATCTTCAACGCGGTCGGCGTGCGGATCGACGACCTGCCGATCACGCCCGAGAAAGTGCTGCGGGCGATCAAGGCGCAGGGCGGCGCGCGGCCGCAGGCGCGGCGTTAGAGGATCGGCCGTGGCGGTTCGCAGCAACATCGTCGGCATCGACAGCCCGGAGGCGCTGGAGCGGGCGTTGCGCGCGGCCTATTATCTCGCCGACGAAGGGCTCGCGACCGCCGCCTATCTCGGCCTTGCGCTGGGCAAGCCGCTGCTGCTTGAAGGCGCGCCCGGCGTCGGCAAGACGGAGGCGGCAAAGGCAATAGCTGCCGTGCTCGGCCGCCGCCTGATCCGCCTGCAATGCTACGAGGGCATAGACGCCTCTGCCGCGCTCTATGAGTGGAACTATCCACGCCAGATGCTGGCGATCCGTCAGGCCGGCGACGAGAGCATCGACATCTATGGCGAGACGTTCTTGATCGAGCGGCCGATGCTGGCGGCCCTGCGCGCACCTGATTCCACCGTGCTCCTGATCGATGAAATCGACCGCGCCGATCAGGAGTTCGAGGCCTTCCTGCTCGAATTCCTCTCCGACTTCCAGATCTCGATTCCCGAGCGCGGCACGGTCCGCGCGGCCGAGCGGCCGGTGGTCGTGCTCACCTCGAACCGGACCCGCGATCTGCACGAAGCCTTGCGCCGCCGCTGCGTCTATCACTGGATCGATTATCCGACGGCGGAGCGCGAGGCACGCATCATCATGATGCGCGCCTCCAGCGTCGCCGAAACCACGGCCCGCGCCGTCGTCGCGGCCGTCGAGAGATTGCGGCGTGAACCGCTGAGCAAGGCCCCCGGGATCGCCGAAGCCGTCGACTGGGCCGAGGCCGCGACCCTCCTCAACAAGGGCGGCGCGCGCTGGCCTGATGCCTTCAAACGCTCGATCGGCGTCGCGCTGAAGGACGAAGAGGACCTGCACTTCATCGCGCCGCGGCTCGATGCCATGCTCGCGGAGGCGACCGCATGAGCATCGAGCCGCAGCTCCCGCGCGCTGCCCGCACCTTTGTTTCCTTCGTCGCCCTGCTGCGTGCCAACGGCTTCGCCGTCGCGCCGGAGCAGACCACCGCGTTCCTCGCCGCGATTGCGCTGCTCGGACCGCGCAAGCTCGAGGACATCAAGCAATCTGCGCTCGCCACCCTCGCCCCTCCGCCCGAGCGCCGCGCCACCTTCGATCGGCTGTTCGACCTGCATTTCCGCGGCAGCGAGGCGATCGAGCGTGCCGACGACGGCGAGGACGACGAGACCGTCCGTCTGCAGGAGGAAGGTCGCGGCGACGAGGAGCCCCTGCTCTCCGACGAGGCCAACGAGTCCGGCCTGACTGCATCGCGCACTGAGGCGCTGGTCGAGCGCCGCTTCGTGCAGCTATCCACGACCGATGCCCTCCGACGCCTGGCACGCGAGGCGCCGCGGCGCCTGCCACGGCGGCGCGGGCACCGCCGCATGCGGGCGCGCCGCGGCCCCTTTGCCGACCTCCGCCGCACTTTACGCGACTCTGTCCGCAGCGACGGCGAGATCCTGCGACTCGGTCACATGAAGCGGCGGCAACGCCCGCGCAAGGTGTTACTGCTGATCGACGTCTCCGGCTCGATGAAAAGCCGCACCGACGAGAACATGAAGCTTGCGCATGCGCTGGTGCAGGCCGCGCCCAATGTCGAGGTCTTCACCTTCGGCACGCGGCTGACCCGTGTCACGCGTGCACTGCGTCTGAAACGGCGCGAGCAGGCGCTGAGCGCCGCGGCGCATCTGGTCAGCGACTGGGACGGCGGCACCCGGATCGGCGACGCGCTGCAGGCGTTTCTGGCGGTCCCGCGGTTCGGCGGCTACGCCCGCGGCGCCGCTGTGATCATCGTCTCCGACGGGCTCGAGCGCGGCGAGCCGGACGCCCTCCGCGACGCCGTCGCGAAACTGTCGCGGCGGGCGTGGCGGCTGAGCTGGCTGACGCCGCTCGCGACAGGCCCCGCGTTCCGTCCGCAGACAGAAGCGCTGGTCGCGATCGAACGCTTCGTCGACGATCTCGTGGACGGCGGGTCGAGCGCCTCGATCGTCGCCCACGTCCTGGCATTGGGAAGGAGAGCTGCGTGAACGATATCGTCGACGGCCATCATCACATCTGGCGGCAGGCCGACCTGCCCTGGCTGACCGGCCCCATGCAGCCCCGCATCTTCGGACCGTACGAGCCGATCCGGCGCGATTATCCGATCCAGGAATATCTCGACGATCTCAAGGACAGCGACGTCACCCGTTCCGTCTATGTGCAGACCAATTGGGCGCCTGAGCATTTTGAGGAGGAAGCAGCGTGGGTACAGCGTACCTCCGACGAACATGGCTGGCCGCACGGCATCGTCGCTTACGCCAATTTTGCGGCCGAGGACGTCCGTCCGCAGCTCGACCGCCTCAAGCGTTATCCGCTGCTGCGCGGGGTGCGCATGCAGCTGCATTGGCACGAGAACCCGCTCTATCGCTTCGCGGCGCGTCCGGATCTCTGCGCCGACCCGACGATCCGTCGCAATGTCGCACGTCTTTCCGATTACGGCTGGAGCTTCGATTTGCAGGTGTTCACGCCGCAGATGCCGGATGCTGCGCAGCTGGCCGAATCCTGTCCCGGCGTGACCTTCATCCTCCAGCATGCCGGCATGCTCGAGGATCTCTCGCCGGCTGGACGGGCGGCCTGGCGCGCCGGGATGGCCCGGCTCGCGAGTTGTCCGAACGTGGTCTCGAAACTGTCCGGGCTCGGCACCTTCATCCATCGCAACGATCCCGCGCATATCGCCGCCGTGCTCACCGATACCGTCGCGATCTTCGGCGCCGAGCGATGCCTGTTCGGCTCCAATTTTCCGATCGAGAAATTGTGGACCAGTTATCGCGAGCTCGTCGCAGCCTTTCGCGCCGCCGCCGCCCCGTTCAGTGCGGAGCAGCAGGATGCGATCTTCAGGACGACGGCGACGCGCGTCTATCGGCTTTGACAGACAAGAAACGAGACGGGAGGGAAACGAATGGCGCTGGAGATCAAGATCCTGGACTACGGCGATATCGAGCTGGAATCGAGCTTCCTGGTGCTCGGCCGCGACTGCGGCCGCACCCGCCGCGTCCTCACGCTCGGCTTTTTGATCCTCGGCGGCAAATATCCTGTTGTCGTCGACACCGGCTATCGCTCCAACCAGATCATGGAGACGCTGGGCATGCGCGGGCTCCAGTATCATGAGAACATGATCGAGAACCAGCTCGCGCGCCACGGCGTTCGCATGGGCGACGTTCGCTTCGTCTGCCACACGCATTTGCATATCGACCATGCCGGCAAGGACGACCTGTTTCCGATGAACACGACCGTCGTGCTCAACCGCAAGGAGCTCGAATATTCCGTCTCCGGCCTGATGCATCCGCAATATCCCGCGCCAGACATCAAGCACCTGATCGACCGGCTGCATACCAAGAGCGCGCTGCGCTTCCTGGACCTCGAGATCACCGGGCCGATCGAGCTGATGCCCGGCGTCTATTGCGACGCCGCCAACGCGCACACCGAGGGCTCGATGAACATCATCGTCGAGACCGCCGACGGCATCGCCACCATCTGCGGCGACGTGATCTACGACTTCAACGACCAGATCGTCACGCCCTTCCATGAGATCCACGATTGGGAGCCGCGTACCACCGGCAACCATGGCACCACCAAGCGCGCGGAAAAGGCGGCGATCAAAAAGCTGCTGAGCAGCTCGCGCTACCTGCTCCCGGTCCACGACCGTCCCGCCAAGATCGAAGGCGGCAATGTCGTGGGGCGTCTGCACGATCAAGTCCCTGGCCCGATCGTGCAGTCGCTGCCCGAGCGCAACTGGTTCCCGGCTTGACGTTGTCGAGGATCGACCGATGACGCATGTGACGTTGCGAAGCGAGTTCGAAACCCTGATCGACCCCTATGCGCCGGTCGCACAGATCGGCACTGGCTTCGACTTCACGGAAGGGCCCATCTGGCATCCGGTCGATCATTATCTGCTGTTCTCGGACATGCCGGCCGACGTGCGGCGGCGCTGGGATGCGCGGCGCGGCGTCGTCGAGGTCAAACGCCCGTCGAACAAATGCAACGGCATGACCTATGACGCCGAGCTCAATTTGATCGTCTGCGAGCACGCGACCTCGTCGCTGATCCGCGAACGCCCGGACGGACGGCGCGAGGTGCTGGCCTCGCATTTCGGCGGCCAGGAGCTCAACAGCCCGAACGACGTCTGCGTGCACTCATCCGGCGCGATCTATTTCTCCGATCCATGGTATGGCCGCATGCCGGTCTATGGCGTCGAACGGCCGCGCCAGCTCGGCTTCCAGGGCGTCTACCGCGTCGTGCCGGGCGGCGAGCCGAAGCTCGTGGTCGAGCGCAATCTGTTCGACCAGCCGAACGGGCTATGCTTCTCGCCGGACGAGAGGCTGCTCTATGTCAACGACACCGTGCAAGCCCTGATCCGCGTGTTCGACGTCAACAGCGATGGTTCGCTGTCCAATGCGCGCGTGTTTGCGAGCGGCATCAAGTCCGAGCTCGAGCCCGGTCTGCCCGACGGCATGAAGTGCGATCAGCACGGCAACATCTGGGTCACCGCGCCCGGCGGCGTCTGGGTCTATTCGCCGCGCGGCGAACTGCTCGGCAAGGTTCGCGTGCCCGAGCTCGTCGCCAACCTCGCCTGGGGCGGGCCGGATTTCCGCACGCTCTATCTCACCTCGACACATTCGGTGTATGCGATCCCGACCCGGGTCGGCCCGCGCCATGAGCCCTATATGAGCGGCCGGCGCGCTGGCGGCGGAGCAAGCCCGGGCTCATCGCCAGCCGCGCCTATTCTGAGCGAGGGCGAGATGCGGCTCGATCCGCAACGCTGCGCCATGATCATTCAGGATCTCCAGAACGACGTCATCATGGACGGCGGGGCTTTCGCCGAGTCGGGCGCGCCGGGTCACGCCAAGCAGCAGCATGTCGTGGAGAATGTGCGGCGCCTGGCGGAAGCCGCCCGCGCCCGCGGCGTCACCATCATCCATGTCTGGTTCGTGGTCGAGCCCGGCGCGCCCGGCGTCACGCTGAACGCTCCGTTGTTCGAGGGCCTGGTCGACAGCAAGGCGATGGTGCGCGGGAGCTGGGGTGCGGCCCCGGTTTCAGGCCTCGAGCCCCGGCCCGGCGATTTCGTGGTCGAGAAGATGCGGATGAGCGCCTGGGAAGGCACGCGGCTGGAGACGATCCTGAAAGCGACCGGTCGCGACATGATCATCAATACCGGCGCCTGGACCAACATGTCGATCGAGCACACGGCGCGGACCGGCGCCGACAAGGGCTATTTCATGATCGTGCCCGAGGATTGCTGCTCGACCATGAATGCCGACTGGCACAATGCCTCGATCAACTTCGCCATGCAGAACGTCGCGGTCGTGACCAGGGCCGATGCCGTGATCAGAGCGCTGGGATGAGCTGTGGCAAAGCTCCTGCACTTGTCCTGCTCGCCGCGCGCCGAGGCCGAATCGACGGCCGGCGCGCGGGTCTTTCTCGATGGCTTCCGCCAGGCCCGGCCGGATTGGGACATTGATGTCGTGGACATCTGGCGTGAGCGGATGCCGGAATTCACCGGTCCGATCGTCGAAGCCAAATACGCCCGCATGAAGGCTCAGGCCTTCACCGATGCGCAGCGCGACAGCTTTGCCGAGGCCGAGCGAATGGCGCTGCGCTTCTCGCTCGCCGACCGGGTGCTGATCTCGACCCCGATGTGGAACTTCGGCCTTCCCTACAAGCTCAAGCAGTGGTTCGACATCATCGTCCAGCCCGGTCTCACCTTCCGGTTCGATCCGTCGCAGGGATATCTGCCGCTGCTCAAGGACCGGCCGACGCTGGTGATCATCGCCAGCGGCAGCGATTTTGCCACCGGCATGAACCGCGGCCGAATCGATATGGCAACGCCCTACTTACGGGAGATCCTGCGCTTCATCGGGATCAGCAATGTCCGCTTCGTCCTGATCGGTCCAACCACGGGACCACAAGCGCCGATCGATGCCGCCCGCGAACGGGCCCATCAACGTCTCGCTGCAATGGCCGCGACCTTCTGAAGCGCGATGGCGGCGTGTCGAGCGGATCAGATCAGGCTCGACTTGCCCCGGCTCAGCACCTGGCCTGCGCCTTTGGCGCCGACGATCCGGCCCTCGCTGCAGACCACCTCTCCCCTCGCGATCGTCGTCACCGGCCATCCCGTAACCTCGAAACCTTCCCAGGGCGTGTAATCCGCGCCGTGATGCAGATCGGCCTGCCGGATCGGCTTCTTCAACTTGGGATCCCAGAGAACGATGTCGGCATCGAAGCCGACGCCGATCGAGCCCTTCCGGGGATAGAGACCGTAGATGCGGGCGTGGTTGGTCGCGGTCAGCTCGACGAACTTCTGCAGGGTGATGCGGCCCTTCGAGACGCCTTCGGAGAACAGGATCGGCAGCCGCGTCTCGACGCCGGGGATGCCGTTCGGCACCCAGCGGAACGAGGTACGGGCGTTCGGCGTCAGCTTGCCCTTGGGATCATCGTAGCGGAACGGGCAGTGATCGGACGAGAAGGTCTGGAACACGCCCGACGTAATGCCCTCCCAGATCGCCTCCTGGCTCTCGACATCGCGCGGCGGCGGCGAGCAGACGTATTTCGCGCCCGTAATGTCTATGTTGAGGCCCTTCATGTCGTCGGCCGTCAGCGTGATGTATTGCGGGCAGGTCTCGGCATGAACGGGCAGACCGCGCTGCTGCGCCCAGCGTACCTGCTCCATCGCCTCGCGTCCGGAGACGTGCACGATCATGATGGGAACGCCGATCACCTCGGCATGGCTGATGGCCCGGTGCGTCGCCTCGCGCTCGACCGCCTGCGGCCGCGAGGTGCCGTGATAATACGGCGCGATATGACCTTCGCGCTCCAGCTTGCTGGTCAGGAAACGGATGGCGTCGTAGCCCTCGCAATGGACCATGACCAGCGCCTCCTCGCGGCGCGCGACCTCGAACACTTCGAGTAGCTGCTTGTCGCTGAGCACGAGGTCGTCATAGGTCATGAACACCTTGAACGAGGTGTAGCCGTCCTTGACCAGCGCCGGCAGCTCCTGCCCGAGCACCACGGCAGTCGGATCGGAGATGATGAGATGGAAGGCCGTATCGATGTAGCACTCACCTTCGGCGAGCTTGCGATAGTTCTCGACACAGCTGCGCAGCGAGGTGCCTTTCTCCTGCAGCGCAAAGGGCAGCACCATGGTGTTGCCGCCGGCTGCGGCTGCGCGCGTCGCCGAGGCAAAATCGTCGGCCATCACCACGTCGGGGCCCGAGGGCTGGGAAATATGGACGTGGCTGTCGATGCCGCCCGGCAGCGCCAATAGGCCCGACGCATCGATCTCGCGCGCTGCGCCCGCGACGCTATCGGCGATGCTGACGATGCGGCCGTCGCGAATTCCGATATCAGCGCGAAACTCGTCGCTGGCCGTCACGATGGTGCCGCCGCGGATGGCGAGGTCGAGCTGCGTCACTGATGTCTCCGTCACCTGATATTTGGCATTGTCTGGAAGATCCGTCCCCATTCCGCAAGGGCCGTCACATCGCCGCCGGCGAGGCAGAGGGTCCGCCACAGCGTCACCGCGACCGAATCGAGCACGGCGATATCCAGCTCCCGCTCCAGCGTGGCCGCAAGCGCCGCACCATCGAGATTGGTGCAGAGGATGACGATCGCGTCAGTCCCCTCCGCCGCCACGGCGCGGATCATATCCGTGATCGTCGACGGCGCGACTTCGCCAAAGGAAAAGTTGTCGCGCAAGCCGAGATGCCGCTCGGCATGCGGGGCGATCCCCTCCTCAGCCCAGACGTCGGCAATGCGCCGCTGCACGTCGTCGGTATAGGGCGAGACCAGGCCGACGCGCCTGGCGCCGAGCGCGCAGGCGGCATCGATGCAGGCCAGGGTCGATGTCGTCGCCGGCACATTTGTGCGGGCCGTGATCGCCTCGCACAGGCTGCGGTCGCGGCCGATGCCGAGCCAGCTTGCGGACGTTCCGTTCCAGGCGATCGCGTCGACCTTGGCATCGGCCAGCAGATCTGCCGCCGGCAACATCACCGAGGCATCGAACTGGCTCAGCGCGGCGGCATCGAGCGCGATCTGGGTGACGCGGAAGCGAGAGAAATGCGCGGTGACGCCGGGGGTGCCCGCCAGCATGGCGCTGGTGACGGGCTCGAGCACCGAGTTGGAGGACGGCGTGATCATGCCGAGGCGCTTGCGCATGGCTGACATCGATCACAGTCGCTCCGTTGCCGCTGGGAGCATCAAACGCTCCCTCGAAACGATCATCGGCATCCCCGGCGCCGTGCGCAACCCGCAATTTGCATACTGCATACAATTTGTTCGATATGCATTTGTTTTACGCCACATACGTCGCCTATTTGAGCATCGCGTTCGGCTCGGTATGGCTAGGATGAGTTGCAAGCAGGAAGCCTCGCGTGCAGCAAAAATCCGAAACGAACCCGGGACGAAAGTCGCCCAAGCTCAAGCGGATGGGCCTGCATGAGCGCGCCGCCGCGCGGATGCGCACGATGATCATTCGCGGCGAGCTTCCGCCGGGCTCGCAGACTCAGGAGACCAAGCTGTCGAAGGAGCTCGGCGTGTCGCGCACCCCCTTGCGCGAGGCGATGAAGGTGCTCGCGGCGGAAGGGTTGATCGAGCTCCGTCCCAACCGCAGCCCGCGCATCGCCGATATCGCGGTCGACGGCATCTCGGAATTGTTCGAGGCGCTCGCCGGGATCGAGCGGCTCGCCGCCGAGCTCGCCGCGGAACGCGCCACCGAGCGCGATCTCGTCCGCCTGCGCACGCTGCAGACCCGGATGGAGGGTCATCACCGCAGCGGCAAGCTCGACGATTATTTCGCCATCAACGGCGAAATCCACAACGCCATCGTCCGCATGGCCCGCAACACGCCGCTCCGCGAGGCGCACGAGACGCTGATCTTCCGCGCCGAGCGCGCGCGCTATCTCGCGCTCGGCGCCGACAGGCGCTGGAGAAATTCGGTCGACGAGCACGCCGACATCCTGGCCGCCCTCGAAGCGCGCGACGGCGAAGCGGCCGGCCGCCTGCTCGGCGCGCACGTTGCGCGCACCGGCACGGCGCTGCTGGAAGTTCTCGCCGCCTCTCAGGCCAAGCGGCCGGCGGCGTGATCATGAAGCTGCTCCTGCTCAACCCAAATACCAGCACCGAGGTCACGCAGCTGATGCTGGGCGTCGGGCGGCGCGCCGCCTCAAAAGGCACCGAGCTGATCCCCTGCACCGCGACCCGCGGCGTGCCCTATATCGCCACGCGCACCGAAGCGCAGATCGGCGGCGCCATCGCGCTGGAGATGCTTGCCGAGCAGCACAAAAAGGTCGACGCCGCGATCATCGCGGCCTTCGGCGATCCCGGCCTGTTCGCCGCGCGCGAGACCTTCGACATTCCCGTGATCGGCATGGCGGAAGCCGCGATGCTGACCGCGTGCATGGCCGGACGCCGCTTTGCCATCGTCACCTTCGCGCAGGCGCTGGGGCCCTGGTACGAGGAATGCGTCCGCGCCCACGGGCTGTGGGAGCGCTGCGCCGGCATCCGCATGCTGGATACGCCGTTTCAGGCGATCTCCGAGGTCGGCACCGAGAAGGAAGACATGCTGGTCGAGCTCGCCCGGCGCGCCATCGTCGAGGACGAGGCCGATGTGCTGATCTTTGCCGGCGCCCCGCTCTCGGGCCTTGCCGAGCGCGTCGCCGACCGGATCCCCGTCCCCGTGGTCGATCAGGTCATAGCTTCAGTGAAGCAAGCCGAGGCGCTGCATGCGCTGCGTTTGCGCAAGGCCGTGGCCGGCACCTTCCGCCGCCCCGCCGCCAAGCCGACCATCGGCCTTGCCGATGCGCTCGCCGCGCGGCTCGAGCATCGCGACAGCTGATCAGAGAGGCGGCCGGCGATGCGAAAAACCCAGTTCGTTCTCGAGCACGCGGCCGAAGGCAAACAAGCGGGATTCGCATCCCGGCGGCGCGATGATCTGGATGCCGAAGGGCAGCTCATTCTCCCCGCACGGCACCGGCAGCGTCAGCACCGGGAAGCCGACCAGCGACACGATGAAGGTCACGGCGAGATAGTCGATCGGCGTCTCCAGCGCGGCCCCATCGATGGCCGTGACGTCGGCGATTTCATTCGGCCAGGGCAAGATGGACGCGGCCGGCGCGACCAGGAAGTCGGCGCGATTGAACAGCTGGCGAAAGCTGCGGTAGATCGCGGTGCGGCGCCGCTCGGCGTCGAGGTAGTCCTGCACGGACAGGTTTGCACCGGCTTCGATATTCCAGATCACGGTCGGCGTGAGCTCCGCACGCCGCGTTCTCAGCAACTCGCCGTAAGCGTTGGCGATGTGCGCGGCGCGCAAGGTGCGGAAGGCTTCGATCGCCCCGCCGCAATCCGGCGAGGACGGCACGACATCGGCAACACGCGCGAACGCCTGGCAGGCCGCAGCGAAGCGGGCACGAGCCTCGCGCGCAACCGGCGCCACACCGAAATCGGGCGTGACCGCAATCCGGGCACGGTCGGGGACCGGTCGATCATCATCGGTACTGCCGAGCGAGAGCGGATCATTCGCATCGTCTCCGGCGCAGACCGACAACGCGAGTTCGAGATCATCGACACCGCGGGCGAGGAAGCCGTGGGTCGCCAGCATGTCCCAGCCGAGCGGCCGGCGCGGCGATGCAATGCGGCCGGGTGTCGGCCGGATCGAGGCGACACCACAGAAGCTGGCGGGCGTGCGCACCGAGCCGCCGAAATCGGTGCCGTGCGCCAGCGGCACCATGCCGGATGCGACCGCGACGGCAGAGCCGCCGGACGATCCGCCGGAGGTCAGCGCCGGATCGAAGGGGTTGCGTGTCGGCCCGCGCAATCTGTTGGTGCAGACCGCGCCGAAGCCGAACTCCGGCGTGTTGGTTTTGCCCAGAATGACCGCGCCGGCACGCCGCAGCCGCGCCACGACGAGATCATCCTCGGCCGGGACGTGATCGCCGAACAGCAGGGATCCGTAAGTCGTCGCAAGTCCCGCAGTGTCAGTGAGGTCCTTGACCGCAATGGGCACGCCGTGCAGCGGGCCCATCGGCGCAGAGGCGGCATCGCACATCTGCGCTGCACGGCGGGCACCATCCGCATCCACCGTCACGAATGCCGCCAATCGGCTGTCGAGGCTCGCCATCCGCGCCAGATGCGCTTCGACGGCCTGGCGGGAGGACACTTCGCGCCTTGCAATGGCGCGCGCGAGCTCTGTCGCCGTGAGGTCGCATATCGATCGATCCGATGTCATGGGGTCACCATGCCAAAACGCTCCGCGAAAAGCGACAGTCGCGGGCACGAGACTTGCTTTCTCCTCTGGGGCAACGGGAGGCAACACCATGGTTGATGCGCCAAGCAGCAGATCGCTTGTCGTCGATGCGGTCACCCACCGGTATCCGAGTGGCGCGCTTGCGGTCGAGAACATCAATCTCGACATCAAGGGCGGCGAGATCATTGCGCTGCTGGGTCCGTCCGGCTGCGGCAAGACAACGCTGCTGCGCATCATCGCCGGCTTCATCGCACAGACGCAAGGGAGGATCATCATCGGCGACGACATCGTCGATGCGCTGCCGCCGAACAAACGCGCCGTCGGCATCGTGTTCCAGAACTACGCGTTGTTCCCGCACCTGTCGATCAGCGAGAACGTCGCCTACGGCCTCGCCGCCCGCGGCATCGACAAGGCCTCACGTCAGCGCGAGGCGCAGCGCCTGCTGGAGCTGGTGCAGCTGCCTGCTATGGCCGACCGGCTGCCGCGGCAGCTCTCCGGGGGCCAGCAGCAGCGCGTCGCGCTCGCCCGCGCGCTCGCGATCAAGCCGTCGATCCTGCTGCTCGACGAGCCCTTCGCCGCGCTCGACAAGAATTTGCGGCTGGACATGCAGATCGAGGTCAAGCGGCTGCAGCGCGTTTCCGGCATCACCACGCTGATCGTGACGCACGACCAGGAAGAAGCGCTGTCGATGGCCGATCGTGTCGCCGTGCTGAGCCATGGCAAGCTGGAGCAGTTCGGCTCGCCATCGGACGTCTATGACCGTCCGCAGACGCTGTTCGTCAACACCTTCGTTGGCTCCACCAACCGCATGCCCGGCATCGTGGTCTCAGCGGACCGCACGGCAGCGAAGGTGCGCCTCGATGCCGGCGCGGAGATCATCGCGCGTCCCGCGGGCGGTGCGCTCAGCGAGGGCGGCCGCGTCACCGTCTGCATCCGCCCCGAGCACCTGCAATTCGTCGGCGACGAGACCGGCTTTGCCGGCGTCGTTGGCATGTCGCTGCCGCTGGGCGCCACCGTCGTGCACGAGGTCACCACGGCCGATGGCTCCGGCGTCAAGGTTTCTCAGGCGCGCATCGGCGAGACGCGCGCCCTGGAGAGCGGCGCTGCGGTGCGCCTCGCACCGCTCGCCCCATCGCTCGCCAACGCCTTTCCCGCAACGCTTTAGATCCAGTCTTTGTCCAGAGGGGAGTTTGATATGATCATGAATCGCAGAAGCCTGCTGACCACGGCGCTCACGCTCGGGGCCATGAAGGCGTTTCCAGGCCTGAGCTACGCCCAGGCGCGTCCGCTGGTGTTTGCGACCTTCACCGGCAGCTGGGAGGAAGCGCACAAGGCCGTGCTGGTGCCGGCGTTCCGCAAAGCCAATGCGGACGCCGCGATGGTGCTCGATCCTATGCTCTCTGTCGACCAGATCGCCAAGGTCAACGCGGCGAAAGCAAATCCGCCGATCGACGTCATGCTGCACGACCCGGGTCCTGCCCTCGTCGCCGTCGGCCAGGATCTGGTCGAGCCTTATCCGGTCGAGAAGAGCGCCTACTACAAGGACCTGATCGCCGAGGCACAGGAACCGATGGGCCCCGCCCCGTTCTTCCAGGTCGTCGGCCTCACCTACAATCCGGAAGCGGTCAAGACGCCGCCAACGTCATGGGCCGATCTCTGGAAGCCGGAATTCAAGGGCCGCGTCGGCATCACCAACCTCAACTCGACACTCGGCACCGGCTGGCTGGTCGAGATCGCCAAGATGCGCGGCGGCTCGGAGGCCAATGTCGATCCGGGCTTCAAGGCACTGGAGGAGCTCAAGCCCAATCTCGCCGCGGTCGCCGCCAATCCCGGCGCGCTCGCGACCCTGTTCCAGCAGGGCCAGATCGACATCTCGCCCGGCAATTTCAACGCCATCCAGATCCTGAAAGCGCGTGGCGTGCCGGTCGAGTTCGTGGCGCCGAAGGAAGGCGCCATCGCCTTCAAGACCACGATTCACATCGTCAAGAACTCACCGAACCGCGAGCTCGCCTTCAAGCTGATCGAGGCGGCCCTGACGCCGGAGGTGCAGACCACGCTGATGAACCCGCCCTACCTGATCGTGCCGACGAATTCCAAAGTGATGATGGGCGGCGAGATCGCGCGCGTTCTGGCCAAGGACACCGCCGAGCTGAAGAAGAAGTTCGTGTTCCAGGACTGGAAGAAGATCAACGAGCAGCGCTCGGCCTGGATCGAACGCTTCAACCGCGAGATCAAGATCTAAAACCTCGAGGTTCAAGCCATGGGCGCAGCGCCGGCAGCACGGGACGTGACGTCCTACGGAATGGGATTGGCAGCGCCGCTGGCGCTGTTCTTCCTCTTCTTCTTCGTCGCGCCGCTGCTGCAATTGTTCTGGCTCTCGCTGCACAACGACACGGCCGCGCTCCATTGGGGGCTCGGCCAGTACCTGCACTTCCTCACCGATCCCTTCAGCCTCGGCGTGCTCGGCTCGACGCTGCTGCTGGGCGCCGAGGTGACGGCCGTCTGCCTCGTGCTCGGCTTTCCCATCGCCTGGCTTTATCAGCGGGTCGGGCCAAAACTTCAGACGGTCATCATCCTGATCGTGCTGCTGCCGCTTCTGACCAGCGTCGTGGTCCGCACCTTCGCCTGGATCGTCATCCTCGGGCGCCAGGGCATCATCAACGCGACGCTGCAATCGCTGGGCCTGATCGATACCCCGCTCAAACTGCTCTACACCCAGTTCGGCGTGGTAATCGCGCTGGCACAGGTGCAGATGCCCTTGATGACGCTGCCGCTGATCACCGCGCTCGGCCGCATCGATCCCAATCTCGACGATGCCTCCTGCTCGCTTGGCGCCGGAAGCTGGCGCACTTTCTTCCGGATCTTGCTGCCGCTGTCGCTGCCCGGAATCATCGCCGGCTGCACGCTGACCTATGCCGCCGCGATCACCGCCTTCATCACCCAGTCGCTGATCGGCGGCGGGCAGATGCTGTTCATGCCGATGTATCTCTACCAGCAGGCCTCGACGCTGCAGAACTGGCCGTTTGCGGCCGCGATCTCGATCATCTTCCTGCTCGCCGTGCTCGCGGTCGTCTCGGTCTTCACCACGCTCGGCCGCATGTCGCGCGGCTATGGAGGCGCATGATGAGCGGCCGCAAGCGCACGCTCGAGGCGATCAGCTTCGAGCTCGTCATGACCGTGATCGCGATGATCGCGCTTCTCATCATCATCGCCCCCTCGCTCGTGGTGCTGATCGTCTCCTTCACCAGCGGCTTCTCGCTGCGCTTCCCGCCGCCCGGCTATTCGCTGCGCTGGTACGTCGAGCTGTGGAATGCCTGGCAGCTGCATTTCGCGGCCAAGAACAGCCTGATCGTGGCGCTATGGGCGACCGGCCTGTCCGTTACCCTTGGCGTCGCCGCGGCGCTGGCGATCTCCAGGTCGCGGACGCTGTCGGCGCGGCTGCTCGATTCGCTCTTCATGTCGCCGCTGGTGCTTCCCGCGCTCGCCTTCGGCCTCGCCGCCCTGATGCTGTTCTCGCTGGTCGGCCTGCCCGTGTCGCCGCTGACGCTGGTGATCGGCCACACCGTGGTCTGCGTTCCCTATGTCGTGCGCAACACGGTCGCGGCCCTCGCGCAGCTCGAGCCGACCCTGCTCGAAAGCTCGGCCGTGCTCGGCGCGAGCCGCCTCTACACGTTCCGCCGCATCGTGCTGCCGCTGATCCGGCCGGGAATCATCGCCGGCGCGTTCATCGCCTTCATGTCTTCCTTCGACAACGTGCCGGTGTCGCTGTTCCTGCGCGACGCCGCCACCGACATGCTGCCGATCCGGATGTGGCAGGATCTCGAAGGTAAGCTGGATGTCACCATCGCGGCCCTCTCGGGCGTGCTGATCATCGCGACCGTCGCGCTGGTCGCGGTGATGGAGCGCGTCACCGGCCTGTCGCGGCGGCTGACCAACTGATCAGGCGCCGCGGAACAGCGAATAGCCCCAGCGCGTGAATTTCAGCGGCAGATGAAAATGCTCGTCAACGTTCTTGATGCGAAAGCGGAACGGCGTCACGGTGAGGAAGCCGTCGCGCTCGCCAAAGAACTCGCCGAGATGAAACAGCACCTCGTACTCGCCTTCCGTCACACCGGCGCCTTGCGCAACGGAATGATCGAGCACGCCATTGGCGCCGAGCCGCCCATCGGCGATGCGCTGGGACTCCGGATCGATCCGCCAGATCTCGACGCGCAGCCCCTGCGCCGGGCGCCCGCTCGCCACATCGACCGCGTGAATGGAAATACCGCCTGCCACAATGTTCCTCCCATGAGCACGCCGCCATGGTAGACGGAAACACGGCCGCTCGGCCAGCACCGGCATTACTGCCTGCTTTGGGGGCGATGACCGGGCTGCAGGCTCTCGTCGCGCTGGCCCTGTTCGCGCCGGGCGTGGTCGCCCCGCGCGCCCATATCGAGGTCTGGCAACTCTCGTTGTTCTCCTGCGCCGTGTTCGCGGTCGGCATCCCCGCCTCGTTCTGGGGCGGCGGCTTCATCGCGCGGCTGGGCTCGCTGCGTATCGCGAGCCTGTGCGCGGCGGCCATCGTCGTCGGCATGGCGCTGGCTTCGCTCGGAACGAGCGCGGCCCTGCTGGCCGCGGGCCTCTGCATCGGCCTTGCGATGGGGCCGGAGACGCCGGCGAGCGCGGCGCTGCTGGCGCGGCTCGTCACTGCCGAGCGGCGCGCCTTCGTGTTCTCGGTGCGCCAGACCGGCAACCAGATCGGCGCCGTTTGCGGCTCGCTGGCCCTGCCCGCGATCGCCATCGTGTTCGGACCGGTCTGGTGCTATGCGGCCGTTGCTGCCTTGGCGCTACTGGCGATCGCGCTGTTCGAACGGTTGCGGCCGGCCTATGCCGGCAAGGTCGCCCCGCCGCCGAAGCTCGATCTCCGCGCGCGGGTGGCGCTGGTGATCGCGGACCGGCGGATCGCGATGCTGGCGCTGGCCTCGATGCCGTTCAGCGCGATGCAGGTGTCGCTCAACACGGTCTTCGTCACGCTCGGCACACGCGAGCTTGGCCTCAGCCATATCGAAGCCGGCATGGCGCTCGCCTGCGCGCAGGCTGGCGGTCTGGTCGGCCGTCTCGGCTGGGGCTATGTCGCCATGCGGCTCGATGCCTCGCGCGCCGTCCTCGTCGTCATCGGCCTCGGCATGGCCTTCTGCGCCGCGCTGCTCGGCCTGAATGGCGCTTCGCTCGGCCGCAGCGGACAATTCATCATCGCCGCATTGTTCGGCCTGACGGCGTCGGGCTGGAACGGCGTCTTCGTCGCCGAGATCGCCCGCCTCGCCCCGCAGGACCGGATAGGCGAGACCACCGGGGCGGTGCTGACCGCGTCCTATGCCGGTCTCCTTGCCGCGCCCGCGCTGGTGTCGATCCTGGATGGCGTGGCCAGCCTCGGCATGGCCTTCTTCGCGCTGGCGTGCCTTGCCCTTGGCGGTACATTGGCGTTGATCTGGGGAGGCCATGACAACGCGGACAAATAACGCGCGCGAGATCGCTGCCGCCGTCAGCGCCGGGCGGACCAATGCCGTCGAGACTGCGAAAGCAGCGCTCGGCCGCATCGAGGTCGCCAAGGCCTTGAACGCGGTCGTCACGATCGATCCTGCGCGCACGCTGTCGGATGCTGCGGCGGTCGATGATCGCCTGCGTATGGGCGAGATCATGCCGCTCGCCGGCGTTCCCGTGATCGTCAAGGACAACGTCTGGGTCGGCGGCTGGCGCGTGACGCAGGGCTCGCGCCTATTCTGCGATTTCATCGCGCCGCGCGATGCCATCGCGGTCGAGCGGCTGCGCAAGGCCGGTGTCGTTGTCGTCGGCATCGGCGCGACCTCCGAGTTCGCCTGCAAGGGCGTGACGACCTCGCAACTATACGGGCCGACGCGACATCCGCTCGATCCCGCGCTGACGCCCGGCGGCTCATCGGGTGGCCCGGCCGCAGCTGTTGCAGCCGGCTTGGTGCCGCTCGCGATCGGTACCGATGCGGGCGGCTCGAGCCGCAGGCCGCCGGCGCATGTCGGGGTTGCGGGCTTCAAGCCGTCCTATGGCGCGATCCCCTATGGGCCAGGTTTCGCCGAGCCCTTCTTTGGCCTCTCCGTCATCGCGCCGATCGCATCGGACGTGACCGATATCGCGCTGGCGTTTGAAGCCATGGTCGGCGCCGATCCGCGCGATCCGGAGTCTGCCGTCGTGGTGCAGCAGGCCAAAGACATCGGCAGTCAGCGCATCGCGTTCTCGCCGCGCCTTGGTCTCGACGTCCCGATTGACGACGTCGTCGCGAATGGCCTCGCCGCCGCCGTCGAACGGCTTTCCACAGCGGGTTTGCACATTACACGACGCGATCCCGTCTGGCCGGCAGGCGCGACGGAGGACGCCATCATGCCGCTGCAGCATGCGGGGCTCGCAGCACTCCACGGCGAACGCTTTCGCAACGATCCGACTGTCTTCGATCCCGACATCGCCAAGCAGATCGAGCGAGGTCTCTCCTGGTCGGGTGCGGAGGTCGCTGCAGCGCTGCTTGCGAGCACCGCGATCGCCAATGCCTTCGCAGCGTTCTTTACCGAAGCCGACCTGCTGCTGGCGCCGACCGTCCCCTGCGTCGCCTGGCCGCTGACGCAGCTCGGCCCTGATATGATCGGCGAAAAGCCTGCAAGCCCGCGGGCCCACGCGGTGTTCACGCCCTTCGTCAATCACGCCCGCCTGCCGGCGATCTCGATTCCGTGCGGAACGGATCGGCGCGGGCTTCCCTTCGGCCTTCAGATCATCGCGGCGCGCGGACAAGACCGCTCGCTCCTCGCAGCAGCGCAAGAGATCGAAGCGATCTTACGTAGTGCCTGACGCAAACGGAGACTCCCATGGTTGAGAACCCTCATTCGACAATTCGGCCGCTCGACCCCCGCGACCGCTGGTCCGAGCTGTCCCGGGCGGAGCGCAGCGCGGCCTATGACAACAACGCGGCGGTCAAGAACAGCCCCGCCCTGATCGCCGAGCGCAACGAAGCCTCAAGCCGGCTGCGGGGCACGCTCAGGTCCCATCTCGACCTGCCCTACGGCGAGCGGGCGAATAACAAGATCGACCTCTACCCGGCCGCGAAGCCTGATGCGCCCTGCCTGGTGTTCCTGCATGGCGGCTACTGGCAGCGCAATTCGCGCGAGCTGTTCGCCATGCTGGTCGAAGGCGTCGCCGCGCATGGCTGGTCGGTTGCGATCCCCGGCTATTCGCTGGCGCCCGAGGTGTCCCTCAGCGACATCGTCGCCGAGATCCCGCGCGCGCTCGACTGGCTCGCGGCGCACGGCGCGTCCTATGGAATTGCCGGACCGGTCGTGCTGTCGGGCTGGTCCGCCGGCGCCCATCTCGCTGCCATGGCGCTGGATCATCCGCGTGTCCATGCGGGGCTCGCGCTCTCGGGCGTCTACGATCTCGCGCCGATCCGCGATACGGGGCTGAACGATGCGCTGAAGCTGACGGACGAGGAGATCGCCACGCTGTCGCCGCTGCGCCTGCCCGTCATCCAGAAACGCCTCGACATCGCCTATGGCAGCAGCGAACTGCCGGCGCTCGTTTGCGATTCCATCAATCTCTTCGACAAGCGCGTGGCGGCGGGAGCGCCGGGCAAGCTCATTTCGGTCGAAGGCGCCGACCATTTCACCATTCTCGAGGCTCTGCGCCGGCCGGACGGAGTCCTGGTGGAGGCTGCGCGGCGGCTGCTGGACTAAAAGTGCGAAAAACAACCCCATGCACAGTAGCGATGTCGTTGTTTGCAAAGGCGAATTGTTTGAGGGTCGATCGACACCGCCTTTGCCGCTTTGACTCGTCGGGCAAAACAGGGGCATGATGGCATCATCGCCCCGGCTGCCGCTCCTGCATCTCAATCCAGATTCGCTCGCCCGTGATCCGCACCGGATAAAGCCGCAGCGGCCGGCTCGGCCATCCCGCACTGATCTCGCCATCGCGCAAATCGAACGACGCCGCATGGCGGGGACAATCGAGGCGCCCTGCCGTCACCTGCCCCAAGGCCAGATCCGCCTGCTCGTGCGGGCACGCACGTTCGCAGGCGACGACGTTGCCCTCGTTCCAGATCACGAGCAGGTCGCGCCCGGCGACGCGGACGATCGTCTCCGCCTTCAACCGGTCGAGATCGCAGACGGCAATCCACCCGGCGTCGTCACCCACCGAGATAGGCCCTGCGCACATGCTCGTTCGCGATCAGCTCGCTGCCGGCGCCCGATAGCACGATGCGGCCGTTCTCGAGCAGATAGGCGTGGTCGCACATCTCGAGCGC
Organism: Bradyrhizobium sp. IC3195; assembly: GCF_020193585.1. Taxonomy (NCBI): domain Bacteria; kingdom Pseudomonadati; phylum Pseudomonadota; class Alphaproteobacteria; order Hyphomicrobiales; family Nitrobacteraceae; genus Bradyrhizobium; species Bradyrhizobium sp. IC3195. The sequence continues at coordinate 22,874 of NZ_JADYVG010000001.1, read as the reverse complement.
AGCGAAGGCGTTCTGCTCGACCAGCAGCACCGTGGTGCCGGCATCGCGAATGCCGCGGATGATCGCAAAGGTGCGCTCGACGATATTGGGGGCGAGCCCGAGCGACGGCTCGTCGAACATGATCAGGCGCGGCCGCGACATCAGCGCGCGGCCGATCGCAAGCATCTGCTGCTCGCCGCCCGACAGCGTGCCCGCCGCCTGCCGGCGCCGCTCGGCGAGCCGCGGGAATTCCGAGTAGATACGGTCGCGGTCGGCCGCGATCTCGCCCGAACGACGCCGGAGGTAAGCGCCCATATCGAGATTTTCCTCGACGCTCATATGCGGAAACACGCGCCGCCCTTCCGGACAATGCGCGATGCCGCTCGCCAGCACGCGCGGCGGCTTCGCGCCGGTGATGTCGATGCCCTCGAACTTCATCTGGCCCGAGCGCGGCGGCACCAGGCCGGAAATCGCGCGCAGCGTCGTGCTCTTGCCGGCGCCGTTGGCTCCGATCAGGGCGACCAGCTGGCCGGCCTTCACGTCGAGCGAGATGCCGCGCAGCGCGGTGACGCCACCGTAGCCGCAGACCATGTCGCGGATCTCAAGCACGTCCTGCTCCATGTCCAAGATAGGCTTCGATGACAGCAGGATCGTTGCGGATCACATCGGGCGTGCCTTCGGCGATGATGCGGCCATAGTTGAGCACCAGGATGCGATCCGAGACGGTCATCACCATCGGCATGTCGTGCTCGACCAGCAAAATCGTGATGCCGCGGTCGCGGATGCCACGGATCAGCTCGACGAAACGGTGCGTCTCCGAGGCGTTCATGCCGGAGACGGGCTCGTCGAGCAGCAGCATCGACGGCTCCGCCGCCAGCGCCAGCGCGACACCGACCAAGCGCTGCTCGCCGTAGGAGAGCGAGCCCGCCGCATCGTGGGCGCGGCGTTCGAGCCCGACCCATTCGAGCAGCTCGCTCGCGCGCTGCCGCAGCTTGCGCTCCGAGGCGCGGGCGCCTGGCAGGCCGAGGATGGCGTCGAGCAGCCGGACCCGGCCCTGCCGGTGCAGGCCGATCAGGAGGTTGTCATAGACGGTGTCGTTCGGGAATACGCTGGTGCGCTGGAAGGTGCGGATCAAGCCGAGATCGGCGATCTCGTGCGGCTTCAATCCGGCGAGCGCAGTGTTGCGATAGGTGACGCGGCCGGCGCTCGGCGTCAGGAAGCCGGTCATGACGTTGAAGGCGGTGGTCTTGCCAGCGCCGTTCGGCCCGATCAGGCTGACGATCTCGCCCTCGCCAACCTCAAAGCTCATGTCCGAAATCGCGACCAGCCCGCCGAAGCGGACGGCGACCTGATCGATGGTCATGGCGATGCTGCGCGCGGTCATCACGCCGGCTCCTTGGCGCCGGTTTCAGTGAGCGTCACCGGTGCCAGCGCCGTCGTCCCGCTCCGTCGCCGGGTCAACCGCTGCGCCAGCGACGGCACGATGCCGCGCGGCAACACGAACAGGATGGCGATCAGCACGCCGCCATAGGCGATCCACTGCGCTTCCGGCGCCATCACAGGCCGCAGCGCAACCGGCAATAGGCCGAAGATCAGGCCGCCGACGACGGGACCCGCCAGCGAGCCCTTGCCGCCGCTGATGACCATGATCACCATGGTGACGGTGTTGATGAAGGCGAAGACTTCAGGGTCGATGATCCGGATGTAGTGCGCATAGAGGCTCCCGGCCGCGCCGGCGATCGCGGCGGAGATCACCGCAGCAATCGTCAGCGTCCTGGTCACGTCGATGCCAACGGAGACGGCGAGCGTTTCGTTCTCCATCAGGCCACGCATGGAGCGGCCGAAATGGGAATGAACGAGGCGCGCGATCAGGAGATAGGCAATGAGCGCAACGACCAGGACGAGATAATAGTTGTGGAATTTCGTGCGCAGTGTCAGCTCGCCAAAGCCGGGCAAGGGCAACGCGATGGACGGGATATTGGTCAGCGCCAATGGACCCTGCGTCAGCTCGACCCAGTTCAGCGCGACCAGCCGGACCACCTCGGCAAAGGAGATCGTCACAATGACGAAATAGGCGCCGCGGACGCGGAACGACAACAGACCGACGAAATAGCCGCACAATCCTGCAATCAGGATCGCCAGCACGAAGCCTATGATCGGCGGCCAGGGCGTGTGAACCAGCCGAAAGCCGCCGGGCAGGCCGATGTCGAAACCAAGCGACGTCAGCGCGCTGACATAGGCGCCGATGCCGAAGAAGGCGATATGACCGAGGCTGAGCTGGCCGGTGAAGCCGAGCAGCAGATTGAGACTCATCGCGCCGATGACGAAGATGCCGGTCGTGATCAGCGCGTTGAGCAGATAGGGATCGCGCAGCCAGAGCGGCACCGAGGCCAGCGCCGCGACGGCGAGAATGGTGACGATCGTCTTCATCCGACGCGCTCCGCGCGCGCGAACAGGCCGGTCGGCCGGAAGATCAGCACCGCGATGATGATGAGAAAGCCCATGGCATCGCGGTAGCCGGACGAGACGTAGCCGGCGCCGAGCTCCTCGGCCAGCGCCAGGATGAAGCCGCCGATCACCGCGCCCGTGATGTTGCCGAGGCCGCCGAGGATGACGATGGCGAAGGCCTTGACCGCGGCGAGATCGCCCATCTGCGGGAAAATGACGTAGACCGGCCCGAGCAGCGCGCCGGCGGCGGCCGCCAGGCTGGAGCCGATCGCAAAGGTCGAGGTGTAGATCATATCGACGTTCACGCCCATGAGGGACGCCGTGTCGTGATCCTGGAACGTCGCCCGCATCGCGCGGCCGAGGCTGGTCTTGTTGATGAGCAGATACGTCACAAGGATCAACATGGCCGCAGCGGCGAGCACGAACAGGCGCAGCCGGGAGACGGAGACCGGCCCCAGCACCAGCGGCGCCTCCGGGAATGGCGTCCCCACCGCTTTCGCGACTCCGCCCCAGATCCACAGCGTGCCCGACTGCATCGCGATCCAGGCGCCGATCATCACCAGCATGGTGGTGTCGATGTCGGAGCCGCGCAGCGGACGCAGCAAGGTCAATTCGATGGCCGCACCCAGCAGCCATCCGGCCAGCACGGCCACGGGCAGCGCGAGAAAGAAGTTCAGCCCAAGCTGCTGCACCACGATGAACATGATGTAGGCGCCGAACGTGTAGAGCACGCCATGCGTGAAGTTCACGACGTTCATGATGCCGAAGATCAAGGTCAGCCCGATACCCAGCAGCGCATAGGTGCCGCCGAGCACGAGCATGTTGATCAGATGCTGAAGGAATTCGCTCAAGATTGTTCCCGATTAGTCCGTATTCGGCGAGAGCGGTGACGTACCGCCCTCGCCTGCGAACAAGCGCGTCAGAGCGTCTTCATCTCGATCTTGCCGTCGGCGATCTCGATGAGGTAGACGTTCGGCTGGCTCTGACCGCTTTCCTTGCCCTCGGGCCCGGACTTGCGGAACACGATGTCGCCGTTCAGCCCCTTGATGTTGATGTTCCAGAGCGCCGCCTTGATCGCGGCAGGCTCAGCCTTGCCGGCCTTCTCGATCGCGGCGGCGACGGTGCGGATGCCGTCATAGCCACGGAAACTCTCGGTGCAGCCGGCGAAGTCGAAGCCGCGCTTCTTCCATTCCGCGATGAAATAGTTGGTGGCTTCCGGGTTCGGGGTCTTGTCCGGGAACCAGGGCAGGAAGGTGGTCAGATGCATGGTGCCGTTGGCGGCCGCTCCGGCTTGCGCGATGATCTGGTCCGGGTTCTGCGAGCCGCCGGTGGTGATGATGCGCTTCTTCAGGCCAAGCGCGGCGGCCTGCTTGAAGATCAGCGTGAGCTGGTCAACGGCGGTGGTGACGATGACGGTCTCGGAATCCGAGCTCTTGATCTTGGACAGCTGCGCGCTCATGTCCTGCGCGCCCTGGTCCATGGTCTCGACGAGGCCGATGCCGATGCCCTTCTCCTTCATCATCTTGCTGAAATCCTCGGCGGTGCCGCGGCCCCAGTCATTGTTGATGACGAGGAAGTCGACCTTCTTGAGCGCGAGCTTGTCGACGATGTTCTTGAACGCGGCCGCCTCAATCGCGGAGGGCGGCGAGATGCGGAAGATGAAGGGATTGCCCGTCGTCGTGATCTTGCCGGAGGACGAGGTCTCCACCACCATCGGCGTCTCGTACTCCATCAGCTTCGGCATCACCGCGAGCGTCAGGCTCGACCCCCAGGCGCCCATCAGGACCGGCACCTTGTCGCTGGTGATGAGCTTCTCGGCGACGGCGGCGGCCTCCGTCGGGTTGCTCTTGTTGTCCTCGATGACGAGCTCGATCTTCTTGCCGAGGATGCCGCCCTTTGCGTTGATCTCGTCGGCGGCGATCTTGGCACCGTTAACGACGTAAGTGCCTGAGGCCGCGAACGCGCCGGTGAGCGGCTCGTTGACGCCGATCTTGATGGTCTGCGCCCCCGCGGCGCCGCCGAACAAGGCCGTCGCCAACGCGATTGCCGGAACCAGTCCGAGTGTTCGTGTCATGTTTGTCTCTCCAAATCCCACGCTGTTGATGTCAGGGCAGTCCAGGCTTCGTCACTCCGCGGCGCCGGTTCGCCGATCATTCCGCGCCACCTCTTCCGAAGGTGCGGCGAAATATTTGCGCGAGCCGGGCTCGCAAGACGTCCGATGCAATCGACCAGAAGCTGAGCTCCGCCGGACCTGCCTGCCCCGACGAGGCGCCGGACATGTGGCGGTCGAGATTGGCGGCGAACTCCGCAACGAGACGTTTTGCAAGGTCGCGCACGAGGCCGGGACGACCGACCTGAGCCAGCATTCCCGTGAGCGTGTAGCCGATCGACAGTTCGACCGCGGTCGCCGCGCCGCCTTCCAGTGGCAGCAGGCGGTAACGGATCTCGCCCTGCGTCGCGGAATGGCTGCGCTGGTCGGTGCCGATGCCGACGATGCGCCCCGAGAGTGTCGCGGGATCCCGCTCGACGCGCGCGGCCCCCTCGAAGCTTGCTGCGATCGGACCGAGCCTGACGCGGATCGATCCTTCGACGCGCTCCGGCTTTGGCGTCGACGACAGCGATACGCCAGGGAGGCAGGCGGCGATGCCTGCGATGTCCTCGAACATCGCGAACACCTTTGCCGGCGGATACGGCAACGTGAAGCGCTGATCGAGCACGGTTGCCGGCGTGAAGTCGGGGATGCTGCTTGGGGTGGCACTTTCCAGTGCCGGAGCTGGCGCGTGCCGCGCAGGCCGCAACTCGTTCCGGGCGGTTGCCGCTCGCCCCGAGCCGGCAGGACCAAGGACGGTCCGACCCCCATCCGCCATCGGCGCGACGTTGCGCGCGCGCCTTGCCTCGATCACGGACTGCACCGCGCGCACAATGCCGACATAGCCGGTGCAGCGGCAGAGATTGCCGCTGAGGCCGATGCGAATCTGGCGCTCGTCGGCGTCGGGCAGACGCAGCACCAGGTCGCGCGCCGAGACCAGCATGCCGGGCGTGCAATAGCCGCATTGCAGGGCATGCTCGCGGGTGAAGGCAGCGCGCAGCTCGGTCGTGATCTCGTCCTCGTCGAGGCCTTCGATCGTGGTGACATCGGCGCCCTCGCAGGCCGCCGCATAGGTGATGCAGGAGCGCGCCGGTACGCCGTCGAGCAGCACGCTGCAGGCGCCGCAGACGCCGTGCTCGCAGCCGAGATGGGTGCCGGTGAGATCGAGCCTGTCGCGGACGAAATCGGCAAGACTGGTGCGCGGCTCGGCGTGCAGCTCCACCGCGCGGCGATTGACCTGAAGCGCGATCGTGGTCATGCCGCGGCCTCCAGAACGGCGCGCTTCAGCACGCTGACATAGATGTGGCGCTGCGCGGCATCGTCGATGCCGGCGCTTGCGAGCAGGGCATCGGCGGCACGGACATCGAAGCGCTGCTTGTAGTCGGCGGCAATCCGGCCGCCGAACAGCTCGGCATTTGTGACGACGATCGGCGGCGTGTCGATTGCACCGATCACGATACGCGCCGAGGCGGCGGCGGGATCGACCAGCACCGCACCGATCGCGTGGGCAAATTCGCCGGTCTTGCGGCAGCTCTTGGCATAACCCCAATGCGCCGTCGCCGATCGCGCCGGCACGTGGACCGCCTCGACGATCTCGCCGGCATGCAGCGCAGGTTCCAGCGCACCGACCACAAACGCTTCGACCGCCATCGATCGCACACCGGCAAGACTGCGCAATGTCACGCGCGCACCCAGGGCCGCCAGCGCCGAGATCCAGTCCGCGGCGGGATCGGCATGGCTGAGCGAGCCGCCGATCGTGCCGCGATTGCGGACCGCGCGATAGGCGATGTTGGCAGCGACAGCCCGCATGGAGCCGCGGGTCACGTCGGCCGTGCGGCCGTCCTCGATATCGGCATGGGTGATAAGAGCGCCGAGCACGAGCTCGCTGCCGGAGACTTCTGCGCGCTTGAGCTCGGCAAGGCCCGAAATGTCGACGATCAGCTCCGGCTGCACCAGCCGCAGATTGAGCATCGGGCCGAGCGATTGTCCGCCGGCAATGATCTTCGCCGATCCGCCGCTTGCGGCCAGCATCGAGAGAGCCGCATCGAGGTCGCGCGGGCGCTCGTAAGCGAAGGGCGCCGGTTTCATGCCGCACTCCTCTCAGCCGCGCGCGCGGCCAGCACCGCCGCGACGATCCGATGCGGCGTGATCGGCGACTGCATCAGCTCGACGCCGAGCGGGCGCAGCGCGTCGTTGACGGCATTGGCGATCGCGGCGGGCGGTGCGATGGCCCCGCCCTCGCCGATGCCTTTCACCCCGAATTGCGTATAGGGCGACGGCGTCTCCATGTGATCGAGGCGCGCGGCCGGGACCTCGGTCGGGCCGGGCAGCAGGTAGTCGGCGAGCGTCGTCGCCAGCGGCTGGCCGGAGGCGTCGAACGGCATTTCCTCGTAGAGCGCGGTGCCGATGCCTTGCGCGAGGCCGCCATAGATCTGGCCGTCGACGACGAGCGGATTGACCAGCACGCCGCCGTCCTCGACGATCACATAGTCGAGGATCTCGACCTCGCCGATATCAGGATCGACCGCGACCACGGCTGCATGCGCGGCATAGCTGAAGGTGCCGCTGTCGCGCACGGGCTTGTAGCCTTGGGTGACCTCGAGCCCGCCGGGATCGACGTCTGGCGGCAAATCCTGCGGGCGGCGGTACCAGGTGTGGGCGATCGCCTTCAGGCTGACGCTGCCGTTGACGCCGCGCACCTCGCCATTCTGCAACACCACCGAGGCCGGATCGTGCTGCAAGAGTTTCGCGCCGATGCGGCGCGCACGTTCGCCGAGTTCGCGGCAGGCCGTCGCGACCGCACCACCCGCCATCACCATCGAGCGCGAGCCCCAGGTGCCGGTCGAATAGGGCGTCATCGCGGTGTCGCCGAGGACGATGCGGATGTTTGCGACATCCACGCCGAGGATTTCGTGCGCGACCTGGGCGAGCGTCGTCTCCATGCCCTGCCCGTGCGAGTGCACGCCGACGCGCAGTTCAAGGCCACCGTCCGGCGTCAGGCGCGCCGAGGCCTGCTCATGGCCCGGCACCATCGGGATGCCCCAGCCGGAATAGACCGAGGTGCCGTGCGCGGCCTGCTCGCAATAGATGGAGATGCCGACGCCAATGCGGCGGCCGTCGGCCTCGCCCTGCTTTTGCCTGGCGCGGATGGCGTCGATGTCGATGGCCGCGAGCGCGCGGCGCATCGCTTCCGGATAATCGCCGCTGTCGAAATGCTTCTTGGTGATGTTGTCGAACGGCATCTGTTCAGGGCGCACCAGATTGCGGAGCCGCACCTCGCCGGGCTCTAGGCCGGCTTCCGCCGCCACGAGGTCGAGCATCAATTCCAGCGCAAAGCAGACGCCGGTGCGCGCGACGCCGCGATAGGGCAGGATCGGGCATTTGTTGGTGGCGACCGAGAAGGTGCGGCAGCGATAGGCCGGCATCTTGTAGGGACCGGGCAGGATGCTGGCGACCTGCGCGGCTTCGAGACACGCGGAGAACGGATAGGACGAGTAGGCGCCGGAATCCACCGTCGCTTCGCAATCGATGCCGCGCAGCGTGCCGTCACGGTCAGCATAGACCGTGATTTTGTAATGATGTTCGCGGCAATTGGAGCTGGCGACGAGATGCTCGCGGCGGTCTTCGAGCCAGCGGACGGGATGGCCGCAGCGCATCGTCAGCCAGGATAGGCAGACCTCTTCGGGCAGCAAAATTCCCTTGTGACCGAAACCACCGCCGACGTCGGGCGAGATGACGCGGATCTGGCCCTCCTCCATGTCGAGGCATTCGGCGAGGCCGCTGCGCGTGATGTGCGGCATCTGGGCCGCCGAATGCAGCGTGAGCTGGTCGAGCCTCTTGTCGAAGGTCGCGACCACGCCGCGGCCTTCCAGCGGCGACATGCATTGCCGCGCCGTCGAGATCTCGCGCGTCACCTTGATCGGCGCATCGAGCGCTGCGGAGATGTCGACCTCGTGATTGGTCTCCAGGAAGACGTTGTCGCCCCAATGCTCGTGCACCAGCGCCGAGCCGGGCTCGCGCGCCTTCAGCATGTCATGGATCGCCGGCAGCTCCTCCAGATCGAGCGTCACGGAGGCCGCGATGTCCTCGGCCTCGGCGCGGGTCGGCGCGAGGCACATCGCGACGAGCTCACCGACCTGGCGCACCTTGCCGGTGGCGAGCACCGGCTGCTCCGAGATCTTGAAGCCCGGCAGGCCCGACACCGCACGGATCGGCTTGATGCCGACGAGATCGGTCGCCGTGAACACGCTGCCGCGATGGCGTTCGGGCACATGGATGCCGCGGATGCGCGCATGCGCCAGCGGGCTGCGCACGAAGGCGACGTCCTGAAGGCCGGCGAGCCTGACGTCTCCGACATATTGGCCGCGGCCGCGCATCAGGCGGTCGTCTTCCTTGCGCGGCAGTCGCGCGCCAACGCCCTGCCCCGTCTTTCCGTCCGGAAATTCTCGCTCGTTGCGCAACTTCGCGTTCTCCTTCACCGCCCGGCCTTATGCCGCGACGGCCTGCGGCAGGATCGGCGCGACCGCGTCGAAGCGGGTGCCGGCGCGCAGGCAGAAGGCCGGCTGCAGCAGGCGCTCGGCAATCACCTCGTTCTTCTCGTTGTCCTTGAGGACGAAGCGGCCGTTTCTCTCCGTGAGCACGGAGACGTCGGCGTCCATGCCGATCTTGAGCGCGCCGATTTCACCGCTGCGGCCGAGCATTTTCGCGGGATTGGAGGTGACCATCGGCACCACCTGCTCCAGCGACAGGCCGAGCGCCATCATCGAGCTCATTGCCTGAACCAGGCTGAACTTGGCCTGGCCAGCGAAAGGATGGTTCTCGTCGTCCTCATGCTGGTCGGGCGTTCCCGCCGGCGCGGGCACATGGGTGTTGTAGCCGTGGATGTCGGCGCCGAGCGTGGTCGGAATGATGCCGGCAGCGATCGCCTTCTTCGCGAGCCGATAGGAGAAATGGCTGCCGTGGCCGACATCGACCTTGAGGCCGCGGTCGAGCGCGGCCTGGATCACCGGATGCACCTCGCCCTCGCGATTGACGAAGCCGCCGGGATGGCGCGTGAAGGGATGAGCGAGGATGTCGCCCTCGCGCAAGAGCGGAATGACGCGGGTGAGGATGGTGTCGGCGTCCTCGCCATTGGCGCCGCTCTCGGGCAGGCCCCAGAGCTGGCCGAAATGCACATAGACCGGCAGGTCGGCGCGCTTGCCGATCTCGGCCGCCATCTCGATCACGCGAATGCCCCAGCGCGCGAAGCCGCCGATCTCCGCGTGAGCCTTGATGCCGCGCACGAGATCGAGATTGGCGGTTGCCGACTTGACGGTCGCATCGATGTCGACGCCGTCGGGGCTGTAGAGCTGCGGATAGAAATGGCCCTCGAGGCCGCCGACGAGATAGGCGGAGATAAAGGCATAGACGCGCGAGGCCGAGGCGTCCGCGATGAAATGACGGAAGCCCGGCAGCGTCATGCAGGACGGACCGCCCTGATCGACCAGCGTCGTCACGCCGGACTGCACGCCCACCATGTCGGGGTTCATGCCGAAACGGCCGGAGACATATTGATAGACATGGGCGTGGGTGTCGATCAGCCCGGGCAGCACCAGCTTGCCGCTGACATCGACGACCTCCTTCGCGCTGGTCGGCAGAATGTCGGATGCGACCGCCGCGATCTTGCCATTGCGGATGGCGACGTCCTTGAGGCCATCGACGCCGGAGGCCGGACAGATCACGCGGCCACCCCGGAGCAGAAGATCGAAGCTGGCAGTGACGGACATGGCGCTCTCCTCTTCTTGCGAGGGGCGACGGCTTCGTCCCTCGAATTACGAAGCATGCTTCGCATTTTGACAAAAGCAAGCATCGTGCCATGATCCCGATGTGGCAGGCGCACTCGAATCGAGCTAAGCGCGGCAGGGTTTCGGCTTGGGAGTGTGTGCATTGCGGCAAGCGAAGACACGTCGCCTATTGGGGGATGTCATGACGGATTCCGAACTTCGCGCTGATATTCACAGCATCGAGCCAATTCCCGACGCGGACCGGGACTCCAGCGGGCCGCAGCAGATGTGGATCTGGGCCGGCGCCAACATCGCGCCGGTGAACTGGGCGCTCGGCGCGCTCGGCATCATCCTCAAGCTCGGCCTGATGGAGACAATCGCGGTCATCGTGCTCGGCAACATCGTGGGCTGCGCGATCTTCGCGACCTTCACGGTGATGGGACACAAGACCGGCGTCAACCAGATGGTGCTGAGCCGGTCCGCCTTCGGCGTCCGCGGCGCCTACCTGCCGAGCATCCTGATGTTCCTGATGACGCTGGGCTGGATCGGCGTGAACACCTATTTCCCGGTCAAGGTCTCGATGGGCATCCTCGGCCAGTTCGGCGTGCCCGACACCTGGCTGGTCGAGATGATCGTCATCACGCTGGTGATGGCGGTGCAGGTGATGATCGGCGTCTACGGCTTCTACGCGATCCGCACCTTCGAGAAGTACACGGTGCCGCCGACCATCGCCATCATGGTGCTGATGAGCGTGCTGGCCTGGACGCGGCCCGGCGTCGTCAACTGGAACCTGACCACCTCGCTGCCACCAGGCGCGCATCTGGCGATGCTGACGATGCTGATGACCGCAATCGGCGTCGGCTGGGGGATTTCCTGGGTCACCTGGGCCTCCGACTATTCGCGCTTCGTGCCGCGCTCCACGCCGTCGAAAGCCGTGTTCTGGTACAGCTATGTCGGCATGTTCGTGCCGACGGTCTGGCTCGGCATTCTCGGCGCGACCATTGCCTCGACGACGCTGGACACGGATCCCGCCAAGATGGTCAGCGCGGTGTTCGGCGGTCCCGTCAGCATCCTTGTCCTCCTGATGGTGCTGCACGGCCCGATCGCTACCAACATCCTCAACGTCTATTCGGCGGCGCTGGCGGCCCTGAGCGCGGGGCTGAAACTCTCGCGCTTCTGGCTCACCGTCATCGTCGGCGTCGCCGGCTATCTGGTCACCCTCTACTTCATCTTCGCGCCGTCCTTCGCGAAGGCGTTCGACCATTGGATGATCAGCCTGCTGTTGTGGATGAGCCCGTGGGCCGGCGTGGTGCTCGCCGACTTCTACATCAAGCGCAAAGGCAAGATCGAGGTGGCCGAGCTCTATCGCTCGCCGGAGAGCAGCGCCTATGGCGACATCAACTGGGCCGGCATGATCGCGTTCTTCGCCGGCCTCGTTGCCGGATGGCTGGTGCAGGACGGCCTCGTCAGCGCGCTGCAGGGGCCGATCTCGATCTATCTGCTGGGCGGTGCCGATCTGAGCTGGTTGTTCGGAATCGGCGTGGCGGGCCTCGTCTACCTTGGGCTCGGCAAGTTCGCGACCTCGCCCACACCGGCCGTCGCGAGCCGTGCCGGCAGTTAGCCTGAGAGCGCTGAACCTCGTCTGTCGTCAGCGCTTGCGGCCAAGCCTCACGATCATGTCGCCGGGCCCAAGTGCTCCGGCGTCATGAGAGTGCAATCGCCACAGGCTCTCGCCGTCGACCAGCGAGGGCATCGGCAGTTCGAGGTCGGCGAGATTGGCGACAATCTGCAGAACGTCGCCCTGCTCGGTCTGCCAGCGCACATCCACGCCGCCCATGCTGGGATCCGCGCCGAGCAATTGTCGCTGCGCCGAAACGAACCCGCGTTTGATCAGCGGCACGATCTTCTCGCGCCGGATCGTCAACAACTGCGTCGTCAGTGCTCGGAACCTGGTGCCGGAAGGCGATTGCTCGATGCTGGTCCAGTCCAGCTTGGAGGCGCGGAAGGTTCTTTCGTCGCACGGGTCCGGGATTCCGGCGCGCGTTTCGGGCGTCGCGAACGCCTTGAAGTGTGAAAACTCCTTGCGGCGGCCCTCCCGTGTCAGTTCGGCGGCCTCACCCGTCCAGTCGGCGAAGAACAGGAAGGGCGTTTCGGCTGCCGCTTCCTCGCCCATGAACAGCATTGGAATATGCGGGCTGAGCAGAACCAGTGCGAGGGCCAGCTCCAGCTTGTCCGGACCGACCAACCGCGACAGCCGCTCCCCGAAGGCGCGGTTGCCGACCTGGTCGTGGTTCTGGGCGAAGAAGATGGTCGCTTCGGGCGGCAGATGAGCACTCGGCTCGCCGCGCGGCGCCTCGTGCAGGGGAAACACCTCGCCCTGATAGGCAAAGCCCTCGGTCAGGGATCGCGCCAAATGCTCGAGCGGCTTGTCCGCAAACGCCCGGTAATAACCTTCGTCCTCGCCCGTGAGCAGGACGTGGAGCGCATTGTGGAAATCGTCGCCCCATTGCGCATCGTAGTACGTCGCTCGTCCCTGCGAACGCGCGAGCAGGTGCGCCTGATTGGCCTCGTTCTCCAGCATCAGATGGATGCGCCGGCCCGCCAGCTGGCTGCGCAGGGTCTCGGCGAGCTCGACCAGGAAATGACGCTTCGAGTCGTCCTTCAGCGCATGGACCGCATCGAAGCGCAGGCCGTCGAATCCATAGTCCCGCAGCCACATCAGGGCATTCTCGATCAGGAACCCGCGCACGAACGCGCCATCGGCTCCTTCGAGGTTGACGGCGGGCCCCCACCCCGTGGTGTGGCGGGGGTTGAAGAAATTCTCCGCATAGAGATGCAGATAGTTCAGCTGCGGCCCGAAATGGTTATAGACGACGTCGAGATAGACCATGATGTCGAGCGCATGCGCCGCGCGCAGCAGCCGCTTGATATCCTCCGGCCGGCCATAGCGGGCATTCGGCCCGTTCAGGAGCACGCCGTCGTAGCCCCAATTGTGCCGCCCGGGGACGTCGTTGAGCGGCATCAGCTCGATGGCGGTGATGCCGAGATCGCGAAGATAAGGCAGCTTCTTCTCGACGCCGGCATAGGTCCCCTCCTCGCTGAACGTGCCGACATGCAGCTCGTAGATCACGGCTTCCGCCCAGGGACGGCCCGGATAGAGCACCGGGTCCCGCAACGCGGCCGTATCGACCACCTCGCTCGGCGCGCCGACGTCGTCCGGCTGGAAGCACGAGGCGGGATCGGGCACGACGAGGTCTTGGTTGATCCTGAACTGATAGCGCGTGCCGGCCCGCGCAGTTTGGCTCAACAGCTGATACCAGCCGTCCGCATCGCGCGGCATCTTGCGTGGCGGCTGGCCGATTTCGAGCAGCTCGACCGATCGCGCCGTCGGCGCCCACAGGTTGAACGAGACCCCATGATCGACGATCTGAGGACCATGGCGCCGATTTTGCTCGGCCATTCCCAGCCTCTGATTCAAGCCCGTCCCTTTCGCCGCATGCCCACTTCGGCATGCAATTGCGCACGTCAGGGCGACAAAGCGGAGCCGTGTGCGTTCGTTCCTCCACGGCGCCGACGCCGGACATTTGCAGCGCAACGGGAACGGAATCAGCAGCGCGACGGTTACCATCCCAGACAGGAGCCGTGGCCATGCGCCGCCCGAAGCCGCAACTGATCCGCAACAAGCTCGACCTGACCGACCGCGCCCAGGTGCGCCTCGTCAAGAAACGGCTCGGACTTTCGGACGCTGAGCTGATCGCGATCGTCGGGCGGATCGGCAACTCCATTCCGGCCATCAGCAAGGAGGCGGCTCTGCAAAAAGCCAACGCGCCGTCCAAGCCGGCCGACGTGGAGCCCACCGCCGCGACTGCGCCGACATCCTGACGGGCAACTCGGGGGCAGAGATGGACCAGCCAGCACATTCAGACGAGGCCCTGACGCGGACGGCCTCACGCCTGCGCCGCACCCGGATCACCGAAGGCAGACCTTTCCCGCTCGGCGCCACCTGGGATGGCCTCGGCGTCAATTTCGCGCTGTTCTCCGCCCACGCCACCAAGGTCGAGCTCTGCCTGTTCGACGATACCGGCGAAGCCGAGCTCGAGCGCATCGAGCTGCCCGAATATACCGACGAGGTCTGGCACGGCTATCTGCCCTCCGCCCGTCCCGGGACCGTCTACGGCTATCGCGTCCATGGTCCTTACCAACCCGACGCCGGCCACCGCTTCAATCCCAACAAGCTCGTGCTCGATCCCTACGCCAGGCAGCTGGTCGGCCAGCTCCGCTGGGGGCCGGAGCTGTTCGGCTACCGGCTGGATCACGCCGACAAGGACCTGTCCTATGATGAACGCGACAGCGCGCCCTTGATGCAGAAATGCCGCGTCATCGATCCCGCCTTTACCTGGGGCGTGGCGCGCAAGCCGGAAGTGCCGTGGGAGCGCACGATCGTCTACGAGATGCACGTCAAAGGCTTCACCCAGCTGCATCCGCTGGTGCCGGAAGCCGATCGCGGCACGTTCTCGGGGCTCGCACATTCGGAAATCCCGGCTTACTTGCGCTCGCTCGGCATCACCAGCGCCGAGCTATTACCGATCCATGCCTTCGTCGACGACAGCTATCTGGTCGAGAAAGGCCTGCGCAACTACTGGGGCTACAACTCCATTGCCTTCTTCGCGCCGGAGCCGCGTTACCTGAAAGCGACATCGGCCAACGAATTCAAGGCCATGGTCAACCAGTTTCACGCCCATGGCATCGAGGTCATTCTCGACGTCGTCTACAATCACACCGCCGAAGGCAACGAGCTCGGCCCGACCCTGTCGTTCAAGGGCATCGACAATGCCAGCTATTACCGCCTGCTGCCGGACGAGAAGCGCTACTACATCAACGACACCGGCACCGGAAACACCGTCAATCTTTCGCATCAGCGTGTGCTGCAACTCGTCGCCGATTCCTTGCGCTACTGGGCGACCGAGATGCGGGTCGACGGCTTCCGTTTCGATCTCGCCACCATCCTGGCGCGCGAACCCTATGGCTTCGATGAAGGCGGCGGCTTCCTCGACGCCTGCCGCCAGGATCCCGTGCTCTCCAGCGTCAAGCTGATCGCGGAACCCTGGGATATCGGGCCCGGTGGCTATCAGGTCGGTCAGTTTCCGCCGGGCTGGGCCGAGTGGAACGACAAGTTCAGGGACACGGTGCGCGCCTTCTGGAAGGGCGATCCGGGCACGCTGGCCGACGTCGCCAAGCGCGTTTCGGGCTCCGGCGACCTCTTCAACAAGCGCGGACGCCGGCCCTGGGCCAGCGTCAATTTCGTCACCGCGCATGACGGCTTCAACCTCAACGATCTCGTCTCCTACAACGACAAGCACAACGAGGCGAATGGCGAGGACAATCGCGACGGTCACGACAACAACCATTCCTGGAATTGCGGCGTCGAAGGGCCGACCAACGACGCCGAGATCACCGCCTTGCGCGAGCGCCAGAAGCGGAATCTGCTGGCAACGATGCTGCTGTCCCACGGTACGCCGATGCTGCTCGCGGGCGACGAGTTCGGGCACACCCAGAACGGCAATAACAATGCTTACGCCCAGGACAACGAGACCACCTGGCTCAATTGGATGGGCATCACCGCGAACGGCCGCAGCCTGCGCGAGTTCGTGCGCAAGCTGATCGCCACCCGCAAGGCGTTTCCGATCCTCTACCGCAGCCGCTTCCTGGTCGGCTCGCACAACGAGGAGCTCGACGTCAAGGACGTCACCTGGCTGTCGCCGTCCGGCGAGGAGATGACGACGGAGCAATGGCAGGACGGCAATGCGAAGTGCTTCGGCATGCTGCTCGACGGCCGCGCGCAGGAGACCGGGATCAAGCGCCGCGGCTCGGATGCGACCATGCTGCTGGTCTACAACGCGCACCACGACGTCGTGAATTTCACCCTGCCGGAGGTCACCGACGGACGCAGCTGGCTCGGCCTGATCGACACCAATCGGCCCGACGCGCCGATGGCCGAGTTCGAGTTCGGGCATGCTTACGCGGTGACCGCGCGCTCGCTCGTGGTGCTCGGCCTTGCCAACGACAGCATCGCGACGCGGCGCCTCCGCCAAGGCCTCGGCGCGCTGCTGGACATCGCCGACACGCCTCTGCCCGAGTAGGTGCGTGCCGGCCGTTCACGATCAGCGATCGACTTCGCCGAACACGATGTCCAGCGAGCCCAGGATCGCCGAGACGTCCGCCAGCAAATGCCCTTTGCAGAGGAAATCCATCGCTTGCAGATGGGCGAAGCCGGGCGACCTGATCTTGCACTTGTAGGCGGTGTTGGTCCCATCCGCGACGAGAAACACGCCGAATTCGCCCTTGGGCGCCTCGACGGCGACGTAGATTTCGCCGGGGGGAACATGGAAGCCCTCGGTGTAGAGCTTGAAGTGATGGATCAGCGCCTCCATCGACCGCTTCATCTCACCGCGCCGGGGCGGCGCGACCTTGTTGTCCTGCACGATCACCGGGCCGCCGCCGTCCGGCGACTTCAGCTTCTCGATGCACTGCTTCATGATGCGGACGGACTGCCTCATCTCCTCCATGCGAATGAGATAACGGTCGTAGCAGTCTCCGTTCTTGCCGATGGGGATGTCGAAATCCATCTCCGCATAGCAGTCGTAAGGCTGCGCCTTGCGCAAATCCCAGGCGGCGCCCGAGCCGCGCACCATCACGCCCGAAAATCCCCACGCCCAGGCCTGCTCCAGCGTCACCCTGCCGATGTCCACGTTGCGCGCCCTGAAGATCCGGTTGAGCGTTAGCAAGCGGTCGAGATCATCCACGACTTTCAGAAACGGATCACACCAGGCCTCGATGTCGTCGATCAGCTTGGGCGGCAGATCCTGGTGCACGCCGCCCGGCCGGAAATAATTGGCATGCATCCGGCTGCCGGAGGCGCGCTCGTAGAACACCATGAGCTTCTCGCGCTCTTCGAAGCCCCAGAGCGGCGGGGTCAAGGCGCCGACGTCCATGGCCTGGGTGGTGACGTTCAGAAGGTGCGAGAGGATGCGGCTGATCTCGTGATAGAGCACCCTGATAAGCTGGCCGCGGCGCGGCACCTCAATGCCGATCAGCCGTTCGATGGCGAGGCAGAAGGCATGTTCCTGGGTCAGCGGAGCGACGTAGTCGAGCCGGTCGAAATAGGGAATGGCCTGGAGATAGGTCTTGGCCTCGATCAGCTTTTCGGTGCCGCGGTGCAGAAGGCCGATATGGGGATCGACGCGCTCGACGACTTCGCCGTCCAGCTCGAGCACCAGCCGCAACACCCCGTGCGCGGCGGGATGTTGAGGACCGAAGTTGATGGTGAAGTTTCTGAGGCTCGGAGATTGTTCTGGCATCCCGCTTCCGGTCGGAGCTGTCGCAGCCGTCACCTTAGCCGCGATCTGCAGCGACCGGCTTCACACAGGTTAACGGCTCGCCGCAAAGGGCGGCCATGCGTGCCGTTTGAGCCTTTGGAACACGGCATCAAGAGCCGCGTTCAATTGTCGACATTGGAGCTTTGAGATGAATGTCGATTGCTCGCCGCCGCTCTCGCGATCAATCTTCGCTATTGCGGGAGATACCGGTGATCGGCGCGACCGCCCGACCGGCAATTGGCGCCCGTCTTGACCGACCGTGCAGCTGAGCCTGGCGGCACAGCCGAGCGTCCTCTCACCGCCATCACGTTCTCCGGCGGACTCGGCCTCGGCGCCTATCATGGCGGTGTGTTTGAAGCTCTCAGTTCGCTTCGGCTGCCGATCGACTGGCTGACCGGTTCGTCGGCCGGGGCCATCACGGCCGCGCTGATCGCGGGGAGCCCGTGCGACGATCGGCTGCGCAATTTACGCAGCTATTGGCATGCCCCAAGCAGTCCAGCCGACGTGCCGAACGCGGGCCGCCATACTTTCGCGTGGCTGAGCTCGATCAGTACGCGCGTGCTGGGTCATTCCGGTTTCTTCCACCCCCGCCTCCCCATTCCGGCGTCTCACTACGGCGGCATCTACGATCTCGGCCCGACCCGCCAACGCCTGCAGCGCTTGATTGATTTCGGACGTCTGAATGGCGGCGATCTGCGCATCACGATCTGCGCCACCGATGTCGAGAGCGGCGATGCCGTGTTGTTCGACTCCGCATCGGAGCGGATCGAAATGGACCATATCCTGGCCAGCTGCGGCTTTCTCCCCGAATTCGCTCCGGTGCAGATCGCCGGCCGCTGGCTCGTCGACGGCGGGTTCTCGCTGAACGCGCCGTTCGATCCGATCCTGGAGACTGCAGGCCCGCTCCGCCTCTATGTGATCGATCTGTTTCCGCGCGACGGCAAAGTCCCCGATGGGCTCGAGGCCGCCTCCGAGCGCAAGAGCGACCTGACCTTCGGCAACCAGACCTTCCAGCGCCTCGGCTACGCTCTGGAGGCCCGTCAGCTCCGCGCCGAGCTTCAGGACCTCCACTACAAGGACGAGGTCTATCTCCTGAGCTACCGGCCGGGCCGCGAGGAGGCCGGGCCGGAAAAATCCTTTGATCTGTCGGAGACGGCCATGGCGCAGCGCTGGCGCGCCGGCTTTCTGGATATGCAATATGCCGCAAGCCTCACTCTAGCCCCGAACGAGATCTGCAGCGTGCGGCGGCCCTAGCGATGTCTCTCGGTGTCGGGACCCGAGCTAGGCGCTGTCCTGCCGTCAAGCCGCTCGCGAATGTCGTGCAGCAGCCGCCTGAGACCGTCATCGGCAGCCATACCCTCGGGCGGGGCGATGGTGGTGATGCCCCAGTTGGCGAGCACCGCCTCCTGCACCGGATTGCGCTGCGCGACGAATACGAAGGATCGCGGCCGGTCCTGGCTGTGCCCGGACTCGTCCCAGATCTGCCAGATCCGGTGCAGCAGCAGCCGGATGTTCGGATCGGACATGCTGTATCCGACGAAGAGCAGCGTGCTTCCCAGCGCATCGGCGCGAAAGCGGATATCGAGCGGGGAATTGAAGGCGAGCCGGTTGAGAAAATCGGTCTCGGTCAGAACCAGCGAAGCATCGTCATCGAAGTCGCCGTGGAATTTGATGATGTGGGTGACGCCGGCGCGAGCGCTCGCGATCTCCTTCGCGTTGCTGATCTTCGCAAAGGGCTTGTTCAGCACGTCGAACGCGGTTTCGAGGTTGCGGTCGTAATTAGTGGTGTAGATGACCGGAAAATCCAGCTCGACGATCATCCGGTGCAGCTCTGAAGCGGCGATCTTCTCGGGGTCGACACGCCAATTGCGGTCGAGCCAGCTGCGCAGCGGGCCGATCCCGCCGCGCTTGATCCGATAATATTCCGCAAGCATCTGATAGCCGCCATGCATTCCGTCGATGACGTTGCGTTCAAGGCCCAGATCGTCCAAGAGATGATCAATCAGGGACTGCCAGGACGGCAGGCCGACGGCCATCGAGACACCGGCGCCCACGAACAAGACGGCGCGGCGTCGCTCGATCGCCGCTGCCAGGATGTCGTGAGGCGGCCGCTCCTCCGATATGAGCCCCGTGGTTTGTTGGTCCATCAAGCTTGAATGATTGGGCGCGCGACGTGTTCCTAATCCCGGCCCCCCTCACCGGCCGAGCGGCGAGGATGTCTCGCGCGCCGTCTGCGCCGCGAACCGGGCGATCAGGCGCCGGAGCTGCGCCTTGTGCACCAGGCGCGCCGCCGTCTTGGGCGAGACCCAGATCGCCTCCCGCTCGCCCTTCTCGGGCCACCAGCGCTGGCGCCCGTGCACCTTCATGGGGAAGACGGCAACGTTCATGGTCCGCTTGCGATCACCTTTTCGCTTGCGATGCTTGAAGCTGCCCAGTGCGCGCGTGGCCACGACACCGACCAGGCCCGCCTCCTCATAGGCTTCGAGCGCAGCCGTCAGGTGCGGCTCCTTGTTGCGCATCGGCGATCCCTTTGGGACGCTCCACCTGCGCTTGCGCCTGGTCGTGATCAGCATCACCCGCAGCTCGGACTTGTCCAGCCGAAACGGCAGAGCGGCAAATTGCTTCTTTCCCATCAGGCGCCTCCAACTCGCGTCTGATAAGCGAGCGCCGCAGCCATGGTTCCTGTTTTGCGCAGTGGCGTCTCGCTCGCGATCAGAACTTCCGCTCGACCATCTTGAGCCGCAGAGCCGAAATGGCTTCTCCGGGATTGAGGCCCTTTGGGCATGCTTTCGCGCAATTCAGAATGGTGTGGCAGCGATAGATCCTGAAGGGATCCTCGAGCATGTCGAGGCGTTCGCCGGTGGCTTCGTCCCGGCTGTCATTGATCCAGCGCGCCGCCTGGATCAGGGCTGCCGGCCCGAGAAAACGCTCGGAATTCCACCAATAGCTCGGGCATGAGGTCGAGCAGCACGCGCAGAGAATACACTCGTACAATCCGTCGAGTTTCGCCCGATCCTCGTGGCTTTGCCGCCATTCCTTCTGCGGCGTGGGGGACGTGGTCTGCAGCCACGGCTCGATGAGTGCGAGCTGCGCGTAGAAGTTGGTCAGATCCGGCACCAGGTCCTTCACCACCGGCTGATGCGGCAGGGGAAGCACGCGGAGCGGCTCGCCTTCCGCAACATCCTCGTTCATCGACCTCGTGCATGCCAGCGTGTTCTGGCCGGCGATGTTCATCGAGCAGGAGCCGCAAACGCCCTCTCGGCAGGATCGCCTGAAGGTCAGGGTCGAGTCGATGTTGTTCTTGATCCAGATCAGCCCGTCCAGCACCATCGGCCCGCAATCCGTCTGATCGACGAAATAGGTGTCGAGCCTGGGATTGCGGCCATCGTCCGGATTCCAGCGATAGACCTGAAATTCCCGCAAGCTCTTGCCGGCCGGCTTTGGCCAGACCACCCCCTGCTCGATGCGGGAGTTTCTTGGAAGCCTGAACTCCACCATGGTCACCTCCGCGCTCAGACCGGCGAAAAACAGCGCAACTGCAAGAGATCGTCGACGGAGAGGCCGAACAGCACTGGCCGAAACGCCGGCGCCGTCGCGAGCACGAGCAGCAGCAGAAAGATCACGTAGACCAGAGCCGGCGGCGTGTTTCTAACGAGCCTGTAAGCTGCCTTTCGCATGCACTCCCTCCTGCGCGCCCGCGCGTGCCATGGCAACGCCCATGACGATCATCGCAGCTCCCCACAGCAGGAAGCCGATATCCCAGAAAATGCGCTGGCCGTCGGGCACGGTCTCGTTCACCTGATGCAATCTCAGGATCTGGTGATCGATCACGCCTTCGACGAGATTGAAGATGCCCCACCCGATCAGGATCGTCCCGAGACACTGCGAGCGGGACCACCGCGGCGCGCCTCGGCGTGCCCGCTGCCATAACAGATAAAGCCCAGCGAGCACGAGGACATAGGCGGTACTGTGAAAGATGCCGTCCCAAGTCGTATTGAGGGTGATGTTCTCGATGGAATCGAGCGGATACCAGCCGCTTAACATATGATGCCATTGCAGCAGCTGATGAAAGACGATGCCGTCGAAGAATGCGCCGAGGCCAAGTCCGAGAAGGACGCCTGCGGACGTCGGGAAATTGCTTTGTCTGTCTTGCATGTGGTGAACTCGTGCGCGGCTCGGCACTTCCGATGCGGAATCAAGCCATGCTAGACGGACACGTTCCTATGGCGATCAGCATCTCACTGGGATCGAGCTTGCGATCAATCGTGCCAATTGATCGAGACTAACATGCGTTAAGGCGAGCGAGACGTTCGTCGGCACGCGTGCGCGATTGGTCATCGGCTTCATTCCCGATAGGAACGTTCGATATCACGCTGCGTCTGTCGCTCACATGTTGGAGATGCACATGCCGAGAAGATCGTTCTTGCTTGCTTTGGGTGGCCTCGGATTGTCGACCCTGAGTAACCTCAGGGAAATCGCATAGTGCGTAGCGACGGAAACCAGAGAGGCGATCATGGCATACGCCCTGTTCAAGGACGGAGAGAAGATGAGCCGCACGTTTCCGACCAAGGAGGAAGCGCTGGAGAGAGCCGATGAGGCGGGGTTGGTCGAGCATGCCGAGGGCGAGGCGGTGCTCGAGGACGAGTTGAAGATCAGGCCTTGCCCGGCCGACCCCGAGCCTCGCGATGATGCGGACCTGGACTGGACGCCGGTCAAACCGGCGTCCTGATCATGGGCAGGGCAATCGCATATGACTTGTGGCGGCGGTCTCCGCGCACGCCTCGTCCTTCGAGACGGCGCTGACGCGCCTCCTCAGGATGAGGCTAATCGGTGTCAGTGCCCGTTGAAACTGCTGCCGCGTACTCCGACCTCATCCTGAGGAGCCCGCCTCAAGCGGGCGTCTCGAAGGATGGCCGCAGGGAAAATCTCAAATGCGATAGCCCTGCTGATCAAGGGGTCAGCATCATGGACTCAGCATCCCCTGCAGATGCCTTTGATCTTTCGATCC
Organism: Bradyrhizobium sp. IC3195; assembly: GCF_020193585.1. Lineage (NCBI taxonomy): Bacteria > Pseudomonadati > Pseudomonadota > Alphaproteobacteria > Hyphomicrobiales > Nitrobacteraceae > Bradyrhizobium > Bradyrhizobium sp. IC3195. The sequence goes on along the minus strand of NZ_JADYVG010000001.1, from coordinate 212 downwards.
GCCTCGGAATCGCGGGAGGTCTCCGAACGAATCTGGTCGTCGCCCTGCAGCGAGGGTCCGGGCGTGACGGTCCCATCGATGCGTCCGATATTGGTGCCGCCTGCAGGATTGCCGGGTCGGCCGACGGTCGTCGATCCCCGTGGGCCGGAGCCGCCGCTCGATTGCGCTGTCCCGGCCGAGTTGGTCCCGGGCGCCGACGACGTGCTCCCGGC
>NZ_JADYVG010000019.1:0-149512 GCF_020193585.1 Bradyrhizobium sp. IC3195 | reverse complement strand
CCGTCTCGGCGGCTGGGACGGCTACCCATCGTCCAAGCCGCCGGGCCCGATCACCTTCAAAAACGGCCTCGAATACTTCCACGCCGTCTCAGCAGGATGGAGCCTCAGAGATATGTGCATGCCCTAGCGCCTTCGCGGGGACGACAGCGGTGAATGCAGAACCGTCGACCGCTACTTCTTCGCCGCCGCCGCACGCTCCACGAAGGTCTTGCCGCCCTTCATCTTGTGACGGAGCGGGGCTTCGTTGATCTGGATGACGACGGCATCGGCATCGACGCCGAGATTCTTCACCAGCGCCTGGGTGATGTCGCGCATCATGCCGGCCTTCTGCTCGTCGGTACGGCCTTCGGCCATGCTGATGGTGATCTCAGGCATTGTTCTCTCCCTGCTGCTGTCGTCATGGCCGGGCTTGTCCCGGCCATCCACGTTCTCTTCTATCAAACAAGACGTGGATGCCCGGGACAAGCCCGGGCATGACGCGGCCTGCGAATAGCTAGCCCCACTTCACGTCATGGCGGCCCAGGACCTCGCGCACTTTTGCGACGAGATCGGCTTCGCTGCACGAGAACTGCGCCGGCCGGGTCTCGCGCCATTCCTGGTTGGAGGCGATCGCGGCGGCCGCCTTGGCGCCCTCGATCAGGTCCTTGACCTGCACTTCGCCGCGCGCCTTTTCATCCGAGCCCTGGATGATGACGCAAGGTGAGTTGCGGCGATCGGCATATTTGAGCTGGTTGCCCATGTTCTTCGGGTTGCCCAGATAGAGCTCGGCGCGGATGCCCGCGGTACGCAAGCTCGCGACCATCTTCTGGTAGTCGGCCACGCGGTCGCGGTCGAACACGGTGACGACGACCGGGCCGAATTCGGGCCGCGTGTCGAGCTTGCCGAGCAGCGTCAGCGCGGCCTGCAGCCGCGATACGCCAATCGAGAAGCCGGTTGCCGGCACCGGCTCGCCGCGGAAGCGCGAGACGAGGCCGTCATAACGCCCGCCGCCACCGACCGAGCCGAAGCGCACCGGGCGGCCCTTCTCGTCCTTGGTATCGAGCAGGAGTTCGACCTCGTAGACGGGACCGGTGTAATATTCGAGGCCGCGCACGACCGAGGGATCGATCTTGATACGATCCGCACCATAGCCCGAGGCCGTGACCAGTTTTGCAATCTCTTCCAGCTCGCTGACGCCGGCCTGACCGACTTCGCTCTTGGCGAGATAGGTTTCTGCCGCGGCAATTGCTTCTCTCCAATCCTCGCGCGGCTTGGTGATGGCGAGAACAACATCGGCTTCCGCCGCACTCAAATTGGCGCCTTTGGTGAAGTCGCCCTTGCCTTCCTCCCCGCCATCCCAGCGTCCGGGACCGAGCAGCTTGCGCACTTCATCGGCGGAAAACTTGTCGAGCTTGTCGATCGCGCGCAGAACGGTCAGTCGGCGCGCCGCATTGTCCTCACCAGCGAGGCCAATGGCTTCCAGAACGCCGTCGAGCACCTTGCGGTTGTTCACCTTCACCACGTACTGGCCGCGCGCGATGCCGAGCGCCTCCATCGTGTCCGCCGCCATCATGCAGATCTCGGCGTCCGCCGCCGGCGTCGCCGAGCCGACGGTGTCGGCATCGAACTGCATGAACTGGCGGAAGCGGCCGGGGCCGGGCTTCTCGTTGCGGAAGACGTAGCCAACGCGGTAGCTGCGATAGGGCAGCACCAGACCGTCGGTGCCGTAGCGCTCACCGACGTAGCGGGCCAGCGGCGCAGTGAGATCGTAGCGCAGGCTGATCCATTGCTCGTCGTCGTCCTGGAACGAGAACACGCCCTCGTTGGGGCGATCCTGGTCGGGCAGGAATTTGCCGAGCGCGTCGGTGTATTCCATCGCCGGCGTTTCCACCGGCTCGAAACCGTAGAGTTCGTAGACGGCGCGGATCTTTTCGACCATCTCGCGCGTCGCCCGGATCGCGGCAGGGTCGCGATCCTCGAGCCCGCGCGGCAGGCGCGCCTTCAGTTTCTGGGGTTTTTTGGGTTTCTCGGCCATGCGGGCGTTTACCAGCCGCGGCGCGGGGCGGCAACTGCCCTACGGCTGCTCGATTCGCGCCCGGAGCGCGTCCGCGTCGGCCTTCGGCAGCGATTTCAGCGTCGGCTTGATGGTCTCGCCGCCGACGATCTTGCCGTTGCGCATGAACATCCAGTCCGAGATGTCGGCCTCCGCGAACCTGACCTTATCGCCGGCTCGCTTGCCCGGCAGATCGCGCGGCTCGTTGGCGAAGACGCCGGTCAAGGTCCCGTCGGGCAGCTTCTTCACCTCACCGATCCAGATGTGCTCGCCGCCCTTGCGGGTCGTAAAGCGCACCTTCAAAGCGTGACCAGACTCGGACGGCTTGGGCGATTCATAGGAGGCCCAGAAGGTCGGCAGCGAGCCGCGGGCGCGAGCGATCGCGGTGTTCATCTCGGGATCGCCGGTGCGCACATCGACGATCGGCGAGCGGTCTTGCGCAGCAACCTCGTGCGTCGGGCCGACGGTCAGGATGCCGAAAACGCAAACGCCGGTGATGGCGGCGAGAACGACCCATTTCATGGGTTGGGAGAGCTTTGTTGCCATGATCGCGATGTCCGGGACGCTTGTTGTGTCCTGGCTTTGTCGCACGTCGGCAGCAGCACGTTCAGTGCGCAATAAGCCACAAACGTTGCGCTTTTTACCCTCCCCTGGAGGGGGCCCGGGACGAGCGTAGCTCGCCCGTGGTCGGCTCGCATCTGAGCGTAGCGAAGATGAGAGACGGGGTGGGGTGAGGGTCTCTCCACATCGAACACTGCCCGTGTTGAGAGATCACCCCACCCCGCTCGCGCTGCGCGCGATCGACCCACGGGCGAGCTACGCTCGTCCCGGACCCCTCCAGGGAGGGTGATCAAAACACCTTGCGGATCCAGTTGTGGGGATCGTTGGTGCGGCCGTACTGGATGTCGACGAGCTGCTTGCGCAGGCCCATGGCGACGGGGCCGGCGGCGCCGCCCGAGATGTCGAAATCGCCGCTGACCGAGCGCACCTTGCCGATCGGCGAGATCACCGCGGCGGTGCCGCAGGCGAAGGCTTCCTTCAGCCTGCCTGAGGCCGCGTCCTTGCGCCACTGCTCGAGCGTATAGGGTTCTTCGCGCACCGTCTTGCCGGCGTCGCGGGCGAGCGTGATGATGGAGTCGCGGGTGATGCCGGGCAGGATCGTGCCGAGCGGCGGCGTCGACAGCGCGCCGTCCTCGAACACGAAGAACACGTTCATGCCGCCGAGCTCCTCGATGTAGCGGCGCTCGACCGCGTCGAGGAAGACGACCTGGTCGCAGCCGTGCTGGATCGCTTCGGCCTGGGCGCGCAGGCTCGCGGCGTAATTGCCGCCGCATTTGACCGCGCCGGTGCCGCCGATCGCGGCGCGCGTGTAGTTCTCCGACACCCAGATCGAGACCGGCGCGGGCCCGCCCTTGAAGTAGGAGCCGACCGGCGAGGCGATCACCGCAAAGATGTATTCGGACGACGGCTTGACGCCGAGGAAGGTCTCGCTCGCGATCATGAACGGACGCAGGTAAAGGCTGCCCTCGCCGCCCGGCATCCAGGCGCGGTCGATGCGCACGACCTGCTCGACCGCCTCGATGAAGACGTCTTCGGGCAGCTGCGCCATCGCCATGCGATCGGCCGAGTCCTTGAAGCGGCGCGCATTGGCGTCGGGACGGAACAGGTTCACCCCGCCGTCGTCGCGCTTGTAGGCCTTCAGGCCTTCGAAGATCTCCTGGGCGTAGTGCAGGACCGCGCCGGCGGGATCGAGCTGGAAGTTGGCGCGCGCCTCGATTTTCGCCTCGTACCAGCCGCCCTTGGCCTGGTTGTAGCGGACGATTGCCATGTGATCGGTGAAGACCCGCCCGAAGCCGGGATCCACCAGCTTGGCGACGCGGTCCTTCTCGGGCGTCGGATTGGATGCGGGCTGGATGTCGAATGTCATGCTCATGTCCTTGCCTCCCGCTGCCGGTGGCGGCGCTGTTTCTCGCGCCCGCCTGCCCGTTCGGGCCCGGCTGGCTTGATTGGTTTCTGGCCGGACCGCCGCCAGCCATGTTACGGCCGGTTTCCGCAGCCAGCATGTCATCGAGGACATGCTTTTGCGGAAGGCGGAAGTCCAGTATGTTTTGCCGAAATGCCGCTCGACAATCGCACGGTAGATCTGCTTCGGCCGTCGCCGCCTGTCCGGCTCTCTCCGGCCGTCCTGCTCCGATGCCACCCGGCGCGAAACGATCTAAAATTTCGTGCGGGTCGATCGTTTTGTAACATTGAACCCAAGATACGTCAATATGCCTGACATAAATTTCGCGACTCCTTCTCAAGACGCTGCCGCGCCCCGGCCGGCCGCAGGCGATGGAGGCAATTTGCGCTGGGATATCATCGAGCTGCTGTTCTTCGCCTATCGCGATTTCGTCGGCGATCCCGACCAGGAGCTGGAGGCGTTCGGCTTCGGCCGGGCCCATCACCGGGTCATGCATTTCGTCTACCGCTATCCCGGGCTCAAGGTCGCCGACCTGCTCGACGTCCTGCGCATCACCAAACAGTCGCTCGGCCGGGTGCTGAAGCAGCTCCTGGACGAGGGTTATATCGTGCAGAAGACCGGCGACAACGATCGTCGCCAGCGCCTGCTCTACGCGACGCCGAAGGGCGAGGCGCTGGTGCAGAAGCTCGCCGGGCTGCAGACCACGCGGATCACCAGGGCGCTCGCGGAGATGGGTCCGCAGGACGCCGAGACGGTCAAGCGCTTCCTGCGCGCGATGATCGACCGCGACGATCCGGACAAGGTGCTGGAGACGATCTTCGCTGCCGTCAAACAAGACGCCAAGGAGTGACCGTGCCGCTCGCAGCCACGCTCGCGCGCCCGCCGGTGCAACCGGCCGACGATGCCCCGCATCTCTTGCTGGTCGACGACGACCGCCGCATCCGCGACCTGCTCTCGCGCTTTCTTGCAAGTGAAGGCTACCGCGTCACCACCGCGGCGAGCGCCGGTGATGCGCGCTCGAAGCTGATGGGCCTGCATTTCGATCTCCTGATCCTCGACGTCATGATGCCCGGCGAGACCGGCTTCGACCTCGCCCGCTTCATCCGCACCTCGTCGTCGGTGCCGATCGTGATGCTGACGGCGCGCCACGAGGCGGAAGCCCGCATCGAGGGCCTGCAGATCGGCGCCGACGATTACGTCGCAAAACCGTTCGAACCGCGCGAGCTGGCGCTGCGCATCAACAACATCCTCAAGCGCGCCGCGCCGCCGCCGCAGGCCACGACGATCGAGAAGATCGCCTTCGGCCCCTATGTCTACCATCTCGAACGCGGCGAATTGCGCCAGGGCGAGGAGGTCATCCACCTCACCGACCGCGAGCGCGAGATGCTGCGGATTCTCGCGGAGACGCCGGGCGAGACCGTGCCGCGCAGCGCGCTGACCGGCAATGGCACCGTCAACGAGCGCGCCGTCGACGTGCAGATCAACCGCCTCCGGCGCAAGATCGAGACCGATCCCGCCAATCCGCTGTTCCTGCAGGCGGTGCGCGGCATCGGCTACCGCCTGGTGGCCTCGCCCTGAACCGCAGTGAAGCGCGCCAGATGAGCACGATCGATACCGGCCTGACGCTGCTGAAGAGCGCCGCCGGCCGCGTCTCGGCCGCCAACGGCTGGATGGGCAACGCGTTCAAGGGCTGGATGCCGACCGGCCTCTACGCCCGCGCGCTCCTCATCATGATCGTGCCGATGGTGATCCTGCAATCGGTCGTCGCTTTCGTGTTCATGGAGCGGCACTGGAACACGGTGACGCGCCGCCTGTCGGCCGCAGTGGTTCAGGACATCGCCGCACTGATCGACGTCTACAAGGGCTATCCGCAAGATAAGGACCGCAACGAGATCCGCCGCATCGCGCAGCAGCGGCTCGGCCTCGTCGTCGATTTCCTGCCTGCCGGCGACATGCCGCCGCCGGGACCAAAACCGTTCTTCTCGCTGCTCGACCAGACGCTGTCGGTGCAGCTCGGCCGCCAGATCGGCCGCTCGTTCTGGATCGACACGGTCGGCCGCTCCAACCTGGTCGAGATCCGCATCCAGCTCGACGACGCCGTGATGCGCGTGTTCGCGCAGCGCAGCGCCGCCTATGCCTCGAACTCGGAGATCTTCCTGTTCTGGATGGTCGGCACGTCCTCGATCCTGTTGATCGTCGCGGTGCTGTTCCTGCGCAACCAGATCAAGCCGATCCTGCGCCTTGCCGATGCCGCCGAGAGCTTCGGCAAGGGCCGCGAGGCGCCGAATTTCCGCCCGCGCGGCGCGCGCGAGGTGCGGCGCGCGGCGGTCGCCTTCCTGGAGATGAAGTCGCGCATCGAGCGCACGATGGAGCAGCGCACCGCGATGCTCGCCGGCGTCAGCCACGATCTGCGCACCATCCTGACCCGCTTCAAGCTCGAGCTGGCACTGATCGGAGACAGTCCCGAGCTCGAAGGCATGCGCAAGGACGTCGACGAAATGTCGATGATGCTGGAGGATTACCTTGCGTTCGCCCGCGGCGATTCCGGCGAGCAGTCGCAGCCGACCGACATGGCGCAGGCGCTCGAAGAGCTGCGCAGCGATGCCGAGCGTCACGGCCATACCGCGACCGTCGCCTTCAACGGCCTGCCCGTGGTGACGGTGAAGCCGGCTTCGTTCAAGCGCTGCCTCGCCAACCTCGTCACCAACGCAGCGCGCTACGGCAAGAACATCGCCATCACCGGCCAACGCGATCACCGTTATTTGACCGTCACCGTCGATGACGACGGCCCGGGCATTCCCGCGCATTTGCGCGAAGAGGTGTTCAAGCCGTTCCTGCGGCTGGACAACGCCCGCAACCAGGATGAAGGCGGCACCGGTCTTGGCCTCGCGATCGCCCGCGACATCGCCCGCTCGCACGGCGGCGACATCACGCTCGGTGACAGCCCGATGGGAGGATTGAGGGCAAGCGTGCGGATACCGGTGTAGGTGCGGTTTTCCCTTCTCCCCTTGCGGGAGAAGGTGGCGCGAAGCGCCGGATGAGGGGTATCTCTCCGCGCGTCCAAGCCTCATTGAATTCGCGGAGAGAAACCCCTCACCCGTCTTGCCGCTTTGCGGCGATCCACCCTCTCCCACAAAGGGAGAGGGAAAGAGTACACCTACTTCGGCAGCAGCGCCTTCAGCTTGTCCATGTCGCGCGTGTTCATCTTGAAGCCGCCGGGCATGACGATGTCACCGGGCTTCTGATCCGGCTTGCAGGCCCCGAGCCACTTGGCTTGCAGCGTCGTCGTGCTATCGCGCCCCGCCGCACCAGCAACGCCGCCTTTGGCGTGTGAGGTCGTCTTCACCGTGTAGGCCGAGTTGAAGTCTCCGGTGATCTCGGCATGCGAGGTCGTGCTGACGCCGGCGACGCTGCACTCGGAATCGCTGACATAGCCGGTCGCGGTCTTCTTGATCTCCTGCTTGGCGCAGATCTGCTTGGCCATCGGGGAGACGTTGTTGCTCATCTCCTTGTCGACGGTCTCGTCGGTGCAGTGCTGCATGGTCATCTCGGGCATGGGCGAGCCCGATGTGACCAGCTTCATCTCCCAAAGACCGGCCTTGCGCAGCGGCAGTTCGTCGGCGCTGGCGCTGCCTGCCGACAACGCGAGGCAAAGCATCGAGCCGAGCAAAGCGAGTTTGCGCGTCATGAGGGAAGCTCCCGGCTGAGAGAGGTGCGGCGCCTACGACAGCGCCTCAGTACAGTGTGCGGATCGGCCGGTCGGCGGCGCCATAGGGCACCCAGCGGCAGGAGAACGAGATGTAGCCGCCCTCATAGGCCTGCACGCCCAGGAATTTCGCGACCTTGCCGTAGCGGGCGCAGTGATCGACGGCGACCTGACGCGCATCGACCTGGGTCGCCATCGAATAGGCGATGATGCCGCCGGTGTCGTTGCCCTTGAACGGCGGCACCAGAGAAAAGATGTCGGCGCGCGCCGACTGGCTCGCCATGCCCGAGACAATCAGGCTGGCAAGAAGGCCCGCGGCCGCAATGATTCGCATTCCCGTCACTCCAATTGGCTGGCGCCAGTCTACGGTGCCGGGACGGACGTGAAAAGAACCGAACCCCTGTTGGCCGCGACATCCTGGTCAAGTCCTGGCGAAGTGTTGCCGCGCTGCACTTGACCCGCCCCAACCTTCGCGGCACCGTCCAGCCTTCGCAAGACCTTAGCTGTCCGGATTGACCATGCGCGCCCCCTCCCTGAAATCGCTCCGCTTTGCCGCCGTGCTCGGCCTCATGTTGGGAGCGCTGTCGCTCGGCGAGGCCAGGGCCGCCAATCCGCTGGAGCTGAATTTCTGGCTGAGCGGGCCGCGCTATGACGGTGCCGTCGCCCCTTGCGACTGGGCTCTGCCGAGGATCGTGCACGAGTTCGCCGAAAAGGAATACACGTTCTGGAATTCTTCGTTGCAGATCACCGGTTTCTCCGCCGTTCGCGAGACCGCGTTCCGGCCCTGGCAGTCCGACAACATTCCGCGGCGCTATTGCACCGGCGAGGCCATGCTCAATGACGGCAAGGCGCGCAAGGTGCATTTCTCGATCATCGAGGATGGCGGCTTTGCCTCCTACGGCAACGGTGTCGAATGGTGCGTCGTCGGCGTCGACCGCAACTGGGCCTACAATCCGGCCTGCCGCGCCGCCAAGCCCTGATCAACAGCGGCGGATTCGGGCTGATCAGCCAGTCGATGGCTGCTGCCCCAATTTTGTTCTTGAAATGTTCCTATTGCCTGCTAGGCTGTATTGCACAGTCTAGTTGAGGGGCGTTGTCATGTTTCACTCCAGATTGCATTCGTTGTCCCGCCTGATGATCTCACTGACCCTCGCTGCGGGGTTGGCCACCCTCGCGGGCGGTGCGAAGGCACAGGACAAGCGGCAGAACGCCCCGGGCGAGTTCGATTTCTATGTGCTGGCGCTGTCGTGGTCGCCCTCGTTCTGCGAGGAAGCCGCCGAACGGGGCGGCCGGTCCCAGATGCAATGCGGCGGACGGCCCTACGCCTTCGTGGTGCATGGGCTGTGGCCGCAATACGAGAACGGTTTTCCGGAGTATTGCCAGCGCCCGGCGCCGCGGCTGAACCGCAACATCGTCTCCTCGATGCTCGATTTGATGCCGGCGCCGGGCCTGATCTTCAACGAATGGGACAAGCACGGCACCTGCTCCGGGCTGGAGGGCCGCGGCTATTTCGAGATGATCCGCAAGGCGCGCGCTGCGATCAAGATTCCGGCCGAATATCTCGATCTGGCGCAGGCCAAGACCGTTGCGCCGGCGGAGGTCGAGGAGGCCTTCGTCAAGGCCAATCCGGGTCTCAGCAATGCCGCCGTCTCGGTCACCTGCAACCGGACACGGCTGTCCGAGGTCCGCATCTGCCTCAGCAAGGACCTGCAATTCCGCGCCTGCGACGAGATCGAGCGCCGCGCCTGCCGCCGCGACCAGGTGACGATGCCGCCGATCAGGGGCGGGTAGCTCAGTCATTGCGAGCGCAGCGAAGCAATCCAGAGTGCCTCCGCGGACGCATTTCTGGATTGCTTCGCTGCGCTCGCAATGACAGGGGTTAGGATCGCGCCAGACAACGTAGTCCTCTCCGCCATGAACTACCGCCACGCCTTCCACGCCGGCAGCTTCGCCGATGTCATCAAGCACATCGTGCTGGCGCGCATCCTTACTTATCTGCAGGACAAGCCGGCAGCGTTCCGCGTCATCGACACCCATGCCGGCGCCGGCCTCTACGATCTCGACAGCGACGAGGCGCGCCGCGGCGGCGAATGGCTGACCGGCATCGCGCGGCTGCTGCAGGCGCGCCTGTCGAACGAGAGCGCAGCGCTGACGAAGCCTTATCTCGACATCGTCCGCGCCTTCAATCCGAAGGGGGAGCTCAAGGCCTATCCGGGCTCGCCGTTGATCGCGCGCGGCCTGCTCAGGCCGCAGGACCGGCTCGTCGCCTGCGAGCTCGAGCCGAAGGCACGGAAAGCGCTGATCGATGCGCTGCGCCGCGACGAGCAGGCCCGCGTGGTCGACCTCGACGGCTGGGTGGCGCTGCCGGCCTTCGTGCCGCCGAAGGAGCGGCGTGGCCTCGTGCTGATCGATCCGCCGTTCGAGGCCAAGGACGAGTTCGAGCGGCTCGGCGAAGCCTTCTCGGCAGCGTTCGCGAAATGGCCGACCGGTATCTACGTAATCTGGTATCCCGCCAAGAACCGGCGCGCCACCGACACGCTGGCGCAAACCGTGGCGCGGCTCGCAGCTGCAGCAAAGCCGCCTGGAAAATGCCTGCGCCTCGAATTCAGCGTCGCGCCGCAAGCCGACAGCGCCGCCCTCACCTCCACCGGTCTCTTGATCGTCAACCCGCCCTACACGCTGCACGGCGAGCTCAAGACCATTCTGCCGGAGCTGGAAATACCGCTCGGCCAGGGCGGTGCTGCCAGATTCCGGCTGGAGGTGCCCAAGCCTTAGCGCCAAGCATTGACGCCAAGCCGTAACACTCCGGCATTCTTGGGAAAAATATGCAGGACCGGTAGTCAATCTGCAAAGAACCGTATTATGCTATTTCCGTGACTGGCTTTACGTTCCGCTTCCGCGAATGGTTGCGGCGGAGTGAAGGCCCTAAGAAAGATCCCGCCGGACCGATCAGGTCCGTCCAAGGATGGCCAGCTCCCGGGCTCCGTAAGGCCCGGTCATGTCGCGACGTGAGTCTGCGTCGCGACGGAGGAGCAATGAGGGGGAGTTTCCCGATGGCCATGACGGGAACGGTCAAGTTCTTCAACGGCGAGCGCGGCTACGGCTTCATCAAGCCTGACGACGGCGGTCGCGATGTTTTCGTTCACATCACCGCTGTGGAGCGGGCGGGACTGAAGGACCTCGCCGAAGGACAGCGTATTACTTTCGAAGTCGAACCGGACAAGAAGGGGAAGGGACCGAAGGCGGTCAATCTGGTGATCCTCTCCTAGCAAGCCTGGCGAAAAAAAATCCCGGCCGCGAGCGGCCGGGAGGCTGGTCCGGTATTTTCTTCTTTGGATGTCAGAAGCGATAGTTCACGCCTGCGCGGACAACGTTGGCGCTATAGCCGTTTGACACGCCCGTGATTGCGAACTGGCTGGTCGACAGATCGATGTAGAGATATTCGAGCTTGGCGCTCCAGTTCGGCGCGAGGCCGACTTCCGCACCGGCGCCGATGGTCCAGCCGGCACTGGTGTGCGACTCCGACCAACCGAAGGTTTGTGCGCGCAGCTCGCCGAAGGCGAGACCGGCGGTGCCGTAGAACAGCACGTTGTTGAACGCATAGCCGGCGCGGCCGCGCAGGGTGCCGAACCACGGGTTGGAGAACTTCCACGGCGCAAACGTGTCGTCGGCGCCGGCGGCCTGGATGTCGCCCTCGACGCCGAACACCCACGGGCCGTTCTGGAAATTGTAGCCGGCCTGCACACCGGCGACGAAGCCGGACGGCTTGGTGGGGTTGTTGTCGACCGAGCCCCATTCATAGCCGATATTGCCGCCGAGATAGGGACCCGCCCAGCTATAGGCATTAAGCGGCTGATTGACGGTATAGGGCGCGCGCTGCCCGTAACTGAGATCGGCGGCCTCTGCCGAAGCTGTCCAGCCGGCTGCAACCAACGCGGCTGCGCCCACAACGAGCCTCTTCATCACTCACTCCAACGCCACTGTCGCAACCCGAGCGATGCCCGCGCCGCCGCGCGAGCAAAACCGCATGGTTACGGAACCAAGAGCTTTTCGCGTAGGATTTATCGAGAGTTTTAAGTTAAAGGGCTGTTAAGCCGGGTTACCGCCCGCTTAACAGACTTAAGGAAGCGTTACCGGGAGCTGCCCGCCATCCTCTGTGCGTGCCGCATGGCAGGAACTTCAAATCAGTCCCCCCAGCGCCTAAATTCGTCCCATGGTTCACGATTCCCCCGACAATCCGGACGACCGCGCGCGCAAGGCGCCGCCGGCTGCGAGCGACACGCCGCCCGAGCGGCTGGCCGGGCCGGACGTAGATCCCGCGGCGGCAGGGGGCGATGACGAGGACGATGCCCTGCTGCCGGACATCCTGGAAGAGAGCGGCGCCGTCGGCGAAGGCCCGCTCGCGACCGGTCACGAGGCGATCGAGCGCGCGGTCCGCCTCGCACCGACCTCGCCTGGCGTCTATCGTATGCTCAATGCGAACGCCGACGTGCTCTATGTCGGCAAGGCCAAGAACGTCAAAAAGCGCCTGTCCAGTTATGCGCGCCAGAGTGCGCCGCTGCCGGCCCGCATCCTGCGCATGATCGCGGCCACCGTCACGGTGGAGATCGTCTCGACCACGACCGAGACCGAGGCGCTGCTGCTGGAAGCCAACCTGATCAAGCAGCTGCGGCCGCGCTTCAACGTGCAGCTTCGCGACGACAAGTCGTTCCCCTACATCCTGATCACCGGCGACCATTGGGCGCCGCAGATCCTGAAACATCGCGGTGCGCAGACCCGGCCCGGGCGCTATTTCGGCCCGTTTGCCTCCGCCGGCGCGGTCAACCGCACCATCACGGCGCTGCAGCGCGCGTTCTTGATCCGCTCCTGCACCGATTCCTTCTTCGAGAGCCGCACCCGGCCCTGCCTGCTCCACCAGATCCGCCGCTGCGCCGGACCCTGCACCCGGGAGATCGATTTCGGCGGCTATTCGACGCTGGTGCGCGAGGCCAGCGACTTCCTCTCCGGCAAGAGCCATGCGGTGAAGCAGGAGCTCGCCGGCGAGATGGAGAAGGCCTCGAACGAGCTCGAATTCGAGCGCGCCGCACTGTACCGCGATCGCCTCGCCGCGCTGTCGGCGATCCAGTCGCAGCAGGGCATCAATCCGCGCACGGTGGAGGAAGCCGACGTGTTCGCCATCCACCAGGAGGGCGGCTTCTCCTGCGTCGAGGTGTTCTTCTTTCGCACCGGACAGAACTGGGGCAACCGCGCCTATTTTCCGCGCGCGGAGAAGAGCTTTACGCCCGAGGAGGTGCTGGGGTCCTTCCTGGCGCAGTTCTACGACGACAAGCCGCCGCCGAGGAACATCCTGCTCTCGCACGATATCGAGGAGAGCGAGCTGCTCGCCAACGCGCTATCGATCAAGGCTGGCCACAAGGTCGAGGTCACCGCGCCCAAGCGCGGCGAGAAGAAGGAGCTGGTCAACCACGCGCTGACCAATGCGCGCGAGGCGCTCGGCCGCAAGCTCGCGGACACCGCGACGCAAAGCCGGTTGCTCGAGGCCATGGCCGCGACGCTGAGCCTGCCGCACGTGCCCAAGCGCATCGAGGTCTACGACAACAGCCACATCCAGGGCACCAACGCGGTCGGCGCCATGATCGTCGCGGGCCCAGATGGCTTCGTGAAGAACCAGTACCGCAAGTTCAACATCAAGTCGGAAGGGATCACGCCCGGCGACGACTTCGCCATGATGCGCGAAGTGCTGGAGCGCCGCTTCAAGCGCCTGATCAATCCGCCCGAGGATGCCGCCAGCAAGGCCAAGGACGACGATTTCCCGCAATGGCCCGACCTCGTTATCATCGACGGCGGCCGTGGCCAGCTCAACGCCGTGCGCGAGATCTTCGCCAATCTCGGCCTGACCCAGGTGTCGCTGATGTCAGTCGCCAAGGGACCGGACCGGGATGCCGGCCGCGAGACCCTGTTCATGCCGGAGCGCGAGGCGATCAAGCTGGAGCCGCGTGATCCCGTGCTCTATTTCATCCAGCGCCTGCGCGACGAAGCCCACCGCTTCGTCATCGGCTCGCACCGCAAGCTGCGCAAGAAGGACATCCGCGAGGCTGGTTTGCAGGAGATTCCGGGCATCGGCCCGTCACGCAAACGTGCCTTGCTGCACCATTTCGGAACCCTGAAGGAGATCGAACGGGCCTCGATCGCCGATCTCGGCAAGGTTCCGGGGGTGAGCGCCGAGAGCGCGCGCAGGATTTTCGAATATTTCCATCCCCAGCCGGGATGAACTAAAGGGGGACCGCAGTCATATGATCGTCGTGTCCGCACCTCATTTGGGGCGCGGGACGGTTGACGTTCAGGCAGCAGCGGTATTGGTAGGAGGGATGAACATCGCCACCACACGAGGGACGACCAGCCGCGCGATGTCCCTCCCCAACATCCTGACCTATGGCCGGATCGCCGCGATCCCGGTCGTGGTCGGATGCATCTATGCGCAGTCGATTCTGGATCAGCCGCTCTGGCTGCGCTGGCTCGCGGTCGCCCTTTTCATCGCCGCAGGGGTGACGGATTACCTCGACGGCTATTACGCGCGGATCTGGAATCAGCAATCGGCTTTCGGCCGCATGCTCGATCCGATCGCCGACAAGCTGCTGGTCGCCTCCTGCCTGTTGATGCTGGCCGCGGACGGCATCATTCACGGCTGGTCGCTATGGGCCGCCATCGTGATCCTGTGCCGCGAGATCCTGGTCTCGGGCCTGCGCGAATATCTGGCTGCGCTCCGTGTCAGCGTGCCCGTGACCAAGCTTGCGAAGTGGAAAACCACGGTCCAGCTGGTTGCGATCGGCTTCCTGATCGCCGGCCCAGCCGGCGATCAGGTGGTGCCGGTGGTCTCGATGATTGGGCTCGCACTGCTGTGGGCTTCGGCGATCCTCACCATGTACACCGGCTACGACTATTTCCGCGCCGGCATCCATCACCTCATCAAGGAGGACGAGGGATGAAGGTGAAGTATTTCGCCTGGGTGCGCGAGCGCGTCGGCAAGGCCGAAGAGACGATCGAGCCTCCCGCGAGCGTGCGCACCGTCGAGGAGCTGATCGCCTGGCTCTCCGGCCAAAGCGAAGCCTATGCGTACGCGTTCGAGAAGCCGAAGGTGATCCGCGCCGCGATCGACCGCGCTCACGTCAAGCAGGACGCCGCCATCGCAGGCGCCCGCGAGATCGCGTTCTTCCCGCCCATGACCGGCGGCTAGCCTCATGACCTGCCCCGTCACCATCCGTATCCAGGAAGACGATTTCGACATCGCGCGCGAGATCTCGGTCCTGACGAGCAGCCGGACGGATATCGGCGCTGTGGTGACATTTTCCGGCATCTGCCGCGCCGACGAGGACAGCGCCACGGTCGCCGCGCTGACGCTCGAACATTACCCCGGCATGGCGGAGGAAGAGATCAGGCGCCACGCCGACGAGGCCGTCTCGCGCTGGCCGCTCAACGGCATCACGGTGATCCACCGCGTCGGCCGCCTGATGCCGGGCCAGAACATCGTGCTGGTGGTGACCGCCTCGCAGCACCGACAGGCGGCGTTCCAGGCGGCCGAGTTCCTGATGGACTATCTCAAGACCAGCGCGCCGTTCTGGAAGAAGGAAGAGAGCGCCACCGGCACCGGCTGGGTCGAGGCCCATGCCCGTGACGACGAAGCCGCCACACGCTGGACCAAATCCTGATGGCCAAGCCGACGAAAAAGACCGCGCGCGGCCGCGCCGCGCCTAACCTCGCGAAGGTGGGACCCGGCGAGCTTCTCACGCTGCTCGACTTCGTCCGCTATGCGGTGAGCCGCTTCGTCGAGGCCAAGCTTTCCTTTGCTCATGGCACGACCGACCCCGTCGCGGAAGCCGCGTTCCTGGTCTGCGAGGCGCTGCATCTCAATCCCGACCAGTTCGAGATCTTCGCCAACGCGCGCGTCAGCGCCGCGGAAGGCAAGACCCTCCTTGACCTCATCCATCAGCGCGTCACGACGCGCAAACCGGCCGCCTATCTCGTCAACAAGATCTACATGCGCGGCCTGCCCTTCTATGTCGACGAGCGCGTCATCGTTCCGCGCTCCTTCATCGGCGAGCTCCTGGAGTCGCATTTCGGCGCCCACGGCGAGGCCGGATCGCTGATCGACGACCCGACGGCGGTCGAGCGCGTGCTCGATCTCTGCACGGGCTCGGGATGCCTTGCGATCCTCGCCGCGCATCATTTCCCGAACGCCGCCATCGACGCCGTCGACATCTCCAAGGGCGCGCTCGAGGTCGCTGCGCGCAATGTCGGCGAATACGGGCTCGAGCACCGCATCAGCCTGTATCGCGGCGATCTGTTCGCCCCGCTCGGCGGCAACAGATACGACCTGATCATCACCAACCCGCCCTACGTCGACGCCGAGGGCATGGCGGCATTGCCGCCGGAGTGCCGGGCCGAGCCGAAGCTCGCCTTCGATGGTGGCGCCGACGGTCTCGACGTGGTGCGCCGGATCCTACGCGATGCGCCCGACCACCTGACGGCGGATGGCGGGCTGATTTGCGAGATCGGCCGCGGCCGCGAGCTGGTCGACGAGGCCTTTCCGGAACTGCCGCTGCTCTGGCTGGACACCGAAGATTCCGAGGGCGAGGTGTTCTGGATCGCGGCCGCCGATCTCGGCTGATTCATCGCGGCCGATCACGCTCCGTCGGAACAAGTCAAATATCGCCACGTTCATCCCCCGATGAATTTTCTCGTCTTGGGAGGATGTCCGCATGCTCGCGCCATCGGGCGAATTGCTGCGCGCCGGGATGGCGCTCAAGCTCAATCACGTCAAACGCGCTGCTCAATCCTATCTGCGTGACCAGACCAGCCAGGCCACAGGCAAGGTGACATCTTACGCGGTGGCCGGCGGGCTGTTCGCGGTCGCCGGCCTGTTCGTTGTCGCGGCATTCTTCGTCGGACTGATCGCCCTGTACCGCTGGGTCGGGATCACCTACGGGCAGTTCTGGGGATTTGGCGCCGTCGCCGCAGTGCTGCTGGTGCTGGCTGCGGTCTGTGCCGGGGTGGCCATGGCCCAGATGAAACGCAAGGCCAAGCCGGTCGTGCCGCTCGCGAGCCGTCTGCGCGTGGCGATCGCCACGCCCCGGATCCCGCGTGGAACGGTCAAGGAGGCGGTGAAGGAGGTCGCAACGACGATTCCCCTCGCGCCGCTCGCACCGGGCGAGCGCGGCGGCATCAAGACCTGGCCGGCCCGCGCCAACCGTCCCGTGCAGCTCGGCCTGATGCTCGCGGCGGTCGGCCTGGTCGGGCTGACGGCCGCCCGGCGGCGACGCAACAGGCATAGTCTGGAGGCGTGATGCTGGCGCGGCGCTCCGAGCAGATCGACTCCTGGCTGCTGGTGGCGGCAACGGCCGTGTTCGTGCTGACCGCGGAGCGCTACTTTCAGGATTCCGGCCTGGCGAGGCCCGGGCCTCCGCAACACCACCGCAAGGGCGAAGCGAATTCCCCGGAAACGCACCCGGCCGGTGCGGCGATGCAGCCGGGCCGCGGCCGCCGGGCGAAAAGCCCGTTCGAGATCCCCTGGGCTGGCTGGAAGGACATTTTCTGGCGGACCTATCAACGCATCGACGAGGATCGCCTGCTCGCGACGGCGGGCGGCGTCGTCTTCTTCGGGCTGCTCGCGCTCTTCCCCGCAGTCACCGCGCTCGTCTCCTCTTATGCCCTGTTCGCCGATCCCGCCACGATCAGCGCCAATCTGCACACGCTTGCGACCATGCTGCCGGAGGGCTCGTTCCAGATCGTCGAGGACCAGGTCGCGCGCGTGGTGTCGAACGGCAATGCGACGCTCGGCGTCACCTTCCTGGTCGGCCTGCTGCTTGCGATCTGGAGCGCCAATGCCGGCGTCAAGGCGATCTTCGACGCCCTCAACGTCGCCTATGAGGAACGCGAGAAGCGCAGCTTCATCCGGCTGAACATGGTCTCGCTGGCCTTCACCGTCGGCGGCATCGTGGCGCTGCTGTTGATGGTGGGAGCCGTCGTCGCCTTCCCGCTTGCGCTCAATCATCTCGGCATGGCGCCGGAAAGCAAGCTGATCGTGGCGCTGGCACGATGGCCGCTGCTGTTCATCATCCTGCTGGTCGCACTCGCCATCCTCTATCGCTTCGCGCCGAGCCGCGATGCGCCGCGCTGGCAATGGCTGAGCCTCGGCGCCGTGATTGCCGCGATTCTCTGGATCGCGGGCTCTGCCCTGCTGTCCTGGTATCTCTCGGAATTCGCCAATTACAACGCAACCTACGGCTCGCTGGGCGCGGCGATCGGCCTGATGACGTGGATGTGGATGTCGGCGATCGTCATCATGTTCGGCGCCGAGCTGAATTCGGAGATCGAGCGGCAGACGCTGCGCGATACCACCACCGGGCGGGCGAAGCCGCTCGGCACCCGGGACGCCGTCTCCGCCGACACCGTCGGCGCCACCGCGCCATTTTGATCGGTGGCGGTCGGGCCGAAGCTGGCCCGACCGCATCCCAGGCGCGATCAGCGCTTGGTTATCACGGCTTCCAGATATTCGCTGTGCACCACGATCGTGCCGTCATCGGCGTGGTTGAACTCTTCGAGCAGCGTCAGGAGATCGCGCGTCAGCGCGGCCTGGCCGCTTGCGTCGAGCGCGGCAAACGCCTTCAGCGTGGGACCGTAGTAGGTCTTGAAGATGTCGAGCCAGTGGTCCGGCGAACGATAGCGGAACACGGACATGCGCGGCTCGGCGGCGATCTCCGCGGCCACGCCGCCGAACATCTCCTCGAGCCGTGCCGGTGTGCCCCACATGGCGGGCGATTTCACGCCCGCCGGGGGCGGCAAATGCTTGCCGATGGTCTTGAACAGCTGGCCGATGAAGCCTTGCGGCGTCCAGTTGGCAAGGCCGATCTTGCCGCCGGATCTGCAGACCCGCGCGAGCTCGGAAGCGGCCTTGTCCTGATCCGGTGTGAACATCACGCCGAAAGTGGAAAGCACGACGTCGAAGGCGGCATCCGCAAAGGGCAGCGCCTCGGCATCCGCTTCGCGGAACTCGACGGCGAGGTGTTCGGCCATGGCGCGCTCGCGCCCGCGCTTGAGCAGCGCCGGCACGTAGTCGGTGGATGTGACGTCACACCAGCGCCGCGCCGCCGCCAGCGTCGCATTGCCGTTGCCGGCAGCGACGTCCAGCACCTTGCTGCCGGCGCGCAAGTCAATGGCCTCGCAGAGCTGTTCCCCGACGATCTGCAAGGTGGTGCCGACCACGGCATAATCGCCGGACGACCAGGCGCCGTGCTGGCGCTGCTTGACGGCGGCAAGATCAGGTTGGGGGGCGGCTGGCTTGAGCGCGGCGGATGTCGACATGGCAATCTCCTGCGGTTGAAAACGCCGGGACGATAGGGCGCATGCGGCGCGCTGGCCTTGAGGGCGGCATGATTTTCCGCTGAGAGCGTCTTGATTTCCGCACCTGAGCCGGCAGACGTGTGACGAAACGCTTTGGGCGCGCGGGCCTGAATAGGCTCCGACACAGTCCTATCCCCTCGAATCAACAATGATGTTAGGCTGATCGAAGCTTGGGGGAGCATGAGGCGTGACGAGGTCGAGCGACCCGTGTTTTCCCCGGGTGAGGCAGTCAGCTCTTAAAGGCATAACGCGCGGCATGATTCGCATTTCGACGATCTTCATCGCCATCTGCATGGTCCTGGTCGCGGCCTCGCTCGGGCTCGTGCTCTATTCGGTCGCCGGCATCAGCGGAACGGAATCGGCGATCGTGGCGCTGACCGCGCTGACCTTCCTGATCCTCTACAACGCGGTGTCGATGCGGCTGCGCGACCGCAGCGACGTCGGCGGCCAGATCGCCGATCTCTCGCGCGGCACCGCCGACCTCGCCCGCCAGGTGGCCGAGTTCGGCCGCCGGCTGGCTGCGGTCGAGAGCCGCATCGCCGCGTCCAATTCGACCAATTCCGACCGCATCCAGTCGGTCATCGGCGAGATCAACGAACTTGGCGGATTGGTCAGGCAGCTCGCCACCACCGTGGCGGCCCATGAGGATCTGCTCGCCGGCCACGCGCCGGCTCCCGCACCCGCCCCGGTCTCAAGGCCCGAGCCGGAAACGCCGATCGATCTGGCTGCCCCGTTCGAGGAGAAGCCGCTCGCTCCTCCTCCGCTTCCGCAGCCCCCGCTACGGCCGGCGCCGCCGACGGTGCAGGTCCAGGCCGCCCCCCCGGTTCAGACCGCCAATGGACGCAACCAGACCCAATTGCTGGCGACGCTGCGCAATGCGGTCGACGAGAACCGCATCGATATCTTCCTGCAGCCGATGGTCACGCTGCCGCAGCGCAAGGTGCGGTTCTATGAGGCGGTGACGCGCCTGCGCGACGAGCGCGACCAGCTGATCGCCGCCGAAGAGTTCATCAGCATCGCGGAAGCCTCGGGCCTGATCGGGCGCATCGACAACATG
The DNA here is from genome assembly GCF_020193585.1 of Bradyrhizobium sp. IC3195. Lineage (NCBI taxonomy): Bacteria > Pseudomonadati > Pseudomonadota > Alphaproteobacteria > Hyphomicrobiales > Nitrobacteraceae > Bradyrhizobium > Bradyrhizobium sp. IC3195. Next base: position 129,357 of record NZ_JADYVG010000019.1, on the reverse strand, counting down.
GTGATGCTGCGATGCGTGCAGGTGCTGCGGCGCCTGATGGTGCGCAACAAGGACGTCGGCGTGTTCTGCAACGTCGCGGCGTCCACGCTGGGCAATTCCACCACCTTCGCGCAATGTCTCGATTTCCTGGAAGCCAACCGCGCGCTGGCGCCCTCGCTGGTGCTGGAGTTCAAGCAGTCGACCTTCCGCAATCTCGGCCCCGCCGAGACCGAGAACCTGGCGGCGCTCGCCCAGCGCGGCTTCCGTTTCTCGATCGACCATGTCACGGATTTGCGCATCGAACCGCGCGAGCTGGCCGATCGCGGGGTCCGCTTCATCAAGGTGCCTGCCGCGCTGCTGCTCGATCCCAAGCAGGCCTCCGCCTCCGACATCCACCCGTCCGACCTCTCCGACCTGCTCGGCCGCTTCGGCATCGACCTGATCGCCGAACGGATCGAAGGCGAGCGCGCCGTGGTCGACCTGCTCGACTATGACGTGCGGTTCGGCCAAGGGTTCCTGTTCGCGCCGCCCCGGCCATTGCGGCCGGAGGGGGCATCTGCTACCGGCGGGGCCTCGCCGAACCAGGCGCAGGACATTCAGGGATCCAATGGCTCCGCCACACCCAGCTCAGGCGCGACCTCTTCGGCGCCTCCGCCCCAACGCATCACCGGAAACGCAGCGCTCGCGCGCCGCATCTGATCGGCCGCGCACGTCATGACCGCGCTGCATTTTGCCGAAGGCCTGCGCGAGCTCGTGGGCGGCGTGGAGGTCGTGCTCAGCGATATCTGGGGCGTGGTCCATAACGGGCTGGAATCCTTCCCCGAAGCCTGCGAGGCGCTGCACACCTATCGCAGCCGCGGCGGTACGGTAATCCTGATCACCAACGCACCGCGCCCTGCCGACTCCGTGCAGCGGCAATTGCGCAAGCTCGGCGTCCCCGATGAGACCTATGACGCGATCGTATCTTCAGGCGACCTGACCCGGCTCTACGTCGCCGAGCATCCCGGCCGCAAGATGTTCTGGCTCGGCCCCGAGCGCGACAACTCGATCTATCGCGGCCTCGATGCGGTGACCGCGCCGCTGCAGCAAGCCGATTACATCGTCTGCACCGGCCTCTACGACGACGAGACCGAGACGGCGGAAGACTATCGCGGCATGATGCTGCAGGCGCGCGAGCGCAAGCTGACGCTGGTCTGCGCCAACCCCGACATCGTGGTGGAACGCGGCGACCGGTTGATCTATTGCGCCGGCGCCATCGCCGAGCTCTACCGTGAGCTCGGCGGCGAGGTGATCTTCTACGGCAAGCCGCACCGGCCGATCTACGAGCGCGCCATGGCGCTCGCCGGCGAACGCCAAGGCTACCAGATCGACCGAAAAAAGGTGCTGGCGATCGGCGATTCCGTCCGCACCGACTTAACCGGCGCCCGCGAATTCGGCATCGACTGCCTGTTCGTCACCCGCGGCATCCATGCCGAGGAGTTCGAGGGCCTCGACCAGCTCGACCCGAATTCGGTCATAGAGCTGTTCGGCCACCCGCCGAAGGCGCTGATGCGCGAATTGAAGTGGTGACGGCGGAGCGCGCGCAGCTGCAATGGACTTAGACCAAAGGGCAAGCCTCAGACGCCGTCATGGCCGGGCATAGCCGTCCGAAGGACGGCGTCGCTTGCGCTCGCCTATGACCCGGCCATCCACGTCTTCCTTTTTTTGCATCCAAGAACGTGGATGCCCGGGACAAGCCCGGGCATGACGTTCCAAACGGAAAATTGTTGTCCGGCGAAGAGCGCCCTTACGCGCTCGCCATGTCCGGGAAGACCGCCTCGATCTTGGTCTTCAGCGTCGCCGCATTGAACGGCTTGACGATGTAGTTGTTCACGCCGGCCTTCTTGGCCGCGATCACGTTCTCGGTCTTGGATTCGGCCGTGATCATGATGAAGGGCGTGGTGGCGAGGTTCGGATCCGCGCGGACTTCGCGCAAGAGGTCGTAGCCCGTCATCGGCTCCATGTTCCAGTCGGAGATCACGAGCCCGTACTTCTTGCCGCGCATCTTGTTCAGCGCTGCCGAACCGTCGCTGGCATCATCGATGTTCTCGAAGCCAAGCTGCTTCAGCAGATTCCGGATGATACGGATCATGGTGCTGTAGTCATCCACCACCAGAACCGGCATCGACAAATCAACCGCCATCTCGACTCCCCCAACGCAAACCCAGGAATATTACGATCGGACCTGCCAGGCCGGCGCCCGGCAGTTCCACGCCTCAAGGACTAGCACCAAGGCCTTAAACAGCGCGTTAACTGCGGTCAGCTCCGAAGGCTTGAAATCGTGTTCAATGTCTGCCCGCCCCGCCGCTTGACTTCGCGGTGCCGGTCGCGCCACGGTCCGGGCCGGTCCTGCCCGGTTCGAGAATTCCCCTGATGGCTCCGCCTTTTACCGTCATCCGCGATACAACGCCGGATTCCGCGATTCCGAGGGGCGCCGTGGTTGCCATGGGCAATTTCGACGGCGTGCATCTCGGCCATCGCGCCGTCATCGCGGCTGCCCTGGAGATGGGCAGGGCGCATGGCCGGCCTGCGCTGGCCTTGACCTTCGAGCCGCATCCGCGACGGTTCTTCAGCCCCAACACCCCGCAATTCCGCCTGACGGACGAGCGGGCCAAGCTGCGGCTTCTGGCCGGTACCGGGCTTGCCGGCGCCGTGGTCATGACCTTTGACAAGGCCCGTGCCGGAACCAGCGCGCAAGATTTCATTCACCATGACCTGATCGGGCGGCTCGGCGTCAGCGGCATCGCGGTCGGCTACGACTTCCATTTCGGCAAGGGTCGCGTCGGCTCCCCGAGCCTCCTGGTCAACGAGGCGCCCCGGCTCGGCATCGAAGTCGACGTCCAGCCGCATGTCGATATCGACGAGCGGCCGGTCTCCTCCAGCGCAATCCGGATCGCCCTCGCCGAGGGCCAGCTCGACGAGGCCACGACCATGCTGGGCGCGCCCTGGTTCATCACCGGCGAGGTCATCCACGGCGAAAAGCGCGGCCGCGACCTCGGCTATCCCACCGCCAACATCCGCCTGGACGCCAATTGCGGCCTCAAGCACGGCATCTACGCGGTCCGGGTCGGCCGCGGCACCGAGCGGCTGGACGGGGTGGCCAGCTTCGGCCGCCGCCCGACCTTCGACAATGGCGCCCCGCTGCTCGAAATCTTCCTGTTCGACTTCAAGGGCGACCTCTACGGGCAGGCGCTCGACTGCGCCTTCATCGGCTTCATCCGCGATGAGCTGAAATTCGATGGTCTAGAGGCCCTGATTCACCAGATGGACGACGATTCCGCCCGCGCCCGCGCCATGCTCGCCGCCGCCCCGGACGCGTTTCCGCGTCTGGGCGTGATCGATTGAGAGGCGAAACCGGGCCCCCGGACCTTTGCGCTTCCTCCGCCCCCCTGCTATGGAGAGCCCATGTTTGCGCGGCGCATCATAGGGATTAGCGGCCCGGCTTCCGCCTGAGCCTGAGGGCTCGGCGCAAGACCGGGATTTCGTCGTTTCACCCGCGATTCCGCATCGCCATCCGTTCCCGCGCCCCTTCCGAGCCAGTCAGCCTCATGTCCGAAAAGCCGCAAAAGTCCCAAAAGTCTGAAGCCAAGGACTATTCGAAGACCCTGTTCCTGCCGCAGACCGAATTCCCGATGCGCGCCGGGCTGCCGCAGCGCGAGCCGGAGATCCTCAAGCGCTGGTACGAGATCGGCCTCTACGAGAAGCTGCGCCAGAGTGCGAAGGGCCGCGCCAAGTTCGTGTTGCATGACGGCCCGCCCTACGCCAACGGCAACATCCATATCGGCACGGCGCTGAACAAGATCCTGAAGGACCTCGTCACCAAGAGCCAGCAGATGCTCGGCTTCGATTCCAACTACGTGCCGGGCTGGGACTGCCACGGCCTGCCGATCGAGTGGAAGGTCGAGGAGGAGCATTATCGCAAGAAGGGCAAGCAGAAGCCCGACTTCCGCGACAGCGCCGCGATGATTGATTTCCGCAAGGAGTGCCGCGCCTATGCCACGCACTGGCTCGGCGTGCAGCGCGAGGAGTTCAAGCGCCTCGGCGTGATCGGCGATTGGGACCATCCCTACGCCACCATGAGCTATCCGGCCGAAGCCCAGATCGCGCGCGAGCTGATGAAGTTTGCCGCAAACGGCACGCTCTATCGCGGCTCCAAGCCGGTGATGTGGAGCGTGGTCGAGAAGACCGCGCTGGCCGAAGCCGAGGTGGAGTACGAGGACCACACGTCCGATACGGTCTGGGTGAAATTCCCGGTGACCTCGCCCGCGCACGGTGCGCTCGCCTCGGCGAGCGTCGTGATCTGGACCACCACGCCCTGGACGCTGCCGGGCAATCGCGCCATCTCGTTCTCGCCGAAGATCGCCTATGGCCTCTACAAGGTGACGGACGCCCCCGCCGACAATTGGGCCAGGAACGGCGACCTCCTCATCCTCGCCGATGCGCTCGCGCAAGACGTCTTCAAGCAGGCGCGCGTGACGGCTTATGAGAAGGTCCGCGACGTCCCCGGCGACACCATGGACGCGATCGAGTGTGCCCATCCGCTCAAGGGCGTCGGCGGTGGCTACGACTTCATCGTGCCGCTGCTGCCTGGCGACCATGTCACCGATGACACCGGCACCGGCTTCGTGCACACGGCGCCCGGCCATGGCCGCGAGGACTTCGATGTCTGGATGGCAGAGGCGCGCGATCTCGACGCGCGCGGCATCAACACCGCCATCCCCTATACCGTCGACGAGAACGGCGCCTACACCGATCATGCGCCGGGCTTTGCCGGCAAGCGCGTCATCACCGACAAGGGCGAGAAGGGCGATGCCAACGAGGCCGTGATCAAGGCGCTCGTCGAGAAAGGCATGCTGCTCGCCCGCGGCCGGCTGAAGCATCAATATCCGCACTCCTGGCGCTCGAAGAAGCCGGTGATCTTCCGCAACACGCCGCAATGGTTCATCGCGATGGACAAGGACATCGCGGTGGGCGGCAAGACGAAGAGCGGCGACACGCTGCGCGCCCGCGCGCTGCAGGCGATCTCGGTGACGCAATGGGTGCCGCCGTCCGGCGAGAACCGCATCAACGGCATGATCGAGGCACGCCCCGACTGGGTGATCTCGCGCCAGCGCGCCTGGGGGGTGCCGATCGCCGTGTTCGTGCGCGAGAAGGGCGACGGCTCCGCCGAGATCCTCCAGGACGAGGCCGTCAATGCGCGCATCGGCGACGCCTTCGAGAAGGAAGGCGCCGACGCCTGGTACGCGACGGGCGCGCGCGAGCGCTTCCTCGGGTCCCGCGCGAGCGAGGACTGGCAGAAGGTCGACGACATTCTCGACGTCTGGTTCGATTCCGGCTCGACCCACGCTTTCGTGCTCGAAGATCCCGTGCAGTTTCCCGGGCTCGCCGGCATCAAGCGCAAGGTCGACGGCGGCGCCGACACGGTGATGTATCTGGAAGGCTCGGACCAGCATCGCGGCTGGTTCCACTCCTCGCTGCTGGAAAGCTGCGGCACGCGTGGCCGCGCGCCTTACGACATCGTGCTGACCCACGGCTTCACCCAGGCCGAGGACGGCCGCAAGATGTCGAAGTCGCTCGGCAACACCATCGAGCCGCAGGCCGTCATCAAGGAATCTGGCGCCGACATCTTAAGGCTCTGGGTCGCGTCGAGCGACTATACCGACGACCAGCGCATCGGCCCCGAGATCCTGAAGAACACCGTCGAGACTTATCGCAAGCTGCGCAACACCGTGCGCTGGATGCTGGGGACGCTGCATCATTACAGGCCGGCCGACGCAATCGCGCCGGCCGAGATGCCCGAGCTCGAGCGCTTGATGCTGCACGAGCTCTCAGGTCGCGCCGCCGCGATCGGCAAGGCCTACCGGGAGTTCGACTACAAGACCGTGGTCGCGATCCTGTCGGCCTTCCTGAACAGCGAGCTCTCCGCCTTCTACTTCGACATCCGCAAGGATACGCTGTATTGCGATCCGCCCTCGTCACTGACGCGCAAGGCGGCGCTGACGACCATCGACCTGTTGTGCGCTTCGATCCTGAAATGGCTGGCCCCGATCCTCAGCTTCACTGCGGAGGAGGCGTGGCGCATGTACCGGCCCGACGCCGAACCGTCCGTGCACCTGACGCTGTTCCCGACCGATCTCGAAGCCTTGCGCGACGACAAGCTCGCCGCGAAATGGGAGACAATCCGCAACGTGCGTCGCGTCGTTACCGGCGCACTCGAGCTGGAACGCGCCGCCAAGATCATCGGCTCCTCACTCGAGGCATCGCCGGTGATCTATGTCGCCGATCGCGGCATGCTGGCGACCTTGTTCGACATCGATCTGGCTGAAGTCTGCATCACCTCGAACTACGAGGTGCGGGAGGGCGAGGCGCCGGCCTCGGCGTTCCGCCTTGATGCCGTGCCCGGCGTTGCAGTCGTGGTGGAGAAGGCGGTCGGCACCAAATGCGCCCGCTCCTGGAAGATCTCGCCGATGGTCGGCGAAGACGCCGAATACCCCGACGTCACCCCGCGCGATGCCAAGGCACTGCGCGAGTGGAAGGCGCTGGGGGTGAGCGTCTGATCGGTCGGCCATGACCCCGCTCCGTGCCGGCATCCTCGCGGCCATGGTCACGCTCGTGGCCGACCAGGCCTCGAAGCTCTGGCTGTTGAACGTGTTCGACCTCGCCCGTCGCGGCGCGGTGCGGGTGACGCCGTTCTTCGACCTGGTGCTGGCCTGGAATATCGGCATCAGCTTCGGCTGGCTCCAGAACGACAGCCAGGCCGCGCAGTTCGCGCTGATGGCCGTCAAGGCGATCGCGGTGGTTGCGCTGGCGATCTGGATGGCCCGCTCGCACACCATGCTCGCGACCGTCGCGCTCGGCCTGATCATCGGCGGCGCCATTGGCAACGGCATCGACCGCCTGGCCTATGGCGCGGTGGTGGATTTCGCCCTGTTCCACATCGAGATCGCCGGAAATACCTATAATTGGTATGTGTTTAACCTCGCGGACGTGGCCATCGTTGCTGGGGTGGCAGCGCTATTGTATGATTCCTTCCTGGGGGTACCCGCCGCAAAAGCGCCCTGATCCCGGCCGATACGGACCGGCAGCTGGAACCCGGCTTTTGCAAGGGTCAAGCCGCGTGTGGGCGGCAATCTGCTACAATATGAAACAGGTACGGTGATGCGCAGCTCGAAGACCAGCGGTTCGATGGTTCGGGGCTCCCAATCGGGGGGCTGGCGGGCACTGAAATTGGCCGCCGTCGCGCTCGGCATCGGCCTCGTCATGTCGACCGGTGGCGCCCGTGCTGCCGACGATGACGACGAGGACGACATGACCTTCGAAGAGAAGCTCATCGACAACCTGATGACCGGCCTTGGCGCCCGGAGCATGGAAAAACCCGGCATCGAATACCGCGAGCGTTCGCCGCTGGTCGTGCCGCCCAAGCTCGACCTGCCGCCGCCTGCCGCCGCCGAAGCCGCGGCTGCGCCGAATTGGCCGAAGGACCCCGACGAGAAGCGCCGCAAGGAGGCCATCGCCCAGCGGAAGAAGTCCGGTAACAAGGCAACGGAGTACTGGAAGAACGCCCAGCCGCTGTCGCCCGCCGAGTTGAACGCCCATAGGACGGCCGCCGCCGACAGGACGAGCAATGACCCGGTCCAGCCGGGCACCAACGTGGCCAATCCGACGATGAGCCCTGCCGAACTCGGATATACCGGAGGGCTGTGGAAACTCTTCAAAGGGAACGGGCCCGAGTCCAAGCAGTTTACGTCGGAACCGCCACGCCAATCGCTGGTGGAGCCGCCGCCGGGATATCAGACGCCGTCGCCGAACTACGCCTACGGCGCCGGCCCGGATAATTCGAAGCGGACCTATTTCGACGTCCGATCCGGCAAGGAGAAGGAACAATAGCGTTCCTGTCCTGTCGCGACATTCTGACCCGCGCGAAGCGAGGGTCGGCGGTGCATGTCCGCCCACCTCGTTCAAAATTGCTTATCAGTAACTTGCCTAAGCGTTGAGTTCTCTGCTTCGTGACGCGAAGCCTCAGCCGCACGGTGTAGCCTGCCGTGCCCTCCGAGCCGGAGATCCGGGCTCGGCACCTCACAACCAGGGATCATGATGTCCTCTTACCGATCGGCTGCCTGCCTCCTTGCCGCGCTGCTTTCGACGAGTGTCCTTTCGGCCGGCGCCGCCCTTGCCCAGACCACGGTGACATCGGCTCCGCCCGCCAGCTTCACGCTCGCCAACGGCATGCAGGTCGTGGTGATCCCGGACCGCCGCACCCCCGTTGTCACCGAGATGATCTGGTACAAGGTCGGCTCGGCCGACGAGACGCCCGGCAAGTCCGGCCTCGCCCATTTCCTCGAGCACCTGATGTTCAAGGGCACCGCGAAGCATCCGGCAGGCGAATTCTCCCAGACCGTGCTGCGTGTCGGCGGCAACGAGAACGCTTCGACCTCGGTCGACTACACCAACTACTATCAGCGCGTGCCGAAAGAGCAGCTGCCGACCATGATGGAGTTCGAGGCCGACCGCATGACGGGCCTCGTCCTCAAGGACGAGAACGTGCTGCCCGAGCGCGACGTCGTGCTCGAAGAGTACAACATGCGCGTCGCCAACAATCCGGATGCGCGGTTGAACGAGCAGATCATGGCCGCGCTCTATCTCAACCACCCTTATGGGCGGCCGGTGATCGGCTGGCATCAGGAGATCGAGAAGCTCGATCGCGAGGATGCGCTTGCCTTCTATCGTCGCTTCTATGCGCCGAACAACGCGATCCTGGTGATCGCCGGCGACGTCGACGCCGCCGAAGTCCGCCCGCTGGTCGAGCGCAATTTCGGCTCGATCCCCGCACAGCCCGCGATCCCGGCGCGGCGCGTTCGTCCGCAGGAGCCGGAGCCCGCCGCCCCGCGCACCGTCACGCTGGCCGACCCGCGCGTCGAGCAGCCGAACATGCGGCGCTATTATCTCGTGCCCTCGGCAACCACGGCCGCGGCCGGCGAGAGCGCAGCCCTCGACGTGCTGGCGCAGTTGATCGGCAGCGGCAGCAATTCCTATCTTTACCGCGCCCTCGTGGTCGACAAGCCGCTCGCGGTCTCCGCCAGCGCCAGCTATTCGAGCATCTCGCTCGACCCGACCCAGTTCGCGATCTCGGCTGCACCGAAACCCGGCGTCAGTTTTTCGGAGGTCGAGCAGGCGGTCGACGGGGTCCTTGCCAACGTCGCGCAGAACCCGATCCGCGCCGAGGATCTGGAGCGGGTCAAAACCCAGCTCATTGCCGAAGCGATCTACGCCCAGGACAACCAGGCTGTGCTGGCGCGCTGGTACGGCGGCGCGCTGACCACGGGCCTGTCGATCGAGGACATCAGGAGCTGGCCCGATCGCATCCGCGCCGTCACCGCCGAGCAGGTTCGCGCCGTCGCCCAGAAATGGCTCGAGAAGAAGCGCTCGGTGACGGGCTACCTGATCAAGGACACTGCAACCGCCAAGCGCGAGGAGAAGCGCTCGTGACCTATTCCTTCCTTCGCCGCCTTGCATTCTCCGTTGCCGCCGGCGCCGTCCTCGCATTCTCTGCGGTCTCGCCGTCGCAGGCCGCCGCAAAGATCCAGCACCTGATCTCGCCGGGCGGCATCGAAGCCTGGTTCGTGCAGGACGCAACCGTGCCGCTGATTGCCATGGAATATTCCTTCGCCGGCGGCTCGGCCGAGGACCCCAAGGACAAGCCGGGCGTTGCCAATCTGGTCGGCTCTCTCCTCGACGAAGGCTCAGGCGATCTCGATTCCAAGACGTTCCATGAACGGCTCGACCGCCGCGCCATCGAGCTGTCCTTCAACGCCACCCGCGACACCCTCCGGGGCAGCCTTCGCATGCTGCGCGACAACAAGGACGAGGCCTTCGACCTGCTCAGGATGGCGCTGACCTCGCCGCATTTCGACACGGCCGACGTCGAACGCATCCGCTCGCAGGTCATCTCGGGCCTGCGCCGCGAGACCACCAATCCGACCTCGCTGGCGAGCCGCAAGTTTCTGGAGCTCGCGTTCGGCGATCACCCCTACAGCCGGCAGAGCAACGGCAACCTCGACAGCGTGCCGACCATCACAATTGCCGACCTGAGGAATTATGTCGGCCGTGTCCTCGCCAGGGATGGCCTCAAGATTGCGGTCGTCGGCGACGTCGATCCGGCTACGCTCGGAAAGCTGCTCGACCACACCTTCGGCAGCCTGCCGGCCAAGGCCAATCTGACGCCGGTCCCCGACGTCGAGGCTGCAAAGCCGCCGCAACGCGCCTTCGTGACCCTCGACGTGCCGCAGACGGTGATCACCTTCGGCGGACCCGGCGTGAAGCGGAGTGATCCGAGCTTCATGGCGGCCTACGTCGTCAACCACATCCTCGGCGGCGGCGGCCTATCGTCCCGGCTCTATCGCGAGGTGCGCGAGAAGCGCGGACTGGCCTATTCGGTGTACGAGTCGCTGCTCTGGATGCAGCACTCGGCGATTTTCATCGGCAATACCGGCACCCGCGCCGACCGCGCCGGCCACACCATCGAGGCCATCGAACAGGAGGTGCGCCGCATCGCCGAGGAGGGCCCGACGCAGAAGGAGCTCGATGAGGCCAAGTCCTATCTCAAGGGCTCGCAGATGCTGGCGCTCGACACCTCGTCCAAGCTGGCACAGGCGCTGCTGCAATATCAGCAGGACAAGCTGCCGATCGACTATATCGAGAAGCGCAACGCCATCGTCGACGCCGTGACGCTGGACGATGCCAAGGCGGCCGCCAAGCGGCTCTGGGGCCAGGGGCTGCTGACCGTCGTCGTCGGCCGGGCCCCGCAGGCCGCCGCGCAACCGGCGGCTGCACCGGCGACGAAGTCGAACTGATCTCTTTTTCTCGACGTTTCCTGAATGGCCGGGCCATCCCGGCCATTTGCGTTTCACGGCAGCGCCATTGCTGACGACGGATGTCCGCGGTATGTCCTGACATCACGAATGGTGCCAGCATGCTGCGGATATCCCGCGATCTCGTCATCGACGAGGACGACATCGAGATCGGCTTTGTCCGCGCCTCCGGCCCGGGCGGGCAGAACGTCAACAAGGTCGCGACCTCCGCGCAGCTGCGCTTCGACACCCGCAAGCTGACCTTGCCCGAGGACGCGGCGCTGCGCCTTGCCCGCATTGCCGGCCAGCGCATGACCAAGGACGGCGTGATCGTGATCCACGCCCAGCGCTTCCGCACCCAGGAGCGCAACCGCCAGGATGCCATCGATCGCCTCGTCGAGATGCTCAAGGAGGCCATGGTCCGGCCGACGCCTCGCCGCGCGACGCGGCCGACCTTCGCCTCCAAGCAGCGCCGGCTCGAGGGCAAGAAACACCGCAGCGACATCAAGGCCGGCCGCGGCCGGAGCTTCGACGATTGATGCGAAAAACCTCCGGTCGCGCGAGCGACCGGAGATTTGCCGTTCGCGAGCTGGCGTCAGTAGCGCTTGCCGGCCGCAGCACCGCCGGTCGCCGCATCGTCTGCGGTGCCCTTGCGCGTCGCGCTGCCGGTGGTCCCGACGGACCCCTTCGTGCCTTTGCCCGACTTCATGCCGACCTTCTCGCCGGCTGCGCCCTGCTGTGCACCGAGATCCTCATCCTCGCTGCCTGACGCGCCGCCTTGCATGGGCTTGCTTTGTACGGTGCCGCCAGGCCTCGTCCCAGACGAGGTGCCTTGGGCGAGAACGGGCGTTGCAACGAGGGCCGCGAGAGCGCAAGCGATCGCAGAGGTCTTCACCAACTTCATCCATTTCTCCTGGAATGTCGCGATGAACCGTCGGTTGCCTTCTGCACCGTTCGCCTGCACCGGACCGGTTCATCGCAAAGAGAGTTCGAACGGCGCGGTGTGATGCAAGCCGCGTCGTGTGGTGATCGTTTAGGGTTTTCGCGGCGCTTTCGCGGAATTGTGCTCCTCATATGCGGCGGCGCGGAACATGCCAAGCATTCCCGACGGACGAGGCGCGCCGAAAATGTCCCCCATTTCGGGTGTGGGAAGCTCAACCTGACCCATGCATTTGTCGCTGCGCGGCATTAGACTTGAGAATATTCGCCGAGTGAGCCTCATGCCCGTCCGCCAGCTGCCAGAACAGGTCGTCAACCGCATCGCCGCCGGCGAGGTGGTCGAACGTCCGGCGAGCGTGGTCAAGGAGCTGGTCGAGAACGCTATCGATGCCGGCGCGAGCCGCATCGACGTCTTCACCGACGGCGGCGGGCGGCGGCGAATCGGCATCACCGACGACGGCAGCGGCATGATCGCAAAAGACCTTGCGCTCGCCGTCGAGCGCCATGCCACCTCCAAGCTCGACGACGAGGACCTGCTGCAGATCCGCACCCTCGGGTTTCGCGGCGAGGCCCTGCCCTCAATCGGCTCGGTGGCGCGCCTCTCCATCACCACGCGGCATGCCAGCGAGCCGCACGCCTGGGCGTTGTCGGTCGAGGGCGGCGAGAAGTCCGGGATCATGCCGGCGGCGCTGGCGCATGGCACGCGCGTCGAGGTTGGCGACCTCTTCTACGCGACGCCGGCGCGGCTCAAGTTTCTGAAGACCGACCGCACCGAGGCGGAAGCCATCCGCGAAGTGGTACGGCGCCTCGCGATGGCACGGCCCGATATCGCCTTCACGCTCGCCGGCGAGGAGCGCGCACCGGTGACCTGGACCGCGGCACTGCCCGGCGCGGCCGGACGGCTAACTCGGCTTGGCGACATCCTCGGCGCCGAGTTCCGCAGCCACGCCATCGAGGTCCATGCCGAGCGCGAGGGCGTCGTGGTCGCCGGCTATGCTGCGGCTCCCGCGCTGACCAAGGCCAACGCACTCGGCCAATATCTCTTCGTCAACGGCCGGCCGGTGCGCGACAAGCTCATTCTCGGCGCCGTGCGCGCGGCCTATTCCGACTATCTGCCGCGCGACCGCCATCCGGTGCTTGCGCTGTTCGTCACGCTCGATCCGCGCGAGGTCGATGCCAATGTGCATCCGGCCAAGACCGAGGTGCGCTTCCGCAATGCCGGCCTCGTCCGCGCGCTGATCGTGCATGGCTTGAAGGAAGCACTCGCACGCGAGGGCCGCCGCACCGCCGCCAATAGCGGCGAGAGCGCGCTGTCCTCGTTCCGGCCCGCCTTCATGCCGCCACGTCCGGCAAGCTGGGACTGGCGCGCCTCGCCAGCCGCCCCGGTGGCGCCGATGCCGTCGTTCGAAGGCGCCGCCGCGCCCGCCTTCGCCGAGCGTGCGCAGGCTGCCTTCGACGTCGGCGCGCCCAGTGCTGACGTGCGGATCGAGACGCAGCCGGTAGCTGATCTCGTGGACCGCCCGCTCGGCGCGGCGCGCACGCAGATCCACGAGACCTACATCGTCTCGCAGACCCGCGACGGCCTGATCATCGTCGACCAGCATGCCGCGCATGAGCGCATCGTCTATGAGCGGCTGAAGGCCTCGCTCGCTGCGAACGGCGTGCAGCGGCAGATCCTGCTGATCCCCGAGATCGTCGAGATGGACGAGGCGACGGTGGAGCGCCTGCTGGAGCGCAGTGAGGAGCTGGCGTCGTTCGGCCTTGCCATTGAATCCTTCGGCCCCGGAGCGGTCGCGGTGCGTGAAACGCCATCGCTGCTCGGCAAGACCAATGCCGGCGGGCTCTTGCGCGATCTTTCAGAGCACATGGCCGAATGGGACGAGGCGCTGCCGCTCGAACGCCGCCTGATGCACGTCGCCGCCACCATGGCCTGCCACGGCTCGGTACGCGCCGGCCGCCGCTTACGGCCCGAAGAGATGAACGCCCTGCTCCGAGAGATGGAGGAGACACCGAACTCCGGCCAGTGCAATCACGGGCGGCCGACCTATGTCGAGCTGAAGCTGAGCGACGTGGAGAAGCTGTTCGGAAGGCGATGACGGGGCCGTAGGGTGGATTAGCCGAAGGCGTAATCCACCTCTTCTGCGTCCGCGGTGAGAGACAGTGGCGGATTACGCTTCGCTAATCCGCCCTACGCAAAAACACAAACTCCGTGTCGTCATAGGCCCGCCGCTCCAGCTCCTCAAAACCTTCCGGTGTCGTGAACTGCGCGGCCCTCGCCTCTTCCACCACGAGCAGCGCGCCCGGCGTGAGCCAGCCGCCGTCGCGAAGGCTCGCGAGCGCCTTCTCCGCAAAGCCCTTGCCATAGGGCGGATCGAGGAACACCAGCGAGAACGGCTCGACCGGATGCGCGGGGCCGAGATCGGTCGCATCGCGGCGGTAGACCTTGGTGACGCCGCCGAGGCCGAGCGCCTCGACATTGCTGCGGAGCAGCGCACGCGCCTCCGCGCCATTGTCGACGAACAGCGTGAACTTCGCCCCGCGTGACGCGGCTTCGATGCCGAGCGCGCCGGTGCCCGCGAAGAGATCGAGCACGCGCGCGTCCTGGATCGGATTGTCATAGGCGTGCACGAGGATGTTGAACACGGACTCGCGCAAGCGGTCCGCCGTCGGGCGGATGTCGCGCGAGGACGGTGAGGCGAGATTGCGCCCCTTCAAGCGACCGCCGACGACGCGCATCACACCACTCCGTCATGCCCGGGCTTCTCCCGGGCATCCACGCTCTTCAGCCGTAAGCGCAAGCAAGACGTGGATGGCCGGGTCAAGCCCGGCCATGACGACCAGTTGCGCGGTGCCAGGCTCGTTCCATCCATCGGACCTACTCGCCGTCCCGCGGCGTCAGGTCGCGCTTGCCGTGATAGCCGCGCTTGGGACGGCGCGGCGGGCCGTAGCCGCTCGCCTCCATCTCGTTGCGCTCGCGCGCCTCTTCGCTGCCGGTGCGCTGCACCAGCACACGGCGGCCCTTGCGGTCATTGATGACCGCGCGCTTGCTGGCGGGCTTCTTCTCGCTGGTCGCGTCGTCAGAGCGCGAAGATGACTTCGAGGGCGCGTCGAACTGCGCGCCCGACTTCTCGATCACCTTGTCGCCGAGCTGCTCGCGCAGCACGCGCGCGCGGATCTCCTCGACCTGGCCTTCCGGAATCTCGCCGAGCTGGAACGGGCCGTAGGAGACGCGGATCAGCCGGTTCACTTCGAGGCCGAGATGGGCGCAGACGTTGCGCACCTCGCGGTTCTTGCCTTCGCGGATCGCGAACACCAGCCAGACATTGGCGCCCTGATCGCGCTCCAGCGTCGCCTCGATCGGACCGTACTTGACGCCCTCGATCTCGATGCCGTTCTTGAGCGCATCGAGCTGCGCCTGGGTGACGTCGCCATGGGCGCGGACGCGGTAGCGGCGCAGCCAGCCGGTGTCGGGCAGCTCCAGCGTGCGCGCGAGGCCGCCATCGTTGGTGAGCAGCAGCAAGCCTTCGGTGTTGAAGTCGAGCCGGCCGACGCTGATGAGCCGCGGCAGGCCTTCGGGCAGATTGTCGAACACGGTCGGACGGCCCTCGGGGTCGTCATGCGTCGTCATCAGCCCGCGCGGCTTGTGGTAGAGGAACAGCCGCGTGCGCTCGCGCTCCGGCAACGGCTTGCCGTCGACCATGACGACGTCGTTCTTGGTGATGTCGAGCGCCGGCGAATTGATGACGCGGCCGTTGACGGTGACGCGGCCCTGCGTGACCATCTCCTCGGCGTCGCGGCGCGAGGCGAGCCCGGCGCGGGCCAGCACCTTGGCGATGCGCTCGCCGGCCTTCTTCGGCTTCGGCGCGTCGTCGCGGCGCGGCCGGCCCTCGAAATCACGGTTCCGCTCGCGATAGGCGCCGCGGCCGCCGAAGGCGGGACGCTTCTCGAAAATCCTGCTGTCATCCTCGTTCTCGCGGCGCGGACGATCGCGGAAGCGGCCTTCGTTGCGCGGATGCTCCTGCCAGTCCATGCGGCCTTCGGGGCGCTGGCGTGGGCGATCGAATTTCGGACGGTCACCGCGTTCGCTGTCGCGGTCACGGGGCCGATCGAATTTCGGTCGCTCGCGGAACGGACGATCACCCGATGCGCGGTCATCGCGCGAACGCGAGAAGCGGGGACGATCCTCACCGCGGCCGCCCTCGCGACGATCGTCGCGCTGACGCCAGGGTTTTTCATCGCCACGATCGCGGCCGCCGAAATCCTTGTCGAAGCTCTTGCGCGGACGGTCACTGCGCGGTGCGCGATCACCGCGATCGAAATTCGGGCGGTCGCCGCGCGGCTTGAAGCTGCGTTCGCCACGATCCTCGCGCGGCCTGCGATCCCCGCGGTCGCGTTCGCGATCCGGCCCGCCTCGCGAAAATTTCCGTTCGCCGTCGAACTTGCGCTCTGGACGGTCGCCGCGCGGCGCGTAGGGCTTCTTGTCGCCGAACTTCCTGTCGCTGGAGCGGCCGGCCGAGCGTGCATCGTCGCGATCCCTGCGCGGCGGACGATCGTCACGGCCATAGGACGGGCGATCACCGCGCGGCTTGAAGCTGCGCTCGCCGCGGCCTTCACTGCCGCGGTCGTCGCGCTTGAAGCGGGGACGGTCGCTGAAATCGCGGCGCGGCGCATCGCCGTCCTCGCGGCGGCGGAACGGACGGCCCTCGCGGTCCCCACGGGGCGGGCGGCTGTCGCGCTCGCCCCTGCCCCCACCCTTGCCCTCGAAGCCGCGCTTGGCAAATTTCTTCTCGGGGCCGCGCGGCTTGCCGCTACGGCCTTTGGGGGGGCCTCGCCGGCCGCGGGAATCGTTGTCTTTGTCGCTGTCGCGAGGCATGACTAATCTCACTTAAGGGGTGACGCGAGCATTGTGCGCGCTCGCTGCGAGCCGCATGCTCAGGCAAAATCGGTATCCACTCTTGCTGAAGGCGGAGCTAGTAGCAGGTTTCTGGCGATGATACGAGGCATGAAAGCCCCTTCTTTCATGGATTTGGCGCTTCTGGCGGCCGAAAATGCCGGAAAAGCGGGCGAAGTTCCGATCGGATGCGTGGTGGTCCGCGATCACGAGGTGATCGCCACCGCGGCCAACCGGACGCTGACCGACCACGACCCGACGGGCCATGCCGAGATCATCGCGCTGCGCGCGGCCGCCGCGAAGATCGGCAGCGAGCGCCTAGTCGATTGCGACCTCTACGTGACGCTGGAGCCCTGCACCATGTGTGCGGGCGCGATCTCGTTTGCAAGGGTGAGGCGGCTCTATTACGGCGCGGCCGACCCCAAGGGCGGCGCGGTGGAGTCGGGCGTGCGGTTCTTTGCCTCGCCGACCTGTCACCACGCGCCGGACGTCTATTCCGGCGTCGGCGAGAGCGAGGCGGCGCGGCTGCTGAAGGAGTTCTTTCGGGAGCGGCGGTAGGTCGGAGTCGCGTAGCCCGGATGGAGCGAAGCGCAATCCGGGACAGTGCCGCGGCGAGGAGAGAATCCCGGATTTCGCTGCGCTCCATCCGGGCTACGCGATCGTCAGGCCAAGAAGAACTCGCGCAGCGCCCTCGCCGTCACGTCAGGATTCTCCTCCGTGAGGAAGTGCCCCGAATCCACCGGCATGCCGTCGACGTTGGTGGCCCATTGTGTCCACGTCTCCAGCGGCGTCGCGGCGGCCTGGGCGATGCCGGCGTTGCCCCACAGCGCCAGCATCGGAATGGTGATCTTCTTGCCCGCCTCGAAATCGGCCTTGTCGAGGTCGTAATCGAAATAGGCGCCGGCGCGGTAATCCTCGCACATCGCGTGGATGCGGGCGGGATCGCGGAACGGGGCGAGGTAGTGCGCGAGCGCGCGCGGGTCGATCGCGTCCAGCGTCTTCGACTTGGTCTGGCTCGCCATCTTGAAGCGCAGGAAGAACTCGCCCTGCCCTGCGATCAGCGTCTCCGGCAGCGGATAGGGCTGGGCCAGGAAGGCCCAGTGATAGATCTTCAAGGCGTAGGCGCGGTTCATCCGCTCCCAGTAATCATAGGTCGGCAGGATATCGAGCACGGCGAGCTTCGACAGCCGGCCGGGATGGTCGAGCGCGAGCCGATACGACACGCGGCCGCCGCGGTCGTGGCCGGCGAGCGCGAAATGCACGTGGCCGAGCCGCTCCATGACCTCGACCATGGCCTTGGCCATGGCGCGCTTAGAGTAGGGGATGTGCAGCGCATCGCTCGCGGGCATGTCGGACCAGCCGTAGCCCGGCAGGTCGGCGATGATCAGCGTGAAGGCTTCCGCCAGCTCAGGGGCCACCTGGTGCCACATCACGTGGGTCTCGGAGAAGCCGTGTAGGAGCAGCAGCGGCGGGCCCTTGCCGCCGACACGGGCGAAGATGCGGCCGAACGAGGTATCGATCCATTCGGCGGCAAAGCCCGGATAGAGGTCGGCGAGATCGGACATCTTGTTGCATCCTTATGGGTCGGTCGCGGGGGCGCTCGACCAACAAAAGTTCGAAAACAACCCCATGCACAGTACCGGTATTATGGTCGGGGTAACTAACCCCAACAGACGATTGCACATTCTGGATCGTGGATGTGGCGGCGCGGTGACGCAAAACGTCGCGATTCCGGATCGGCGCCTTTACGCGCCAGTCCGGGAATGACGCGCTAATTCTGCGCCTTTTCCGCCTCCACCGCCTGCCAGCCGATGTCGCGGCGGCAGAAGCCATCAGGCCAATCGATGCGGTCGACGGCCTGATAGGCGCGCGCCTGCGCTTCCGTCACGGTCGCCCCCAGCGCGCAGACATTGAGCACGCGGCCGCCATTGGCGAGGATCGCGCCGTTCTTCTCAACCGTGCCGGCGTGGAAGATCTCGACATTGTCGACCTTGGCAGCCTCCTCCAGCCCGCCGATGCGCGTGCCCTTCTGATAGTCGCCGGGATAGCCCTTCGCCGCCATCACCACGGTGAGCGCGGATTCTTTGTGCCAGCGCAGGTCGAAATGCTTCAGCTCCCCGTCGCAGGCGGCGAGCAACGCCGGCACGATGTCGCTCATCATGCGCAGCATCAACACCTGGCATTCGGGATCGCCGAAGCGCACGTTGAACTCGAACAGCTTTGGCCCCTGCGTCGTCAGCATGATGCCGGCATAGAGCACGCCACGGAACGGCGTGCCGCGCTGCTTCATGCCCGCGACCGTCGGCAGGATGATTTTGGCCATGATCGCGTCGTGGATGGCGGGCGTGACCAGCGGCGTCGGCGAATAGGCGCCCATGCCGCCGGTGTTCGGGCCGACATCGTGGTCGAACACGCGCTTGTGGTCCTGGGCGGAGGCCAGCGGGATCGCCGTCTCGCCGTCGCAGAGCGCAAAGAAGCTGATCTCGCGGCCGGGCAGAAACTCCTCGATCACGACCTCCGCGCCGGCCTCGCCGAAGGCGCCCTCGAACATCATGGCGATGGCGTCCTCGGCCTCGCGCACGGTTTTCGCAACGACGACGCCCTTGCCGGCGGCAAGGCCGTCGGCCTTGACCACGATCGGCGCGCCCTGGCTCTGCACATAGGCGCGCGCGTCATTGGCATTGGTGAACCGCTTGTAGGCGCCGGTGGGAATGCCGAACTCGGTGCACAGCGCTTTGGTGAACCCCTTGGAGCTTTCGAGCTGGGCCGCCACCCTGCTCGGCCCGAACGCCTTGATGCCGGCTTTGGTGAGATCATCGACGATGCCGGCCGCCAGCGGCGTCTCCGGCCCGACCACCACGAGCGCGACCGCGTTCTTTTTGCAGAAGTCGATCACGGCGGCATGGTCGGCGACATCGAGCGCCACGCACTCCGCCTCCCTGGCGATGCCGGCATTGCCGGGCGCGCACCAGAATTTGGTCACCAGGGGAGAGGCTGCGATCTTCCACGCCAGGGCATGTTCGCGGCCGCCGGAACCAAGCAGGAGAATGTGCATCGAAGGCTCAGGATAAGGGGTTTTGCTGGGGGCGGAGGTCGCATGAATCGGGGTGGGGCTCAAGAGGAAACGGCGCGAACTCCCCGCCATTCGATGTGCTCGATCATTCCAGGCGCTTTGCTGGCGATCGACTTTTCGCCATGCAAGCGATCGGCTACACGGGAATTGCATTTCCCCCGTGTGCTCGCGGGCGCTGATCCAACAAGGCCCAAAGAATGACTGAGAAGCCGCAAGCGGGCGCGCCCGCCCTGGAGAAAGGGCTGGACCTTCTGGAGGCGCTGGCGGGCGCTGCACGCGGGATGAGCCAGAAGCAACTCGCCGAACGCGTCGGGCGCTCCGTCAGCGAGATCTTCCGGATGCTGGTGGCGCTGGAGCGCCGGGGCTATGTCGCGCGCGACCCCGCGACCGGCGAATACACTTTGACGCTGAAGCTGTTCCGGATCGCTTCGCAATTCCCGCCGACCGAGCGGCTGCTGAAGGCGGCGCTGCCGGTGATGGAGCAGCTCGCCTCGCGCGTCCAACTGTCCTGCCACCTGACGGTGCTGCACGGCGAGCAGTTCATGGTGATCGCCCGGATCGAGCCGGAATGGTTGATGGGCTGGTCGGTCAAGGTCGGCGCGGTGTTTCCGCTCACCCAGCAATACGCGTCGGCGAAGGTTCTGGCAGCCTTTCAGCTCGAGGGCCGGCGCCAGGAGCTGGCGCAGGTCATCGCGACCAATGACCGGATCAGCACCAAGAAGGCGCTTGCGGCGCTCGACCGCATTTCCTCGGAGGGTGGAAACTTCTCCAATGACGATGGCTATACGCGCATCCTTGCCTATAGCTGCCCGATCATCGAAGTCTCCGGCCGGGCAGTGGCCGCGATGACCGTCCCGCTGGTGAGGCAGGATCAAATCCCCGCCGCGGAAGCCAGCGCCATCGCCGCGGAGCTGCGTAGCGCCGCCAGGATCGTGTCCGAGAAGATCGGCGGCGTTTCCTAGGACGTTGACGCATAAACGTCGGCTTACCAGTAAAGCGGAAGCTCGGACCTTTGGGCGTGATCGGCAGCTTGTGACCCGATGGCGAAGTTCGGTTTGGTTCAGATATGGTCAGCTGATCGGGGGGACACCGGAAGTGACGCAGGGTCGTTCGAGCCGGCTCTTTTGACCAGAGCGGACATTTGCGCCTGCGTGCTACGGTCGGCTTCGCTCATTGGGAGGTGAATGAAACAGGGCAGTTTTGTGCCTTCACTTCCCCAGTCGGAGAGCCGCTCTGCTCGAACTCGGCGGAGGGACAGTTCGGAGGTGCACGCTAGCGGGCATTTGAGTGGCCGTGCTGCAAGGGCTTGCAGTTGAGGTCTGCGATTTTAGGAACGTCGGACGCAAAAGCAAGTTGCGGCATCAAACAGACTTCAAGGATCAACGTCATGGCCAACTCTCCCGAAATGGTTCATTCAAGCCACCGCACGCCCCCTCAGACGAGCGATGTCGTTCCCGCCGACGAAATTCGCACAATCATGTTGAATCAGGTTGCGTGGGGCGCGGTTTTCGCGGGTGCAGCCATCGCGCTTGTGATGCAGATTATTCTAAACATGATCGGCCTTGGCGTGGGTTTATCCACGGTAGACGTTGGGGAAGGTAGCACGCCCAGCGCAAGCTCGATGTCGGTTGGTGCAGGTATCTGGTTTATAGTTTCCGGCATTCTGGCTGCGGCACTGGGCGGCTACATAGCCGGTCGGCTTTCTGGCAAGGCGTCTGCTTCAACGACGGCTTATCATGGATTAATGTCATGGGCAGTCTCAACGCTGGCGGTGATGTATCTGCTTTCTTCCGCCGCTTCCGGCTTGGCTGGTGGCGCTCTCAGCACAGCATCTTCCGCTTTGGGCGGAGCGGGCAAAGCGCTGGGAGGGTCGGTCCAAACGGCAGTTCAAGCGGCAGCGCCTACGCTGAACAATGTCAGCGACCCGATGGCTGCCATCGAAAGCAAAGTTAAAGGCGCCTCGGGAGGGCAAGATCCCGCCGCGCTTCGTGATGCCGCGGCCACAGCCGTCCGCGCGGCGCTAACGGGTGACGCTTCTCAGCAGGCAGCGGCTAACGACAAGGCGGCCGAGGCTCTAGCCAAGGCTCAGAATATATCTCAAGACGAAGCAAAGGCGCAGATCAGTCAGTACCAACAGCAATATAAGGAAGCGGTAGCCAAGACGAAGGAGCAGGCAAAGCAGGCGGCGGATACAGCTGCCAAGCGCGTCTCACAAGGTGCATTGTTCGCGGCAGTGGCATTGTTACTGGGCGCCTTGGCCGCGTTCTTTGCAGGGCAAGCCGGGGCCGTGAATCCAACAGTGTCGGCGCAAGTCGCCCGTCGATGACAACAACGACCCGAGAAATCGACTTCAGCTCGAACAACCAAGTTCGTCAGCTCACCGAAAGGCGTCGCTTCAGCGCTTTGTCCCTCGTTCGTTGAAGCAGGCGACCTGATCATGCATCATCTCTGGCAGATGATCAGGAAGGTGGTCGCGCGCGGACGAGCGGCTCCAAACGATCGTCTTTGGCGACCGTGGCTTCATTCGCGGCATGGATGGTTACGCAATCGCTCCGGGTTTTGTCGGACTAAGGACGAGGTGAGTGTTCGATAAGCTGATTTGCAGCCTGTCGCGACAGTATGCTCGCATCGCCGCCGGTCCAAATCTAAGAGCGGTAGCTCCAAGCTCGCGTCGTTGCCCGGCAGCCCCGTCTATAGCGAGCGCTTCGCAAACCTTGCGAAAAAAATTAAGAACGATGCGTTGTCTCTGGCGTTGGGCGCATGTCCATAGAGAGGCAAACATGCAAGGACAATGCGTGGTAGCAGTATACAACTCTCGTAACGATGCAGAGGAAGCGTACCGTGCTGTGGTCGGTTCAGGCGTTCCAGCAGATCATGTGAGGCTGAGCAATCAGCCATCACAGTCAAGCAGCGAAAGAGCAAGCGAAAGCTCGGATGGAGGAAGTTTCTGGGACTGGCTGTTTGGAAGCGATGTACCGGCAGACGAGCGCCGCCTGTATGAAAGCCACATGGAACGGGGCGGCACCGCATTGTCGGTGCTAGTGGATGCTCCCACCATGGCCGATCTCGAACGCATCGAAGGTGTGCTGCAGGAGTACAATCCGGTCGAGATCCACGAAGAAAATGGGGGCGGCTCGACAGCGGTCGGAAGCGGAGTGTCAGGACCCTCGGTGAGGCAAGAAGGGTATGACTCTCAAGGCCACGAACCCGAGAAGGTTATCCCTCTCCCGGAAGAAGAATTGAAGGTGGGCAAACGGGCCACCGAAACCGTCAAGCATATAAGAACTTACGTAGTCGAGGAGCCTGTACAAAAGGACGTACAACTGCGCGATGAGCGAACTGTCATCGAGCGCCGTCCAGCTACGGGAGCTGCGACAGGGCAACCAACGGAACGGGAGTACGAGGTGCGAGAGCTGCATGAGGAGCCCGTAGTCCAGAAGGAGACTCGAGCCGGTGAAGAACTGGTGGTACGCAAAGAAGCGGCCGAACGTACTGAGAGAGTTGCTGATACGGTGAAGAAAACCAGGGCCGACATCGACAAGACTGAGCGTTGAGCTAGCTGATCAACCGCCGGCATCAAAGATCGGCAGTGGCGAGTGAGGGCGGCTTTGGGCCGCTCTCACTTGCTCGGATATTAAGATAGTCGTGCGTCAGAGCGAAAGCGCCAGCACTTCATCGGCCTTACAGCTGTTGGCTCACATGCACGGTAGATCGGACGCGGGGGCCGTGCTCACTTCGACCGCCGCTTGTGGCCCTTAGGCGAGGTTCAGGCGGCGTACACGTTGGTTGGGACAGAGCGGGAGCGACCGGCCGAGCTTCCAAACGGCGCTGATGACCCGAAGGCGACATCGACCAAACGTCTAATCGGCCCTTCAACTCACCTGTGTGCCCTTATGTTATTGTATCCCTTCCGAGAACTCGATGGAGGGAAGGATGGACATCCGATGGAAATTGACGGCGCCGGGTGAAGCGTTCAACGCGCACGACTTGGATTCCATCATGGAGTTCTTTGCTGACGATTGTATCTTGGAGATGCCGAGGGGAAGCAAGCCTTGGGGCTCCCGCTTCGAAGGCAAACGCAACGTACGAGACGGGCTCGCGACGCGCTTTGAAGGCTTGCCGGATGTTCACTACGGCGACGCCGAGCACGGATACGATGGCAAACACGGGCACTTCAAAATGGACACTCACGCTCTAGCCGGCGGTCATGCCGGCATCGACGATCCAAGCCGCGCCGTTCACGTGAGCAGCCTCGTCGGATGCGAGGAAGGCAACGATGTTCGCGACGTCCTGCGGTCGTCCGTGCGCGCTCGCAGCATTTCGACGCATTGTGATGGCGCCCTCGCGCGCCTGGCCTTCCAACTCCCGGATCATGCGCGACTCGACCGGCCCTGGCAGAACGGCGTTGACCCTGATCCTCGTCTCCGCGACATCGAGCGCCGCCGTGCGTGTCAGCCCGAGCACGGCGTGCTTGGAGGCGACATAGCCGGCGAGTCCTGCGCGTCCCCGGATTGCGGATGTCGACGCAGTGTTGATGATCGCGCCCGTCCCGCGTTGCATCATCCTGGCGATCACGTGCTTGAGGCCCAGGAAAACGCCCTTGACGTTCACCTGCAGCAATTGATCGAACGTTTCGTCGGGATATTCGTGAAGAGGAGCGACGACGCCCTCGATGCCCGCGTTGTTGGCGAAGATGCCGATCGGCCCCAGACGTGCTTCAGTCGCCTCTACGAATGCGATCGTATCCTGAGCGAGGGAGACATCCGCGCGGATGGCGAGCGCCCTTGCCCCGACCTTCTCGACCAGCTGCGCGGTGGCGCGTGCAGCCGCTTCGTCGCGGTCGACGATCGCGACCGCAGCGCTCATCTGCGCCAACTTCAGCGCAATGGCGCGCCCGATATCGCCCCCGCCGCCCGTGACCAGCGCGACCGGCCGATCAGTGCCACTCACGACTTCAGGAACTCGCAGCCGCCATCCGCCAGCGGCCGCCAGGCCTCGGACGGCGCGATGGTCTTGACCAGCTTGTAATAGTCCCAGGGGTATTTGGACTCACCGGGAGTCTTCACCTCGAACAGATACATGTTGTGCAGCTTGCGACCGTCGGCGCGCACGCTGCCCTTGCCGAACAGGGGATCATCGGTCGGCAGCTTCTTCATCTGTTCGACCACGGCCTTGCCGTCGCTGGAGGCGCCGAGCGCATCGACGGCTTTGAGGTAGTGCAGCGTCGTGGCATAGGCGCCCGCATGCAGCGCGGTCGGATAACGGCCGTTGTTGCGCGGAGCGAAGCGCTTGGTCCAGGCCCGGGTGTCGTCATTCAGATCCCAGTAGAAGGATTCGGTGAACTGCAGCCCTTGCGCAATCTTCAGGCCGAGCGAATGGACGTCGCTGAGATACAGCACCGTCGCCACCACGCGCTGGCCGCCTTGGGGAATGCCGAATTCGACCGCCTGCTTGATGGAGTTGATGGTATCGCCGCCGGCATTGATCAAGGCGATGATCTCCGCCTTCGAAGCTTGCGCCTGCAACAGGAAGGATGAGAAATCCTGCGTGTTGATCGGCGTGCGGACGCCGCCGAGAACCTTGCCGCCGAATTTCTGCACGACGTTCTTGATGTCGCCCTCCATGGCATGGCCGAAGGCA
Source organism: Bradyrhizobium sp. IC3195 (assembly GCF_020193585.1). NCBI lineage: Bacteria > Pseudomonadati > Pseudomonadota > Alphaproteobacteria > Hyphomicrobiales > Nitrobacteraceae > Bradyrhizobium > Bradyrhizobium sp. IC3195. Next base: position 103,949 of record NZ_JADYVG010000019.1, on the reverse strand, counting down.
TAGTCGGCCGTGAGCAGGAACCAGCTCTTGCCGCCGCTCTCGACGACGGCGCGCGCGACACCCGACGAGAGCGCGTAGGTGTCGTAGGTCCAGTGCACGAGATTGGGCGAGCAGGACTTGCCGGTCAGGTCCGACGACGAGGCGCCGGAGACCAGCAGCGTCTTGTTGTTCTGCTGCACGACGTTGCGCACCGCGAGGGCGACGGCCGAATTCGGCGCATCGACGATGACATCGACGCCTTGCCGGTCGATCCACTCGCGCGCGATGTTGGCGCCGAGATCGGCCTTGTTCATGTGGTCGCCGCTGATGATCTCGACCGGCCGGGTCATCCTGGGAGACGATGCCTGGAAATCCTCGACCGCCATCTTTGCCGCCAGCAGCGAGCCCGGGCCGGTGACATCGGCATAGAGGCTGGACATATCCGTCAGCACGCCGATGCGGAGCGGCTTTGCTTCTTGTGCCCGTGCACCGAGCCCCGTCATGCCCAACGCCAATCCGCCGGCGCCAGCCAGCAGCCGGCGGCGGCTCACTCGAAATCGTGCTGCCATGGGCAGACCCTCCTTTGCCTTGTGCGTGTTTCTTCCCAATTTTCGCCGCCCGCATGTACATCGCACGCAGGCTGATCTTGTCGTTCAGGGCGTGAGGCGCTCGACGAGCCTGCGATCCTCGACCTCGAATCCGCCGCCATAGACGTCCGACACCATGAAATGCGCGCCGAGGATCTCCGGCTCGAGCTCGGCAATCGGATCGTACGCGCTGGCGTGCAGCGTCATCGCGGCGCGACCCGGCACCGGCTTGGAATATTTCAACGGCGTGCGGCGATAGGCGATGTCCGCATAGGCCGTGCCGAGCCGCTCGGGATGCGGCAGACGGCGCACATGGATCTCACCGGCCGGCAGCTTATCGCCGTCGACGATGCGGACGACCGGCGCGGACGGATCCGGCGTGAAGGAGAAATCGGCGAGCGGAATGCCGCGGCGGCGGACCCATCCAGTGATCGATCCATCGGCATGCTCGTCGAACGCGTAATGCGCATCCTTCTTGGTGTAGCCGAACACCTCGCGTCCGGCACAGATCCCCATGGGATCGCTGCAATACATGAAGATATGCGTCTCGGTGAACAGCCCCTTGTAGCGCACGGGCACCGAGATCATCAGATCGAACATCTCGCCCGCATGCACGGCGAGAGAATGGCCAGGCGAACGCATGAAGCGGAACGCCACGCGGTCGCTGGCGATCTCGAACGGCGTCTCTGCGAGCAAGGTCGCGACCTTGCCGGGCGCGACACGGGTCATGATCTCGACGGTCCGCAAGGTGCAGCCCCATTCCACCGGATAAGCCGGCGAATAGGGCGGATTGACCCCACTATTCGGCTTGAGCTGGTACTGCCCGAACATGCGTCCGCGCGGGTCGTCGGGATCAGTAACCGCAGTCATCGGGTCCGCTTCCTCTGAATCCATATATGATTTTACGATTTCATATATGAAAATTCAGGCGGGTCAAGTCGCCTTCCAGGGCGGTTCCCCGGCCCCCCCGAATCGATTGGCGCTTGCCGGCGAAAATCCTTAACGTCGGGCCTGACCCCGAAATGCCGAATCGTTTGCTATGCCGCCTGCGGAACAACTGCTCAACGCGCCCGAATTCACCGTCTCCGAACTGTCCCTGTCCCTGAAGCGGACGGTCGAGGACGCCTTCGGCCATGTCCGCGTCCGCGGCGAGATCTCGGGCTTCCGCGGGGCCCATTCCTCCGGCCATTGCTATTTCGCGCTCAAGGACGAGAGCGCCAAGATCGAGGCGGTGATCTGGAAGGGCGTGCACAGCCGGATGCGCTTCAAGCCCCAGGAGGGGCTCGAGGTCATCGCCACCGGCAAGCTCACGACCTATCCGGGCTCCTCGAAATACCAGATCGTGATCGAGGCGCTGGAGCCGGCCGGCATCGGCGCGCTGATGGCGCTGATGGAGGAGCGCAAGAAGAAGCTCGCCGCCGAGGGCCTGTTCGACGAGGCGCGCAAGCAGCTGCTGCCGTGGCTGCCGGAGGTGATCGGCGTCGTGACCTCGCCGACCGGCGCCGTCATCCGCGACATCCTGCATCGGCTGGAGGACCGCTTTCCCCGCCGCGTGCTGGTGTGGCCGGTCAAGGTGCAGGGCGACGGCTCGGCCGAGCAGGTCGCGGCCGCGATCCGCGGTTTCAACGCGCTGCCCGAAGGCGGCCGGATTCCGCGGCCCGATGTGCTGATCGTCGCGCGCGGCGGCGGCTCGCTGGAGGATCTCTGGTCGTTCAACGAGGAGATCGTGGTGCGCGCCGCGGCCGAGAGCATGATCCCGCTGATCTCGGCGGTGGGGCACGAGACCGACATCACGCTGATCGACTTCGTCGCCGACAAGCGCGCGCCCACGCCGACGGCGGCGGCCGAGATGGCGGTGCCCGTGCGCAGCGACTTGTTCGTCGAGGTGGGCGATCTCGGCCGCCGCACCCGCGCCTGTTGGCAACGCGCCCAGGAGAGCCGCCGCAGCGAGCTGCGTGCCGCCGCGCGCGCGCTGCCGGCAGCCGGCGATCTGCTCGCGATCCCGCGGCAGCGGCTGGATTCGGCGGGCGCATCCCTGCCCCGCTGCCTCAAGGCCAACACGCATGCGCATTTCCGCAGGTTCACCGCGGCCAGCGCGAAGCTGACGCTGCGGGTGCTGCACGGCCAGATATCGCAGGCCGATCATCGCCTCACCGTTTGCGGCGAGCGGCTTGGTCTCTCCGCGCGCTCGCTGCTGCGGCAGCGGCGCGACCGCTTTGCGGGACTGGAGGTGCGGCTGCGGGCCTCAAAGCTTGCGAATGCGCAGGCGCAGCGCAACGCGATTGCCCGCCAGCGCGAGCGCACGCATCGTCTGACTGAGCGGGCGCAGCGCGCGCTGGTCACGCTGCTGCACCGGCTGGAGGCGCGGGTCGAGAACAGCGGCAAGCTGCTCTCCGCGCTGTCCTATCGCAGCGTCCTCGCGCGCGGCTTTGCGCTGGTGCGCGACGAGGCCGGCCATCCCGTGCATGCGGCGGATGCGATCGGTCCTGGCGCGCGCCTCGAGATCGAGTTCGCGGACGGCCGCGTCGGCGCGACGGCGGATGCGGATCGTGCGGCGCCTGCGGAGAGGCGTGCGCCAGCGCAGGCCAAGCCGGCTGCGGAGACGAAGCCGGCACTGAAGCGCCTGGCCAAGCCGGTGGATCAGGGCAGCTTGTTCTGAGGAGGGAGGACGGGCTCTATCCGCGTCATTGCGAGGAGCCCTTGCGACGAAGCAATCCAGACTGCTTCCGCGGAGGGATTCTGGATTGCTTCGCTGCGCTCGCAATGACGATGTGGCGACAGCGCGTCTCCCATTCAAATCTACTTCAGCGACACGACAATCCCGCCTCGATCGTGGTCCAGAAGCCGCAATGGTCCGGCGCGCGATGGGAGGCGTGGGCTTCGAACAGCAGGATCGCGACGGTGAAGACGATCAGGGCGGAGGCGAAGAGCGTGATGCGGCCATGCATGTGAGATGCGTTCAATCGATATCGTGGTCGAACTAAGGCGAGGCCAAGCGCGGTGGCGCCATCACCGCGCCAACCATTGCGCGACGTCCTTCTGCGAGGCGGCGCGGGCCTCGGCATCCCCGTGCTCGGGCGCAGCGGCGGCGTGCAGCGGCGTGCCGGCCCGGTCGAAATCGTGATCGGCGCCGGGATAGACCACGATGCGCGCCAGCGCGCTGCGGCCGCGCGCGCCGTCCACCATCTGGCGGCAGGCCGGGGGCGACGACACCTCGTCATCGGCGCCGATCAAGACCAGCGTCGGCACCCGCGTGCTCCAGCCGAGGCCCGCCGAGATCCGGCAATCCGGATAGAACGCAATCGCGGCGCGGAAATCCGGACCGGGATCGCGCCCCGCGCTCTGCGGACGCACGGCCCAGAGCAGCGCGCTCGCACCATTGGCCCAGCCGATCAGGCTGACACGGTCCCGCGCCACCCAAGCCTGCTGTATCAGCCAGGTGCGCGCGGCCGCGATATCGGCGACGCGTTCGCGCCGCGCCTTGACGTGCATCTCCTTGACGCGGCATTGCGGGCCGAGCTCGCGCGAGCCGTAGCTGTCGGGCAGCAGCACGGCATTGCCGGCCTTAAGCAGGCGTTCGGCCCAATCGCGATAGCGCGGCAGCACGGGATCGGAATGGCTACTCAGCCCGCCGCAGCCGTGCAGCGCGATCACGGCCGGAAACGGCCCCTCGCCCGCGGGCTTGTAGAGCTGCGCATGGAGCACCCCGGAGGCGAGCCGAATCTCGACCGGCTGCGGCGCCGGGGCGGCGTGCGCGGCCGACATCAGCAGCGTCAGGAACAAAGCGGCGAGGCGAAGGCGCATCGGACTCTGCGGCAGGAGCTGCCGGAACCGGCGCCCCTTCGACCGAAGCCTTATCATGCGAAAACGGCGGCAAATCATCACGAACCGGTGGGTTTAACGGGCGGACAAGCCACCCCATCTATGCTACATCCCGTCCAACACATCGTGCCTTCCACGGCTTTCCTGGAGAGGCCCCCACGGAGACTTTCGACCGTGCTGAACAAGTTCGGCCCCTCGGGCCATGGCGAAGCGCAGGTGCAATATCTCGACGGCGATTTCCGCGTGATCTCGCCGGGGACCTTCGTGCGCTGCGCGATCACCGACGTCCGCATCCCGCTTGACGAGCTGAAGTACTGGAGCGTCGATCTGCAGGAGGCCTATGCCACGCCCACCGCGGTGCTGCAGCGGCATTTTCCCGGCGCGCTGAAGCAGCCGTGATCCTTCGGCTCTCGCAACTCTCGTAAGGCGGGTAAAACCGGCAGACCTATAATGCTGGCGGTAACAATTGCAGAGTGCAATTCCATCTGACTTCTCCTGGACGCGGCTTCATTCCATAAGATTGCGGCCATGAATGCCGGCTGAATGTTCGCCGATATTTAAAATTGTCAGGCTTCCATTGGGGCCCATTTAAGCCGGCCCGCACCACATTGCCTCGGGATAAAGTGGCAAGCGGGCAGGAAGCATGGACCTCCGGAGAATTTTCAGCCGTTCGTTCGGTGTACCTTCGAGCGCTAGGGATCATTTGCTCGAACGGTTCATCCGCGACGAGCAGGGCAGCTACGTGCTCATTTCTGCGCTGCTCATGCCGGTCCTGGTCGGCACCGCCGGCCTCGGAACGGAAGTGGGCTGGTGGTACTACAAGCACAAGAACATGCAGAGCGTTGCCGATTCCGGCGCGGTCAGCGCTGCGACGGCTGCCAGTGCAGGCGGCGACCCCCGGTCCGAAGCCAAGGCGGTCGCGGCAAATTATGGCTACACCGACGGCGCGAACGACGTCACTGTCACGGTGAACCAGCCACCGAAAACAGGCAGTCAGGCGTCGAACGCACAGGCCATCGAAGTCATCGTCAGTCAACCGCAGCGTCGGCTGCTGTCCGCCTTGTTCGGCTCGGATCGCGTACCAATCACCGCGCGCTCGGTCGCGCTGCCCAACTCCGGGACGGGCTGCGTCCTTGCGCTCAACAGGAGCGCAAGCCCCGCCGTCAATGTCAGCGGCGGCAACCAGCTCAACCTGATCAAGTGCAATCTCTACAGCAACTCGAGCGCAAGCCCCTCGCTCAACGTCGCCGGCAGCGCCTCGGTCGCGGCGAACCAGGTCGGCGTGGTTGGCGACGTCTCCGGCGCGAGCAGCATCACGGCGGCCAACGGCATCAAGACGCACATCACGCCTGTCGCCGATCCCTATGCCGACGTCTCTCCGCCGACGCGGCCGAGCTGCAGCAATGCCAAGATCACGGTCAACGCCAACGGAAAGACGAACTCGCTCGACCCCGGCTGCTACATGGGCAGCATCACGGTCAACGCCGGCGCAGTCCTGAACCTCAATCCAGGCATCTATTATCTGGATGGCGCCAGCTTGAGCGTCGCCGGAAATGCCACCATCACCGGCAGCGGCGTCACCCTGGTGTTCACGGGCTCCGGCAGCGACTGGGGCACCGCCTCGATCGGCAGCAACGCGACCGTCGACCTGACCGGGCCGACCAGCGGCCCAACAAAGGGCATCGTCATGTACGGCGACCGCAACATGCCGGCCGGGACCAATTTCAATCTCACCGGCGGTGCTACGCAGAATTTCGGCGGTGCCATCTACCTGCCGAAGGCCAATCTCAGCTTCAGCGGCGGCAACGGCACCAGCACATCCTGCACCAAGATCATCGCGGATACGCTGACGTTCAGTGGCACGTCGAACCTGCAGGTCAATTGCACCGCGCTCGGCACCGCGACGATCGGTTCGCAGACCGCGCAGCTCGTCGAATGAGGTTTGGAGCGATGCAGATCCAGAGTTTCTCATTTAAGCTTGGCCGTCGATGGCTCGGTTCTCTGGCGCGGCATGTGCGAATCGCTGCCGGCGATCAACGGGGCGTCGCGGCAGCCGAATTCGCCATCCTGGTTCCCCTGCTGTCCCTGATGGTCGTCTCGGTCACGGACATCGGGCTTGCCCTCTATCGCAAGATGCAGGTCGAAAATGCCGCGCAAGCGGGGGCCCAGTACGCGATTGCGCGCGGCTTCGACACGAGCGGCATCGCGAACGCCGTCGCAAGTGCCACCAGCGCGACGAACATTACCGCTTCACCTCCGCCGGTCCAGTTCTGCGGATGTCCGACGAGTGCGGGCGTGAGCGCCACCAGCTGCGGAACGGTCTGCACCGGCGGTGCGCCGGCCGGGACATATACGACGGTCTCGGCGCAAGCGACGTACTATACGATCATCGACTATCAGATCGTGGCGGCTACCTACACATACACCGCGCAGTCCACCACGAGGCTGCAGTGAAGCTCACCGCATTATGGCAGGACACGCGCGGCACCACAGCGCTGGAATTTGCGCTGACCGCTCCCGTGTTCTTCCTGTTCATATTCGGGATCATCGAATGCGGGCTGCTGTTCTGGACTCAGCTCGGAATCCAGCATGGCAGCGAAATGGCGGCGCGCTGCGCGAGCGTCAACAACACGCTCTGCCCGAGCAGCAGCGCGATCACGACCTACGCTGCCCAGCAGGCCTACGGCCTCACGCTCCCCCCGGGGACATTCACCTTTGCCACGGCCGCATGCGGCAACCAGGTCAGCGCGAGCTATTTATTCGAGCTTCCGCAGATCATCAACCTGTCTCCGATCACGCTGACCGCGCGAGCCTGCTTCCCGAGCTGAGGTCGCCGACAGAAAAATGGATTCTGCCATGCCAATCGCTTGCGTTCTACATTCCTTGCAGCCGTGGGTGAGTCGTTTCGCCCTGTAGTTGGATTCTTTGTTGCAATTCCGCGCCCTAGAGTTGTTTGATGAAGTTCTGCTGAAACAAAGCACTGCTATAGTGCACGTTAGGTAATTGACCCTGTTCTTTTTTATCGCACAGACGATCCGGTCAACCAAACAGCCATCGAGCATTGGAATTGGCGCGGTCTGTGAACGGGCTCATATCGAAGAGCCATCTGACGGGCGACGATCACCTTGAAAATTCGCGGTGGAATATCTGTAAATCGACAATCAAGCGATGGGGGTAATCATGCCCGCCATTTTCGACCTGCTCTATCGTGAATATTGCCGCGCCCGTCTCGCTGAGATGCGCAAACAGCTTCTGATCGCAGCTGAGCGCGCTGAAGCTGTCGCAGCGGATCATTATCCCGCGACGCTGAGTGATGATGAGAGAACGGACCCGCACCGCAAGACCGGTCTCGGCCTGCCGAATTGAAGCGGCTCCAAGACCGGCGATCACTCCCGCGTAGCAGTGACCAAGCAATTGGCAACAGTTTGGGAGACGGCAATGAATACACCCGAATGCTACACCGTCGTCGTCGCCTGCATGTCGTGCCTCACCATCATCGGATTGATGGTCGCCGGCGCGTGGTGAGCATGGCTCGTTGCAGACATGATTCCGACTTCGACATGAGTACAGCCGCCGCGTCGTCCGACGGCGGCGGCTGCGCTTTGGATCCGCAGATCAGCTTCCCGGCGGCGAATACGACACGTTTCGCGACCAGGGCAGAGACGTTGCCTCACGTTGCGCGATCAGCGCGCACTGAACCTTCGCTCGCGCGCTCTGTATAGATGATCGCTGATCAATTGCCGCAGCTTCGCCAGGTCATCGAACTCGAGCTGAACGGCGAACGGCACGATGCCGTCAGGCACGCCTGCGCTGCCGCGCAAGCGTGCAAGATCCTTTTCCGTGGTCACCAGCGTGAGCTGCTCGCGCTGCGCCTCCGCTGCGAGCGCTGCGATCTCGCCTTCCGAAAACATGTGGTGGTCGGCGAAGGCGCGCGTGCGAACGACGTCGATCCCGCTCGCACGCAGGGTACGGAAGAAACGCTCGGGATCGCCGATGCCGGCGAAGGCGAACACCCGCTTGCCGAGCAGCTGCGCGAGCGAGGCCGCATCCGGCATCAGGCGCGCACGCAGCTCGGGCTTGTTCCGCTTCGCGATCTCCGCCGCGACGTCGTTGGCGGCATTGCCGTCGCCGATCAGCACCAGCGCATCGGTGCGCGCGAGCTGCGCCGCGAGCGGTGCGCGCAGGGGCCCTGCGGGAAACACCGCGCCGTTGCCAAGGCCGCGCTCACCGTCGATCAGGATCAGCGAGGCGTCCTTGAACAGGCGCGGATTCTGGAAGCCGTCATCCATCAGGATCACGGTGGCGCCTTGCGACTTCGCCAGCGCGACGCCGTCGAGGCGGTCGCGCGCGACCACGACCGGGACGTCGCGCGCCATCATCATGGGTTCGTCGCCGACGTCGGACGCATCGTGACGCTCGCGGTCGACCATCACCGGCCCCTTCAGGCGCCCGCCATAGCCGCGGCTGAGCACGACCGGCGTCTCGCCGAGCTCGCGCAAGAGCTTGGTCAACACCAGCACCGTCGGCGTCTTGCCGGCACCGCCGACATGGTAGTTGCCGACACAGATCACGGGGATGCCGGCGTCCACGCCCTGGCGCAGCATGCGCCGTGCAGTGATCGCGCCGTAAAGCGCACCGAGCGGCCATAGCGCGTACGATTGAAGGGAGCGTGGCCGGTACCAAAAGGCCGGCTCACGCATTGGCGGCCCCCATCTCGATTCGCAATTGCAGCAGATACGGCTCGAGCGCGGTCATGGTGCGATCGAGCGCACCGCCGAGCTGCTCGACCACGCCGGTGCCTGCGCGCTGCATCTTGTCGCGCATGGTGGGATCGGCCAGCAACTGGCCGAGCTGCTTGACCAGCGCCTCCTGCGTGTCGGCTTGCCGCGCCCCGCCGCTGGTATCGAGCGCTTCATAGACGTCGGCGAAGTTGAACACGTGCGGACCGTGGACGATCGCGGCGCCCAGCTTGATCGCCTCGATCGGGTTCTGCCCGCCATGGTGGATCAGCGATCCGCCCATGAACACGATTCCCGAGAGCCGATAGAACAGGCCGAGCTCGCCCATGGTGTCGGCGACATAGACGTCGGTCGTCGCGGTCGGCAGCTCCTCGCGCGAGCGCAAGCTGGGCTTCAGGCCCGACGCCGTGACGAGGCCTGCGATCGATGAGCCGCGATCCGGGTGCCGCGGCACGATCACGGTGAGAAGCTGCGGGAAGAAGCCGACCAGGCTGCGATGCGCCGCGACCAACATCTCGTCCTCGCCCGGATGGGTCGAGGCCGCGACGATGATCGGACGCCCGCGCGTCATCGCCATCAGCCGTTCGAGCTTGGCGGGGTCGGCCGGCGGCGCGGGCACGTCGAGCTTGAGATTGCCCGTCGTCGCGACGTCGCGGCCGCCGAGCGCGGCAAAGCGCTCGGCATCTTTCTTCGACTGCGCAAGACAGATGTCGAACCGCGACAGCAGCGCCGAGATGGTGCCGTGCATGCGGCGCCAGCGCGGGAAGGAACGCGGCGACATCCGCCCGTTGATCAGCACCATCGGCACCCGGCGCGCCGCGCCGGCGAGGATCAGGTTCGGCCACAAATCGGATTCAATGAACAGCGCCAGCGACGGCTTCCAATGATCGAGGAAGCGCGCGACGTAGCGCGGCGAGTCATACGGCACGTATTGATGGATGACGTCGGGGGGAAAGCGTTTTGCGACGACCGCGGCCGAGGTGACCGTGCCCGAGGTGAGCAGGATGCGCAGATTGAGATCGCGCAGGCGCTCGATCAGGGCGGCCGCCGCCAGGACCTCGCCAACGCTGGCACCATGAATCCAGACCAACGGGCCGTGCGGCCGCACGTCGGCGGACAGGCCGCGCCGCTCGCCGACGCGGGCGGGATCCTCCTTGCCCTGCTTCAGCCGCCGCTTGATCAGCGCAGGCGCGAGTGGCACCAGGCCGGCGGCCAGGCGCCGATACATCCGCAGCGTGATCGGCAGCGCAATGGGCAGCGACTTAGGCATCTTCCGGTCCCGGACGGCCGAGCTGCGCATAGGCGCGACGGGTCGCCTCGTTCAACGTGTCTTCCAGCTCCTGCCGCAACGTCTCCATCATGGCGGCGTCGGCATCTGCGGGAACGTGGATTTCCTTGATGCCGACCAAAGCGCCCCGCCCGAATGGCAAATTGATGGTGGTGCGATCCCAGTTCTTGAGCCGGACGAAGCGGCTGGTCGCCATCGCGAAAGGCATGATCGGCCGTCCCGATTCCCGTGCCAGCATGATAATGCCGAGCCCGACCACGCGCGAGCGCTTGGGGACATCGGCGGTCAACGCGACATTACAACCGGCCTGGAGCGTCCGCACCATTTCCTTGAAGGCGCCGACGCCACCTTTGCGGTGGAACGCGCCGCCATGGTCGCCGGAACCGCGGATCGTGCCGATCCCGAGCCGCTCGGCGGCGATCGCATTGAACTCGCCGTCGCGGTGCCGAGAGATCAGCACCTTGGCCCGATAGGAGGCCTTGTTCTGGTTCTTGATGAAGGGCGTCAGGAAATGCTGGCCGTGCCAGAACGCGAAGATCGCAGGGAGCTGCGGCTCGACGCGCTCGTAGACGTCGGGCGGATCGAAGGTGAAGGTGTTGGTTCGCCAGACCAGACGCAGATACTCGGCCGCCAGGACCCCGACGGCACGCTGAAACCAGCTGCTTCGCAGCGTATTGCGAAGCAGTTTCTTCAACGCGCCGGTTCTTGATTCGGATCGAGCAGCCGATGCAGGTGCACGATGAAGTAGCGCATCTGCGCATTGTCGACCGTGCTCTGCGCCTTGGCCCGCCAGGCGGCGTGGGCGCTGGCATAGTTCGGATACAGACCGACGATGTCGACCTCGTCCAGATTCTTGAACGTGTTGTGCTCGAGATCAACGAGCTCGCCGCCGATGACGAGGTGGAGCAGTTGTTGCGGGGCGCTATCTGGCATGAGTTCTGTTCCTAAGGGGCTGCCCGGCAAAGCAGTGTTCGAGAAGCACCACGAATGCGCCTTAGGCTATCGGACGGTTGCGAAAATGCGCGACAATGCCCGCATGACGTTCGCGTCCCGCTGCCACCAGCACCCCGTGCGCCACTTCCCGGCGGTTATAGAGGATGGGTTCTCCGGAGAGGTCGCTCATCCTACCATCCGCTTCCTGCACGATCAAATCGGCCGCCGCAAGATCCCAATCATGGCTGTTGCCGCCCGCAAATGCCGCATCCAGCGCGCCATCGGCGACCCGGCACAGCCGCAGCGCCAGCGAGCCGATCCGCCGGTGCAGCTTGATCTCGCCGCGTGACGGCTTCAGCCGCTCGACCAGCGGCTTCGGGCCGGCGACGCGGGCGAAGTCGAGTTCGGATCCGCCTGTCGCGCGCACCGGCTTGTCGTTGAGCGTCGTGCCCTTGCCGCGCACCGCGAAGAAGAATTCGTCGCTGGCCGGGGCGAATACGGCGGCGAGCACCGGCGAAGCGTCCGCCACCAGCGCCACGCTGACGCACCATTCGTCATGGCCGCCGAGATAATTGCGCGTGCCGTCGATGGGATCGACGATCCAGGTCAGCCGCCGCGACAGCCGCGCCGCATCGTCGGCGCTCTCCTCGGACAGCCAGCCATATTCGGGCGTTGCAGCACGCAGGCGCGATTCGAGCAGATCGTTGACGGCGATGTCGGCCTCCGACACCGGCGAGGACGCGCCCTTGGTCCACTTCCTCAGCTCGGTGCGGAACATCGACTGCGCCAGCGCGCCCGCCTCCCGCACCGTGTCCTTCAGCAGCGCCGCGTCGCGGGTCAGGAGGGTGTGGTCGAGGGAATGCGCGTCAGCGTCCGCCAAGCGTCAAACCCTCGATGCGCACCGTCGGCGCATTGATGCCGTAGCGGAATTCGAGATTGTTCGCAGGCTGCATCGACCTGAAGATCTCGAACAGATGGCCGGCGATCGTCACCTCGCTGACGGGATAGGTGATCTCGCCGTTCTCGATCCAGAAGCCGGAGGCGCCGCGGCTGTAATCGCCGGTAACGCCGTTGACGCCGGAGCCGATCAGGTCGGTGACGTAGAAGCCCTGCTTGATGTCGGCGATCAGCTCGGCCGGCGTTGCAGAGCCGGGCTCGAGATGCAGATTGTACGGCCCCGGCGAAGGCGAGGAGGACACGCCGCGATGGGCGTGACCGGTGGTGGTGAGGCCGAGCTCGCGCGCGGTGGCACAGTCGAGCAGCCAAGTCGTCAACACGCCGTCGTCGACCAGCGCGGTCCGCTTCACCGCGACGCCTTCGGCATCGAAGGTCTGCGAGCGCAGCCCGCGCTTGCGCAGGGGATCGTCGATGATGCGGATGTTCTTCGCAAACAGCTGCTGGCCGAGCTTGTCCTTCAGGAAGCTGGTCTTGCGCGCGATCGAGGCGCCGTTGATGGCGCCGACGAGATGGCCGACCAGCGAGCCGGCGACGCGCGGATCGAACACCACCGGGACCTTGCAGGTCTCGACCTTGCGCGGATTGTAGCGCGCCACGGTGCGCTCGCCGGCGGAGCGGCCGACGACCTCCGGCGACAGCAGATCGGCGCCATGCGGCGCCGAGGTGAAGTCGTAGTCGCGCTCCATGCCGGTGCCTTCGCCCGATATGGCGGTGGCGGAGATGCCCTGGCTGGAGCGCAGATAGGAGCCGTGGAAGCCGGTCGAGGTGACGAGCACCATGCCGCCGATGCCGGATGAGGCCGAGGCGCCGCCGGACTTGGTCACGCCCTTGACGCCGAGCGCGGCAGCTTCGGCCGCGAGCGCGCGGCGCTCGAGCTCGGTCGTCGTGGGCACGGCGGGATCGAGCAGGTCGAGATCGGGAAAGTCGCGCGCGAGCAGCGCGGGATCGGCAAGGCCGACATATTTGTCGTCGGGCGCGACGCGCGCCATCGCAACCGCACGCTCGGCGAGCTTGGTGACGGCATCGCCGCTGACGTCGTTGGTGGAGACCACCGCCTGACGCTGACCGACCAGCACGCGCAGACCGACATCGTCGCCCTCGGACCGCTCGGATTCCTCGACGCGTCCGTCGCGGACCTCGACGCCCTGCGAGACACCGCGCACCGCGACCGCGTCGGCCGCATCCGCGCCGGCGCGCTTGGCCGCCTCGACCAGCCGCTGCGCGAGATCGGAGAGCGCGGACTGATCGAACAGGTCGCGATTGGCGGAAGGCGAAAGCGTCGGGCTTGGTGAAGAGTTCACGAACGAAATCCTGTTGGGGCGGGGTTCGGGACCGGAACCCACAGATGTGCCCTGATAGCGCGGACTTCAAGCATTTTCAGCCCGCCAAAAGCTCAGATTCGCGACGTCGGCGCAACGTCTCGTCAATCATGCACGCCAAGGTCTTGTCAATCATGAGGAGCGAGTGACGGTGGGTTAACCAGCCTTTTTAAGCGGTTTCGGACCGCCCGGCGCTAAGGTCCTCGCATCGACCGGGAACATAATCCTGGCGGGGAGAACGAAGCCGTGAGGCGTCAAACAGCAACATGCGGGGCCCACCCCGCCGGGTCGAGCCGCTCCCTGCGGCTCGACCCTCTTTCCCTTCCGGTCCGCTTCGATGCGCATGATCCGCGCGCCGACGGACATGTCAGGCAGATCGAGCTTCATCGCGAGCGTGTCGTGCTGCGCCGTGCCGTGCGCGGCATGCAGATGGCGATCAACGTGCGCGTCGCCGACTTCACCGGCGTTGCGCTCCGCGGCAATGACGAGACGCAGACGCTCGTCCTCGTGCATCGCGATCCTTCGCTGTCCATCCCGCTACTGATCAGCGCGGACGCGGACGAGATCGCGCAGGCCTGGGCGATCTGGAGCGAGATCTTTGCGCTGCCGCAGCTCGACGAAGGCGCGCGCAAACCCGCACCGCGCCGCCGCCGCGCCAATGCGATCCGCGCCCGCCGTCCGAAATTCTTGATGCGCCGGCGCACCGCAATGGCGCGCGAGCTGCCGGTTCATCAGGGCGAGCGCGAGATCATCGCGAGGAATTAGGCGGCAATCACAGGTGTCGTAGGGTGGGTTAGCCCGAAGGGCGTAACCCACCTCTTTGCTTTCCGCGCAGATAGGAGTTGGTGGATTACGCTTCGTAATCCACCCTACGCATTTCGCGTCACGCCGCCCGCAGCACCGCGTCGGCGAGCAATCCCGCAAACAACAGCAAGCCGGCATCGCGGTTCGACTTGAACAGGCGCAGGCACAGCTCGGGATCGTTGATGCGCAGCCGCACGATCTGCCACACCAGATGCGCGGCGAAGGCGGCAAGCCCAAGCCAGGCCGGCCAGCGCGCATCGCCGGATGCCAGCGCGACGCCGATCAGCATCACCGCGAGCCCGTAGAACAGGACCAGCGCCTGGCGCGTATGCGCGCCGAACAGGCGCGCGGTCGACTTGATGCCGATCAACGCGTCGTCCTCAGTGTCCTGATGCGCGTAGATGGTGTCATAGCCGATCACCCAGGAGATCGCGCCGGCATAGAGCACGAGCGCGGTGGCGTCGATGCGGCCGAAGGTGACGGCAAACCCCATCAACGCGCCCCAGGAGAAGGCGAGCCCGAGCACGATCTGCGGCCACCAGGTGATGCGCTTCATGAAGGGATAGATCGCGACGATCAGGAGTGAGGCGATGCCCGTTGCAATCGCGAAGCGGTTGAACTGCAGCAGCACCGCAAGACCGACCAGCGCCTGCGCGACCATGAAGACCAGCGCCTGCCTGGTGGTCACCTGCCCCGACGGCAGCGGCCGCGAGCGCGTGCGCTCGACCTTGCCGTCGAGGTCGCGATCGGTGATGTCGTTCCAGGTGCAGCCGGCCCCGCGCATGACGAAAGCGCCGATGAAGAACAGCACGATGGTGAGCGGCAGGCCGCGAACGTCATGCGCCATGCCGGCGGCCAGCGCCGCCGACCACCAGCATGGCATCAGGAGAAGCCAGGAGCCGATCGGGCGATCGAAGCGGGACAGGCGCAGGTAAGGCCGCGCCCAATGCGGCGCGAGCGTATCGACCCAGTTGCCGGTGGAATCGGCAACGCGGGCGGATGTGCTGGTGCCCAGTTTTCGAAGTTCGTATTCCATCGCGGCGTATTCCGGTACGGACTTCGAAAACTACAAGGGCACGAGCAAGAAAACCAATTCATGCGCCGCTTATCGATTTGAAGTTCCTATGAGGATCTCGCGGCAAGCACCGTAGGAACTTCAAATCGGCGGCACGTGTATCATCGGGTCAGGACGTTGCCGTTGAGCGTATCGAAGGTGCTGCCGCCCTTCTTGCCGGCGTTAGCCTCGGGCGCGGAGCCAGAGCCCAGCACCTCGCTCAGCGACGGACCGGCCGGACCGCGCGGCTGGTTCTGCATCTGTTGCGCGACGTTGCAGACCTTCGTCGCCATGGCCTCGGTGTTCTTGTGACCTTCCTTCAGCTGCGCACCGATCTGGGGCGGGATTCCGCATTTGGCGGCATTGGTCTCGATGTACTTGATCATCTTGACTTCAGCCTGGCTGAAATTGCGGATCAGCTTGCAGGCCTCGTCCGGTTGCGCGCGACGATCGCTCGCGGCCTTGATCAGCTTGCCGCGCTTCTCGGCTTCCTCGCGCAGCGGAATGAATGCCTTCATGCAGTCCTCGCCGGGACCGGCCTGCGTCGGGGGAGCCGCGCTGAAGGCGCCGGCGCCACCGATCGGGGCAGCACCGTTCACGGGAAAGGACGATTGCGGCGCCGCACCGAGCGAAGCAGCGGGTGCCGAACCGTTAACCGGAGGAAATGGGGAATTGGCGGCAGGCTGGTTGGGCAGCGGCGCCGGGAACGCGCTTTGCGCAGACGCGCCCGCAGCACCCATGACCACCATGGCGGCAGTGATCGGAACCATCAAATGGCGGATCATCAAGACAGTCTCTCCGGCAGGAGCTTACGGGTTCAGGGCTTCCCAATTGAAGCGCGACCAGCATGTTCGCGTTTTTACGATTCCCGCCGGCGCTTAACAACCCGTGGAATAGGGCGAGAGCGCGGCGCTGGGACGCACCAGTTCGGCAATATTTACCCCCGAAATGGCGCCTTTCGGTTAAGAACGGCCGGTAATCGGATCCCAAGCGATGCCTTCCCACGATTTTCGCGCGCCCCGCCTGTTCGTCGATGCCACCCTGGCCCAGGACGCCAGGGTGCCGCTCGACCGCGACCAGAGCAACTATCTCGGCAATGTGCTGCGGCTGGCGGCCGGGGCCGAGGTCCTGGCCTTCAACGGCAGGGATGGCGAGTGGCAGGCCGCCATCGAGGGCCGCAAGCGGCCGGACGGCCTCGTGATCCTGCAGCAGACCCGGCCCCAGGACCATCTCGCCGACCTCACTTACGTCTTTGCCCCGCTCAAACATGCCCGGCTGGACTACATGGTGCAGAAGGCCATCGAGATGGGCGCCGCCGCCCTGCAGCCGGTGCTGACCCGGTTCACCCAGGCGTCCCGGGTGAACACCGAGCGGATGCGCGCCAATGTGGTCGAGGCGGCCGAGCAATGCGGCATCCTCAGCATCGCCAGCGTGGCCGAGCTGGTGCCGCTGGAGCGCTTCCTGAGCCAGCGGCCCGCCGACCGCCTGCTGATCTTCTGCGACGAGGCGGCGGAGGTCCAGAATCCCGTTCAGAGCCTGCAAGGCGCGCGCGAGGTCGGACGCGGTATCGACGTGCTGATCGGCCCCGAGGGCGGTTTTGCCGAGGAGGAGCGGGCGCTGTTGCTGCGCCAGCCCAAAATCCTGCGGCTGGCGCTCGGCCCCCGCATCATGCGGGCGGACACCGCCGCCGTCGCCGCCCTGGCGCTGGTGCAAGCGGTGCTGGGGGATTGGGGCGGCAAGGCCAGCTAGCTTCGTCAGCGGTGCAAACGCATGGCGTCGTCATGCCCGGGCTTGTCCCGGGCATCCACGTCCTTTGCGCCGGTGGGCAAGGCGTGGACGGCCGGGACAAGCCCGGCCATGACGAATTGCCCACCCGTTAAGCGATTGATCCTTTGGAGGTCGAAACCGCTGTCGGGCCATGCTAAGGGCTGCGCCAATTCGCCTCCCCTTGCCTGCCCGGTTCCGCCGGGACGATGGACCCGTGAGATGACCGCGACTGCCACCTCAAATGCTGCCGGCTCCGCCGCCTGGGCGGATACGCTGCTCTTGTCGTTCGCGCAGGCCGGCTATGTCAGGGCCGAGCCCGCCATCCTGCAGCCAGCCGAGCCGTTCCTGGACCTGTCCGGCGAGGACATCCGCAAGAGCCTCTACCTGACCACCGACCTCTCCGGCGAGGAGCTCTGCCTGCGCCCGGACCTGACCATTCCTGTCGCGCGCGACTATCTGGCCTCGGGGCGCGCCGGCCAGCCGGCGGGGTTCAGCTATCTCGGTCCGGTGTTCCGCTACCGTAGCGGCCAGGCCCGTGAATTCCTCCAGGCCGGCATCGAATCGTTCGCCCGTCAGGATCGCGCCGCGGCCGATGCCGAGATGCTGGCGCTGGGGCTGGAGGCGACGGCCGCCTTCGGCGTCCGCGACGTCGAGATCCGCACCGGCGATGTCGCCTTGTTCAATGCGCTGCTCGACGCCCTCAACCTCTATCCGGTCTGGCGCCGCCGTCTGGTCAAGGATTTCAACCGCAAGATCAGCCTGGAGCAGGATCTGGAGCGGCTGGCGGCCGCGACCACCGCGACGCGCAGCGAGTATGAGGGCGTGCTGGCGGCCCTTGCCGGCTCCGACCGCAAGGCGGCGCTCGCCTTCGTCACCGATCTGATGTCGATCGCCGGTACCACCAACGTCGGCGGCCGCACCACGGCCGAGATCGCCGACCGCTTCCTCGAGCAATCGACGCTGAAGGGCGGCGCGCTGCCGCGCGAGGCCATTGCCGTGCTCAAGCGCTTCCTGTCGATATCGGGCAATCCAGACGACGCCATCGCCGAGCTGCGCGCACTCACGACAGACGCGAAGCTCGATCTCGCATCTGCGATCGATCAGTTCGAGAGCCGGGTCGGCTTCATGGCCGCGCGCGGCATCAACGTGAGGCAGATTCGTTTCTCGACCGCGTTCGGGCGCGGGCTCGATTATTACACCGGCTTCGAGTTCGAGCTGCATCACAGCGGCAACGGCACCGAGCCGCTGGTCGCCGGCGGCCGCTACGACGGGCTGATGACCCAGCTCGGATCAGCTGAGCCGATTCCGGCGGTCGGCTTCTCGGTCTGGGTGGAGGCGCTGAACCGGATCGGCCGCAAGGTGGGAGCGTAAAATCATGAGCGCGCCATTCGTTCTGGCCGTTCCCTCCAAGGGCCGCCTGCAGGAGAACACTGAGGCCTTCTTTGCCCGTGCCGGCCTCAAACTGTCGAAGGCCGGCGGCGCCCGCGACTACCGCGGCACCATCGCAGGCCTCGACAATGTCGAGGTCGCCTATCTCTCGGCGAGCGAGATCGCCGCGCAATTGTCGCGCGGCTTCGCGCATCTCGGCGTCACCGGCGAAGACCTGGTGCGCGAGAACATCGCCGATGCCGACAAGCGCGTGTCGCTGATCGACGGGCTCGGCTTCGGCTATGCCGACGTCGTCGTCGCGGTGCCGCAGGCCTGGATCGACGTCCGCACCATGGCCGACCTTGACGACGTCACCACCGGCTTCCGCGAGCAGCATCACATGCGGATGCGGGTCGCGACCAAGTTCGTCAACCTCACCCGCGGCTTCTTCCAGGCTCACGGCATCAGCGATTACCGCATCGTCGAGAGCGCGGGCGCCACCGAAGGGGCGCCGGCGGCCGGCAGCGCCGAGCTGATCGTCGACATCACCACGACCGGCGCGACGCTTGCGGCCAACGGTCTGCGGGTGCTCGACGACGGCGTGATCCTGCGCAGCCAGGCCAATCTGGTGGCCGCCAAGGAGGCCGACTGGTCGCCGCAGGCGCGCGAGACGGCGCGTGTCATCCTCGATCACATCGCAGCGCGGGCGCGGGCCAACAAGTACCGCGAAGTCCGCACCCGCTTCCGGCAATGCGATGCCGCCCTGCTCGGGGAAGCCCACAGCCGGTTCGGCGTGGAGGCCCCGTTCGGCGGTCCGACCTCGTCAGGCATGCTGACCCTGCACTGCCCACCGGGGCAGCTCTACGCGCTGGCGAGCTTCCTGCGCGAGCATGGCGCCGAGACCGTCTCGGTGGTGTCGCTCGACTACGTGTTCGACCGCGAGAACCCGCTGTTCGCCAGGCTGGAGGCGTTCCTGCGGCGGTGAGCCCAAGGTTTGTTCAGCTTTGCGACAGCAAACGGCAGCTACCATATGCGGTTGAGAAGACCTAAACACCTCTGGAACCTTGATCGATGACGCTGGGCTCTGACGTATCCGGCATGACGACCACCGCAGCCAGCGCAGCCGCGAAGGGGCTGTCGATCGTCGTCCCCGTCTACAACGAGGCAGCTGGCCTTGCCGGCCTGCATCAGCGCATCTGCGAGCTCGCCAAGACCCTGCGGCAGCGCTATCGCCTGTCCTGCGAAGTCGTCTATGTCGACGACGGCAGCAAGGATGCGACGCTGGCGATCGCGCGGTCATTGCCGGCCGACGCCATCGACGTTCAGGTGGTGTCGCTGTCGCGCAATTTCGGCAAGGAGGCCGCGCTGATGGCGGGCCTGGACCATGCCCGCCTCGGCGCGGTGATGTTCATGGACGGCGACGGCCAGCATCCGCCGGCGCTGGTCGAACAGCTGGTGCGGCACTGGATCGATGACGGCTATGACGTCGTCTATACCGCCAAGGCGCATCGCGACAACGAGTCCTTCCTGCGCCGGGTCGCGGTGCACGGCTTCTACGCGCTGATCAATTGGGGCGCCCGTCAGAAGATTCCGGAGGACGCCGGCGATTTCCGCCTGCTGTCGCCGCGCGCGGTCGCGGCGCTGAGGCAGCTGCCGGAACGCAACCGCTTCTTCAAGGGCCTCGCCAGCTGGATCGGTTTCCGCCAGATCCGCGTCGACTACGAGCCCGCAGCGCGTGCCCATGGCGTCACCACCTTCAACGCCGCGAGCCTGCTTGGCCTGTCGATCGAGGGCCTGACGTCCTTTTCAGTGGCGCCCTTGCGCTTCGCCAGCCTGCTCGGCGTCATTCTCGCAGGAGGCGCCTTCCTGTTCGGCCTTTCGATCCTCTGGGAAGTGTTCACGACCGGCAAGCAGGTGCCCGGCTATCCCTCGCTCGTGATCGGACTGATGACGATCGGCGGCGTGCAGCTCATCATGATCGGCATCGTCGGCGAATATATCGGCAAGATCCTCTCCGAGCTGAAGGCGCGCCCGATCTACTTCGTCGCCGAGCACAGCGAGAAGCATTCCGAAGCTGATGATGCCGCGAGCAGGACGGCAGCCGAATGAGCGTGGCCGCGAGCCCGCGGCGGATCTGGCTCTGCGCCGACGATTACGGCATCAGCCCGGGCGTCAACCGCGCCATCCGCGACCTGATCGAACGCGGCCGCCTCAATGCGACCTCGGTGATGATGGTGGGGCCCGCGATCGCGCGCGGCGACGTCGAGGCGCTGCAGGCTTCGGCAAAGCAAAGCCCGCGCTGCGCGATCGGGCTGCATGTGACGCTGTCGGCGCCGTTCCGGCCGCTCACCATGCATTTCCGCCCCTTGGACGGCGACATGTTCTTCGCCTTTCCCAAGCTGCTGCGCGCCGGACTGATGCGCCGGCTCGACCGTGAATTCATCCGCAACGAGGTGAAGGCACAGCTGGCCGCCTTCATGGACGCGTTCGGACGCACCCCCGACTTCGTCGACGGTCACCAGCATGTGCAGCTCTTCCCGCAGGTGCGCGACGGTTTTGTCGATGCGGTCAGCGAAGTCGCGCCAAACGCCTGGGTGCGCCAAGGCGGCCGCGACCTGCCGCTGCGGCAGCGGCTGGCCTCCCCCAAGGCCATGGTGCTCGATATCCTCAGCGCGCAATTCCGCCGCCGCGCCGGCAGCGCCGGCCTCAGCTTCAACCCCGGCTTCGCCGGCGCCTATGATTTCACGCGCGCCGCCGATTTCGGCGCGCTGATGCGGCAATTCCTGGAAGGTCTCCCCGACGGCGGCCTCGTGATGTGCCATCCCGGCTTTGTCGATGATGTCCTTACCGGCCTCGATCCGATGACCGACGTGCGCGAGCGCGAGCACGCCTATCTCGCGGGCGATGCCTTCGCGCGCCTGCTGGCCGACAGCAACGTGACACTGCAGTGAACGGCGAAAAGCGGCCCAGAGGCAGCTTGTCGCATACCGAAATTTAATCCGGCCGGCACTGTTGGGGCCATAATGGAACCCTACATCTCCTCTCGCGCTTGGTTTGGCGCGAAGGAGACAGATCATGACGCCGCAGGAACGCCAGCTCGTCGACGACCTTTTTGACCGGCTTTCTAAGCTGGAGAATGCACAGCGCGATCCCGATGCGATCGCCGCGATCTCCGACGGGCTGCGCAAGGCGCCCGGCGCCATCTACGCGCTGGTGCAGACCACGCTGGTCCAGGACGAAGCGCTGAAGCGCGCCAATGCCCGCATCCAGGAGCTGGAAGCGGCCCACGCGCCCGAGCAGGCGCAGTCTGGCGGCTTCCTCGACACCATGCGCGACACATTGTTTGGCGGCGGCCCGTCCCGCGGCTCGGTGCCGAATGTGCCGCAGCGTGAGCAGCGTCCGGCTTGGAATACCGGACAGGCGATGCCGCAAGGCCAGCCGGGTTACGGCGCGCCGCCTTACGGACAGGCTTACGGCCAAGGTCCGGGTCAGGGCGCTCCGCCGATCGGCGGTGGCGGCGGCTCGTTCCTCGGCACGGCGGCGGCGGCCGCAGCCGGCGTCGTCGGCGGCTCGCTGCTGCTCTCCAGCATCCGCGGCATGATGGGCGGATCGCACCAGCAGGGTTTTGGCGACAGCAACGCGCTCGGCGACCGCAGCGCTGGTGGAAGTCCTTGGGGCGGCGGCGATCAGTCCGGCGGCTCGCTGGCGCGCGAGGCCGGCCTCGATGACATCGGCTCGAACCGGGAATCCCGCCAGGGCTTCTTCGACCAGGCGTCGAACGAGCGCGACAACTACGACCAGAACTACGGCAACGATCACGACGACAGCTTCGACACGGCCGACAACAGCGATTTCGGCGGCGACGACGACGGCGGCAGCGATTACGCGTAGGCCATTCGACCGACAGATGTGGAACGGCCGCCTCCGGGCGGCCGATTTCTGTTCAAGCAGAGCTCAACGCAGTTCTGCTCTGCCACCACACGCCATGATGCCATTCGATATAATATGACTAGTGCGTGCGTTGTCGGACAGCACCGTACAGAACGTCACGAGGCGCGCCTGACTTCACCATGCCGGGCGAAATCGTCCTCCGACACACGCCGCCGTAGACTCCCGGATTTCCAAATTTGGACATGGGTGTTCAATTGGAAGAACACACTGCTTATGCCACACATCGTGGCTGCCTCTCTTGGCTACAGTCGGGGGTTTTAAGAATGAGTTCACTTCAACAGCGCATCGCGACCCTGAGCGACGTCACGACCCATCTCATCACCGAATTGTACGAGTTGGAGGGACTGCACGAGCGCCTCAGGAAGGCAGAGCTGTCGGTGCGGCGGCTGAACCGCTCGGCTCGCGCACCGCATTCGGCTTCATCAGCTCGTCCTCGCCGCGCCGCTGTCCCTCGTCGCGGGTCGAGGCACCGTCAGCGGACGTAGGACTATTCAGGCGGACGTTTGGCGGCGGCAGCGTCCCTTCGACGCCGCGCATTTCGAGCCGACGCGGCACCCGGACTTGATCGCTCCATCGAGCGCATGACGCTTCACATCACCACGACCTTGGTGCCGACATTGACGCGGCCGTAGAGATCGATGACGTCCTCGTTGCGCATGCGGATGCAGCCGGAGGAGACGTTGGTGCCGATGGTCCAGGGCTCGTTGGAGCCGTGGATGCGATAGAGCGTCGATCCCAGATACATCGCACGGGCACCGAGCGGATTTTCCGGGCCGCCTTCCATGTGCCTGGGCAGATCGGGCCGGCGCGCGAGCATTTCCGCCGGCGGCGTCCAGTCCGGCCATTCGCGCTTGGCGGTGATCGATTTCACGCCGGACCAGGTGAAGCCGGGACGGCCGACGCCGATGCCGTAGCGCAATGCCCGGCCGTTGCCCTCGACGAGATAGAGGAACTTGTTCGGCGTATCGACCACGATCGTGCCGGGACTTTCCTTGCCGCTATAGTCAACGAGTTGTTTCTCGAATTTCGGATCGAACGGACGCTGCCGCGGATCGACCGCCTCCTGCTGCAGAGACGCGCCCTGCTGATATCCGCCTTGTTGATACCCACCTTGCATCTGCGGCTCGCCCATCGGCGGCAGGCGCCGCTGGTCGTAATAGCCCGGCTGCTGCTGATACACCGGCTGCTCCGGCGCGTAGGCCGGGCCGCGGCCGGGGCCATCGCCGAACAGGAATTCGATGAAGCCGCCGCCCATGTTGGAATGGGACGCCATGCGCACCGGCGCCGGCGGCACGCGCGGCTGGTACAGCACCGCGGGCGGATCGTTCGGCACGCTGTTGTCGAAGGCGCCCGCGTCGTTCGCGCCGGCCATGAAGGTGCAAGCGCTGCCGAGCAGCGCGACAGACATTTTCTTGAACATCGACGTACTCTGTACTGTTTCGTCTAGATCACATGCGTCGTGGAGAGCCGGTGGCTGATCCGCGCTCTTCGACGTGGTCAATAAAAAGCAAAAGCCGTTTTGTTTGGTAAACGGACAGCGCGTTTGGATTCACCACGTCGCGAGCGCGCCTGCAATTTGGCGATCAGCGTTTATTTTCGATGAACGCCGCGCGGTGATGGTTAATCGCTTCTTTGCGCCGCGTCGCGCGCGGCCGATCAGCAGTTCCTGCTGTGAACTTCGTGTTAAATCGCTTCTGCCTACAAAGACGCGTGAGTGAGGTGGGGGGAGTATCCTGATGGCTGTTCACCGCAAGCGTTTTCGCGTCGAAGATATCGTCGGTGGCGAGATGCCCATTGTAGACGTAACTGAAGAGGCACTCCCGATGCATAGCGAGATCATGGCCGAACTGCGCGCGATCCGCGCCCAGATGGCGAAGGGCATCGTCGCGGCCCCGCTGTCCGGCAGCGCTGCCATGGCGGCGATCGACGCCTCGACCGCGCACGAGCTTGCCGAAGCGCGCACCATGCTCGATACCTACCGGGCGCAGATCGAGCAGTGCGAGAAGCTGAAGGTCGAGCTCGACCTCATCCACGACGCCATCGACCGCACCAAGCGCGAGATCGCGACGCTGCACGGCAAGAGCTTCGACGGCGGCGAGATGGCCAAGGTCAACGGCGAGCTCGGCGCGGTGGTCGGCGGCACCGAGCAGGCGACCCAGCAGATCCTCGAAGCCGCGGAATCGATCGACCAGGCCGCCAGCGCGATGTCGAAGGTGGACTCGATCGATCAGCAGAAGCGCCTTGCCGACGACATCCAGGAACGCGTCATCTCGATCTTCGAAGCCTGCAACTTCCAGGACCTGACCGGCCAGCGCATCAGCAAGGTCATGGGCACGATGAAGTTCATCGAGCAGCACATCAACGCGATGATGGAGATCTGGGGCGGCGTCGACGCGATCAAGTCCCATGTGCCCGCGCAGGTCGACAACCGCAGCGAGGACGAGAAGCTCCTCAACGGCCCCAAGCTCGCCGGCGACGTCGGCCACGCCTCGCAGGACGACATCGACGCGCTGTTCGACTGAGCGGCGACGACATCGGAATAACAAAACGCCGGCCTTGGGCCGGCGTTTTTTGTTTTGGCCGGTGCAGATCGTGAACTCTTCTTCCCTTCTCCCCTTGTGGGAGAAGGTGGCGCGAAGCGCCGGATGAGGGCTCTCTCCACTCGCAAGACCGTTCGTGAGGAGATAGACCCCTCACCCGTCTCGCCGCTACGCGGCGAGCCACCCTCTCCCACAAGGGGAGAGGGTAAGAGACCGTCACGCCCTCGGCGCGCAGCGGACGTAGACCATGTTGCCGTAGCGCGTACCAGCATCCTTGTCGATGAAGCGGGTGATCATGACGCGACCGTCGAAGGAGACGATTTCGCGGTCCTGGTCGCCGGGGGTCGGGCCGGCCGGCCCGATGTAGTTCTTGCCGCTCGGCGAGCCCTTCAGCCGCAGCTCCTGCGGCGTCGCCTGGTCGGCGAGATGCATGATCACGCCACCGGAGGAACCGGCGGTGATCACGTAGGGGTTCCTGCATTGCTCACGCGCCATCTTCTCGGTGCGGGCGCGATCGGCCGGGTTCTGGAACGAGGCGAGGCCCCAGCGGCCGACGATCTCGTCGGCGCGGATGCTGGCGGGCATTTCCGGAGCGACGCCAGGTTCGGCTTCGGGCGGCGGCGGGGACGACGTGAGGGACGGCAGGTTGAAGCCGCCGCCGCAGGCGCCCAGCAGCAGCGCCAGACAAGAGGCGGCCGCCAGATTGGCAACCGTGCGCGCGTGAGCCGAACTGATCATGGCATTCCCCCGAACAAGACCATGGCCGCACCCCTCCCGCAGCCAAGCGCAAAACCGCTGCCGGAGCAATGACGTCGTTCTTTACGGCGAGGCCCCGAGCGAGTTTCCAATGCCACCATCCTATATCCGCCTCAACAATCGCTTAACCACCTTTGCTTGACAGGATCGCGGCCAAGCCATATTTCCGGACCCACTATTAGCACTCGGAAAGCCCGATTGCTAAGCGCGCCGTTCGATCCTCGACGAGAGGGGGACGGAAGCGCCGCCCCACCGACCCCACTACTTCCGAAGCGAGCCTCCAAAGGGAAACGTCATGGCTAAATCCAAATTTCGTCCGCTGCATGACCGTGTCGTGGTCAAACGTATCGACGCCGAGGAAAAGACCAAGGGCGGCATCATCATTCCGGACACGGCCAAGGAAAAGCCGTCCCAGGGCGAGATCGTCGCCGTCGGCCCCGGCGGCCGCGACGAGACCGGCAAGCTGATCCCGATCGACCTCAAGGTCGGCGACCGCGTGCTGTTCGGCAAGTGGTCGGGCACCGAGGTCAAGATCGACAACGAAGAGCTCCTGATCATGAAGGAGTCGGACATCATGGGCGTGCTGGCCTAAGGCCGTCCGCCTGAACAGCCGCTGAATGTCATGCCCGGATCCAGGCGATCCGGGCATCCATCGTTCCGCCGCACGGCACAAGACAACACACATCACATAACACGAGGGATTGCAGACCATGGCTGCCAAAGACGTCAAGTTTTCCGGAGACGCGCGCGATCGCATGCTGCGCGGCGTCGACGTTCTCGCCAACGCCGTCAAGGTGACGCTCGGCCCGAAGGGCCGCAACGTCGTCATCGAGAAGAGCTTCGGCGCCCCCCGCATCACCAAGGACGGCGTCACGGTCGCCAAGGAGATCGAGCTCGAGGACAAGTTCGAGAACATGGGCGCCCAGATGGTGCGTGAGGTCGCCTCCAAGACCAACGACCTCGCCGGCGACGGCACCACCACCGCGACCGTGCTGGCCCAGGCCATCGTGCGCGAAGGCGCCAAGGCGGTCGCCGCCGGCATGAACCCGATGGATCTCAAGCGCGGCATCGACACCGCGGTTGCCGCCGTCATCAAGGACATCGAGAAGCGCGCCAAGCCGGTCGCCGCCTCCTCCGAGGTCGCCCAGGTCGGCACCATCTCGGCCAACGGCGATGCCGCCATCGGCAAGATGATCGCCCAGGCGATGCAGAAGGTCGGCAACGAGGGCGTCATCACCGTCGAGGAGAACAAGTCGCTCGAGACCGAGGTTGATATCGTCGAGGGCATGAAGTTCGACCGCGGCTATCTCAGCCCCTACTTCGTCACCAATGCCGAGAAGATGACTGCCGAGCTCGAGGACGCCTACATCCTCCTGCACGAGAAGAAGCTCTCGGGCCTGCAGGCCATGCTGCCGGTGCTGGAAGCCGTGGTGCAGTCGGGCAAGCCGCTCGTCATCATCGCCGAGGACGTCGAGGGCGAGGCGCTGGCCACCCTGGTCGTCAACCGGCTCCGCGGCGGCCTCAAGGTCGCGGCCGTCAAGGCGCCGGGCTTCGGTGACCGCCGCAAGGCCATGCTGGAGGACATCGCGATCCTGACCGGCGGCCAGCTGATCTCCGAGGAGCTCGGCATCAAGCTCGAGAACGTCACGGTGAAGATGCTCGGCCGCGCCAAGAAGGTGGTGATCGACAAGGAGAACACCACGATCGTCAACGGCGCCGGCAAGAAGCCCGACATCGAGGCCCGCGTCGGCCAGATCAAGGCGCAGATCGAGGAGACCACCTCGGACTACGACCGCGAGAAGCTCCAGGAGCGCCTCGCCAAGCTCGCCGGCGGCGTCGCGGTGATCCGCGTCGGCGGCGCCACCGAGATCGAGGTCAAGGAGAAGAAGGACCGCGTCGAGGACGCGCTCAACGCCACCCGCGCCGCGGTTCAGGAAGGCATCGTCCCGGGCGGCGGCGTCGCGCTGCTCCGCGCCAAGAAGGCGGTCGGCCGTCTCAC
This sequence comes from Bradyrhizobium sp. IC3195, assembly GCF_020193585.1. NCBI lineage: Bacteria > Pseudomonadati > Pseudomonadota > Alphaproteobacteria > Hyphomicrobiales > Nitrobacteraceae > Bradyrhizobium > Bradyrhizobium sp. IC3195. The sequence goes on along the minus strand of NZ_JADYVG010000019.1, from coordinate 76,086 downwards.
CAACGCCAATGACGACGTCCAGGCCGGCATCAACATCGTGCTGAAGGCGCTGGAAGCCCCGATCCGCCAGATCTCCGAGAACGCCGGCGTGGAAGGCTCGATCGTGGTCGGCAAGATCCTGGAGAACAAGTCCGAGACCTTCGGCTTCGACGCCCAGAACGAGGACTATGTCGACATGGTCGAGAAGGGCATCATCGATCCCGCCAAGGTGGTGCGCACCGCGCTGCAGGACGCCTCCTCCGTGGCCGGCCTCTTGGTGACTACCGAAGCCATGGTCGCCGAGATGCCGAAGAAGGAAGCTCCGCCCGCGATGCCCCCCGGCGGCGGCATGGGCGGCTTCTAAGCCTTCCGTTCCGTGACAGAGTTGCGAAGGCCGCCTCCGGGCGGCCTTCTTTTTTGCCGACCCTGCCCGTTTTGCTTTCCGATTCAACCAGCGGCCAAAACCCACTACGGTGGCGCGCCGATTCTGATTGTTTGGGCATGATCCTAGAGACCGCTTCACGCTTTCCGGATCATGGCCGTTGCGCGAGGATGTCATCGATGCGTGCGCTTCTGGTTTGCTCCACGGCCGTTCTGGCCCTGCTCGCCGTTCCGCCGCAGGCCTCCGCCCAGATGAAGCTGTCGCCGAAGGCGACCGCGCCGGGGGGAACCGAGACGCGCTATTTCACCGCGATGGACGGGCTGATGGACGGCAATGCCGACGTGATCCTGAAGGAGACGCGCCAGGGCAAGACGCTGACCGCGGCGGTGCTCGACGTCTGCTACCCCATCGCGAAGAACTCCGACCGCAAGGACCGCTTCGTCGTCAACCTCCAGGTCGCCGGCCAGACGCTGACCGGAACGACGCAGAGCATCAGTGAGAAGTCGCCGGTCAGCGTCAAGCTGACGCGCAAGCAGTCCGGCGACATGTTCGAATTCCGCGGCCAGATCGCGGTCGGCCAGGCGGTGACCGACGTGACCTCGCCGGACAATTCCGATCTCAGCGAAAAGGAATTCCTGGACAGTCAGGCCTCCGACGACGGCATCACGCCGCAGCCGAAGGATTTCACCGACGTCTCGCCGGAAGCGATCGCGGTCAAGGTCAAGCTGGATGCGGCGACCGACTTCCTGAAGAGCCTGAAGGGCCAGGAGGTCGAGGTGACGCTGGCGAGCCTCAATGTCGGCTGCGACGCGCTGCGCGCGGGCGAGCAGACCATCACCATGTCGGTCGATCCCGAGCGCGCCGGCGCGCTGCTGGCGAAGTTCAAGGCAATGCCGGGCGTCACCGCCGCAGGCTGGACCGCGGGCATGACCGAGATGGACCGCACCATCCGCTTCCCTGCGGCCGACTGGCGCGAGGGCGACAAGATCAACAAGGGCAAGCTTGCAACGGCGGTGGCGAGCGTGCTGAGCAGGACGCTCGCGGCAAAGCCGGTCACGCAAAACTTCAACCCGGCCACCGGCAGGCTCAAGCTGGTGTTCAAGCGGCCGAACCAGGACTTCCCGGCGCTCGAGCTCACCGACACGATCGAGGTCGCAGGCCTGGTCTCGCCCGACAAGCCGGGCACCACCGACAAGCTCATGCTCTGGATCGGCAGCCCGGCGACCACGACGGCCGACGAGGGCAGCGGTGCCAGGCTCAATCTGTCCGACGATGCGAGCCTCGACGAAGAAGGCGATCTGCCCGACGACAACGGCTCGATCGAGGCGCTCGTCAAGGAGCTGAAGGGGCAGCGCTGGGACGCCGACAAGTCGGTCTGGAAGTAGGCTTGACTTCCAGTACTCCGAGACAGCAGCGATGGAATCGATAGGCTGCGGCGTACTGGATTCCCCGCCTTCGCGGGGAATGACAGAGGCCTAATTCCCCGTCGTCCTGAAGCGCAGCGGCTTCGGGCCGATCAGCGTCAGCACGTCGCCCTGGCGCTTCCAGGTCTCGACGCTGCCGAGGGCTGCGACGAGCTCGTCGTCGGCCTGCGCTCTCGCCGGCGGACAGTTGCGGTTCTGGATCTGGCCGGGCACGAAGATCACGGTGTTGCCGGCGACCGAGAACTGGCCCTTGCCGCCCTTGCACCAGAGCTCCAGCACGACCTCGCCATTGTCGCCGATCTCGATGTTGGGAATCCGCTTCGAGCCTGCCTGCGGCAACGCCTCCAGCGTCATCTCGGTGCCGAACGGAAACCCCTCCTGAGCACGCGCGAGTGTGGACATCGCGAACATTGCAACCGCCGCACACACCAATCGCTGGAACGAAACCATGAGACCTCTCGACCGACCTGACTTGCCGCACCTTCTATGAGACGGCGGGGGCGTTGAGAAGGTTCGCGCATGGTCGATGCAGGCGCACCGGCATGGCGAAGCCCGGGGCGCCTTCGAAGACCACGCCGAACGAGAAAGCGATCGGCAGCCAGTTGCAGCCGCGGCGCGAAGTTCTCGCGCATCCGGCGGTTCCCGTCCGCTCACAAGGTCGCGAAATCCCGGAGCACCCTGCCCCGCACCGGCGGGCACCATGCTAGGGTTGCTGGCTGCGACAATCCAACGCAAATTGCAGAACTTGCGACTTTCGTCTAAGCGCGCCCATTTCCGCCATCGCCTCAGCTATTTGGCTCTGGGCATCGTGCACATCCCCTGAGGAGATCCAGCTCTGTGAACAACATCCGCGCCACGCTCGCGATCGTCTGGCGAATCGCCATCCCTTATTTCCGATCAGAGGACAAATGGGCCGGCCGCGGCCTGCTCGCCGCGGTGATCGTGATCGAACTGCTGCTGGTCGCCATCGATGTGCTCGTGAACCAATGGTACAGCCGCTTCTACAACTATCTCCAGGAGCGCGACTGGAACGGCTTCGTCTGGGAGCTGGGCGTCTTCACATTGCTCGCGAGCGCCAGCGTCGCGCTTTCCGTCTACCAGCTCTATCTCAATCAGTGGCTCCAGATTCGCTGGCGGCAATGGCTGACGCGTCACTATCTGGCCGAATGGCTGAATAGCGCGACCCACTATCGGATGCAGCTCAAGGGCGATGCGGCCGACAACCCGGACCAACGCATCACCGACGACGTCAGGAGTTTCGTCGAGCAGACTCTCAATATCGGCATCGGGCTGCTCTCCTCGATCGTCACGCTGCTCTCGTTCGTGGTCATTCTGTGGGGGCTGTCGAACGCGGCACCGCTGCATATCTCGGGCCTCGACTTTCCCATCCCCGGCTATTTGGTGTGGGCGGCGCTCGTCTACGCGATCTTCGGCACCGCGCTCACGCACTGGATCGGTTCGCCTCTGGTCAATCTCAATTTCGAGCAGCAGCGCTACGAGGCCGACTTCCGCTTCAACCTCGTCCGCGTGCGCGAGAACTCCGAACAGATCGCACTGCTCAAGGGCGAAGGCGCCGAACGCGAACGACTGCTGCACCGCTACGGCTATGTCGTCGGCAATTGGTACGCGATCATGAGCCGGACCAAGCGTCTGACTGCTTTCACGGCGAGCTATTCCCAAGCCGCCGTGATCTTCCCCTTCATCCTCACCGCGCCTGCCTATTTTGCCGGTAAGATTCAACTTGGAGGGATGGTGCAGACCGGCTCCGCCTTCGGCAGCGTGCAGAAGGCCCTGTCCTTCTTCGTGAGCGCCTACCGATCCCTGGCCGAATGGCGTGCGGTGGTTGCCCGTCTCGATGGCTTCGAGATGTCGGTCGCCTCGGCGGTCAATCTGCCGGCACATGAGCCTGCCATCGCGCTGGAGGTCGCCGGCCGCCATATCGACCTCGAGCAGCTCTGCGTGAACCTGCCCAACGGCACGCCGCTGGTGGCCGCCAAGGCCTTCACCATTCAGGCCTCGGAGCGCGTGCTGGTGACCGGACCGTCCGGCTCCGGCAAGTCCACGCTGTTCCGGGCCATCGCCGGCATCTGGCCGTTCGGCACCGGCACGGTTGTGGTCCCGGAAAAGGCAAAGCTGATGATGCTGCCGCAGCGGCCCTATTTCTCGGTCGGTGTGTTGCGCGATGCCGTGGTCTATCCGGCAGCGCCGGGCGCGTTCGACGCCGCGCAGGTCCGCGAGGCCCTGATCGCGGTCGGGCTGCCCGATCTCGCCGAGAGGCTGGACGAGGACGGCCACTGGAACAGGATGCTCTCGCTCGGCGAGCAGCAGCGTCTCGGGCTTGCGCGCGCGCTGCTGCATGCGCCCGACTATCTGTTCCTGGACGAAGCCACCGCCTCGCTCGACGAGCCGTCGGAAGCCCGGCTCTACCGGCTGCTGGCGGAGAGACTGCCGCAGGCCACCATCGTCTCGATCGGCCACCGCTCGACGCTCGATGCCTTCCACACCCGCAAGGTGGCGCTGGTGAAGGACGGTGCGATCCACGTCGTCGGCGGCGAGCGGACTGCGGCGGAGCCGAGCGCCGCGCGCTGAGGCGAGCGCTGGGTAGCCGCTGATCATCAAGTTCGAGTCGTCACTCCATACACGCGTCATGTCCGGCCATGACGGCGTGGAGAAAAGCAAAAGGGCGGCAGGTTGCCCTACCGCCCTTTTGAAGTCGTTTCGGGAAGAAGCTTACTTCAGATTGCTCATCGCCGTCAGGTCGAACGAGAGCTTGGCCACGCCGGCCGCGCTGCACCAGTTGGAGCCGAAACCGCCCGGGTTGATGGGGGTGAAGCTTCCGGTGAACTTCGCGGTGTGATCGCTGGTCAAGGCGTTGCAGTCGCCCTTGTTCAGGTCGGTGTCGTGATAGCGCAGATCGAGCGTGAACACCTTGTAGGTGAAGCCGACGCCGACGTTCCAGGTGTTGTAGCTCGGCTCCTTGATGCCGTTCGCATAAACCGGATCGCCCGCGATGCCGTAGAAGATGTCGGAAGTGCCGAACCACTGCCGGCCGAACTCACCCGACACATACATGCCGACGCCGCTGGCACCGAAGATCGTGCTCGGGGCGGTCCACTTGGCGGTGATCGAGGCGTAATTGCCCCAGGCGCCGAGATTCAGGAAGTTCGGCGAGTAATACTCGTTGAAGCCGACCGTCCACTGGTCGTTGATGACGACGTTCAGCTTGGCATAGGCTTCGAAGAAGCTGGCGTCCTTCTTGGCGAAGTTGCCGTTGATCGGAAGGCCGATTGCGCCCTGCGAGTAATCGATGTCGCCGCCACAATTGCCCTGAGCCAATGTGTACTGCGAGCCGAAGCATTGTCCGCCCGGATAGAGGTAGCCCCAGAGACCGAAGTCGAAGGCGAACATGCCGAAGGTCGGGCGGATACCGCCGTAGAAGTCGACTTCCGCCGCAGCGCGGTTCGGGAAGGAGATGCTCGAGGCGGACGTACCGACGTAGAGCTGCAAGTCCTTGGTGACGTTGTAGCGAGGCTCGAAATAGGCCGTGACGGCCGGCTTATGGTTCGACTGGGTGATGCCGCGGAAGACGTAATCGCTCATGATGCCGCCGCCGAAGGCGATATCCCAAGGATCGAACGCCGGGGGCGGCGGGGCTTTCAATGCCTTCACGCGCAGATCTGCCGCGAACGCCGAACCCGTCGTCACCATTGCCAGCGCCGTTGCCAACAAAGCCACTTTTTTCATTTCGATCCCCATCTACCCGTTCTTACTTAGCAGTCGCCCCCGGAAGCCCCCCGGGGCATGCGGCCTACCTGCAAAATTGCGTCACTGCGGCAATTTGGATCGATGGACAGGAACCGTGAAGCAAAAAGCACGGGCATCTGCCGACTTTTTAGGCGTTTTGACGAATTCACGAAAGGTTGTCAGGCTGTGTGGCTTCTCGATCACATTATTTGCATTCCAAGGTGCAGTGCAGACCCGTGTAAACCCGGGGATCGCCAAGCGGCGTGACACCTTCGCTACGAATCAGGGTGGGCCCGGAGCGCCAGGCGCCAGGGGCGGCTTCCGCGATGCAAAAAGGCCGCAGCACCGGGGTGCCGCGGCCTTCTCGTTACAATCCCAAGTAACAATCCCGAGTAACAGTCGCGAGTGACAGTCCGAAGGCGATGAGCCTTCCTACCCCTGCCCCTCGGCCGGCGCCGCTTCCGCAGAAGACGAAGGCATCGCCCAGCTTGTCTCGGCGGGCGCGGGGGTCTCCGCCGGTGCCGACGGCTTCGGAGCAGGCGCTGCCTTCGCCTTCTTCGGTGCCGCCTTCTTCGCGGCCTTCTTCGGAGCAGCCTTCTTGGCCGCCGACTTCTTTGCGGTCGTCTTGGCAGCCTTCTTCGGGGCGGCCTTCTTGGCAGATTTCTTGGCAGACTTCTTGGCGGTCTTCTTGGCCGCCTTCTTCTTCGTCGCCTTCTTCGCGGATTTCTTCGCCGCTACGGCCTTCTTGGCCTTTTTGGCCTTCTTGCTTTTCTTCTTCTTCGCTTTCGCCATCGTGGTCCTCCTGTTGCCGCCGAACAATGCTTGATCGGGCGTCTTCAGTCGTCACCTCGGGAGGACAGTTCGGGCTCCTGAAAGCTCAAACCTGCGCGTTCAGTGCCGGCCGCGCCCCGCCCGTCGCCCAATCGAGAAGCTCAATCGTGTGTACGACCGGAACTGACGTGCCACTGGCAATCTGCACCATGCAGCCGATATTGCCCGCGGCAATCATGTCCGGCTTGACGCTCGCGATGTTGGCGACCTTGCGATCACGCAACCGACCCGCAAGCTCGGGCTGGAGAATGTTGTAGGTCCCCGCCGAACCGCAACACAAATGGCTCTCGGGCACATCTTTCACCACGAATCCATTCTTGGAAAGCAATTCTTTCGGAAGCCCTGTGATTTTCTGTCCATGCTGCAACGAACACGCGGAGTGATAGGCGATGACGATGTCGTCCGCTCGCGCCGCCGTCGCAAGCTCGAGGCCGGCGACGTATTCGGTGATGTCCTTGGCGAGCGCCGAGACCCTCGCAGCATCGGCCGCGAACGCTGTGTCCTCGCGCAGGAGATAGCCGTAATCCTTGATCACCGTGCCGCAGCCGGAGGTCGTCACCAGGATGGCATCGAGCCCCTCGCCGGCCATTTCCTTCCGCCACGCCGCCACGTTGGCGCGAGCCCGTGCCAGCGCATCCTCGTCGTTGCCGAGGTGATGGGTCAGCGCGCCACAGCACTGCTCGTCCCTGACAAGGACGACCTCGATGCCGTGGCGGGTCAGGAGACTGATGGCGGCCTGGTTGATGCGCGGCGCCAGCACCTGCTGGGCGCAGCCCTGGAGCAGTGCCACACGGCCGCGCTTCTTGCCCAGCGCCGCGAACACGCTGCCGGCGGCGGGCCCTGCGGGCGGCAGCCGGTCCGGCGCCAGCGCCAGCATCGCCTTGATGCGCTGGATCAAGCCCGGCGTCGCCGCAGGCCGGGGTGTCGGCAGCAAGACGCCGAGCGGACGGGCGAGCCGCGCCAGCCACATACTGACGCGAAAGCGCTGCGGGTCCGGCAGGACGAAGGCCAGCACCTGGCGCAGCAGCCGCTCGGTCAGCGGCCGCCGATAGCGCTGCTCGATTTGCACCCGGGCCTGGTCGACCAGGTGCATGTAGTTCACGCCCGAGGGGCAGGTCGTCATGCAGGCAAGGCACGACAGGCAACGGTCGATATGCTTGACCACGTCGGCGGTCGGCGCCTGGTCCTTCTCCAGCATCTCCTTGATCAGATAGATGCGGCCGCGCGGGCTATCGAGCTCGTCGCCGAGCAGCACATAGGTCGGGCAGGTTGCGGTGCAGAAGCCGCAATGGACGCAGGCGCGCAGGATCTTGTCGGCTTCCGCGATATCGGGGTCGGCGAGCTGCGCGAGTGAGAATTCGGTCTTCATCAGCCAGCGCTCCGCGTGAGCCGCCCCCGGTTGAGAATGATCTTCGGATCGAAGCTGGCGCGCACCCGCTCGCTCAGCGCGGCAATCCCCGGCGCCTGCGGATGGAACACGTCGACCTCGCGCCTGACATCATCAGTCGCCCGGATCAGCGTGGCATGCCCGCCGGCCGCGTTCGCGTGCGCACGCACCGCCGGGGCATGCGCGTCCGGCTTCGGCGGGAGCGCCGCCCAGATCAGGCCGCCGCCCCAATCGTAGATCACATCGCCCCCCGTCTCGCGCGCCAGCTGCGTGCCCAGCGCCGCGCCCGAGGCCGGCGGGCAGACGATCCGCCAGACCGGCCAGGCGCCGAGCGCGCCGCTCGCCGCGAACGGCAGCACGTCGCGGATCGCGCTCCACAGGGCCGCGGATGCCACGTCCTCGATCAGCGTCGCGGTTCCAAACGGCGCCAGCAATTGGCGCAGCGAGCCGGCGCGGTGCGCAGCGGACGCGGTGATGCCCTCGAGCCGCAGCACGGTCAGCGCCTCGGCCTCGCCTTGGCCCGCAATGTCGCCCAGCCCCTCGGTCCCGGCCCGGAGTGCGGATTTCGGCAGATGCGCGGCGGCGGAGACGTCGAAGGGCGAGCCCAGCGCCGCAGTCATGGCCTTGTTGGCGGCGGCATCATCTAACCCGCGCAGCAACAGCGTCCGCTCGGCCTCGGGCTTGGGCATCACCTTGAGCGTGACCTCGGTCATCACCGACAGCGTGCCCCAGGACCCCGCCAGCAGCTTGCAGAGGTCGTAGCCGGTGACGTTCTTCACCACCTTGCCGCCGGTCTTGAAGCTGTCGCCGAAACCCGAGACGGCATGCGCGCCGAGCAGGTGGTCGCGCGCTCCGCCCGCCCGGATCCGCCGCGGCCCGGCGAGCCCTGCCGCGATCATGCCGCCGATGGTGCCTGTTGCCGTCGTGCCGAGCAGCGGGGCGGTGTTTACAGGCTCGAAGGCGAATTGCTGGTTCTTGGCGTCGATCAGCGCCAACACGTCGGCCAGCGGCGCGCCGGCCTGGAGCGTGATGATGAGCTCGTTCGGCTCGTAGGCGGTGACGGCATTGAGTGCGGAGACGTCGAGCACGGCGTTGGTCGCCATGGCGTGGCCGATGCCGCGCTTGCCGCCATGGCCGATGATCTCGAGCGGCTGCTCGCTCGCGATCGCCGCGCGCACCACCTCTTCGACGTCTTTGGCGTCTCTGACCTTGAGCGTATCCACGGGAAAAGGCGGTAGCGAAATTCGCGCAGGAAATCAATTCGACCCGCGACGGAACGTCGGGCCGTTCGGCGACATCCGCACTACGATCTTCATCGAACCATTGTCGCCCAGAGCCGCGCTATCGAATGGAGCATTCTCAGGGAGCTCCATCATGACCGAACAGGCAATGAATCAACAGACCGGCCACCCGGCCATCGGCGGCGGACTTCTCGTCGTGGCGCAATGGGAAGCAAAGGCCGAAGAGGTCGACCGCATTGCTGAAATCCTGCGCGGCTTCCTCCCTCAGGCGCAGCGCGAGCCAGGCGTCAAGCTGTTCCTGATCTCGCGCGCCAAGGACAATCCGGCCCAGTTCCTGTTCTAGAGTTGTTCCGCGACGAAGCCGCCTTTAGGGCGCACCAGGAGAGCGCGCATTTCAAGAGCTACATCGCGGAACAGGCGCTGCCGCTGCTGGCCAGGCGCGAACGCGCGCAATACGCCTTGCTGTGAATGATCTGCTCCTTCTTGCAAGACAGGGCTATCGACTATGACTCGCAGCGGCGGGCTGCGTGCAAGCTGGGGCTGATCAAGCCCCGGCCTTGCACGTGATTCCGCCGTCGACAACGAGCTCGATGCCCGTCACGTATTTCGACTCGTCCGAGGCCAGGAACAGCGCGGCGTTGGCGACGTCGAATGCATCGCCCATATGGCCCATCGGCACCTGGGCGTCCCGCGCGCGCCACATCGCCTCGACATCGCCCTTGGCGTAGCTGGCGGCGAGGCCGGCGGAGTGCTCGACCATCGGCGTCTTCATCAGGCCGGGCAGGATCGCGTTGACCCGGACGTGATGGCGCGCGAACTCGATCGCTGTGGTGCGCGTCATCTGGTTCATCGCCGCTTTCGAGGCGCCGTAGGTAACGTAGGAGATGCCCATGTGGCGGATCGAGGCGATCGAGGAGATGTTGATGATCGAGCCGCCGCCCTGCTTCACCATAACAGGGATCACGTGCTTCATGGCGAGATAGGCGCTCTTGAGGTTGACGCTGAAGACGCGGTCCCAGCTGTCTTCGCTCACCTCCACCACGCTTCCCATCTCGGCGATGCCGACATTGTTGTCGAGCACGTCGATGCGGCCATAGGCCTTGAGGCACGCCGCGACCATCGCCTCGATCTCGCTCGCGCGCGACACGTCGGCCGTGAACGCCGTCGCCTTGCCGCCCTCGCCGCTGATGATCTTCGCGGTCTCCTCGGCCGCGGCACCGTTGCGATCGACGCAGAACACCTGCGCGCCCTCGCGCGCAAAGGTCACCGCGGTCGCCTTGCCGTTGCCCCAGCCTGGACCGATCGAGCCGGCCCCCACCACCATCGCAACCTTGCCCTTGAGCCGATCCATCGCGTGTCTCCCGTGTTGTTGTTCTTCTTGTAGCCCGGATGGAGCGCAGCGCAATCCGGGGCAGTGGTCCCGGATTACGCTTCCGCTCCATCCGGGCTACGGTTCTTTGCAGACGCTCAACGTGGTCACGTTAGCACCAATGGGATGCCCGACAATCTCCGACAATGTCCGGCACGTCCCGTCATGGCAGAGTCGCCATTCTCCGGCCGCGCCGGAATCGCCGAGCACCAATTCCGGCATCGGCGCACGCTGCGGCCGCCATTGAAACCAGCCGTCGACCAGCCGCGCCTCGGCCGGCGGCTCCATGCCGGGGCCGGTGCCCTTGACGCGGGCTTGCACCAGCTCGAGGCCGGCGGGCGTGAGGCGCCAGTCTTCCTGCCATTCGACCTTCGCGATCGAATGCGTCCAGACAAGCGTGAACGCGGACAGCGTCAGCGCTTTCACGCCGCCCGCTGTCGCAAGACAGAGGCTCACACCGCCTCGACCGGCGCCGGCGGACGCTGCCGCCATTGCCACAGCACCAGCGCGGCGGCGAGCACGAAGCCCGCAGTATCGCTGAAGGGGAATTCGCCGAGCAGGCAGAACGCGGCGCCGAGCGCGACCAGGCGCTCGATCAGCGTCAGCCGCGTGAACAGGAAGCCGATCGCGGCCATGCCGAACAGGCCGATCGCCACCAGCGCCTTCAAGCTCGCCAGCGCCACCGCGCCGTAGAAGCCGAGCTTGGCCGCCATGGGATCGCCGGCCTGCAGCATCAAGGCCGGCGAATAGACGAAGATGAAGGGAATGACGTAGCCGGCGAGCGCGATGCGCATCGCCTCCCAGCCGATCTTGTCCGGGTTCTCCTTGGCGATTGGCGCGGCCGCAAGCGCGGCGAGCGCCACCGGCGGCGAGAGGTCGGCCATGATGCCGTAATAGAATGCGAACATGTGGCTCGCGATCAAGGGCACGCCGAGCTTGGCCAGCGCGGGAGCTGCGAGCGCGGCAGTGATGATGTAGGTCGGGATGGTCGGGATGCCGGTGCCGAGCAGGATCGACAGCAGCATGGTCATGACCAGCGCCAGGAACAGGCTCTTCTCGCCGAGCCCGATCACCCAGCCGCCGAAAATGGTGCCGACGCCGGTCTGCGACATCATGCCGATGATGACGCCGACGATCGCGCAGGCCATGCCGACGGTGATGGCGGATTTCGCGCTCTCGGCCAGCGCATCGCGGCAGGCGCGCAAGGCGGCAAAGCCGCCGCGCACGAACGCCGTGATCACGATCAGGCCGACCACGACGGTCGCGACCGGCACGATCTGGAGGCCGTCGCGCGACAATGCCGCGACGACGAGCGCGAGCCCGACCCAGAAGATGGTCCGGATCACGTTCGAGGAGGCGCCCGTCGTGATGGCGGTACCGAGGATCAGCGTCACGGTGAGCGCAAGGCCCATGCTGCCGGCATAGAGCGGCGTAAAACCTTCGAACAGCATGTAGACCAGCGCCGCGAGCGGCAGCACGAGGTACCAGCGCGTCACCAGCGCCTTCCAGGCGCTCGGGATCTCCGAGCGCTTCATGCCGACCAGGCCGTGCTTGCCGGCTTCCAAATGCACCATCCAGAACGCGGAGGCGAAATAGAGGATCGCGGGGATCGCGGCGGCCTTGACGATCTCCGAATATTGCACGCCGAGCGTCTCGGCCATGATGAAGGCGACCGCGCCCATCACCGGCGGCATGATCTGGCCGCCCATCGAGGCCGTCGCCTCGACGCCGGCCGCGAAGGCGCGGCGGTAGCCGAACCTGATCATCAAGGGAATCGTGAACTGGCCGACGGTGACGACGTTGGCGACGCCCGAGCCGGAGATGGTCCCCATCATGCCCGAGGCGAACACCGCGACCTTGGCAGGTCCACCGCGGGTGCGGCCGAACAGGCCGAGCGAGACGTCGGTGAACAGCTGGATCATGCCGGCGCGCTCCAGGAACGAGCCGAACAGGATGAACAGGAAGATGTAGGTCGCGGAGACGTAGACCGGCACGCCGTAAAAGCCTTCGGTGCCGAACGACAAATGCGTGACGATCTGGTCGAAATCATAGCCGCGATGGTTGAGCGGCGACGGCAGGTACTGACCGAAGAACCAATAGACGAGACACGCACCGCACATCAGCGGCAGCGCCGCGCCCATCAGCCGCCGCGTGCCCTCGAAGATCAGCACCGCGAGTAGGGTGCCGACGGCGAGATCGAGCCTGGTCGGATCCCCGTCGCGCGCGATCAGGTCGGCATAGAAGATCCATTGGTAGAGACCGCAGTAGAAGCCGGCGGCGCCGATCGCCCAGCCCAGCGCACGGCCGAAATTGCTCTTCGCGGTGAAGTTGGCGATGAGGCCGAAGGTGAGCAGGAGCAGGAAGCCGACATGGACGCCGCGCACCACCTGACTCGGCAGATAGTTGAAGGCGGCGACGTAGAGCTGGAAGATCGCGAACGCGATGCCGATCCAGTAGGCGAGCCGGCCCCACCAGCCCGGGCCGAAGCCTTCTGGGAAGCCATGCTCGAAATTGTCGAACTCGACCTTGACCTTGTCGGGCGCGATCTCAGTCCCCTCTGCCTTTTCCAGCATCTCAGCCCATCCCCAATCGTCGAGCGCTTGTAGCATTGGCACGGTATGTCCCGAGCCGTCATGCCCGGGCTTGTCCCGGGCATCCACGAAACTTCCATGCACAGCCGCAGAACGTGGATGGCCGGGACAAGCCCGGCCATGACGTCCGACGACAGGAGCTGATTATTTGATCAGCCCCTTTTCCTTGTAATAGCGGATCGCGCCGGGGTGCAGCGGGACCGGGCTGCCGGTGGCGGCGGTCTCGAGCTTGATCTCCTTGCCGGCCGCGTGCGCAGTGACGAGTTCGGGCAGCGATTCATAGACCAGCTTGGTCATCTGATAGGCGAGATCGTCCGAGACGGCGGAGCTGGTGACCAGATAATTGATCACGGCCGCAGTCGGCACGTCCTTGTCCTGGCCGGTATAGGTGTTGGCCGGAATGGTCGCCGCCACGAAGGGCGGGCCGATCTTGTCGACGGTCTCCTTCGGCACCGACACCACCGTGATCGGGCTCGAGGTCGAGAGGTCCTTCAGCGAGGCGACACCGAGCCCGGCCGATTGCAGCGTGGCGTTGAGCTGCCGGTTCTTCATGAGATCGACGGATTCGGCAAAGGGCAGATATTCGACCTTGCCGAGCTCCTTGTAGCTCATGCCGGCAGCGGCCAGGATCGCGCGGGAGTTCAGCTCGGTGCCCGACTTCGGTGCACCGACCGACAGGCTCTTGCCCTTGAGATCGGCGAGCGTCTTGATGCCGCTGTCGGCAGTCGCGACGATCTGGATGTAGTTCGGGTAGATCGCGCCGATGGTGCGGAGCTTGTCGAGCTTGGTCTTGAAGCCCGCCTCCTCCTCGCCCTCCCAGGCGGCTTTCAGCGAGTCGCCCAGCGTGAACGCCAGCTCGCCGCGGCCCTGCTGCAGCAGGATCAGGTTCTCGACCGACGCCTTGGTGGCCTGCACCTGCGTCTTCACGTTCGGAATCTTGTCGCCGTAGATCTTTCCGATCGCGACCCCGAGCGGATAGTAGACGCCGGAGGTGCCGCCGGTCAGCACGTTGATGAAGGATTGCGCCTGCGCGCAAGGTGCCGACGCCGCCAGAGCCAGAGCCGCGGCTGCGCCGAAAATCGTCCGTTTCATGGTTGTTGTACTCCCCAAACCGGCGGCGAAATTGGCCGGATGAGGGATGCGGGTCAACCCATCCAAAAGGCAAAACAGGACTGCGGCAAAGGGCCGTTCCCGCTGGGTTCTTGGGAACCGGACGGTGCGGCGAGGTGGCGCAGCGGGACTGGAGTCGCGTTAGGTTCGAGTCGGAGCGGCTTGCTCGGTCACCTCTCCCGCTTGCGGGAGAGGTCGCGCCGAAGGCGCGGGTGAGGGTTTTCTCCTCTAGGAGATTGTCCCGATGCGGAGACACCTCTCCCCAGCCCTCCCCCGTAGGCGGGGCAGGGAGCGCACCGTCTACGCAGTGGCTATCGAGCGCTCGCTCACTGGAACGTCATGTCCAGGCATTTGGAGATGTCCGAGCCGAGGCCGGAGGAAATGGTGATGCAGCCGCGCACCTTCTGCGCGCCGACGTCGGCGGCCCAGACCGAATAGCCGCCGGGGCCGAAGAACGAATTGGTGTTCGGCGGCTCGGTCTCGGTGGCGTCGAAATCGTACTTGCCGTCGGTCTCGAAAATGCGCGGTTTCTTGGTGCAGCCGCCGTCGGTCTGGACGTTGATGACTTCCTTGTTGTCGCGGGTCAGCGCCAGGGAGACCTGGCAGCGGAAATATTCCGAGGTCCTGGTATTGAAGAGATAGGTGTAGGACTTGCAGGTCGCCGTGTTCAGCTTGCCCGGGGCAAGGCCGCGGCTGCACGAAATCCGCTGGTTGTGGCTGAGCCGGTAGTCATCGGCTTGGGCGGCCGGCGCCAGCGCCGTGAGCAACAGCGCGGCAGCCGAGCAGGCTTTGACGACTAGGTTCATTCGAATCATCCCCACCAATATTTTTGTCGAGTTGCGTTCTAAACGGAAAGCGGAACATAGTCGCGAGGGGACGGAGGGAAAATCACAAACTGCTGGGCAAGACGTGATGCGCTGCGGCGCTATCGCAAGTTGACCGGGACGCATCGTTCGTGATTTGTTCAATCATGGAATGTCCCGATCTTGGGAGGATGGGATGACGGCATTTTCAATCAAGACATTTGCACTCGCAGCCGCGCTCGGCGCATTGGTAGCGCCCGCATTGGCGCAAACCGCAGCGACGCCCTGGGAGCTGAAGACCGACACCGGCTACGCCTACGACAGGGAGGGCAAGACCTATTCCTACAAGATGGGCACCAGCAACGCCGGCGAGCTCTTGAAGGGCGCCAAGAAGGTGCCCAAGGGCACACTGTTCTTCATCGGCCAGAACGGCCAGCTCTACATGCGCACCGGCCCGTATCTGGAGGGTGACGGCAAGTTCAAGTTCGGGCCGGATCAGTAAGCACTGGATGCCCCGCCTTCGCGTGGCATGACAGCGGAAAATGCGGCAAGAGCGAGCGCTCCTAAAACGCCCCTGCCAATTCCCTTGCGCCGGGTTTGCCGCTGTTCACGTCCATGCGCTCGTCGGTTACGGCCAGCAGCTTCGCCACCGTGTTGTGGCGGATCGCGACTGGGTTGCGCTCATAGCCGCCGCGCTGGAAGAAGTTCGAGGTCGGCACCCGCTCGCGCAGCGCCTGCGGCATCGTCACCATGTCGAGGCCGGTGCCGTCGCCGGTGAGGTTCATCATCTCGAGCTCGGCCGCCGACAGCGGGCGCGAGTGTCCCTTGGCGCGGGCGAAATGCACCGAAGTCAGCAGCTTGTGGGTCTGCAGCATCGGTCCGATGTCGACGTCGAGCACCATCGCATGCATGGCCCAGCCCTGCGGGGTGGCGCCCATCTTCTCGTGCTCCGACCAGGTATCGGGCACCGACTTCGCGTGCGCCACCATCTTCTTCAGGACAGTGAGCTTGTGCTCGAGCGCATGCCGCGCCGGTCCAGATGTGCGCGTCACCTTCTCGGACAGCGCGCGGATCAGTTCATGGCCCTGCTCGGCGAGCAGCTCGACGCTGTTGGTGGTGAGCAGCTGGTTGTAGCCCATCGCGGTCGAGATCGCGCGCTTGCCGCCATGCTCGATGCCCGCCTGCACGTCGTAACTGCCGGTGCCGCCGGTCTCGAACGAATAGACCCGCACCGCCTGCTCGCGCGTCAGGCCATGGGCCAGAGCGTAGCGCGCATAGGCGCGCTTGAACTCGAGCTCGCTGGACGGGCGTTGCGGCGTGAACTGGTAGAGTTCCTGCGCCGCACGCAGGAAATCGGCGACCACGGGGATCGGTCTTCTCGCGGGGCGATCCGGCGTTTCCTCCGGCTCCGGATTCACCGGCTTCTTCGGCCCGGTATAGAGCGGCGGATGCTCCAGCACGTAATCATCGAGCGTGATCTGCTGCCCATTGCGCCGCTTGGCGTTGCGGGCCTTCCGCTTCTCCGAGATCTGGCTCCAATAGGCGCCGGCCTCGGCATCGAAGGCGGCGCGCGCGGCCTGATATTCCGCGAGCTTGCGGCGATATTCGAGCACGGCCGGCGAAGCCCCCCCGCCTTGCGCGAAAAACTGCGACAGCAGCTGGGCGTTGGCATTGCGAACGGCGGGCGACAGCGCGTCGGCCTCGGCGCCGCGCGCCGCGGGCGAGATCAGGACGAGCGCGAGCGGAACCAGCGCCAATTTGTTTCGAATCGAGTGATGCATGCTGCCTTCTTAGCAGGCATCCGGTAACCGTCGCGTTAACGCGCCGTTTACCTCTTTTTTTAAGCTCTTGCGTCACGTCCAGGCGAATACAGGCTGTTCCAGGTCGGTGACGCGGGTGTGCCGCCCCGCCAGCACCTCGCGGAACTGGTAGATCAGCGCCGCGGTCGGGGCATGGATCAGGCTCATCTGATGATGGAAGCGGATCACGCGGCGGCTGCTCTCGGGGATCTCAGTGAAATCGAAGGCATCGTCGCGCTCGATCGTGGCCAGCGCGATGCGATGGACGGAGGCGACCTCGTCCGGGTTCGGGCGGATCGCAGCACTGTCGGCCGCCCAGACCACGACCGGCGTGATCAGATAGCCCGAGCGCGTCGGATAATCGTCGAGCAGGCCGAGCACCGCATCGGCTGACAGCGCGAGTGCGAGCTCCTCGTCGAGCTCGCGCAGCGCCGCCTCGACCGGCGTCTCGCCGGCATCGCAGCGTCCGCCGGGCAGCGCCCATTGGCCGCGATGGGCGCGCAGGTGCGAGGCGCGCCTGGTGAGCAGGAAGGCGGTGTCGCCACCGTCGTCGGATTCGGTTAGCGCCAGCACCACCGCGGCGCGCTTCAGCGCCGACGGCTCGGCTGTGTCGGGCAGCCGCGCGAAGGCCGCGCAGACCTCTGCGATATTCCGTCTGGTGGCATCGTCGAACGTTCTCATGATGCTTGACTACACCAGGACTGCATCTGATGAAACGAGGAGACATCGCGTTGCAAGGACGAACGACGACATGACCAGCAAGGCCGCCGCAAGGTTGAAATCAGAGGGCTGGAGCATCCTGGAGACCACGGGCTTCCTGCATCTGATCGGCCCGTTGTGGGAGCGCAAGGTCGACGGCCATTACGAGTTCGCGCTCGCGACCGAGGACAAGCACCACAACCGCCGCGGCATGGTCCAGGGCGGCGTGATGATGACGTTCGCCGATCGCACCTGCGGCATGACGGCCCGTTACGTCTCCGGCAAGGAGTACTTGGCGACGGTGCAGCTCGACACCCATTTCGTCGAGGCCGGCCAGATCGGCGACACCCTGATCTCCCGCCCGCGCGTGGTGCGCTCGACCCGCAGCCTGATCTTCATGAGCACCGAGGTGACCGTGGACGACCGCTGCATCGTGATGGCGAACGGCGTGTTCAAGATCTTGAAGGGGCCGGGGTAGCGGGCGATCAGGCCGGCGCTGCTGCGCGCCACACCCGCAGCCGTCATTCCCCGCGAAGGCGGGGAATCCAGTACGTCGCGGCCCCTCGATCGATCACGACTGTCTCGGCGTACTGGATCGCCCGCCTTCGCGGGCGATGACACTGAATGTGAGGCGCAAACGTGCCCCACCGTCATTGCGAGCGCAGCGAAGCAATCCAGCATCCCTCCGCGGACACATCTCTGGATTGCTTCGCTGCGCTCGCAATGACGGACTTTGCTGGCTATGCTGCCGCCCACCAACATCGAGGACTCGCCCATGCAATACCGCCAGCTCGGCCGCAGCGGCCTCAAGGTCTCGCCGATTTGCCTGGGCACCATGATGTTCGGCGGGCCGACCGATGAGGCCACGTCGAAGCGGATCATCGACAAGGCACGCGATTCCGGGATCAATTTCATCGACACAGCGGACGCTTATTCCAAAGGTGCCTCCGAGGAGGTCGTCGGCCGCGCCATCGCGCGCAATCGTGGTGCCTGGGTGCTTGCCACAAAGCTCGCAAACCCCATGGGGGACGATCCCAATCGCGGCGGGCTGTCGCGGCGCTGG
The DNA here is from genome assembly GCF_020193585.1 of Bradyrhizobium sp. IC3195. Classification (NCBI taxonomy): domain Bacteria; kingdom Pseudomonadati; phylum Pseudomonadota; class Alphaproteobacteria; order Hyphomicrobiales; family Nitrobacteraceae; genus Bradyrhizobium; species Bradyrhizobium sp. IC3195. The sequence continues at coordinate 57,664 of NZ_JADYVG010000019.1, read as the reverse complement.
GTGTTGCAGGCGGCGGACGAGAGCTTGATGCGGCTCGGCACCGATCACATCGACATCTACTATCTGCACAAGGAAGACCATGCCTCGCCGTTGGAGGAGACGGTGCGCGCCATGAGCGACCTGATCCACGCCGGCAAGGTGCGCTATTTCGGCGTCTCCAACTACCGCGCCTGGCGCGTCGCCGAGATCTGCAACATCTGCGACCGACTCGGCATCGACCGGCCCGCGGTGAGCCAGCCTTATTACAACGCCATGAACCGCATGCCGGAGGTCGAGCACTTTCCGGCTTGCGCTTATTACGGCCTCGGCATCGTGCCCTATAGCCCGCTTGCGCGCGGCGTGCTCACCGGCAAGTACAGGGTGGATGCAGCGCCCGACAAGGAGACGCGCGCGGGGCGCAACGACACCCGCATGATGCAGACCGAATGGCGGCCGGAATCGCTCCAGCTTGCGCAGGAGATCAAGGCTCACGCCGAGAAGAAAGGCATCACCGCCGGCCAGTTCGCGGTCGGCTGGGTGCTCAACTCCGCCTTCGTCTCGTCGGTGATCGCCGGTCCCCGCACCGAGGAGCAATGGGACGGCTACATCAGCGCGCTCGATTATCGTTTCACCGCGGAGGACGAGGCGCTGATCGACCGCCTGGTGACACCAGGCCATCCCTCGACGCCGGGCTATAACGACCCGGCCTATCCGATCGAAGGCCGCCGCGCGCGGACGGCGTGAGGGGGGCCTTCGATGGCGCTTCAAGACCGCTACGGCCTGCCGCTCTCCACCACCTCGCACGAGGCAGCATCCGCCTATCGCGACGGCGTCGACCTCATGCTCGCGGGCTGGACCGGCACGGTGGAGATGCTGGAGCGCGCGATCGCGGCCGACCCTGATTTCGCGCTGGCCCACATCGCCCGCGGCCGCGTTCATGCCTTCTACCAGCAGGGCGATCTCGCGCGGCAAAAGGCGGCACGCGCGCGCGAGCTCGTGGCCAAGCGCGGCAGCGAGCGCGAGCGCTCGCATGTCGAGACGCTGGCGCTCGCGATCGAGGGCCGGCTGCCGGAGGCGATCGCATCGACGCTGAAGCATATCGACGCATGGCCGCGCGACGCCGTCGTGCTGTCGCTGCCGCTCGGCGCGTTCGGCCTGTTCGCCTTCTCCGGCATGGCCGATCACGACCGCGCCCGGCACGAGCTCTGCGAGAACGTCGCGCAGCATTACGGCGAGGACTGGTGGTTCCTCACGATGTCCGGCTGGGCGATGACGGAGAATGGCGACGTCGCGCGCGGCCGCGCCGTCACCGAGCGCGGCTTCAATCTGCGCCGGGAAAATGCCCACGCCGCGCACGCGGTGCTGCATGCGATGTTCGAGGATGGATCGACCGAGGACGCCGATCGTCTCGTCGACGAATGGCTGCCGGCTTATGACCGATCCGGAATCCTCCACGGCCATATCCGTTGGCATCAGGCGCTCGGCGCGCTCGAGCATGGCGATGCGGCGCGGGCGCTCGCGATCTATGCCGACGTGCTTCGGCCCACTGCCACGCAGGCGCCGCCGCTCAACGTCATCACCGACAGCGCTTCGCTGCTGTGGCGCCTGTCGATGTACGGTCATGCGGTACCGAAGGCGCTGTGGCAGGAAGCCGACGCCGCCGCGCAAAAACTGTTTCCGAAATCGAGTCTGTCCTTTGCCGACGTCCACATGGCGCTATTCGCAGCCGCGACGCAGAATCGCGAAGCGCTCGCCGCCCGCCTTGCGGCGATCGAGCAGCGGCTTGCCGACGGCAAGCTGCCGGCGGGCCCTGTGGTGCCGGCGATCTTCCGGGCGCTCGCGGCTTTCACTGATGAGGATTACCGGACTTGCGTGCAGATGCTCGCGCCCATGCTAGGCGAGGTGGTGCGCATCGGCGGCAGCCACGCCCAGCGCGAGCTGATCGAGGACACCTATATCGTCGCGCTCATGCGCAGCGGTGAGCTGCCCCGCGCCCGCGCCGTGCTGGACGCCCGCCTCCACCGCCGCCCCTCCTTCCGCGACAGGCGCTGGCAGGCGGCGATGGGTTAGGTTATTGTTTGAGCATGGGCCTTTCGGAAAATCGCTACGCACTTTTCCGGATCATGCCACGAAAAAAACACCGCCCTGATGGCATGTGCCCGCCGGGATGGATCGGGCGATTTGAACGAATCGCCGTCGGGGTGGCCGTGGTGGTATTCCAGACGGGATTTGCAGCACAAACGGGATCGCAACCAATTTGCGGCTCGATGGCTATGGTGCGGAACTCTTCCGCCATAGCCCTCTGGCTCATGAGCCCGACGATGCGCCTTCGCCGATTGGTCCTCGCCGCGCTGCTCGTGCTTGCGGCAAGTCCTTGTTTTGCCGAGACTTCCAAACCGATTCCGGTCAACAATCCGCCGGCGCGGCCGAACGCCTTCATCGATCTCCTGGCGCTGATGTCCGGCCACTGCAAGACGTTCAGGGTCGCAGGCCGCACCTTCCCGTGCAAGACGGTGGCCTACGCCCATGGCGACACGGGACGGGTCAATTTCGCCGTCGCGGTCGACGATCCCTCCGATGACAGCCACGTGGTGTCGTTCTCCGGCGAGAACGGCAAGCGCGCCGACGACAATTCCTACGAGCTGCGGATCGACCGCGTGCTGCTCAACTCCAAGAACCGCCCCAAGGTCGACGGCCTGCCCGTGCCCGCCGAGCAGACCTCGACCGGCATCTGCCGGCAGACCGGCAACTTCGCCGCCAGAAAGGTGAACGACGTCACCTGCTCGGCGACCGATAGCGAGGGCCGCAAATACGAGCTGCTGTTCGTCTCCGACGGCACGCCGGTCAGCGTGCGCCGCATCCGCCAGTCGGCCCCGTCGATCCAGGACCCGTTCAAGTAGGTCCGTGTCCGCTGGCGTCAACGTGTACGATCGCGCTGATGCCACGGAGCCCTGGCACTGCGCTCAGCTATCACGGTCGTACATTCATCGCAGACAAGGACGCGATCCTCGCTGCGCTCTCCGAGCGACACCGCTTTCCTAATCCGCATCCGTGACAGTTGCGAAACTACATGCGCCACTCTCGTGTCCCGGACTCGCACCGCGTCGTCGAAGAGACGCTGCGCCGCGTTCGGGGCGCGAGTCGCAGGCCATGCCTCTTCATGCGACGATAGATCGCGCGGCCTTCGCTCGTTCACAAACGTTAACGTGCGTTCATCGGGGAACTGAAAATCTGCGTCGTTTCGACGCCCGCAGTGGCTGGAACGCGCGGGATACTCATGTGTTGTCACACGACCTTCAACTGGAGTGATGACATGAAATATCTCATTGCCGCGATCGCCCTTGGTGCTGCGGCGTTGGCCGGTGGATCGGCGAGCGCGGCCGGCAATACAAGTGCCAAGCAGACCACGCAGGAAAGCCAGACCACCGACATCAGCGCGCACCGCAGGCATTACCGCCACCATCATCATTGGCGGCATCATCACGGCTATTACCGGCCGTATTACAGGAGCTACGGCTATTACCCGCGGCACCACGGCTATTACGGCGGCGGGCCCTACGGCTATTACGGCGGAGGCCCCGGCGTGACGTTCAGCTTCGGCGGCGGACGCTGGTAAGATCTGGAGACACACGCGACGAGAGGCCCGCATCAGATGCGGGCCTCTTTTCATTGTCCCCGAAGGATCATGTTCGCCGTCTCCAGGCCGCTCGCCAGTGCCGCCTCGACCGTGCCCGTGTCGCGGCCGCGATAGAGCGCTTCGCCGGAAAACAGCACCAAGCCGTCGCCACGCGCGAGGATCGCCTGTGCCGCTCGGGTGCGCGGCGTCGCCCACGAATAGGCGCCGCGCGCGAACGGATCATGCGCCCAGTTGCTCGCGGCGGACGCCACCAGCTCGCGCGCGATGTGATCGCGCGGCAGGCCGAAGATTGCGGCGAGCGAGCCGAGCCCGGCATCGATCAATGCTTGCGGGTCGAGGCTTTCCAGCTCCGCCGTGCGCGGGCCGCCGAACCAGCCCGTCAGCACGGGATGCTGGTCCGGATAGCGCGTCCACCAGACCGGGATCGCCTCGTCCGAGAGCAGGAATGTCATGTCCGCAAGGTCTTCCTTGCGCTCGCGCCACCATGGCCGCGCGAAGCGCAGCAGGATCTTGATGACGTTGCCAAAGCCGATGTCGTCGACAGCAGCCAGCTTGGCACGCGCGCCTGCCGGTAGCGCGATCTCGCGCAGCAGCGGCAGCGGCACGGTGAGGATCATGCGGTCGCAGGCGTGCACGTCGCCGCCGGCGCAGCGAACGATCACCGCGCCGCCCTCCTCCGCAATCGCCGACACGACGCTGCCGAGGCGGATGGTGACGCCGTGCCTGCGGCAGTCGGCCGTCATCACGTCGATCATCGCGCCGTAGCCGCCTTCGATGCGCGCCTGCGGAGCGTGCCCGCCGTCCATCCATTCCGCGCGCAGCGCCAGCGTGGAGGCGCGTTCGGGATCGGCCGCGTCATAGCCTTCGACCATCCGCTCGATCGAATGGCGCAGCGGCGCGTAATTGTCGCCTGCAAAATGCCGGCGCAGGAAGTCGGCGACCGTGAGGTCGTCCTTCAAGTCCGCCAGCTTGGCCTGAAGCTCCGCTTCATGGGGATCGTCGCGCTCGCGCGTGAGCTTCGTCCCGTCAAAGCGCCACTGCTCGCCTTCCATCTCCTGAAGCGACAGGCCGGCTTCGCGCAGCAATGCGCGTGTGACCGGCGCCTCGCCATGGACGAACTCGGCGCCGCCGTCGGCGGCATAGCCGAACTCCGAGGCCGGCAGCGGATGAATGCGGCCGCCGCAGCGCTGGCGCGCCTCCAGGATCGTCACCTTGCTGCCGGCACGCGCCAGCTCGCGCGCCGCCATCAGGCCGGCCGCGCCGGCGCCGACGATGACGATGTGCTCGGACGGATCGGACATGGCCGCGCCTTACCGGCTCACGGCTTGCGGGTCGTTCTGGATCAGATAGCGCAGCAGCAGGACGCCGCCGCCGAGCTCGCGCGTGCTCTCCAGCGTCATCGCGGCGATCGGCGCGCGCCGGTCGCTGTCCGCCTCGGTGGAATCGAACACGAACGGGGCGCCCTTTGCGCCGTCGATCGCAGGGCTGAGGATCAGGTTGAATTCGTCGATGAGGCCGGCGCGCAGGAACGCGCCGTTGGCAACGCCGCCGCCCTCGACCAGCAGGCGCTTCACGCCGAGCTCGCGGCTGAGAATGTCCAGCGTCAGTGCGAGGTCGATCTCGGATTTGCCGGCAAAGATGTAGGACACGCCCTCGCTGCGGAGGCCAGCGAGATGCGAATCCGGGACGTTCTCGGTCAGCACGACGACGATCGGATCGCCGCCGATCTCCGCGCGCCCCCAGCCGATCTTGCCCTCGGCATCGAGCACGACGCCATAGGTCTTCGCGTCGCGCCGGGCGAACCAGTTTTCGCGCGGAAATTTCGCGTCTGTCGAGGGATAGGGCCTGCCCTTGGCGAACTCCGAACCCGTGACGCGGCCGATCACCCAAGCATCGCCGCGAGCTCATCGTGGATCTTCTCGAACCAGTCCGTGCCCGCGCCCTTCGGACGCCAGCGGCTGGGATGCGTGCGCCCGTCGAGGCTGGAGTGCATCAGGCAGATGACATACGGTTTCATGCAATCCTCAGGGCAGCGCTCAGGCCGCGGGTCCACCGCGCGCGGCACGATCGTTCACGATCGCCGCCAGCGGGTTGAGCCTGGGTGGCGCTATGAGCTGGAGCGTGTTGGTGTCGTGGTGATTGAACGGCGCGCCGCGCACGAACAACTCGGTCTGAAGCAGATAGGTCCAGCTGCCGTCGTCGTTGAAGGTGATGTCGCAGCGATAAGCATCGGTGCGAAAGGCCTGCTCCAGAAAATCGGTCGAGCAGATCCCGTAGGCGGTGTCGCCGCGCTTGGCGGTGACCGAGATCGTCTTGTCGTCGGGCCCGGCCTTGCCCGAGGCCAGCAGCACCTGCCCGCGCGGGATCGCCAGGGTCTGCATGATCAGCCCGGTCGCCGGCTCCCACAGCCAGTAGCCGACCTGGTCGTGGAAGGTAATGTCTTCCTCGGGCGTGTTGATGTGGATGTGGTACCGCAGCCCGTACAGCAGCTGCGGCCCGTTGGCCTGCGGATCGATCGGATCCATGCGGATGTGCTCGATGAAGGTCCGCCGCTCCGGCCCTTCGGCCTTCGGATTGATGTCGATGCCCTTGTCCGCCTGCCAGGTGCCGGCAAGACGCCGAAGCGGGCCGAGATTGGTCAGGCCGTCGGGCGAGACGTCCTCGGGTTCGGTGAAGATATCGGCGGGAATGGGGAGCATGGCGGCCTCGCGGGGGTGCAGAGACCAGCCATAACACGGGCAGGCGGCGGCCTGAATTCAACTGTTAGCGGCACAGCGCCGAAGGCATTCGAGCCATGCGAGGATGCGCATTGCATCCCGCCCGCCTCTGGCGCTGCAGTCGGCCGGTTGAGGAAGTCGTCGAGGCTGGCGCGCCCCGCGACCGCTTCAGGCCGCTTCCGACACCGATCTCGCACGCTGCTCGAGCACGCCGATTGTCGCGACCAGATTGTCGCGTCGGGCGCGAAGGTTGGCCGCGAGAAGCGGATAGGTCGGCTGAGCCGGGTCGAACACCCCGGCGCGCGCCTCTTCCTCGAGAAGGTCGGTATTAATCAGCCGAACGCGCCACCATAAATCGGCGATCAACGCGTCGAGCCGGAGTTCGTCAACAGCACCAGAACGGGACACTTCCTGCATCACTTGCCTCAACCTGAAACGGCCTCTCCACCGAGGCCCGGGCTTGGGTCAGGACTGAGCAAGGGGAGTGCCAGGACGGGCGGGCGCAGGCTTCCGAACCGGCAATTAAGGAACGCTCTTCGGCCCAAGGGGCTGCAGTGGCGGGCATGATGAAAACGCCTGAGGCATTGACCTCACGCCACCCGCCGTTTCCGGCGCGCCGTGGGGGCTTGCCAGGAGAGGCTTGCAAGCGGCACGGGCTTGCTGAAGTGAAATCCCTGGCCGAGCGGGATGCCGAGTGATTGGAGCCGTCTGACCTGTTCGGAGGACTCGACCCCCTCGGCGACGATCGACAGCTTCAGCGTCTTTGCGAGCTGCACGATGGATTTCAGCACGGCGACGGTCTCGCAGCGATCGATCCTGTCGATGAAGGATTTGTCGATCTTGACCTTGTCGAAAGGAAAGGCCGTCAAATAGGACAACGACGAGTATCCGACACCGAAATCGTCGAGGGCAATGGAGACGCCGAGCGCCTTGAGGCGCTGGAGCGTCCTGAGGTTCTCCTCGGTGTCGGCGAGAAATACGCTTTCGGTGATCTCGAGCTCGAGCCGGGTCTGCGGAAGCCCGCTCTGCGTCAACGCAAAGGTCACGGTGTCGACGAGATTGGCGCTGGCAAATTGCAGGGCGGAGAGATTGACAGCGACCTTGATGTCGCCCGGCATGCTCATCGCGTCGCGGCAGGCCCTGGCGAGCACCTGGTGGCCGAGCTCGACGATCAGTCCCCCCGCCTCGGCAACCGCAATGAACTCCGCCGGAGGGACGTAGCCCCTGGTGCCGTGATGCCAGCGCGCCAGGGCCTCGACCGATTTTACCCGACCAGTGCCGAGCTCGATCACAGGCTGATAAAACAGCTCTATCTCCTCGCGCCAGATCGCTTCACGCAGCTCGATCTCGAGCACGTTGCGTTGATCCGCTTCCGCCTTGAGCTCCGGTGAATAGACGTGGAAGCAGTTTCTGCCGGCATTCTTCGACCTGTAGAGCGCAAGATCGGCGTTGCGAAGGATCTCGTCGACCCGCGTGCCGTGCTCGGGCACGAGCGCAAGGCCAATGCTACAGCCGCTCACGACGGGGTGGCCATCGATGTGAAAGGGTTCGGCAATGGCCTCGACCAGCCGCGCGGCCAGGCTTTCAGCGCCGTCGCGCATCGCGGCCCCGCCGGGTGCGACGATGACGGCAAATTCGTCGCCGCCGATTCGCGCCGCCGTATCGGCATCACGGATCTGCGCCTTGATCCGGTCGGCAACCTGCTTCAGCAACGCGTCGCCGCATTGATGGCCGAGCGCATCATTGACCGACTTGAACTTGTCGAGATCGAGCAGGAGTACGGCGAACGCGGGCTCCGGCCGGCGCGGGCGGGCCAGCGCCTCGTCGATGCGCTCCTTGAACAGATTGCGATTGGCAAGGCCGGTCAGGCTGTCGTAATGCGCGAGCCGCTCGATGCGGTCCGCCGACGCCTTGCGCTCGGTGATGTCCTCATGCGTGGCAACCCAGCCGCCGTCCTCGCGCCGGCCGTAGGAGATGTAGACGACCCGGCCGTCCGGAAACTGCACGGTGTTCGAGATCTGCTCCGACTGGGCGAGCCGGTTCTTCAAATCGACGAGGTACGCCTCGACGTCGAGCACGGCGGTCTGCTTCGCGAACACCTCCCGGAAGTCCATGCCGATCCGGATGTCTTCCGGCACGAGGTCGTAAAGTTCGAGCCATTGCCGGTTGAACGCGATCAGACGGTCGCGGCCATCGAACATGCTCAAGCCCTGGGGGAGGTTCCTGAGCGCATCCTCGAACTTGCTGGCGAAATCGCGCCGCTCGCGGTGGGCGCGATCCAGCGCCTGCTGCCGTCGCCAATGAAATGTCGTCGCGGCGAGGATGATGAACGTGAGCAGCACCGCGCCGCCGAGATAGACCTTCTGCCTGAAGGCGGAGCGGGAATAGATCTCCTGCTCCGAAATTCCGACGGTGAAGATGAGCGGAAACGCGCGCGACCTGCGCGCCGTGATCAGTCGGTCGCTGCGGTCCGGTCGGTTCTCGTTCCAATATTGCGCATAGAAGCCGTCGCCCAGTTCGCCCGCGACGCGGCTCGGCGCGCTTTGTCCCAGCACTGACCCCTGGTCCACGCCCCGGGCGGCGAGCACCACGTGGCTCGCATTCCTGAGCACCAGCGTTCCCCCGACGCCGAGCTTTGCGGTGTCGTAGAACCTGCCGACGACGTCGACGCTGATCGAGCCGACAACCACGCCGACCCGATTGCCGGCGAGATCGAACAGCTTTCTCGCGAGCTGTATCGTCCACTTTTTGGACGCGCGGCCCAGCACCGGCTTCGCCACGTAAAGGCGATCGTCGACCTGCGACATGGTATGAATGAAGTGCTCGCGATCACCGAGATAAAGTGGCGGACCGGAATAGCCCGCCGTCGTCTCGGTCATGTATCCGTCCGATCCGATCAGAGCGAACTGGACCACGTCGCCGGTGGCGAGGCGGGCCTTGTCGGACCAGAACTTCAGGCTGAAGGCCTGCGGATCCTGGGCGTAGAGTGCCTGTACCACCAGCAACGACTGATCCACGCGCTCGAAGATGCGCTCGGTGTTCTCCTCGAACAATTCGGCGACGCTGTTGCCGTGCGACCGCGCTTGCTGGATCGCGTCCATCCGCTCGGAGGCGGTGATTGCGAAATAGCCGATCCAGACCAGGGGGAGAAAGAACAATGCGATCTGCAGCGGAGCATTCCGCAGGATCGCTCTTCCGGCTTTGCGAACTGCCCCTGCGGGAATCACGACGCGCACCCCCGCTTCGGCCGCCAGGGCAGAACTGCGCTCGCCCGCAGTATTGGCATCGCCTTGTCTCCGCCTCGACTGCACAGGGACACCCGCGCGGGTGCCGTTCATAGCGCGAAGGTAGCCGAAACAGCCTTAAGTTTTTGTTTGGAGGAAGCTCAATTCTTCAGCTCAAAGCCTCCGTATCATCACGGAGGTCGGCTGGTATTGGGCAATCAGGCACATCGCCATGTCGCAAGCGGCACATTTTAACCGTCTTTGGACCGTTTTTCACATCGCGCGCGCAAGGACGATCGTGCCGGACAGGATGAGGAGCGCGCCTGCCGCATAACTCAACCGTTGGCCGAACGGCAGCAGCTTCTCGGCGGCGACATAGAGCGCGATGCCGATGATCCAGGCCAGGTTCATCACGCCGCCGACGAACAGCAATACCATCAGAAACCAGCAGCAGCCGACGCAGTAGCTGCCGTGGCGAAGTCCCATCCGGAATGCGCCGCGCGTGCCGGGCCGCCAATATCGACTGAGAAACAACAGCGGACTGTCGCAGTAGCGCAGGCAGGCCTGTTTGAGCGGCGTGAACTGATAGAGCCCTGCTGCAATCAGCACGCCGCCGCCCAGAATCGCGCTGGTGCTTGCCATCGCCATCGACAGCAACCCGAAGCGTTCGAATGCTGCTTGCACCAGGACCGCAGCGAGACTGAACCCGGCCCACGTCACGAGATAACCGGCGAGAAAGATCCAGCTATCGATTGCGGCGCGGGAGGCAGCCTCCTGCCTTCGCTTGACGGTCGCATACAGGAGAACGGTGGGCACCGCGCTCGGCGCCATCATCGCGACCATCATCACCCACCACATCACGAACAGCAGCGCGCCATAGAACGGCGTCCACGGCATCGGCGCCATGTCCGGCATGTCGGCCATCATCTCGGTGTCCATGCCGGCGCCCGCAGCGAGATAGGCCCAGGCGAGCGCGACCACTGCGGCGGTCCCGATCGCGACGATCAGCCGGTCGCGGTGGAGCAAGTGTTCGAGTATCGAGCGCTCCTGCATCGACTTGTCCATAGCGACGAGGAGCTGACACCGAGATCTTGTGTCGGTGTCAGCGCCGCATCATGCCGCAACGCCCTTAGGCGTCTGCACGACATTGGCGAGCGAGCTATGCGTAGCGCGGGTCTCGAACCGGATCGCGCCGGTCGAGCGGATGTCGGCGGATGCGACCTCGGCCGCCCGATGTTCGAACCCTTCGGGCATGACCACCTGGATGCGGTGCGGATCACCGGTCACCGGATTCTTGATCGGCTCGACATCGGTCTCGAGCACGCCCTTGGCGACGAGTCTTGCGACGCGTCCGTCCTTGTCGAAGGAGAACTCGAACGGCACAAACACGGGATCATGGATCTTGGTGACGATCATGCTGACGATCTGGAACAGCGTGCCTTCGGCCGAATGCTTACCGGAGAAGATATCGAACAACGCCTGTCGCTGCTCCGCCGTGGCGCGTTCGTCGATGATGGGCTGGATTGTCCCGTTGCCCTCATGCAGCGGCCCGGGGAAATCGACCGTGATCGCAAAGCAGAGACCATCGAGCCTGGTCCCTTCGAAATGTCCCTTGGCGATCCGCATGGCGACCAATCCCTTGCAATAGCCTTGGGTCGGCCGTGCGTTGAAATCGCAGGGGCAGCCGAACGCACAGGTGCAGTTCTTCATCCATTCGCCTTCGAGACGCCAGTCCGATGCAGTCATGGCACATCTCCTGATGTGAGCGGGGACGCGGCAGCCGTTGACGAATTTGTTCAGCGTTCTTGTCGAAGCAATGCGAAATGGCGCGAGCGGGATCGAGTCCGATCAGAAGGCCGGCATCGCAGAAAAGTATGGTGGCGAGCTGCCGTTTACCGTCGGAGGATCATATCAGCGGCCGCCGGCTACGTATAGCGGACGAGGGTAGTGGCTCGGGGGCAGCTACAGCTCGGGGGATGTCCGACGTCCGGGGCGTGGTGCGCAGGGGCGGGATGCGCTCTCCGACGCTCTTGTAATTGAAATATCGAGAGAATTTCTAGCAAGCAACAAGAACGTATTGGCATGAGTGAGCACGTCCGGCTTTCCCTTCGGATTCCAGAGGATGCCAAATTGGTGAAGCCGCGCCGTGAGGAACGAGAACTGCCGAAACCGATCGAGGCCGCCATGGGCTTCGATCGCCAGTTGCTGAAGATTGGCATCGATCTCTTCCCTCACTCGTCCAGGAACGTTCGGCAATGGGCGACGAACCTCGCTGGATACTGGAACAGCGCGCCGTGGCCGGAGTCCGGATAGAGAACGAGCTGGGCGTTCTTCATAGCCTTGAACATGTTGTAGGCGTTGATGCTCGGAAACATCGTGTCGTCGCTGCCGTGCACGATGAGCGTAGGCTGCGCGATGGCGCGGAGCGTCGCTTCGCCTTCATGCTTCCTGGCGCACCAGCCAATGATTGCCTTCGCCTGCGCGTTGCTGACATCCTCGCCGCTGTCCGGATCACGATCCTCCTTGCGCATGGTTGCGCGGGCGACGAAAGCGCGGCCGGCGCGCTGACTTTCTTCGGAGGGTGTGAAGAACAGGGGCAACCGCACATCCGTCCCGCTTTGAGCGAAGGCTTCGTCGACTACGGCGAGCAGATGTTCCTCGCCCCCGCGCGGTGCAGCGCCGGCGATGATGAGCTTGCGGATCAAGCCGGGGTGCTGCACGGCAAGCACTTGGGTGAGCATGCCGCCGAGGGAGAAGCCGAGGAGGTCAAGCTTTGGCAGATCAAGGCCTCGTATGAATGTCTCGGCATCCGAGGCCATCTGCTCCACCGTGTCGGGCGTCCGGCCGGTGGAGGTGCCTATGCCGAGATTGTTGAACGCAATGACCGGCCGCGTTTCAGCAAGGCTATTCACCACTGCCGGATCCCAGGCATCCATCGTCCCGGTGAAGTGCTGCAGCAGGATGAGCGGCGTCCCGGCCGTCGGGCCGAGCCGCCGGAAGGCGAAGCGCACATCGCCGACGTTCAAAGATTCTGTTCTAGCGGTTTCGAGCGACATGGTTGCTCCTTTGTGAGTTGCATTTGCTTGATGCGGAGTCGATCCTGATGATTGGCAGCGCATCTACATGGTGAGGACGATGCGAAAGCGGGCTTCGCCCGCCATCATCTTGCGATACGCTTCCGGCGCGCGTTCTAGCGGCATCGTCTCGATCATGGCGGCAACGCCAGCGAGCGAGCTGAACCGCAAGGTGGCATCGGCGGTCGCTGGATCGCCGGTCAAGGCGCCTTCGATCGAACGCTCGCCGAACAGGAGGTCGGACGTCGCGATCTCCGCAGGTTCGGGAGATGCGCCGAGCGCGATGATCCGGCCGCGCGGCCGAAGCCCCTTCACCGCGTCTGCCACAGCTCTACCACCTGACGCGGTGATGACGACGAGCTGCGCGCCGCCCAGATCCTGCAGCGCGGAAGCAACCGCGACGCTCGAGCTGTCGACATAATGGTGGGCGCCAAGCTTTCCGGCGAGACCACCTTTGTCCGGTCCGCGCCCAATCGCCACGACCTCGAAGCCCATGCGCCGGGCGAACTGCACGGCGAGGTGCCCGAGGCCGCCAATGCCGATCACGGCGACCAGATCGCCGGCGCGAGCGGGAGAGTTGCGGAGCGCGCTGAAGGTCGTCAGTCCGGCGCAGAGCAGCGGAGCGGCGTCTTCCGAGGCGAGCCCATCGGGAATCGACACGAGGCCACTTGAGCGCGCGAGCATGTACTGCGCGTAGCCCCCGTCATGATGAACGCCGGTGAACTCCTGGTTCCGGCAATTGACGAGATCGCCGCCGCGGCACTCTGCACAGTGTCCGCAACTACCTCCGAGGAAGCCGATGCCGACGCGCTGCCCGAGCGTCCAACCCTCGACGTTGCTGCCGACCGCGTCGATCACGCCTACAGCCTCGTGGCCCGGCACGCGCGGCCATTGGATCGGAAAAGCCCCTTCGACGGTCGCGGCGTCGGAGTGGCAGACACCGCAGGCCTCGACGCGAAGGCGGACCTGCCCGGGGCCGGGATCGACAAGCGGCTTTTGCGTCAGTTCGAGCTGTCCCGGCGCGACGGCCTGAACAGCGCTGTATGTCGTCGGATCGCTCGACATGAAAGCTCCAAGGTCTGAAAAACCTGTCGGAGCGCTACCAGCGGCCTGCCCAAGCCGACAGGACGTAGATGCCATCATTCCGGCCATGCATGGCGAAACATCGCTGGAACGACCATCTAGGCGATTAGCAACCGTCGCGGAGAAAGCATGAAGATCGGCCTCGTCCTTTGCCCGAGTTTCCAACCCGTCTGCTTCGGAGCCGTCGCAGCGTTCGACGTGGCCAACAAGCAGGCCGGCGAGAAGGTCTATGACGTGCGCGTCCTCTCGGAGGAAGGAGGACTGGTCGCCTCGTCATCCGGCATGCAGGTCATGACGGACCCAATCGACGATGCTCGCTATGACACGCTGATCGTCGCCGCGGGCCTGGAGATACCGACCTCGTCGCCGGGATTGGTCCGGCTGCTTCGCGCTGCTGCTCGCGACGCGCGCCGCGTCGCCGCCATCTGCCTGGGCTCGTTCGTCCTGGGAGATGCGGGCTTGCTGAACGGCCGGCGCGCCACCACGCATTGGCGTTACGCGCAGGCGCTGCAGGACCGTTTCCCCAGCTGCGAGGTCGACATGGACAAGATCTTCATCGCGGACGGACCGATATGGACGTCAGCCGGCATGACCGCGGGAACGGACCTGGTCGTGGGGATGATCGAGCGCGACCACGGCTCCGATATTGCCCGTTCGGTCGCGAAGGGCATGGTCATGTACCATCGCCGCTCAGGCGGACAGTCCCAGCATTCCACTTTGCTGGACCTCGGCGCGAATGAAGATCGGGTCCAGCGCGTGCTGAACTACGCTCGTCAGAACCTTGCCGAAAACCTCACCGTTGACGAGCTTGCCGAGGCCGCGTGCCTCAGCCCCCGGCAGTTCACGCGGCTGTTTCGGGCGGAAACCGGCACCACGCCCGCAAAGGCGGTCGAAGCGTTGCGTGTCGAAGCCGCGAAGTTGATGCTGGAACAAAGTCGGTTGCCGATCGAGGTCATCGCTCGCGAGGTGGGGTTCGCGAACCGAGAGCGGATGCGTCTGGCGTTTGCGCGCGTGCTTGGGGAGGTCCCTAGAGCCATCCGCAATGATGCCGGACCGCTGGCCGCACTATGATCGACGCGCGACCGCGGCAATGCGTGTGAGAAGGCGGCCCATGTCGGATCAATCGTCATAAGGCCACCGGCTTCTCACGCCGTCGAGTTTGGATTCCAAAGGCTCATCGCTAGCTGAGCCGGATGTTGGAAAGATCGATCGAAACGACGAGGGGCTCGGTGCTGAAGCTGCCGTCTGGCTGGCGGGAATAGATCCGGCGTTTCGTCGGGAATTTGATGCCCGAGACTTCCGTGTAGTCTTCGATGATATGCGCGCCGGGCGTGTTGCCGGAGATCTCGACGTTGTAGTCGTGGCGCTTCAGCAGCCCCTCACCGTCGAAATAGAGCGTCTGCACGGTGCTGTGCGTCGCGATCTCTGCCGGAAATCGCACCGCAAGGCGGCGCCAGTCTCCGCTGTCGGTCGGCCAGGGCTCCAGTTCCTCGGTCTCAAGTCTCGGCCAGGCAAGCAGGAACGGCATGTTCAGATAGGTCCACATCGCGCAGCCGGCGAAGTAGGCGAGTTGCAGTTCAGTCCACGGCGTTTGCAACTCATGGCCGGCAAAGCTCGCGCGCGGCTCAAGCAGCTCTTCGAGAACCGTTCCGTTGTCTGCTTCCAGAGCCACCCGGCTCGGCTCAAAGCGCGAGCGGCGATGGTCAGCGCCGAACGGAGCGTGTGACGCCCACTGCCTCTTCAGACCCACGGTGACGTTGGTCCGCTCGAGGGTGACTGCCTGTCCCTTCAAGGACCACAGGACGCCGCCCTGCACAAGATCGGCCGACACCTGCTCGAACTGCCGCCACCGATCGAGGCCTCCATGGGCTTCGATGGCTATATCCTTGAGTTGCTTCATGGTTGGGCTCCTGCGGAAGCCGCGCGGGATCGCGCAGCCTTTAGCGGGAGCCTAGGCGGTCGGCCAAGCCTTGCCGAACGACTTAGATGCCTTGATTCCAGACGCCGCCGCGCGCCGGGTTTTCCAGATGCCTCTTGGCAAGCTCCAGGAAGAGAAAAGAAAAACGCGAGCGCGCTTCGCGCCGGTCATCTGGCAAGCGCTATCGTACGAGATCGTGCTTCAGTGTGGAAAAGCGTAGATTGGTGCCCAGGGGCGGAATCGAACCACCGACACTGCGATTTTCAGTCGCATGCTCTACCAACTGAGCTACCTGGGCGTGCTCCAAGAGAGGGGCCAAAGCCCATCGAGCGGGCGGTTTATAGTGGGCTCGAGGCGGCCTGTCCACCCGGCTTCGCCAAGTGGCTGCGCCGGGCGCGGCCCTTCTGTGCACAAGATCGGGCGGGGTTGCTGCGGCTGCTGCTCGGCGCTTCAGCGAGGCAATTAAAGCTTTGATACAGCTCGATTATTCGACGTCGTCGGTTTCGTCGTCGCGGCCGGGGATGACGTAGGAGCCCTTCAGCCAGCGGTTCAGGTCGACGTCGCGACAGCGCGAGGAGCAGAACGGACGGGTGGCCTGCGTCTGCGGCTTGCCGCAGATCGGGCAGGTTTTGAGCGGGCCGGTGGGCTTGGTGACCTGGTCGTCCATGGATGTCGGCAGCTTACACGAGGTAACGGGGTTCAAGCGCCCGCGAGGAAACGGGTTCCCGGTGCAGCCGCGCATGTGCCGCGGCGCGGACCCGGCGGGGCCATTCTACTGTGCATGGGGTTGTTTTCGAGGTTTTTGTCGGCGCGGCCCTTGGGCTCACTTGGGCTCACACCGCGGTGGTATTGAGCCAGCCGAAGCGGATCGGAAAGCCCTCGCCGCCGAGCAGCGTCGTGGTCTCGTACAGCGGCAGGCCGACGACGTTGGTGTAGGACCCCACCATCTTGACCACGAAGGATCCGGCGATGCCCTGCACGGCGTAGCCGCCGGCTTTGCCGCGCCATTCGCCGGAGCCGATATAGGCCTGGATGTCGTCCTCGGACAGGCGCTTGAAGCGCACGCGCGTCTCGACCAGACGCTGGCGGAAAGCCTCGCGCGGCGTGACCAGGCAGATCGCGGTGTAGACGCGGTGGTTGCGGCCGGAGAGGAGACGCAGGCACTGCGCGGCTTCGTCGACCAGATTGGCCTTGGGCAGGATGCGGCGGCCGACCGCCACCACCGTGTCGGCGGCGAGGATGAAGGCGCCGCGCAGTTCGTCGTCGAGCTGCACCGACTTCAGCGCAGCGTCGGCCTTGGCCCTGGCCAGCCGGTTGGCGCAGGCGCGCGGCAGCTCGCCCCGCTTCGGCGTCTCGTCGACGTCGGCCGGCCGGAGCGCATCCGGCTCGATGCCGGCCTGGTTGAGCAGCGACAGCCGACGCGGCGAGCCGGAGGCAAGTACGAATTTGGGGCGGCCAAGCATCAGGTGATTTGGAAGATGAGGCAGGGGTGAATTGCGCGCGGAACCTATCGGAAGGGGGCTGATTTCACAACCCGGGAACCGGAGTTTGGTGATTCGAGGTATCCGCCACGGCTGTGCCTGCTCTCTGTGACGCGGGTGTTACGGCGGGCTGATGCTACCCGTTCGCCGCGCCGACCTTGGCGAAGCGCCGCCGGATGCGCATCAGGAGCTGATCGCAGACCTCGCGATAGGCAGCTAACTTCTGGTCGCGGCTGCCTTCGATGGTGGTGGGATCCTGCGTCGGCCAGTATTCGACCTCGGCCGCGAGCGTTCGCGTCAGCTCCAGCGCCTTGTGATGCGCTTCGGGCGAGAGCGTGATGATGAGGTCGAAGTTCAGTCCCTCCCAATCCTCCAGCTCCTCGAAGGTCTGCGGCTTGTGGCCGGAGATGTCCTGGCCGAGCTCGCCCATCACGGCGACGGCGAAGGGATCGAGCTCGCCCTTCTTGGTGCCGGCCGACTTCACATAGAGCCCTTGCGGAAACATGTGCTGCAACAGGCTCGCGGCCATCGGCGAGCGCACGCTGTTCATCGCACAGGCGAACAGCACCGACTGAGGATCGCGTGCGCGTGGCGGATCCGCCATCGCGCTCAGCCTCTTTTGATAGAGGGCATGGCCTTGTCGGAAAACCGCTGCACACTTTTCCGGGCCATGCCCTAACCCTTCCAGTGCAGGACTGTAATGAGCGTGAACAGCCGGCGCGAGGTCTCGAAGTCGACCCGCACCTTGCCTTTCAGCCGCTCCTGCAGCGTGCGCGATCCTTCGTCATGGATGCCGCGGCGGCCCATGTCGATGGCCTCGATCTTGTCGGGGGTCGCGGTGCGGATCGCCTGGTAATAGCTGTCGCAGATCATGAAATAGTCCTTCACGATCCGCCGGAACGGCGTCAGCGACAACAGATGCGCGACCACGGGCGTGCCGTCCTCGCGGCGAATGTCGAACATCAGCCGGTTGCCGGTGATGCCGATATGCAGCGTGAACGGGCCCTTGCCCTCCGCGCCCTCGGGCGCAAACAGGTTCTGCTCGATCAGATCGTAGATCGCGATCGCCCGCTCGTGCTCGATGTCGGGCCCGGAACGGCCAATCGATTCCTCGTCGAGCGTGACACCGACGATGCGATTGGTCGAGTCGTCCTGTGCGGGCGGCTTTGTCATGACAGATTGAGGCGCAATCCAATCGAGCGGGAATGGGCGTCCAGCCCCTCCGCCTTGCCGAGCGTCATCGCGGCAGGTCCCAGCGCACGCAATTGGTCGGGCCCGCATTTCAGGATCGAGGTGCGCTTCATGAAGTCGTGCACCGAGAGCCCGGAGGAAAACCGCGCCGAGCGCGCCGTCGGCAGCACGTGGTTGGAGCCGCCGACATAATCGCCGATCGCTTCGGGCGTGTGCGGTCCGAGGAACACCGCGCCGGCATTGCGGATCTTCGCCGCGAGCGCGTCGGGATCGACGGTCATGATCTCGAGATGCTCGGCCGCGATGGCGTCGGCAAGCGGGACGGCGTCGCCCAGGTTCTTCACCATGATAACGGCGCCGAAATCGGCCCAGGACGCGCTGGCGATCGCGGCGCGTGGCAGCGTCTTCAGCTGCGCCTCGACCGCCTTTTCGACGTCGGCGGCAAGGCGCGCCGAGTCCGTGATCAGGATCGACTGCGCGCTGGAATCGTGCTCGGCCTGCGCCAAGAGGTCAGCGGCGATCCAATCGGCGTTGCCGGTGTCGTCGGCGATGACGAGCACCTCCGAGGGGCCGGCGATCATGTCGATACCGACCTTGCCGAACACCAGCCGCTTGGCGGCAGCGACATAGGCGTTGCCGGGGCCGACGATCTTGGCGACCGGCGCGATGGTCGCGGTGCCATGCGCGAGCGCGGCCACCGCCTGCGCACCGCCGACACGGTAGATCTCGGTGACGCCGCCGAGATGGGCGGCCGCCAGGACCAGCGGATTGAGCTTGCCGTCCGGCGAGGGCACCACCATCACGAGGCGCGACACGCCGGCGACTTTCGCCGGCACGGCATTCATCAGCACCGAGGACGGATAGGCCGCCGTGCCGCCGGGGACGTAGAGGCCGGCGGATTCGATCGCGGTGTAGCGCCAACCAAGCTCGACGCCGAGCGGGTCGGTGAAGCGCTCGTCTTTCGGCAGTTGGCGGCGGTGATAGGTCTCGATGCGGTCGCGCGCGAGCTTGAGTGCATCCAGCGTCGCAGGCTCGCAGGCCTTCACGGCGGCCTCGATCTCGGCGGCGGAGACGCGCAAGGAGGATGCGTCCAGCCTCAAGCGGTCGAACTTGGCCGTCGCCTCGAGCAGGGCGGCGTCGCCACGCTTGGCCACGTCGTCGACGATCGCGCGGGCGGCGGCCTCGACGTCGGCCGACGCCTCGCGCTTGGCGGCGAGGAAGGCGGCGAATCGCTGATCGAAATCGGCGCTGCTGCGGTCGAGGCGAACGGGCATGTTTCGCTTGGCTTCCGGCTGGTCTTGAGGGGCGGATCGGCGCACCAGGTCCCCTGCTCAATGGCGCGGCGGGGAAGCTGCGTCAACCCTCGGCAGATGCCATCCCAGTCAGGGCCCATTCGGCTGGTATACGGCCTCTTCAGCCCTCCCCCTGGACTCCCGTGCCCAGCGTGTCGGCCCCGAGATCGGTCAGCTCGCATTCCAGACACTCGACGTCCAGGCGGATGGCGCCGCCCTGGGCGAACAAAAGCAGGGCGCTGCCGCCGGGCTCCTCGGCGCGGCCGTCCCGGGGGTGAAATTCAATGCCGACGAGATCCAGGATCTTGTCCGGCGCGGCGAGGTCAATGTTGCGCGACTTGCAGGCGAGCACACGGTCGAAACGGAGCGCTGCGACCAGCCGGCGCGGCTCGGTCTCGCCCTCCAAGGTCTGCTCCCAGTCCAGCCGGCTCATTCCGACCACAAGCCGTTTCTCGCCCTGCCGCCAAATGATATCGGAAGCCTGGACGCGGGCGTCCTGGACATGGGTCGAGATCACGGCGAGGTCGTCGGCGTCGAGAGCGATCAGTTTGAGCTGGGGCGACATCGCCGCGCCTCTCCTGGAGTGGACGGGGCTCAACGCGCACGAGCCCCGAAATTTCCACACACAAGTTAAGCCCTCGTCCGGCTCGCCGCTACGCGGCGAGCCACCCATTCCCACAACAAGGGAGGGTGAGAGTCGTGAAACCTCACTCCCTGAAGAACGCCAGGAGATCCGCGTTGATCGTCTCGGCATGCGTGGTCGGCATGCCGTGGGGGAATCCCTTGTAGGTCTTCAGGACGCCTTTCTTGAGCAGCTTGGCCGAGAGCGGCGCCGAGTCCGCGTATGGCACGATCTGGTCGTCGTCGCCATGCATCACCAGCACCGGGACGTTGATCTTCTTCAGATCCTCAGTGAAATCGGTTTGCGAGAACGCGACGATGCCGTCGTAATGCGCTTTCGCGCCACCCATCATGCCCTGGCGCCACCAGTTCTCGATCACCGCTTCCAGCGGTTTTGCGCCGGGGCGGTTGTAGCCGTAGAACGGGCCGGCGGCGATGTCGCGGTAGAAGGCCGAGCGGCCGGCGGCAAGCTGGGCCTGGAAATCGTCGAACACGCTCTTCGGCAGGCCGCCGGGATTGGCTGCGGTCTGCACCATCAGCGGCGGCACCGCCGAGAGGATCGCGGCCTTCGCGACGCGACTCTCGCCGTGACGGGCGATGTAGTGCACGACCTCGCCGCCGCCGGTGGAATGGCCGACATGGAGGGCGTTCTTGAGGTCGAGATGCGCGGTGAGCGCGGCGAGATCGTCGGCATAATGATCCATGTCGTGGCCGTCGGCGACCTGCGCCGAGCGGCCGTGGCCGCGGCGGTCATGGGCGATGACGCGATAGCCGCGCGTGACGAAGTACATCATCTGCGCGTCCCAATCGTCCGAGGACAGCGGCCAGCCATGGCTGAACACGATCGGCTGGCCCGAGCCCCAGTCCTTGTAGAAGATCTCGACGCCGTCTTTGGTGGTGATGGTGGGCATGGTGGGGCTCCTTTCAATGAGAGACGTCATTCCGGGACGCGCGTCAGCGCGAACCCGGAATCTGGAGATTGATAAATCGGGATTCTCTGGTGCGCGATTGCGCACCAGAGTTTATCGCTGTGCGATGGCCGGAATGACGAGAGGGGCCAATCAGGCAAACGCCAGGGGCTTGTAGCGGCGCCAGGCGCCGATGGTCAGCACGACGAAGAACACCAGCACGATGCCCTGCACCACGGCGAAGACCGGCCCCGATGGCGGCGCCGGGGGCACGGCGGGCGCGAGCGCGGCAAGTGCGGGCACCTTGAGGAACGACTGGATCACCAGCACGAAGACGTTGAAATAGAGCGAGATCATCGCGGTGACGATGTAGACCGGGCGCCAGACGCCGCCGAGCTTCATGCCGTAGAGCGCGAAACAGGCAATCGCGAGCAGCACCAGCGAGATGATGCCGATGATGTGCGAGGGCAGCAGCTCCTTGAATGGAAACAGGAAACCAGTCGCGCTGGTGAGAATGGTGAACAGCAGGAAGATCGCAGTCAGGCCCGGCATCGACTTCGAGCCAAGCAGGCCGAACATCACGACAAGCCCGGCGACGATGGCAATCAGGCTGATGATGACATGGATCAGCGTAAGGGCGGGCAGGCTTAGGCCAAGCACCATGACATCTCTCCTACTCTCGGCGTTGAGGTGACGAGAATAGTATTACGGTCCTCATCGGATTACCACCTGCGTTGTCGTCACATGCATGAGCGCAGCCATGCGTCATCGTGCGAAATCGAAAAACGCATGGCTGAACTTTTTGCAGCGCTGTCACAAACGACGGCAGGCTTTCGACGAAAGTTGAATCGAACTCATACGTTCTTGGTATCGAAGATCAGGATGTCGGCACCGCCGCTGGCGAATTTCGGCACGTCGGCGCCGGTCGCCTTGCCTTCCGGGCTGGCAAAGGCGGCCTGAACGTCGGCCACGCTGTCGAAGGTGAGGATGGCGACGAGATGGATTCCGGAAGGGCCTGCGGGAGATGCGACCGGCCCTTTGCTGACGGCGTAGTTCTTCAGGCCGGGAAGTTTCTTGGCGAGTGGAATGTGCGTCTCGGCATAGTACTTGTCGAAGGCGGCAGCATCCTTGGGTGTCTTGTAGAGCACGACGACTTCAGCCATTTGGTCCTCCCGTTGAATCGTTGTTTTTTCCGCGCGCGATTTGCCTCGCGACGAGGGGATAGTCACGCATTGCGCAGCAAGATGACAAGCCGGATTTGGCTTGCCATTGCCTTGCCTTGTCCTTGACTAAAGCGCCGGTTTTGCGGCGTCGCCGAGATAGCCATGCAGGGAGGCAACGACCTGCGCGCCCTCGCCGATGGCGCCGCCGACGCGCTTGACCGAGCCGGAGCGGACGTCGCCGACGGCGTAGACGCCGGGCACGGAGGTCTCCAGCGGCGCCACCAGCTTGCCCTGGTTCTGCTCCGACTGCGCGCCCGTGACCACGAAGCCGCCGCGATCGAGCGTCACGCCGCAACCGTCGAGCCAGGACGTGGCGGGATCGGCGCCGACGAACAGGAAGAGATTGCGGATGTCGGCGGAATCCTCGTCATCCGAGAGCCGGCTCTTCCAGCGGATGCGCCGCAGCAGCGAGGCCTCGTCGCCCTCGAGCGCGGTGATCTCGGTGTTGAACATCAGTTCGATGTTCGGGGTCGCTTCGATGCGCTCGATGAGATAGCGCGACATGCTGGCGCCAAGGCCGCCGCCGCGGATGATCATCAACACGCGTTTGGCATGGCCCGACAGGAACACGGCCGCCTGGCCAGCCGAATTACCGGCGCCGACCAGAGCCACCTCCTCGCCGGCGCAGAGTCGCGCCTCCACGGGCGATGCCCAGTACCAGACGCCGCGGCCCTCGAACTTGTCGAGGTTGGCGATATGGGGACGGCGGTAGCGCGCGCCGCTGGCGACCACCACCGAACGGGAGCGCAAGGTCTCGCCGCAATCCAGCGCCAGCGCGAAGGTGCCGTTGGCGCGCGAGCAATCCAGCGAGCTCACCGACATCGGAATCATGATGTCGGCGCCGAACTTCTGCGCCTGCGTGAAGGCGCGGCCCGCCAGCGCCTGGCCGGAGATGCCGGTCGGGAAGCCCAGATAGTTCTCGATGCGCGCGCTGGCGCCGGCTTGGCCGCCGAAGGCGCGGGTGTCGACGACCGCGACCGAGAGACCTTCGGACGCAGCGTAGACCGCAGTCGCGAGCCCCGCCGGCCCGCAGCCGACGATGGCGACATCGTAGATGCGGTTGTCCTTGGCCCCGCCGATCATGCCGATGGCGCGGCCGAGCTCGGTCTCGCTGGGATTGCGCAGCACCGTGCCGCCGGCCGTGACGACGAGCGGCCAATCCTCCGGCTTCGGCGAATAGCGCGCGATCAGTTCGGCGGCGTCATGCTCGCTCTCGGGATCGAGCAGATGATGCGGCTGGCCATTGCGGGTGAGAAAGCCCTGCAGGCGCACCACGCCCGCGGAGTTCGAGGGCCCGATCAGCACGGGGCCGCCGATGCCGCCCTGGATCAGATTGACCCGGCGCAGGATTAGCGCGCGCATGATGCGCTCGCCAAGCTCGGCTTCGGCCACCAGCAGCGCGCGCAGCCGGTCCGGCGGGACGAGCAGCACCTCGACATTGCCTTCGGCGCGGCCGTCGACCAGCGCCGGCCTGCCCGAGAGCTGGCCAAGCTCGGCCAGAAATTGACCCGGCCCCTGATCGATCACCGGAGTGACGTGACCGAGACCGTCGCGCTGGGTGATGGCGACGTGGCCCGCCAGCACCACGAACATGCCGGGCCCGGGCTTGCCGGTCTCGAACAGCAACTCGCCGTCCGCATAGGTGCGGATTTCGCCGAAGTGCCTGATCCGTTCGATCTCGGCGGGCGTCAGCGCCGGAAAGGTCTGCTCGGGGCGGGTGAACCGCAACAGCTGCGCATCACGGTCGGTTCTTTGTGTTTCGTCCTGCCCCATGGCCACTGCATGCACTCCAAAATTTCCAGCCGCCGGCGTTCAACGAGAGGTCTTACCGGCGGCCCCCTCATTTAGGGAACCATCGTCGTTCTGCGAGGGGTCGGTGCTTGCGGCGCGTTCGCGCGCCTGCAACTTCCGCCGCTTCAGGTTTTCGCGCAGCGCCGATTTCAGCCGGTCGTCCCGGGACGCCCTCGCCTGCCTCGCGCTCTTGTCAGTCTCGTCGCCCATCGCGGCTCCATCACAGCAACCGGCCACAGGATGCCATCGAAGTGTGGCAGCTCAAGAGGGTGAGGCGATAGGACCCTTGCGAAACGCGAGATGGATCGAATCCGGCTCCCCGGCCAACTGACCAGTTGGGCAGGGATATCAGACCGTGAATCGGCGTGAACTCGGTCGTTTCGCGCGAAAACGGGCATTTTGACGCCGATATCGGGCCGATTTTCTCGTTTTGGCGGGGCTAGCAAGCTTGCGCAGGAGGGGGGCTTGTGGCAGATATCGGCCCGCTTGGTAGGCCCCTCGGGCGGCCGATTCTTGTCCCAGCACATGCTGCCGTAGCTCAGTGGTAGAGCACTCCATTGGTAATGGAGAGGTCGACAGTTCAATCCTGTCTGGCAGCACCAGCTTTCCTCACCGACGCGAGCCGTGTTGAACCAAGCCTTGTTGAACCAAGCCTTGTGCCTGGCCAGCGCGCCCGCAACACCCATGGATGCGATCGTGATCACACGCTCCCTGCCCTATGAAGGACTGCTCCACGAGATCGTCGAGCACAATGGCGTGCTCTATCTCGGCGGCATCGTCCCTGAAGATGCCCGGCTCGACATGGCGGGCCAGGCCGACGATGTGCTGCGCCAGTTGAGGACCCTGCTCGAGGGAGCCGGCTCCGATCTCTCCTGCGTTCTGCAGGTGACGATCTTCGTGGCCGACCTCACGGAGAAGGCCGCGTTCAACCAGGTGTGGAAGCGCTATTTCACTGCGGAGCATCTGCCGGCGCGGGCCGCGATCGGCGTTGCGGATCTCGGCCCGGGCGTCAAGCTGGAGCTGACGGCGATCGCCGCGCGCCGCTGATCCTCACGGGCGAGAAGAGCAAGCTCGGTCGTTTCGTCAGTCTTCCACACATGGCTTGGCATTCTCGCGGCCCGAAACGCCCGAGTTTTGCTCGTTTCCTTGTCCCTCTTCTATGAAGAGGGCGCAGGGAAGGCCGGGTGCCGGCTGGCACCCACGGTCCGCTGTGCGAGAGCACACGCAGAAAACTGCACAGCGGCATACAGGTGAAGCCCAACACACGGCCTTCCCTGCGCAGTGGTTTGACGGCTTATGCCTGCTCTCCCCGGAGCCGAGTTCCTTCTGGCCTCCGTCACCTCGCGAATTGACGATGCCTCAAGGCCCGGTTGAGCCCAGATGCATCTCCGCAAGGTTTGACCGTAGCAACGACGGTCAGGACCACACGGTTTTGCCGTACGCAGCTTCCGGCTCCGCCAAGAGGCTTCGCCGGATGTTGGCGCCGTCCGTTCCGCACGCTGTGAGACCTCACGAGGTTCATCTCGCCCTGGTCCCGGCCCGCGTGCCCGACGCAGCCGCGTCCACCGCACCCTGGCCCTCGTTCGTGACGACGTACGATCGCCCCTCTCTCTGGGCCGGGATGAGCGATGGATACTGCAATTCCGAATTTCGGTAAAGTGGAATATATTTGCGGGAGGGATTGACGGGGGCTGCGCGGGAGAGGTGGTGTTTTGCCCGACGGGCCAGAAGCGTTGCGATCGGTGTCCTTCCGGTTGCGCCTCTTCGAAAGGTTGCGGCCACACGGCACGTTGACCCCTCATTTCATGGTGCTAGTCTTTTCGCTCGCGACCTGTCCGGGAGGACACGATGGGATGGTTCGACCGCCTGTTTGGAAGGATGTCGGAGCCGACGATTCCTCTTCTTGCGAGATTTCGGCGGAAATCAAAAGCACCGACCGATCCTGATCTTTTGAAAATCGCCAAGGACCGGAAGGGACATGTTTCCCGCAGAGCCGTCAGGGACGAGTATAATCGGCTGGTCCTGGAGAAGTACGCGCACGACAAGTCGTGATGCGCGTCGAGGATCTCAGTAGCCCGTAGGATGGGTAGAGCGAAGCGAAACCCATCTGCTCCTTGTCGAGCCACGAAACATGATGGGTTTCGCAAGGGCTCTACCCATCCTACGCACTGCGCACCATCAATGGTCGCCATTCATTTGCAGTGCTGCGAAGCGGTCGTCCGAACGGCGCAACCGCCGGCATAGCTCGCGATTGATGTTCTGCAGGACGATCACGTAGGCGTGGATGTCGGCCTTGTAGCAGGCATAGAGCTTTTGGGCCGTCAGCTCGTACAGCACGGTCGGCGCCTCCGCGATAACAGTGGCGGAGCGGTTCTGCATTTCGATCAGCGTCATCTCGCCGAAGAAATCGCCAGGCTCCAAACGCGATATCGGGATGACCCTGCCCGCATGCGTGCGTTTGCTCACCGCCAGCCGGCCGGACTTGACGATGAACATCGAACGTCCCGGCTCGCCCTCGGCCACAACGGTCGCGTCGGCCTCGAAGCGGCGCTCGACTAGCATCGAGATCAAGAGGTCGAGGCCTGCCTCCGAAAGCCCGCCGAAGAACGGCGTCGCCAGCAGGAACGCTTTCAGATCGGGGGACGTGACGAGCATTGCGCGAGGTTACGCCCGGTCGAAGGCTGCGGCAAGCTAAGCGGTGCAGCCAGGTTCCGTCATTGCGAGCGTAGCGAAGCAATCCAGGAATGTGTCCGCGGAAACAGTCTGGATTGCTTCGTCGCAAGGGCTCCTCGCAATGACGCGGCGAGAGATTTCACCTCTCGACTCTGGACCACTGCCGCGCGCAGCGAAACCCATCAGACTCGTGCGGTGGCGAAGATGATAGGTTTCGCAAGTGCTCTATCCATCCTACGGGCCGCACAGTGCGAGCTATTTGGGCCGGCGCCCCGTGATCGCGTGCGCGCGCGCAGTGCAGGTGATGCGACCGTCCGCATGCGCCGGCAGGCCCGCACGCACCCGCGCTATGAGCGTCTCGACGTCTGCGGGCCTCATGGCGGCAACGGAAGGCCGGAGCGCGGGGGACTTCAGACTGATTGCCCAGAAGTCATCGAAACCTGAAAACGTCCGTTGCACCGTAATCTCTCGCGTTTGCACGTCCTCGAGACCTGCTCCTCGCCACAGGTCTCGCAACGCTTCCATGCGAGAGGCGTCCATCCGCGGCGGGCGCGTTGCCGGAATGCCCATCGCCTTCATCTCGTCGTAGATCGGGTCGAGCGGAAAGCCGCCGCCCAACATGTCCCACATATACGTCATGACCGCACCGCCGGGGACAACGACCCGCACCATTTCGCTGACGCCCCTGGCGGGATCCGGAACGAATACGAGAACCAACGCCATCACGGCCGCGTCGAAGGTGGCGTCGGCGAAAGGAAGTGCCATCGCATCGCCCTGGTGAAATTTTGCCACGCGCGCCGCAGGTCGTGTGCGCGCAAAAGCAAGCTGCTCGGCCGAGGGGTCAATGCCCTGGACCTCGGCGGGGTTGCAGCGCTCGACCAGGAGTTCAGTGAAGGCGCCGTTGCCGCAACCGATGTCGATCCACCGCAAGCCTGCAGGAGGTGCCAGCCAATCAAGGAATATCTCGCCTGCGAACCGGCTCCAGATTCCCATCATCTGCTCGTAGGCGGCACCGTCGTCGAAGCGAATGGTCTGCTCTGCCATGTCGAGATCCTCCCGGCCCGATGACGATGCTTGGCGCGCGCCATTCTGCGCACAAGAGATGGGACTGGGGAAGTGCCGGAGTGACCTGATCCGCCGGATTATTGCCGCGCGACATTCTCCCCGCGCGGCGTCCTTCGCTTCCGCCACACCTGCAGGTCAATCATGACTTTCACGGCCGCCGCGAGGACGAGCGCACAGAGTGCCACCTTGGAGATCGTCTCCATCGTCCCCTCGATCAGCAGGCAATGGACCACGCTGCCTGCGACGATGACGATGGCGAGGGGAATATGGATGATGCGCCAGGTTCGCGGCCGCAATCCCAACCGCCTTCGCAGCAGAGCCAGGAACGCAACCGCGAAGATGGCCCACATCGCGATCACGCCGAAGGGAGAGAACGGCGTCGGCGATGAGAAGGTCAGTGCGTCCACCATGTCGGGCGGGCTGGTGATCCAGAGGCCGGCGACGTGGATCAGAATCGCGACAGCAAGCGCGCCGCCGATCCAGTGATGGGCGCGCCTGCCGCGATAGGCCGACAATCGCGGCAGGTAGCCGCCGATCAGCAAGGGCTGCACGAGCACGAGACCGAGGGCGATGATCCCGGCGAAGCCGGCGATAATGTAGACAGGATCGCGCCATGCCAGCTGCTCGCTGGCTGCAGCAAGCGCAACCGGCACGCCGATCGCCAAGCCAAGGGCGACCCAGATCAGGGGCGCCCGGGCCGATCTCCATCGCGTCATCTGCAAGTCGGGTTCAAGCCGGCTGCAGCACGAAGTGCGCCTCGAGGCTGGTCTCCTTGGCGCTCCGCATCACCGGCCGCAGGAAGACGGTCTTGAACTCGCCGCTATCATAGGCGAGGTGGCCGTGCGGCTGGCCGAAGATCGGAATGATCTGCGGCATCTCCAGCCGGAACCTGCCGTCCTTGTCGGTGAGCGTTGCGCCGTGGCTCTGCGGCTCGTGCTCCCGCCCTTCGACGGTGTGCGCCCAGATCTGGATTCGTTGCCCGGCCAGCGGAGCCCCGTCGCCGGCGCGGCGCACGGTGCCGCTCATCCAGAAACCGCCCTTGCCGATCCGCTCCACGATCGCCGCGCCCTTGCGGTAATTGTTCGCGCCGCCCGACATCGACTCGGTCGGTGCGAGGCCCGCCGCACGGGCGGGCAGCAGGAGGCCGGAATCGCCGGTTGCCAGAAGGCCCGTTGCGAGGACGGAGCCGCCGGCAGCGAGGAGGTTGCGGCGGGTGAAGACGACCGTGGTCATGTCAGTTCCTCCTGGCAGCAGCGCAGCTGCTTCCCGCAAGCTACAATACCAGGTGTAAAACGCCCAGTTGGCGCGAGGGGCGCCAGGGCCTGCAATAACAGTGTTGTGAACGGCCGTCTTCGCGGCGTGCATCTCTCAGATGAGCTGACAAGAGGGGCCCGCAAGTGCTCTACCTATTCTGCGCGCTGCCATTACATGTGTGTCCTGCAAGCGCGCACCGTCACGCGGCCCCTCCACACTGGCAGCCCTCCCATGATCCCCTTTTCCGTGCTCGACCTCGCACCCATTCGGCAGGGCGGCGACGCGGCGCAGGCCTTTCGCAATTCGCTCGATCTGGCCCGGCATGCCGAGACGTGGGGCTTCAAGCGGTTCTGGCTGGCCGAGCATCACAACATGACGGGCATCGCCAGCGCGGCGACGTCGGTAGTGATCGGCCACATCGCGGGCGGAACGAAAACGATCCGCGTCGGCTCCGGCGGGATCATGCTGCCGAACCACTCGCCGCTCGTCATCGCCGAGCAGTTCGGCACGCTGGAATCGCTCTATCCCGGGCGGATCGATCTCGGGCTCGGCCGGGCGCCGGGCACCGACCAGTTCACCGCGCGGGCGCTGCGGCGCGACCTTGCCACCACGTCCGAGAACTTTCCGCATGACGTGCTGGAGCTGCAGGCGCTGCTCGGCGACGTGCAGCCGAACCAGGCGATCCGCGCCGTGCCCGGCATGGGGACCAAGGTGCCGCTGTGGATCTTGGGATCGAGCACCTTTGGCGCGCAGCTGGCGGCAATGCTCGGCCTGCCCTTCGCGTTCGCCTCGCATTTCGCGCCGCAGATGATGATGCCGGCGCTGCGCGAATATCGTGCGCGCTTCGAGCCCTCGGCGCAGCTCGACAAGCCCTATGCGATGATCGGCGTCAACGTGTTCGCGGCCGACAGCGATGAAGAGGCACAGCGGATGTTCTCCTCGCTGCAGCAGCAATTCATCAACCTGCGCCGCGGCACGCCGGGGCCGCTGCCGCCGCCGGTGGAGGACATGGACGCGTTGTGGTCGCCGGCCGAGAAGGCCGGCGTTGCGCAAGCGCTGTCGTGCTCAGCGGTCGGGTCGCCCGATGTGGTCGAAGCGAAGCTGAAGGCGCTGATCACTGAAACCGGCGCGGACGAATTGATGACGACGGGGCAGATCTACGACCACACGGCACGGCTGCGCTCGTTCGAGATCGCCGCGGAGGTGCGGGATAGGCTCGCGAAGCAGCCGGTGGGGTGAGGGCCCGATTGTCGCGGCGATGAAGGTGCGCTCCCTCCCCGCTTGCGGGGGAGGGTTGGGGAGAGGTGTCTCCGCAATGGGACAATCCCCTAGAGGAAAGAGCCCTCACCCCGACCCTCTCCCGCACGCGGGAGAGGGAGAGCACCGCGCGCGTGGCGAGCTGCTCAGCCCAATCCTCTCATGCCCTAATCCGCAAAGCCGAACAGCTTGGCCGGATTGTGCACCAGGATCTTCTCCAGCTCCGCCTGGTCGGGCGCGTAACGGTACATCAGCTCGAGCAGATCGGCATCGTTCGGCGGCTGCTTCACCGAGACCGGATGCGGCCAGTCGCTGGCCCAGACGCAGCGATCGGGAGCGGCCTCGATATAGGCGCGCGCGATCGGGATCACGTCGTCGTAAGGCGCGCCGGTCTTCGAGGTCTTCTCGCCGAGCGAGAGCATCACCCAGAAATTGCCCTTGGCGAGCAGCTCCAGCATCTTGCGCAGATTCGGATCGTTCCTGCCGGCGTCGGGGTCGGGGCGCGCCATGTGGTCGATCAGCACGGGCACGTCGAGATCTTCGTATTTGGCGACGCTCGACATGATGCCGTCCTTCTCGGGCTGGATCTTGGCGTACCAGCCGAGCTCGCGGATGCGGGCGATGGCGCGGGCGAAATCGGCATCCGACAGCACGGCGCCGAGCTCCTGGCGGAAGCTGAAGCGCGCGCCGCGCACGCCGGCATCATGCAGCTTGGCCAGATAGGCGTCGTTCGCTTCCGCGAACACCAGCGCATTAGCGCAGCCGCGGTAGTTCGGGCCCATCGCGGCGAGGCCGTCGAGCACGACGGCGTGGTCGGCGCCGTAGGTCGTGGTCTGCACGATGATGCCGCGCTCGATGCCGAGCGTCTTGTGCATGCGCAGCGCCGCTTCCCAGGTCGCGGTCGGCATCCGATAGGCGGCGCCGGGACGCTCAGGATATTTCTCGATCGGCCCCAGCACGTGGAACTGGCTGTCGATGGTCTTCGGCGGCGGCGTCTTGCTTGGACGGCGCGGGTTGGGGTCGAACGGCAGATACATCGGCATGCAAGCGCTCCCTCAGTCGATCACGGCGGTGAAGTCGCACTGCACCAGCGCGCCGCCGTCCATGTTGTCCATCGGCAGCGCGTGGCGCGCGGGCCGCGAATGCTCGTCCGGAAACATTTTTAGCCATTCGACATTGACCGGGCCGCGCTGCGTGCGGTCCTTCAGCCACACCGTCATCTTGATGATGTCGGAGGTCGAGCCGCCGGCGGCCTCCACCGTCGCCTTCATATGCGCGAACATGTTGGCGCATTGGGCGTCGAGACTCTCGGGCATCGCATTGGTCGCGGGATCGCGGCCGAGGATGACGCCGGACATCACGAGATTGCCGATGCGGCAGGCGTTCGGAATCGGGTTGACGTGCTTGAAGCCGCCGATGTGGATGCTCTTGCGCCGCGTTTGACCACTCATGGTGCGCTCCCTTTTATTGTTGCTTCAGACGAACTGGCATGACACCGAGCCGAAGGCGCCGTAATCGGCATGGAAGGTGTCGCCGCGGCGGATGTCGACGGGCCGCGTGAACGATCCCGCCAGCACGACCTCGCCGGCCTTGAGATGCTCGTCATGCGGCGCGAGGCGGTTGGCGAGCCAGGCGATGCCGTTGGCGGGGTGATTGAGCACGCCGGCGGCAAGGCCGGTCTCCTCGACCTCGCCGTTGCGGAACAGCAATGCGCCGATCCAGCGCAGATCCGCATCCATCGGGCGGATCGGCCGGCCGCCGAGCACCAGCGCGGCATTGGCCGCGTTGTCCGAGATCGTGTCCATCACCTTGCGCGTCTTGCCGGTCTCCGGATCGACGCGGTGCATGCGCGTCTCCAGAATCTCCAGCGCCGGCGTGACGTAGTCGGTGGCGTTGAGCACGTCGAAAATGGTGCAATCGGGCCCGCGCAGCGGCGCCTTCAGCACGAAGGCGAGCTCGACCTCGATCCTCGGCGCGTGGAAGCGGTCGAACGGAACAGGCGTGGCATCAGCGTAGAACATATCGGCGAACAGCACGCCATAGTCGGGCTCGTTGATTCCGACCGCGTTCTGCATCGCCTTCGAGGTCAGGCCGATCTTGTGGCCCTTGATGATGCGGCCGCGGCCGAGCTGAAGCTTGGTCCAGGCGCGCTGGACGGCGTAGGCATCCTCGATGCTGAAATCGGGATATTCTTTCGTGAACATCGGGATCAGCGATTTCGTGCGCTCGGCTTCGTCGAGCCGGGCGGCGAGGCGCTCGATCGTGGCATTGTCCAGCATCGTTTACTGCTCCGCCATGACGGTGTTGCGCAGCACGCCGATGCGGCTGGATTCGACCTCGACGACGTCGCCGCTCCTGAGCCAGCGCGGCGGATCGAAGCGCGCGCCCGCGCCCGTCGGCGTGCCCGTGACGATCATGTCGCCGGGCTTGAGGGTGGCGAAGGTCGAAAGATAGGAGATCAGGAAGTCGAACGGGAACATCAGCCGCTCGGTGGTGTCCTGCTGTCGCACCTCGCCGTTGACGCGCGTGATGATGTCATGGGGACCACGCGGATCGAGCTCATCCGACGTCACAATCCATGGGCCGATGCTGCCGGAACGATCAAAATTCTTGCCCTGCGTGACGTTGAACTTGCCGTGGCGCAGCCAGTCGCGGATCGTGCCCTCGTTGCACAGTGTCATGCCGAAGATGTGCGACCACGCTTTTTCGCGCGGAATGTGGCGGCCGCCCTGCCCGACCACGATGACGAGCTCGCCTTCATAGTCGAGCTGGTCCGAAACCTTCGGCTTCTCGATCGGCTGGCCGGAGCCCGTCATCGACGACATGCTGCGCACGAACAGGCTGGGATATTTGGGCAGGTCGGAATTGTCTTTATACTCCGCATTGCGCTCGGCGTAATTGACGCCGATGCACCAGAGCTTCTCCGGCGCCAGCACCGGCGGCAACAGGACGAGCTTGTCCAGCGCATGATCCGGCTTTTGCCCCGCGACGGCCTCCTGCGCTTCGGCGAGTGCGTTGGCCGCGATCAGCGCCTTGACGTCCGAATAGTCGCGGCCGATGCGCCTGGTCAGATCGACCACGCCGCCGTCCACGGCCGCGCCGTAGCGCGCCTCGCCGTCCAGCAGATAGCTCAGCAGTCGCATTGTATGTCCTCCGATGATCTTGGGGCGGCGGCCGGCGATGAGGCCCGCACGCTCAGTCTTTCGACTTGGGAGTCTGGAACACGCTGCCCAGCGTCACGATCTCGCCGAGGCGGGCGTAGCGCGGCCCGCCGATGCGCGCGATCGGGTCGAGCGCCCTGGTCTCGACCTTACCGTCGTTGACGAGACCGTCGCGCAAATGGAACAGCACGACCTCGCCGACGATGAGCCGGCTCTTGGCGTCACCGAATTCGAGGCACTGCCGGAATCGGCACTCCATCGCGACCGGCGCGGCGGCAAGCCGCGGCACCTTGATGCGCTCGCTCGCGAGCGTCTCCAGGCCGAGATGCTCGACCTCGCTGATTTCAGGCGGATGCTCGACGGAGCTGTCGTGCACCGCATTCATCAGCGGCGTATCCGCGATGTGGATCACATATTCCTCGGTATTGAGGATGTTGTGCGCGGTGTCCTTGTAGTCGGCGCCCTTGCGGCCGACGCTGATGGCGAGCATCGGCGGCTTCTGCGAGACGAAGGTGAAGGCGCTGAACGGAGCGAGATTGAGCACGCCCGTAGCTGACAAGCTCGTCACCCAGGCGATCGGGCGCGGCACCACGATGCCGGTCATCAGGCGGTAGATGCGCTCGGCGCCGAGCTCGGTCGGATCGATCCGCATCGATCAGTCCGCCCTGATATTGGCCTTGCGCACCACCGGAATCCACTTGGCGTCCTCGCGCTCGAGATAGGCCCTGAATTCGGCCGGCGTCATCGGCGTGGCTTCGCCGCCGAGCTTTTCGAACTTGTCGACCACGGCGGGGTCCTTGAGGATCGCGACCAGCGTCTCGTGCAGCTTCTCGACGATGGGCGCAGGCGTGCCAGCGGGCGCGAACAGGCCGGTGAAGGTCTGGCCGTCGAAGTCCTTGTAGCCGAGCTCGGCGAAGGTCGGCACGTCGGGCAGCGACTTCAATCGATGCGGTGAGGTGACGGCGAGCGCGCGGAACAGGCCGGCCTTGATGTGCTGGAGGCTGACGGTGAGCTGGTCGAAGGCGAACTGCACCTGACCGCCCAGGAGATCGTTGATGGCCGGCGCATTGCCGCGATAATGCGCCGTGACCCATTGCAGCTCGAGGCTGGACTGCATCAGCTCGCTGAGCAGGTGGTTCGTGGTACCGGGGCCGGGCGAGGCCATGGTCAGCTTGCCGGGCTCGCGCTTGGCGAGGTCGAGAAACTCCTTGAGCGTGGTCGCCTGCACCGAGGGATGAACCTCGAGCACCAGCGGCGTCATCGAAATCGTCGAGATCGGGAGGAAGTCCTTCTTCCAATTATAGGCGTCGCGCTTGTTGATCTCGGTCGCGAACAGCACCGGGCCGTTGGCGCCGACGAACAGGGTGTAGCCGTCGGGCGCCGACTTCGCGAAGGCTTCGCCCGCGATCATGCCGCCGGCACCGGCCTTGTTCTCGATGACGAAGGGTTGGCCGAGCTTTTCCTGGAGCTTGTCGGCGACGATGCGCGCGGCGCTGTCGACGTTGCCGCCGGCGGGATAGGGCACGATCAGCTTGACGTTGCGCGCCGGCCATTGCTGGCCGGAGGCGGGTCCCGCCAACATTGCGGCTGCTGCAGCGATGGCAATCCAGATTAATCTCATGTTAACCTCCCGGCGGCGCTTCCAATTCCATATCGGGCGCAGACTTTCGTGCATGGCATCCCGATCGAAGCGCAATCTCCAGATGCGCGCTTGCCCTGTCGAGCGAATTGTGGCGTTCTTGTCCATATTATGGACAAACGACGCGCAACGAAATCCACCCGCAGCGCCGTGGAGCCGCGACATGGCGCGCAGGCGATCCGGCGCGCGCTCGCGGTGCTGCGCATCCTGGCCGCAGGGCGCGAGGACGGTGTGCCATTGGCCGAGGTGGTCCGCACGACCGGGCTCACCCGCCCCACCGTGCATCGCATCGTCCACGTGCTGATCGAGGAAGGCATCGTCGAGCGGCACGGCCGGAGCGGCCGCTACGCGATCGGCAACCAGGTACCGGAACTGGCGCTGGCGCGTCCGCGGCCATCGCGGCTCTTGGTCGCCGCAAATCCGTCGCTGCAGCGCGCGTCCGCCGCGATCGGCGACACGCTGTTCCTGACGGTGCGCACCGGCAACGACACGCTCTGCGTCGATCGCCGGATCGGCGTCTACCCGATCCAGGTGCTGTCGATCGAGGTCGGCGCGCGCCGGCCGCTCGGCGTCTCCAGCGCCGGCGTTGCCATTCTCGCCGCAATGCCGGCGCAGGAGGCGCGAAAGATCGTCGCGGCGAACGAGAAGCGGTTCGAGGCCTACCGGACCGACGTCGCGACCGTGCTCGGCGAGGTCACCGCCGCCAGGCGGCTGGGATATGGCATGAGAGAGATCGGACTGGTGCAGGGGACGAAATCGATCTCGACCTGGATCAAGACGCCGGACGGGCAACCGGCTGCAGCGATGACGGTCTCCGCCGTTCGCACGAGGCTCGGGCCAAGGCGCGAGCAGGAGGTCGCGGAGATCCTGCTGCGGGAGGCGCGGATGATCGAGCAGGCGATCGGGGGGTGAAGCGCGGACGGCGCCTCTTCGCCTCTCCCCGCTTGCGGGGAGAGGCCGGAATTTGCGCAGCAAATTCCGGGTGAGGGGGAGCCTCCGCGAGTCCAGCTGCCACCATCTTCGTGGAGAGAGCCCCTCACCCCAACCCTCTCCCCGTAAGAACGGGGCGAGGGAGCGCACCGCCGGCGCGGCTGGAGCTCGCTTCAAACCCAGCGCTGTCAATGGGCTGACGTGCCGCTCCATTTTATGGCACAACGCGCCATCGCCGACCGACCAACGAGGCCACGCATGCCCGCGCCGAAACCGCCTGCCTTCGAGACCCTGAGCCTGCATGCGGGCCAGCATCCGGATCCCACGACCGGCGCCCGGGCGGTGCCGATCTACCAGACCACGTCCTACGTGTTCCAGGATTCCGACCACGCCGCCGCGCTGTTCAACCTCGAGCGCGCCGGCCACATCTATACGCGCATCTCCAATCCGACCACCGGCGTGCTGGAGGAGCGGCTTGCGGCGCTGGAAGGCGGCGTCGGCGCGATCTGCACGGCGAGCGGCCAGGCGGCGCTGCACCTCGCCATCGCCACGCTGCTCAATGCCGGCGACCACATCGTGGCGTCGAGCTCGCTCTATGGCGGCACCATCAATTTGTTGGCGCACACGCTGCCCCGCTTCGGCATCACCACGACGTTTGTGAAACCACGCGATCTCGACGCATTCCGCGCGGCGATCAAACCGAACACGAAGCTCGTGATCGGCGAGACCATCGGCAACCCCGGCCTCGAGGTGCTCGACATCCCGAAGGTTGCGGCGATCGCGCATGAGGCCAAGATTCCGCTTCTGATCGACAACACCTTCGCCACGCCCTATCTCAGCCGTCCGATCGAGCTCGGCGCCGACATCGTGATGCATTCGGCGACCAAATGGATCGGCGGCCACGGCATCGCGATCGGCGGCGCCATCGTCGACGGCGGCCGCTTCGACTGGCGCTCCTCCGGCAAGTTCGGCGTGCTGACCGAGCCCTATGGCGGCTATCACGGCATCGTCTTCGACGAGCAGTTCGGCACCGCCGCTTTCATCATGCGCGCCCGCACGGAAGGCCTGCGCGATTTCGGCGCCTGCCTGTCGCCGACCAACGCGTTTCAGCTGCTCCAGGGCGTCGAGACGCTCGGCGTGCGCATGGACCGGCATATGCAGAACACGCATCTGGTGCTGGAGGCGCTGAAGTCCAACAAGGCCGTGGACTGGGTGCTGCACCCGTCGCTCGAGGATCATACGGACTACCAGCTTGCCAAGACGCTGCTGCCGCGCGGTGCCGGCTCGATCGTCTCCTTCGGCATCAAGGGCGGCCGGCCTGCCGGACGCAAGTTCATCGAGAGCTTACGCATGATCAGCCATCTCGCCAATGTCGGCGACGCCAAGACGCTGGTGATCCATCCGGCCTCGACCACGCATCAGCAGATGGATGCCGAGCAGCTCAAGGCGGCCGGCATCGGCGAAGAGCTGGTGCGGCTCTCGGTCGGCATCGAGACCGCAAGCGACATCATCGACGACCTCAACCAAGCGCTGCGCATCTCGCAAAAGGCCTGACACCATGAAGCTCTCCGTCGACGGCACCGATGTGTTTGTCGCAACCGGTGGCCGCGACTTCGACAAGTCCCTGCCCGCGGTCGTCTTCATCCACGGCGCCGGCTTCGACCATTCGACCTGGGCATTGCATACGCGCTGGTTCGCCCATCACGGCTTTGCCGTGCTGGCGCCCGACCTGCCCGGCCACGGCCGCTCTACTGGGCCTTCGCTCGGCAGCATCGCCGAGATGGCCGACTGGACGGCGGCGCTGCTCGATGCGGCGGGCGCCGCAAAGGCGCATCTGATCGGTCACTCCATGGGCTCGCTGATCTCGCTGGAGACCGCCGCGCGACATCCCGACAAGGTGTCAGCGCTGAGCCTGATCGGCACCGCCGCGACCATGACGGTGGGTCCGGATCTGTTGAAAGCCGCCGAAGCCAACTCGCAGGATGCCAACGACATGGTCTCGATCTGGGGCCTCGGCTTCAACGCGGAGCTCGGCGGCAGCCTGGCGCCGGGCCTGTGGATGCATGGCGGCGCGCAGGCGGTGCTCAGGGCATGCGAGCCGGGCGTGCTGTTCAGGGATCTGTCGGCCTGCAACTCCTATACGAATGCGCTTGCCGCTGCGGCGACCGTGAAGGTGCCGACGACGCTCATCCTCGGCGAGCGGGACATGATGACGCCGGCGAAGGCCGGCAAGGCGCTCGCCGCGGCGATCCCGCATGCAAAGACCGTCGTGGTGCCCGGCGCCGGCCACATGATCATGGCCGAGCGGCCGGACGAGCTGCTGGCGGCGCTGAGGAACTAAAGTTGTCTACGCATGATCTTTCCGGAAAACCGCTTCGCACTTTTCCGGATCATGCTTTAGGCGGATCAATCTTCCGTCTTGCGCGTTGCGGTCAGACATCCCTCTCACTCAAGAAGGGAACTGGACCATGCCGAGACAGGAAGTCATTCGCAAAGCCAGGCAAGACAAGCGCGCCGGCAAGTCGGCCAGCACGCAGGCCGGCGAATTCGTCAAGGACGAGATCGACAGGATCCGGAAAGGCAAGCACGGCGCACGCTCGACCAAGCAGGCCATCGCGATCGGCCTCTCCGAAGCGCGTCGCGCCGGTGTCGATCTGCCGCCACCGCGCAAGGGAAGCACTAAGAAGTCGACGCGCCGTAGTGCCAAGTACGCTTACGAGGTCGGCCAGGGCAAACGCACGCCGAAGCGGAGGCCAAAAGTATCGCGCGCCGCCACGAACGCTCTGAAGAAGGAACCGCGCTCGACCGCATCGCGCGGTGCGCTGTCGAAACAGGCCAAGCGCGCCGCAAGCCGCCGAACCGCAGCGTCCCGCTCGGCCGCCGCGCGCAAGGCAAGCCACACCAAGGGTGCCAAGGTCCGCTCCGCTGCCGCCAAGAAGGCGGCGCGCACCCGCGCGCGCCGCCGGAGCTGATCAGTCGCGCCGTTTCAGGAGCCCGGATTCCATTTCCAGACGATGTCGGAGACGTTGACGGGCTTCGGGATCAGACCGAGCTTTGCAAAGCGATCGGCAACCGCCTGCTGGCTTGCGATGATCTCGGCATCCAGCGGCACCACGCGAAAGTTGGAGCGGTCCACGAAACGCCTGACGGCCTCGATGTCGACGCCGGTCGCGTCTGCCTGGGCTTTGGCGACGTCCTCGTGGTGTTCGTTGGCCCAGACGCCTTCGGAGGCGAAGGTGGTGTTGAGCTTCGCCACCAGCGACGGATATTTGTCGACGAAATCCGTGTTGGCGATGTAGAAGGCATTCGGCTTGTGCACGTCCTTGTCGAAAGCGATGACGCGCGCCTTTTCCTTCAGCTCGGCGAGCGCGAGATAGGGATCCCAGATCGACCAGGCATCGACCGAGCCCTTGATGAAGGCGGCGGTCGCATCGGCAGGCGCGAGCGGCGCCGGCGTGATGTCGGACCAGGACAGGCCGGCCTTCTCGAGCGCCGCGACCAATAGATTATGCGCGCTCGATCCCTTGCCGAAAGCGACGCGCTTGCCCTTGAGATCGCCCAGCGTCTTGATCGCCGAATCCTTCGGCACGATGATCGCCTGGGTGTTGCCGTCCGATTTCACCGCGGCAACGTAACGGATCTTGGCGCCGCCGGCCTGCGCGAAGATCGGCGGGGAGTCGCCGACATAGCCGAAATCGACGCTACCGACATTGATGGCCTCCAGCAGGGGCGGACCGAACTGGAAGTCGATCCACTTGATCTCGATGCCGAGCGGCTTGAAGGCGTTCTCGAGCGTCTGACGCTGGCGCACCGCGGGGAAGAAGCCGCCCTTCTGCGTGCCGATGCGGATTTCCGCGGGCTTGTGCTCGGCGTGCGCAGGTGCGGCCAGCGCCGTCGCAAGCAACAGCGTTGTTGCCAGGATATGTCGTCGGGTGATCATGATGCGGTCCTCTCGGTGGATCAGTTGGCGAAGAAATGCGAACTTGCGCGGCGGCTCCGCTCGGAGAACACGGCACGGGCGGCGCGCTCGGCCTCACGGGCCGAACGGAACTGGCGGCCTTCGAGGCTGTTGAACAGGCGCTCGGAGGAGAAGAAGCGGAAGCCACGCTCATCGCGCGTGATGATGCCGGCGGCGCGGTCCTGGATCTCGATGATGTAGGCGTTCGACTGAGGCTGGGACATGACTGCTCGTTCGCCGGAAATTCGGCGTTCCTGTCTTGGGATTTTCTCTTGGGATTTCGATGTGAGGTGCTGTTAGGAGACGGTCAGCAACAACAACAGGCGCCCGTTGCCGCCGAGAAACAGCGCCGCGTCATGCACGCGTGCATGTCGTTCTGATTGCGCTGGTGGTCGGTTTTCATGGTGCGGCTTCAGGCTCGATGAGCAGTTTGGATGCCTCGAATATCGAGCGATCGGCACGATTGGTCAATGAAATGGCTATCCAAATTTACGGCGCGTGCGCTCGGGCGCTTCTCCCGCCGCAAGCAGAGACAGGCGGAATCATCTCGCGATGAGTTCAACGCGCGCGGTCGTCCGAACTCGGGGAATGCCGTAGGGTGGGCAAAGCGAAGCGTGCCCACCACTTGCGTGTGATCGGTAAGAATTCGTGGGCACGGCGCAAGTGCACCTTTGCCCACCCTACGAATCCGGACTCGCGGAGAGATATCCTCTCTCACACGGGTATAGGGAAAGAAAGATCACCACATCGTCGCCGCCGCCCGTTCGGGCCAGATGCGGTCATACTCCGCGCCGCCGACTTTGTTGTCGCTCATCTCCGCAAGAATCTGCCCCGGTGTCGGCAGCGTCTTCGGATCGACGCGCTTGTCGGGATTCCAGAGGTCGGAGCGAACGATGGCGCGGGCGCACTGGAAGTAGATTTCGTCAACGTTCATCACCATGACGCTGCGCGGCGCCTTGCCCTCGACCTTGAACGAGGCCAGCAGCTCCGGATCGATCGACAGATGCGCGCGGCCGTTGGCCCGCACCGCATTGCCCGAGCCGGGGATCAGGAACATCAGCGACACGCGCGGGTCGCGCACGATATTGCGCAAGGAATCGACCCGGTTGTTGCCACGGCGATCGGGCAGCATCAGCGTCTTGGGGTCGTGGATGCGGACAAAGCCGGGCAGATCGCCGCGCGGCGAGCAGTCGATGCCTTCGGGCCCGATGGTGGCGAGCGCGGCGAACGGCGCCTTCTCGATGAAGATGCGGTAGAGCGGGGTGACGTGGTCGGCAACTTTGACGGTCGAGGCATCGTTCGTGACGCCGTAGATGGCCTCCAGCTGCTCGACCGTTTCAATCACCGTCATTCCACTCTCTCCGTGTTATTGCCCGCAACTAATCTTGCCAGCCTTGATTCCTGATCACGCGCACGAGCTGGCGGCTGTGATAGTCGGCGCTGCCGGCATTGAGGATGGTGACATCGGCGTGTGCCGAGGCGTCATCGACGCTGCGCGACAGCCGCTCGGCGATGTTGCCGTCGCTTGTCCGGGCGCGCGCGGCAAGCCGCTGCGCCAATACGTCCGGCGGCGCCGTGATCGCGACCACCACGACGTTGGCATAGGCGCGGCGCAAGGCAGCGATCACGGTGCGTGAGACGTTGGCAACGATGGTGCGGCCCGCGCGGACGTCGTCGTTGATCTCGAGCGGCAGTGCATAGGAATGCCCATGCGCCTCCCAGTGCACGGCAAAGTCGCCGTGCTCGCACGCGCGGCGGAATTCGTCGGGACTGACCGCGATATTGTCTTCATCGGCCGAGGACGCACGCGTCACGATGCGGCGCGGGAAGACGATGTCGGGATCGTCGCTGCAAGCCGCCTGGGCCAGCCGCAGCAAGGTATCCTTGCCGGCGCCGCTGGGGCCGACCACGAGCACGAGCCGGCCGGGGCCGATCGCACCCGTCTCGCCTTCGCCCGTGGCCGCCATCTCGCTCATGCGACGCGGTGTCCTTCGCGCCAGACGCTGCGGACCACGGGAACGTGGCCTGCGACATGGACGCGGATCAGATCGGCGCGCTTGCCGGTCGCGACCTCGCCGCGGTCGGTGAGGCCGACCGCTTCGGCGGGCGCTTTCGTCACGGTGCGGACCGCGGCCGGAAGGCTGATCGCGGGCACATGCTCGGGCAATTGCAAGGCGGCCATCAAAAGGCTCGACGGAATGTAATCCGACGACAGGATGTCGAGCAGGCCCTCGCGGGCGAGATCGACCGCGGCGATGTTGCCGGAGTGCGAGCCGCCGCGCACCACGTTCGGCGCGCCCATCAGGATGTCGATGCCGGCCTGGTGCAGGCCGCGCGCGGCCTCCAGCGTGGTCGGGAATTCCGCGACCGAGACGCGGTCGCGCACGGCGTCCGCGACGTTCTCCTCGGTGGTGTCGTCGTGGCTCGCTAGCGGAATGTTGTACTGATGCGCCAGCGCTACGATCTCGCGCATGTTGGCCGCGGCGTAGAGCCTCTGATACTCGAAGCGCTTTGCGAATAATTCGTCGAGCTCGGCATCGGTCTTGCCGCCGCCCTTGCCGCGGTAATAGTCGCGCAGCTTGACCTCGTCGCGAAACTGGCGTTGGCCCGGCGTGTGGTCCATCAGCGACATCAGCTTGACGTCGGGACGGTCGATCAGCTCCTTGGCCTCCTCGACCACGCTCGGCATCGGGATCTCGCAGCGC
This sequence comes from Bradyrhizobium sp. IC3195, assembly GCF_020193585.1. Classification (NCBI taxonomy): domain Bacteria; kingdom Pseudomonadati; phylum Pseudomonadota; class Alphaproteobacteria; order Hyphomicrobiales; family Nitrobacteraceae; genus Bradyrhizobium; species Bradyrhizobium sp. IC3195. The sequence goes on along the minus strand of NZ_JADYVG010000019.1, from coordinate 14,883 downwards.
AGATGCAGGAAGTGATCGGCGCGCAGCAGGTTGGCCTCGCGCGCGGTGGTGATCGCGGCGGCGAGCACGCCGGCGCGGCCATCGACCTCCTCGGCGCCGTCCTCGCGCCAGACCCGGAGCGAATCGAACACGGTGGTGATGCCCGAGGTCGCAAGCTGGCCGTCATAGGAGATGACGGCGGCGACAGGATTCCAGAACACCTTTGGCCGCGGCACGTAATGCGCCTCGAGATGGTCGGTGTGGAGTTCGATCAGGCCGGGCATGATCAGATCGCCGCCGGCATCCTCGGCACCCGCGGGCGCAGTCCCCTCGCCGATCTCCGCAATGCGGCCGTCGGCAAGCGCGAGCCAGCCCTGTTCGATCACCCGGTCAGCCAGCACGATCCTGGCGTTGGCGATCACGGATTCCTTCTTCATTTCCCCATTCCTTCAGGCCGCGGCGGCAAAGCCGGTGACGTCGACGATGCGGTCGGCAATCAAATGACGGATTTCGTCGTCATGGACAATGGCAACCATGGCGACGCCCTGACGTTTCTTTTCAGCGACCAGCTCGACCACCACGGCGCGATTGACCGCATCGAGCGAGGCGGTCGGCTCGTCCAGCAGCAGGATCGGCAGCTCCGAGATGAAGCCACGGGCGATGTTCACGCGCTGCTGCTCGCCGCCGGAGAAGGTCGCGGGGGGAAGCTGCCAGAGCCGTTCGGGGATGTTGAGACGATGCAGCAGCTCGCCGGCGCGCGCCTGTGCGTCTGCCCGGCTCATGCCATTCGCGATCAGCGGCTCCGCGACGACGTCGATGGTGGCGACGCGCGGCACCGCGCGCAGGAACTGGCTGACATAGCCGATGGTGGAGCGGCGGATGTTGAGCACCTGGCGTGGCTCGGCGGTGGCAAGATCGACCACTTTGCCGCGATGGCGGATGCCGATGCAGCCGCTATCGCAGCGATAATTGCCGAAGATCATCTTCAGGATGGACGACTTGCCGGCGCCCGACGGCCCCGACAGCACGACGCACTCGCCTGGATTGACCTGGAAGGTCACGCCACGCACGACAGGCAGCTCGATGCCGCCCTGCAGGTGCATCGTAAAGGTCTTGCCGGCGTCAGTGATGTCGATCATGGCGGTCATTGGAAAGCTCATATCGTAAAGTTCATGGCGGCAGGATCGAGGAGACGAGGAGCTGGGTATAGGGCTCGCGCGGGTCGTCGAGCACCTGGTCCGTGAGACCGGTCTCGATGACGCGGCCGCCTTTCATCACCATCACGCGGTGCGACAAGAGGCGCGCCACCGCGAGATCGTGGGTGACGATGATGACGGCGAGGTTCAGCTCGGCGACGAGGCTGCGCAAGAGATCGAGCAGGCGCGCCTGCACCGATACGTCAAGGCCGCCGGTCGGCTCGTCCATGAACACGAGCCGCGGCTCGGTAACGAGGTTGCGGGCGATCTGGAGGCGCTGGCGCATGCCGCCGGAATAGGTGCGCGGCGCATCGTCGATGCGCGCGACGTCGATCTCGACGCGCGTCAGCCAATCCGACGCGGTCTCACGGATGCGGCCGTAGTGATTCCACCCCACCGCCATCAGCCGCTCGCCGACATTGGCGCCGGCCGAGACTGCCATGCGCAGGCCCTGCGCGGGGTCTTGATGCACAAAGCCCCAATCGGTGCGGAACAGGAAGCGGCGCTCGGCCTCGCCGAGCGTCGTGAGATCGCGGGTGACGCCATCACGCATCCGATAGGACACATGGCCTGCACTCGGCGCGAGCTGGCCCGACAGCATCTGCAGCAGCGTCGATTTGCCGGAACCGGATTCGCCGACGATCGCCAGCACCTCGCCGGGATACAGGGAGAACGAGACGTCGCGGCAGGCATTGATGCGGCCAAACGACTTGCTGAGCGATTTTGCGATCAGCAGCGGCTCGTCGTTTTCGACCAGATTCTGATCAGCCATTCGCGGCCTCCTGCGCCTTCTCCTTGTACGGCGCGGCACTGAGGCTGCCGTGATGGCCGGCGGCCTGGCGGCCCTCGCAATAATCGGTGTCCGAGCACACGAACATGCGCCCGCCCTTGTCGTCGATGACGATCTCGTCGAGATACGAATTCTCCGCCCCGCAGAGCGCGCAGGGCGCGTTGAAGCGGTAGGGCTCGAACGCGTGATCCTCGAAATCGAGCGACACCACCTGCGTGTAGGGCGGGATCGCGTAGATGCGCTTCTCGCGGCCGGCGCCGAACAATTGCAGCGCCGGGGAATTGTCCATCTTGGGATTGTCGAATTTCGGCGTCGGCGACGGGTCCATCACGTAGCGCGCATTGACCTTGACCGGATAGGCATAGGCGGTGGCGATGTGGCCGAAGCGCGCGATGTCCTCGTAGAGCTTCACATGCATCAGGCCGTATTCGGCCAGCGCATGCATGCGCCGCGTCTCGGTCTCGCGCGGCTCGAGGAAGCGCAACGGCTCGGGGATCGGCACCTGATAGACCAGCACCTGGTTCGCGCGCAGCGCCGTCTCGGGGATGCGGTGACGGGTCTGGATCACGGTTGCTTCGTCCGTCGCCGTCGTCGTCGCAACGCCCGCCGTCTTGGCGAAGAATTTGCGAATCGAGATCGCGTTCGTCGTGTCGTCGGAGCCCTGGTCGATCACCTTCAGCACGTCCTGCGGCCCCAGGATCGCGGCCGTGACCTGCACGCCGCCGGTGCCCCAGCCATAGGGCATCGGCATCTCGCGGCTGGCGAACGGCACCTGATAACCGGGGATCGCGATCGCCTTCAGGATCGCGCGGCGGATCATCCGCTTGGTCTGCTCGTCGAGATAGGCGAAATTGTAGGCGGGCGCGTTCATTCCGCGGCCTCCTTCATGGCATCGGGCGTATTGGCATCGGCGAACTCCTGACGCAGCTTTCGGAGCAGGCCGAGCTCGGACTGGAAGTCGACATAGTGCGGCAGCTTCAGGTGCTCGACGAAGCCGGTCGCCTGGACGTTGTCCGAATGCGACATCACGAACTCCTCGTCCTGCGCCGGTGCGAGCGCCTCCTCGCCGAGCTCACGGGCGCGCAATGCGCGGTCGACCAGCGCCATCGACATGGTCTTGCGTTCGCTCTGGCCGAAGGCGAGGCCATAGCCGCGGGTGAAGCACGGCGCCTCGGTCGCCGAGCCCTTGAACTGGTTGACCATCTGGCACTCGGTGAGCTCGATCGCACCGAGCGGCACGGCGAAGCCGACGTCTTCCGCGACGAATTCGACCTCGACCTCGCCGAAGCGGATCTCGCCGACGAAGGGATGGTTGCGGCCGTAGCCGCGCTGGGTGGAATAGCCCATCGCGAGCAGAAAGCCTTCGTCACCGCGCGCGAGGTTTTGCAGGCGCAAATCACGGTCCGCGGGGAAATTCAGCGGCTCGCGGGTGAGATCGCCGACGCTGGCGCCGTCCTCGGCTTCCGGCGATGATTCGATCAGCCCGTCGCGCCCGAGAATGTCTGTCACGCGCGGCGTCGGCGCGGTGGAGGCTTCGGCCGCAGCCGGCCTCTCCGGCACAAAACCTTGGGCGAGCGATGGATCGAGCAGGCGGTGCGTGTAGTCGAAGGTCGGCCCCAGGATCTGGCCGCCGGGAATGTCCTTGAAGGTCGCCGACACCCGCCGCTGCACCCGCATGGTGCCGGTGTCGACCGGCTCGCTGGCACCGAAGCGCGGCAGCGTGGCGCGGAAGGCGCGAACCAGGAAGATCGCCTCGATCAAATCGCCGCGCGCCTGCTTGATCGCAAGCGACGCGAGCTCGCGGTCATAGAGCGAGCCTTCGCTCATGACGCGATCGACGGCCAGGCCGAGCTGCTCCGAGATCTGGTCGAGCGTGATTTCCGCAACGCTCTGGTCGCCGCGCCGCTTATGCGCGAGCAGGCGATGGGCGTTCTCGATGGCGCGTTCGCCGCCTTTGACTGCGACATACATGCTTCTAGCTTCCCTTGCTCACGACGCGCGTGGTGCGGGGGATCGCGACCACGGCGTCATCGGCGACCAGCACCACATCGATGCCGCGCGGAAACAGCGCTTCGTTCATATTCAGGCGCTCGAACAGGTCGAACGGCTTGATCGACGCTTGTAGCGTGGCGACCCCGTCGATGCCGGGGCCGCGCAGCTCGAAGCTGCGCCCGGAGGCGAGGCTGTCGACCTGGACGATCACCGTGGTCGAGCGGTCCGGATACTCGCTGGTGCCGAACGCGAAGGATTCGAACGAGGGCAAGGCGCCGCCGTCACCGATGAGCGCGAACGAAGCGATCGACGAATCCTGCACGACCGGCGCGCCGGTGTGAAACTTCAGCCACTTCGTCACGTCCAAGCTTTCCGCCATCCGTGTATCGAGCCAGAGCGGCGTGTCGTGATCGAACAGCGTCAGCGCGATCGCGGCGGTGCCGCGCATCATCGTATCAGGCGCGCCCGCCATCGGAACGATGCGCTGGACCGAGCCCGGCCGCGCCATGGCGTCCATGACCGAGCGAAAGGTCGATTGCGCCGACAGCACCTTGTCGGCGAAACCGGGCGGCAGCTCCGCAATCGTGGTCATGATCTCACCCCTCACCGCGCACCATGGTGTAGAAATCAACCTTCGTCGCGGCGGCCGCTGCCGCCGCCTGCTTGCGCCTGACCATAAGCTGCTCGCGCAACGGCGCGATAACGTCGCGCTCCACCGCTCCGCCGAAATCGCGGGACTGCACCAGCGCATCGCACAGCGCAATCAGCCGCGCCTTCTCACCGTCGCGGCCGAGCGTGTAGCCGAACCCGACCTCGCCGCTCGCAAGCCGCACCGCGGCGCGCGACACCGTCGCTTCGCCGAGATTGAACGGCGCGCCGTCGCCGCCGACCCGGCCGCGCAGCATGACGAGGCCGTTCTCGGGCGTGCGCAGATCCTGATGGTCCGGGAGGGACAAGTTGCGGAGGCGAGCGGCGATCTCGCCCGCCTCCGCGTGCGCCAGCACCGCCATTGCGGCCTTGCGCTGGGCTTGCTGGTCGTCGTGCTGGGTCACCTGGTCCATCGAACCTTCTACAGAACTTGCCGCACCGAAGTTGTCTATGATAATAGACAACTTCATACGGACGCGCCATGACTGTTTCGTGACAATGCTGTGACTTCTGGAGTAGGTTTCCCGCGACATGAGCATGCAGGACACAGCCTCCTCGGGCGTCGCGCTATGGCGCCTCGTGGCCGATGGCATCGAGCGCGGCATCGCCGACGGCCGCTTTGCGGCCGGCGACAAATTGCCGGGCGAGATGGAGATCGCCGAAACCTATCGCGTCAACCGCCACACCGTGCGGCGCGCGCTGGCAGCGCTTGCCGAGCGCGGCCTGGTGCGTGCCGAGCGCGGCAGCGGCACCTATGTCGAGGCGCAGAAGCTCGCTTATCCCCTGCGCTCGCGCACGCGGTTCTCCGAGATCGTCGGCGCCGATGGCCGCGAGCCGCACGGCCGGCTGATCGAGGCGACCGATGACGTCGCGACACGCGAGCTCGCACGAGAGTTGGGATTAAAGACCGGCGCGCCGCTGGTGCGGATCGAGGCGATTCGCCTCGCCGATCGCACGCCGATCTGTGTTTCCACCACCTGGCTATCGGCGGAGCGGTTTCCGGAGGCGGGCGCCGTGTTCGCGGCAACGCGTTCGATGACGAAGCTGCTTGAGCATTTCGGCGTCCGCGACTATCGCCGTGGCGCAACGAGAATCACCGCAGGGATCGTCGACGCGAGCGACGCCGCACGGCTCGATCTGGCGCTGGGGCGGCCGATCCTGGTGGTCGACGCCACCGACCATGATCTCATGGGCAAGCCGCTGGTGACGAAGCACTCGCGCTTTGCGGCAGAGCGGGTGGAGTTTTTGGTGGAGAACGCTTAGATCAGAGCGTTTTCCAGCGAAGCCTGCCCTCGGACTTGATCCGGGGTGGAAACGATTTGCGTCGAGAAAACGCGTCAAAACAAAAATCAGAGCTCCGTTCCGATCCAATCGGAACGGATAAGACTGCAGTACGACGTTAGGCGACCGTCCGCTTGCCGATGATCGCGAAGCGCAGCTTGCCGGAAATCCAGTCGATCGACGATACAGTTACCAGGATCAGCAGGATCAGAAACGATACCTTCTGCCATTCCAGCACCCGGATCTGTTCGGCAAGCTGAAGGCCAATGCCGCCAGCGCCAACGATTCCGATGATCGTCGCCGATCGCGTATTCGACTCGAAATAGTAGAGCACCTGGCTCAGCAAGACCGGGAACACCTGCGGCAGCAATCCGAAGCGGACGCTGTGGAGATGGTTGCCGCCCGATGACCGAACGCCTTCCGCGGGGTTCTTCTCGGCGACCTCGATCGCTTCCGAGAACAGCTTGCCGAACGTTCCGAAATCGCTGCAGATCACGGCCAGGATGCCGGCAAACGGCCCCAGCCCCACGACGCCGACCCAGATCAGTGCCCAGATCAAGGTATCGACTCCACGGATGGTATCGAGGCCACGACGGGTCAATAGGCGGATGATCCGGTTTGCAACCACGTTGCGCGCCGCCAGCAGGGATACCGGCAGCGCGAGCAGCGCGCCACCCAGCGTGCCGAGAAACGCGATCGACACCGTCTCTCCGAGCGCATACAGATATTTCAGGACCTCCGCCCAAGAACCCGGGCTGGGCGGCAACATGAGCTGGACGAATTCGCCCAGCCTGACCATGCCCTGGGAGAGCCGATTAAAGGGAATATCGAGCTGGACGATCCCGAACAGGAACAGCCCGACCGCCCCGCCGACGAGTATTGCGATCCTTCCCCGCTGCCACCAATCGGTCCGGAAGACGTCGGGATACCGTTCGGCAATGCCGGCCCGGTTTTCAAAACTGAAGGAGCTCATCGGGTGCTTCCCTCCAGCCCGAGCAGGCGGTGTCGCAACCGTTCCGTCAGGAAGTCGATCAACATGACGGTAAGGACGATGAGCAGCAGGATGGCGCTGACGTCGGTGAAGTAGAACTTGCGAACCGCCTCGATCAGATCCTGACCGATCCCGCCGGCGCCGACGAAGCCCATCACGGCGGCGCCCCGCACGTTGATCTCGAACCTGAGCAAGGCATAGCTCACGAAGTTCGAGAGGACCTGAGGTAACGCGCCGAACCGAACGACCTGAACCCAGCTGCCCCCGCTTGCCGCCACCCCTTCGACCGGCTTGCTGTCGATGTTCTCGACAACCTCGGCGAATTGCTTGCCCAACGCTCCGGCGGTATGGATTGCAATCGCCAGAACGCCCGGCAGCGGCCCGAGACCAAAGGCCAGCACGAAGATCAGGGCAAACACGATCTCCGGCACGGTCCTGAAAAACTCCAGAACGCGCCGGGTGACGAAAACAGTCGTTCCTGATTTCACGAGATTGGCCGAGGCGAGGAAGCAAAGCGCGAAACCGCACAGCGCACCCGAGAGGGTGCCCATATAGGCTATCAGCAACGTATCCCCGAGAAGCCGTGCCCAGCGCGGCAATCCCCACAGCCACTCCGCCAAATCGCTCCATGCGGTCGCGAACGAAAATTTGGGTGCGATGCTGAGGAAATAGGCCGGGAAGCGCCAGAAATTCTCGACAAAATTTCCGAGACTGACCTCGCCCATCCAGCCCGCGGCAATGGCAACGGCGATCAGGACGGCGGCACCGAGCCATACGCGGCGGCGCTTGGCGGCAATTGCGGCCGCATAGCGATCGCCAAGCTCACGCAGCCTGGCTTCCGGAAATTCGGGAACTGCTGTTCGCATGGGATGTTCGGAAGAGCCGACGGGCAGATCTTGCGATCTGCCCGACTTGTCCAACCCTTCGTTTCCCTCAGGATTTCTGCTTGCGAATGCTGTCGACAAACTTGGTCAGTTCGATCACGGCGTCATACGCCTTGTGGTCGACCTCGACGTAGGGCAATTGCTTCCCCTCGTAAATCTTGTCGAAAGCCGCCTTGTCCTTCACCGCAATTTCCAGCACGGCTTTCTTGATCGCCGCCTTGAGGTCGTCAGGCAGGCTGCTGAGATAGGCCATCGGCGAGTTCACGATCTGCTCGGACTTCATGATGATCTTGAAATCCGCGGCCTTCGCCATGCCCTTCCGTTCCATCCGGAGCAGGTTCGATTCCTTCTCGTCGTTCCACCAGTTGAACGCCGCGTCGCAGGTGCCCTGGGAAAGCCCGATCACCGCGTTTTCATGGCTCCCCGAATAGACCACCTTGGCGAAGAACTTTTCCGGGTCGATGCCCATCTTGTTCATCGCGAAACGCGGCACGTTGTTGCCGGAAGTCGAATTGGGATCGACGAGGCAGAGGTTCTTGCCTTGCAGGTCCTTAATGTCCTTGTAGCTCGAATCGCTTTTGACATAGAGAACCGAGTAATAGCCTTTGGTGCCGTCGCCGTTCACCTCGATCGCGAACGGTTCGACCTTCGCGCCAATGATGTAGGCACGCGCGTAGGACGCCGGGCCGTACATCGCAATGTGAATGTTTCCTGCACGCTGACCTTCGATCACCGCGGCGTAGTCGTTGGCGATGCGCAGCGTGACCTTGGTTCCAAGCTCGCGGGACAGGTACTCCGTCAGAGGCGTCCAGCGGTTGGTGGTGCCGGAGGCATTCTCGTCGGGGACTTTTGCGAAGATCAACTCAGGATATTTCGCCTTCCAGTCCTGCGCCGCAGCGGCTGAAACTGAAAATGCCAGGGCCGCCGCAGCGGCAACGATCGTACGACGGTCTATCATGACGTCTCCCATTTCAAGGTTATGAAACTGTCGAGTTCCGGCTCTACGCTAGGCTCGATTTAAAGAAGCAGCGATCAGGCCACGGCAACCGTGCGGAGGGCAGGAACTGCTGTGCCGACCGATGCATCCGCGGGCGCAACATCCATGACTTCATTCGCCTCGAGATCGTACAGCTCGCGCGCGATATGATCGGTCAAGGCCGCCGGCGCGCCGTCGAACACCACGCGTCCGGCCGCCATGCCGATCAGGCGGTCGCAATAGCTGCGGGCGAGATCGAGCGAATGCAGGTTGCAGAGCACGGTGATACCGAAATGCTTGTTGATGCGCAGAAGCGCATCCATCACGATCTTGGTGTTGCGGGGATCGAGCGAGGCGATCGGCTCGTCGGCAAGGATAATGTCGGGCTGCTGAACCAGCGCCCGCGCGATCGCCACGCGCTGCTGCTGACCGCCCGAGAGCTGGTCGGCGCGCTGGGCCGCGATGGCAGCCATGTCGAACTGCTCGAGCGCCGACATCGCGATGGCCTTGTCTTCTTCGGGCCAAAGCTGCAGCAGCGACCGCCATGTCGGCACCGTCGACAGCCGCCCCATCAGCACATTGGTGAGGACGTCGAGCCGGCCGACGAGGTTGAACTGCTGAAAAATCATCGCCGACCGCGCACGCCACTGCCGCAGCTCCTTGCCGCGCAGCGCGGTGACGTCGACGCCTTCGAACAGGATGCGGCCTTCGGAGGGCTCGATGAGGCGGTTGATGGACCGCAGCAATGTCGACTTGCCGGCGCCGGATCGCCCGATCACCCCGACGAAGCCGCCAGGGGAAACTTGAAACGAAGCATCGTCCACAGCGGCCTTCGCGCCGAAGCGACACGTCAGACCTTCAACCACCAGCATCGAGGGGCTCCAGAGTAGCTGGAGCCAACCGCTAACGCCCGTGGTTAACACTTGTGTGACAAGGCTGCTGCAGTGCGGCCATCCTACGCACGTCATCCCCTGTCATCTCATTGTCACGACACCGTCATCCGGCCGCTCGAAGAAAGACTCCCGCCCTCGCACTTCGGATGCAACATGGCCAAAGCTCTTTCGGTTCAGCCGACCGTCGATCCCTCGGCCAAGCTGCATGAGACCAGGCTTGGCGCCTACACCGAAGTCGGCGCGCGCACGATCCTGCATGAAGTCGCGATGGGCGATTATTCCTATGTCGTGAACGATGCGCAGATCACCTACGCCACCATCGGAAAGTTCTGCTCGATCGCGGCGATGACCCGCATCAATCCCGGCAACCATCCGATGCATCGCGCCACTCAGGCGCATTTCACTTACCGATCCAGCGCCTATTTCGAAGGTGAGAGCGACGATCTCGAGTTCTTCGACTGGCGCCGCCGGCATCACGTTCATATCGGCCATGACGTCTGGATCGGCCATGGCGCGATCGTGCTGCCGGGCCGCAACATCGGCACCGGCGCGGTGATCGCCGCCGGCGCGATCGTCACCAAGGACGTGCCGGCCTACAGCATCGTCGCCGGCAATCCGGCCCGCATCGTGCGGCGGCGATTCTCGGAGGAGATCGCCGGACGGCTCGCAAGGCTTGCTTGGTGGGACTGGGATCACGACAAGTTGCGCGAGGCGCTGCCCAATTTCCGCAAGCTCGGGATTGAAGATTTCCTCTCGGCATACGAAGCAAAAGCGAGCTCACTCGCCAATTCTCCTGCCAGCAAACGAAGCGCGGTCGCGTGACAGACATATTCATCGAAGGCGGCCGGGCCCTGATCGGCGCCGAGCTCGTCGAAACCTCCCTTCTCGTCTCCGGAACAGACATTGCAGAGGTCGACGCCTCTCGCGGCCGGGCGCGGCTGGCGCTGGATGCCCGTGACCTGCTGGTGCTGCCCGGCATCGTTGATCTGCATGGCGATGCCTTCGAGCGCCAGATGATGCCGCGCGCCGGCGTCGACTTTCCGATCGACGTCGCGCTCGCCGACAGCGACCGCCAGGCGATCAGCAACGGCATCACTACCGTGTTTCACGCCACAACCTGCTCGTGGGAGCCGGGCCTGCGCAGCGCCGACAATGCGCGCGGTCTGATGGAGGCGATCGAGCGGCAGCGTCCTCAATTCGCCGCCGACACCCGCTTCCACCTGCGGCACGAGACCTTCAATCTCGATGCCGAAGCGGAGATCGCAGAGTGGCTCAGCGAGGGCCGCGTCGACCTGTTCGCCTTCAACGATCATATGGACGGCGTCGTTGCCGACATCTCCAACCCACGCAAGCGCAACCGCATGGTGGAGCGCACCGGTCTGTCGAGCGAAGAATTCGACCGGCTGGTCGAGCGCGTGGTCTCGCGCGCCGACGAGGTGCCCGCCTCGGTGTCACGCCTGGCCGCCGCGGCCCGCGGGGCCGAGGTGCGGATGCTCTCGCACGACGATTCGAGCCCGGCGATGCGCCGGGACTTTCGCGAGCTCGGCGCCTTGATCGCGGAGTTTCCGATCAACGAGGAGACGGCGCAGGCTGCGGCCAGCCACGGCGATGCCATCGTCTATGGCGCGCCGAACGTCGTGCGCGGCGGCAGCCACACCGGCTGGACCAGGGCCTCCGACATGATCGCAAAGGGGCTCTGCTCGGTGCTGGCGTCGGACTATTACTATCCCGCGCAGCTGCTCGCCGCGTTCCGCCTGGCCGCCGATGGCGTGATGCCTCTGGCTCAGGCCTGGGATCTGGTCTCCGCCGGCCCGGCGCGGGCAACCGGCCTCACCGATCGCGGCCTGCTCGCGGAGGGACGCCGCGCCGACATTCTCCTCGTCGACGACAGCGTGGAGCTGCGGCCGCGGCTGATCGCGGTGATCTCAGGCGGCAGGCTCGTGCATCTCACCGACGCGACGCGGCTGCTCACCGCAATGGCGGCGCCGCGCGAGACTGTCGTCGCGGCGTAAATTGGTTATGCTGAGGCAATGACAGGTTTCCCCCGCTACGCGATCTATTATGCCGCAGGCCGCGACAGCGCCCTCTCCCGCTTCGGCGCCGAGCTGCTCGGCTATGACGCCTACAGCGGCGGCGAGATTTCGTTTCCAGAGCAGGCGCTGCACGCCGCGCCCGACTGGCGCGAGGTCAGCGCCGATCCCCGCAAGTACGGCTTTCACGCCACGCTGAAGGCGCCGATGGCGCTGGCGCCCGGCAAGACCGAAGCCGAGCTGATGGCCGCCTGCGCGGCCTTCGCGGGCAAGACACGGCCAATCCCGGCAATCCGACCGATGGTCGATGCCATCAGCGGCTTCATTGCCGTTATTCCGGCCGAGCCGATGGAAGCGCTCCAGCAACTTGCCGCTGATTGCGTTCGCGAGTTCGACCCGTTTCGCGCCGCGCTGACGGCGGAAGATCGCGCTCGGCGCAAGCCGGAGAAGCTCAGCGAGCGGCAGCGCGATTATCTCGACCGCTGGGGCTATCCTTACGTGATGGAAGAATTCCGCTTCCACATGACGCTGACGGGGCGGCTGGATGCGGAGCGGCGCGGGCCGATCCTTCAGATGCTGCGAACACGGTTTGCGGCGCTGGGGATCGAGACGCTCGCGATCGATCGCATTGCGCTGTTCAGGCAGGATGATGCCAAGGCGCGGTTTCGCATCATCGGCGAGTGGGCTTTGGTGCGGTAGACCTCAGCGCGAGGCCGCAAGATTGAAAGCGAGCGCCACTGCGCCAACCAGAACGAGGCTGGTCGCCCAGACTGCATCCAGGTTGAACCAGCTTCGCGAGACGAACCTCAGTCCCAGATGGCGGTAGACCAGCCACGCCAGACATCCGCCGGCGCCGACCATGGCGGCAACGTGCACCAGCGACACCAGCACCGCCATCCCGAGATTTGCCGTCATCAGCGCGCCCGCCGCCTGATGGCCGGCATCGAGCTCGAAGGCCTGGCAGAGCCCGAGATAGATCGGCACGAGCATCAGGGCAGCGCCGTGAGCGATGGCGACGGCAAATGACCAGAGCACCAATTGCGTCGGCGGAATTCGTGCCAGCGCGCGCGGATGACGCCGGTCGATCAGCCGGTAGACGCCAAAGCCGATGACGAGAAGACTCGCGACGATCTGGATTGGACGCTGCCATTCGGCCAGTACGAGCAGGAAGGCGAACGGCAGCAGCACGAGAAGTGTTGCCAGGAGGTGCCCGGCCGCCAGAGCCCACAGTGCACGGAAGAGCGCGAGGGGGCTCTTGTCCATGAGCCCGGCCGAAACGGCGAGCGGCCATCCCATTCCCGGATTGCCCCCGTGGTAGAGACCGCTCGCAACAAGCGCGAGCCACAGCCAGCCAAGGGCCGGGCTCGCCTGCGTGCCATCTAGACCGACGGGTAGCAAAATGAGTCCGTCGAACAGTCGCCGCCCTCGAGCCTGATCTGGTGCGCGCGATATCCGTCGGGGAAGCCCACGAAATAGTCCTTGTCGAGCTCGAGGCCGCCGTTGCGACCGACATTGGCCATGACTTCCACGCCCGGAACCCCGTCGGGATAGAACTGGTCGTCCCAGGTGGAATAAAGCGAATTGGTCCAGTACACGCGCCGGCCGTCGCGGCTGATCTCGACCATCTGCGGACCCGCCGCAAAGGGCTTGCCGTTCGGATGGGGCGTGCGGCGCGCGATGCCGCCGATGTGGACCGAGCCCGCAAGCTTCGGCTTTCTGGGATCGCTGACGTCGTACTGGCGCATCTCACCCGTGCCCCAGCACGAGACATAGAGAAACCGGTCGTCCATCGACAGGTCGATGTCCGTCACCAGCGGCGGCACGGCGCCAAATCCCTGCAGCAGCGGCGGCAGCTTCTCCTTGGGCGCGGGTTCGGGAGGGATCGTCGCCGTTTTCTCGGCATGGAATTTTCCGCCCTCGCGCCACCAGGTCCAGATCGACGCTTCGAGGTTGGTGGTGTCGACCACGACACCGACGAAGCCGTACTCGCGAACCGGATCGTGCGCGGGGCGCACCTCCAGCGCCATCTGATGATTGGCGCCGAGGTCGATGGTCTGGACGTTGCGACGGGCGCGAAGGTCCCAGAAGTGGAGACGATGGCCATACTTGTTCGCCAGCAGATCTTCCGGGACGATCCCGTTCTCGAACTGCGGCGGTAACGCCCATTCGCTCGTCACCATGTAATCGCGCGGCAGATTCCACCAGAAATCATAATGCAGCGTTTGCGGGCCACGGTCGATCTCCCATCGTCCAAGAACTTCGAACGTCTCGCAATCCATGATGAAGATGCCCGGAGGTCCGTTGGTGCCGTCCTTGCCGCCGCCACCCAGCGTGCTCACGTAAATGCCGTCTGGCCCGCAATGGATCGTGTGCGGTCGCGAGTAGCCGGTCTTCTTGAAGACCTCCTCTGGCTCGATGATCTTGTGGATCTTGGCCTTCGTCGGATCGGGCTTGGTATCGATCACGTAGATCCGCGACGAGCGCAGCCCGGGGATAATGAGGTAGCGCCGCTCGATGAAGGCGTGTCCGGCGAGCGGCGACAGGGCGGAGGAGCAAGCATTCCAGCCGAAATGATGAAACTCATCACCCTTGTTGGGCATCGCTACGGTATGGACGATCTGGCTATAGGTCGGCGATCCCGGCTTGACGTCGATGACCGCGAGAGCATCCGGCTTTGAGAAATCCGGACTGAGCAGCAAGGTGTAAGCAAAGTTCTCCGCAGGCGCTTCCATCGCAAGCTTGGGCGAGGCGTGAAAGGTAGGATCCGGCCTCATCGTCATGGCACTGCCTCCCTGTTCTGTCGGTTTGCACCAACCTGGCTCGGGATAGTGGCAAAAGAAGAGCTGTTGCGCGATGTCCTGAGAATCTCCGCAAGGCGCCGGTTGGCGCGCGTACATTATGCCATCGCGGGGCCATGGGGAACGGCCCGGCACGCGCTAATTCGACGCCTTCAGGCGAAATGGGCATCCCTCGTTCACTTCGAGCGAGGGCGCACAAGTCGCTCCTCGCAGCCTTCGTAGGGTGGGCAAAGGCGCAAAGCGCCGTGCCCACCGCTCTTCCCGAGGGCGCGCAAGTTGGTGGGTACGCTTCGCTTTGCCCACCCTGTACCCTTCTGGCGTTCGGAGGCCAGTCAGTTGGTGTAGGCTGGTCGCCGGGCCGATCCGCCGGGAGCCGCCTTGCCCACCTGTGCCTAGAGCACCGACGTAGGACCCGCGCCCTGGCG